>NZ_FOWL01000011.1:0-282766 GCF_900115445.1 Variovorax sp. OK605
CATGATCTCTTCGAACCACGTGATCAACCCCGGCATCTACAAGACGATTCCCTACGACAGCCTGAAGGACATCACGCCCATCGCGGTGCTGGCCACCGTGCCGCTGGTGCTGGTGGTGAACCCGGCCTTGCCGGTGAAGAACGTGGCCGAGCTGGTCGCGCATGCCAAGGCCCACCCCGACGCGCTGAACTACGGCTCGGCCGGCAACGGCAGCACGCTGCACCTGGCGGGCGAGCTGCTGGTGAGCGAGACCGGCATCCGCATGAAGCACGTGCCCTACCGCGGCACCGGGCCGCTGATCACCGACATGATCGGCGGGCAGGTGCAGCTGGGGTTCGTGTCGATCTCGCAGGTGGCGCCGCAGGTCAAGGCCGGCACCTTGCGCGCGCTGGCGGTGAGCACCGGCACGCGTTCGGCCGCGCTGCCCGACGTGCCGACGCTGGCCGAGGCCGGCGTGCCGGGCTACAGCTTCGATGCGTGGATTGCACTGGTCGGGCCGGCGGGCCTGCCCAGCCCGATGGTGGAGAGCTACCACGCCGCCATCAAGGCCGCGATGGCTTCGCCCGAGGCGAAGACCGCCATCGCCGGGCAAGGGCTCACCGTGCTCGACAAGGGACCGGACACCGCGCCCGCCTTCTTCCAGGCCGAGCTGGCAAAGCACCAGAAGCTCGTGAAGCTCTCGGGCGCGACGCTGGACTGAACCCAGTGATGCGCACCTCCGATCTCTGTGACCAGCACGGGGACGCCGTGCTGGTTTGCAACGCGCCTTTTATTTCCTACGGCGGATGCCGCGCGGCGACAGCGCGCATCGCGTGCGTCAGGACTTTCGAGGATGCGTCTTTAATACGCAAGACGCTCGAAATGCCCGGCGAAGGCCGCCTCCTGGTCATCGACGCACGCGGCTCCTTGCGTGCCGCAGTGTTCGGCGATCGCATGGCCTCGATCGGCATCGCCAATGGCTGGCGCGGTGTGATCATTAGCGGCGCGGTCCGCGATGTCGAAGCATTGTCAGCGCTCGATCTCGTTGTGCTGGCGCTGGGCCGGGTTCCTCGGCGCGGCGGCGGAATTGGCGTTGGCGAAAGCGACGTCGAACTCGACATCGGCGGCATCGCGTTCGCCCCCGGTGACACCGTCGCGCTCGACGACGACGGACTCATCGTACTGCGCGACGCGCCTCACCAGGGCCAGCTGTGAATGCGTCGGTGGCACAAGTAGCATCGACTGACGTGTAGTGACACAGTGCGCGCCGGTCCGGCGACATGGCGAAGATGCAAGAGCCCCGAGCCGAAGCCAGAGCGCGCAAGCAGGAATACCGCAAGACCGGCATCCGGGAGAAGGCGGCGTACCCGTTGCTGGTGATCAAGCGTCAGTTCGGCCTCACGAAGGTGCCGTCACGGCCTCAACACCGATCAATACACGCGCCCATACGACGTTGCACGAAGAGATCGCAATGCGTCCACGCCTTAAAACTCAACTGCTGCAATCGCTCGAAGAGGTTGAACGCGAGGCCGTTCCGCAGCAGCGGGAGTTCGTCTCGAAGCTCGCGCATGACTGTTGGCGTCGGCCCCAATCATCAGCAAGCGGCGGCTGTAGCGGTCGGCGAACGTGCCTCCAACGGGGCCGAGTAGCGCCCTGCGGCAACAGTGCCGCCGTACCAGCTGTTGCGAGCGCGGACAGGCTCCCCGTCTTGTCGGTGATCCACCACGGCAGCACGAACTGCGTGAGTGCTGAACCCAGAAGTGAGAACGCCTGACCGATGAAGACGCACCAGAAGCGAAACTGCCAAGGCGTCACCGCATCTACTGCGTCTTGCGCAGCGGAGATACCGCCACTGGTCAGGCTGGCGTCTGCTCGCAGTGACATTCAGCTTGCCCACGCGCTATGCGGTTCAACCGGGCTGGCCGTTGGCTCAACGGTTTTCTCAAGCAGCCCGCCTCCAAGGGCTTTGTAGAGCAAGACCGCATTGCCGATCTCGTTACGACGCAGGTCGAGCAAGGCTTGGCTGGCGGCATAAAGCTGGCGCTGGGCATCGAGCAACTCCAGTCGCCCCTCAAGACCGTATCGGTGACGCAATGTGGAGAGATCGAGACGCTTTTGCGCGCTCGCGACTACCCGGGTCTGGGCGTCGATCTGGCGACCATAGGTCGCGGTGCCGGCGAGGCCGTCGGCCACTTCACGGAAAGCCGTCTGGACGGCCCGCTCGTACTCCAGGATGGCGGTCGATTTGCGTATCTCCGCGAGCCGCAACTCGGCTCGCAAGCTGCCGCCCTGGAATAGCGGTTGGGTGATCTGTGGCGCAAATCGCCACGTACGATGGTCGGCGCCCACCAATCCGCTCAAGGCGGGGCTTGCGTACCCCAAGGACGCAGTGAGTGACAGTCGGGGAAAGAATGCCGCGCGCGCGGCACCGATGCTTGCGTTGGCGGCCGCGAGGTTTTGCTCGGCTTGCCGAATGTCAGGTCGCCGGCTCAAGAGATCCGATGGCAATCCGGCAGGCAGGCGGGTGACGACCGGGGGATCTTCCGGCATCCCGATCCCTAGCAGGTCCTCGGGGATCTCTCCGCCAATCAACAGTTGCAATGCATTGCGGGACTGCGCCAGCGCGCGTTCGCGAGCCTCGAGATCGGCTTCAGCCGTCGCAACCTGGCCTTCGGCCTGCGCTACCTCCAGCCCGCTGTTCTGGTCAGCCTGCTTGAGCCGCCGCGCGAGGTCCAGCGATTGTTGCCAGCCGGCGAAGGTTCGTTGCGACAGCTGCGACTGGCTGTGCGCCAGCCGTTCGGAAAAGCAGGCATCGGCCACCGCGGAGACCAGTGATAGCTGAACGCTGCGCCGCCCTTCGTCGCTGGCCAGGTAACGCGCAAATGCAGCGTCCGACAGCGATCGGACACGACCGAAAAGGTCGATCTCGAAGGCGCTCAGACCCAGGGCCAGGCTTGTTTGCTCCTGGATGCTGGAGCGCGGCGCGGCCGTGCTGCCTGGATTGCCGGCGCCCAGTGCACGCTCGCGCGATGCCGAGCCATTGACCTCCAAAGCCGGCAGCCTGCTTGCGCGCTGAACGCGAAACTGGGCCTGCGCGGCCTCGACGTTGAGCGCGGCAATTCGCAGGTCGCGGTTGTTGGCCAAGGACAGTTCGATCAGTCGCTGCAGCTGTGAATCCTTGAACATCGTCCGCCAGCCAAGGTCGGCGGCATGAACGCCGGGCGCGGCATCATGGGCCTGCATCGGAAACATTGCGGGGACCGGTGTGTCGGGCGTTACGAGTTTCGGCGCCAAGGAGCATCCCGAAAGTGCCAGCACCAGGGGAAGTAGAAGAAACCGCATGAATCAATCCTCTGCAATCTGGGGCAGCGCCCGCTGTGCGTGGCGCGTGGCGCGCCGCTTTCCGATGCGTTCCTGGAGTCCCAATACCGAGACGAAGAACACCGGCACGAAGAACACCGCGAGCAATGTGGCGCTCACCATGCCGCCGAACACACCGGTGCCGATGGCGTGCTGGGTCGCGGCGCTCGCCCCCATGGCAATCATCAAAGGCACGACACCCAAGGCGAACGCCAGCGACGTCATCAGGATCGGCCTCAGCCGCAGGCGCGCCGCCATCACAGCCGACTCGACCAACCCCTTGCCCTGCTCGCGCAGCTGCTTGGCAAACTCGACGATCAAGATCGCATTCTTGGCCGACAAGCCTATGACGGTGATCATTCCCACCTTGAAGAACACGTCATTGGGCAGGCCTCGCAGCAGCACTGCGACCACCGCGCCGATCAGCCCCAGTGGCACGACGAGCATGACCGACACAGGGATGGACCAGCTTTCATACAAGGCGGCCAGCACCAGAAAGACGACCAGCATGGACAAGGCCATGAGCATCGGTGCCTGCGAGGCCGACTCGCGCTCTTGCAGCGATTGCCCCGTCCACTCCACGGCGAAGCCCTTCGGAAGCTGTGCGGCCAGCCGCTCCATCTCGGCCATGGCGTCGCCACTGGATACGCCGGGCGCCGCGTTGCCCGACAACCGCGACGTAGGGTAGCCCTGGTAGCGCACCAGTTGCAGCGGTGTCTCGCTCCAGATCGGCGTGACAACTTCGCGCAACGGCACCATGGCGCCGCTTGCGTTGCGAACATAGAGCTTGAGCACGTCATCGAGTTGCATGCGCGCTGGCGCATCGGCCTGGATGATGACCTGCTGCATGCGCCCTGCGTTGGGGAAATCGTTGACGTAGAGCGAACCCATGGCCGCAGACAGGGTGTCGCTGATATCGCCGAAGGACACGCCCAGTGCCTGAGCCTTCTGCCGGTCAATGTCCAGCTGGATGCTGGTGCCCGCAGGCAAACCGTCCGGATAGACCGCCGTCACGAGCTTGCTCTGTGCCGCGAGCTGCAACAGCTTGGCCTCAGCCGCCTTCAGCGCCTCATGGCCCTGGTTGGCCCGGTCCTGCAATCGCAGGGCAAATCCCGACGAGTTGCCGAGGCCCTCGATCGCCGGGGGCATCAGGCTCATCACCGTGCCTTCGGCTGACTGCGACATCGCCTGCTGCGCCTGAGCGACCTCCTCCTGGGCGGTCGCGCCGTCGCGATACTTCCAGTCCTTGAGCATGGTGAAGGCCAGGGCTGCATTCGGCCCCGAGCCGGAGAAGCCGAAGCCCAGGATGGATAGGCTGTCGCCGATGCCTGCACGTGCGGCTGCATGCTGCTCGAACTTCTTGACCACATCGAGCGTGCGTTCGGTCGTTGCGTCCGACGGCAACTGAAACGACGTCATGAAGTAGCCTTGGTCTTCCTCAGGAAGGAAAGCCGATGGCAACTGGCGGAATGCGAACACCAGCACCGCCGCGATCACCGTAAACGCAATCATCACCCGGCCGGCGCGTTTGACCAGCAAGACCACCCCCGATTCATACTTCTGCGTCAAACGATCGAAAGAGCGGTTGAACCAACCGAACAAGCCACGCCCCTCGTGATGGCCTGGCGCCACTGGCTTGAGTAGCGTGGCGCACAGTGCGGGCGTCAGGCTGAGCGCGAGAAACGCGGAAAACAGGATGGACACGGCCATGGACAGCGTGAACTGCTTGTAAATCACGCCCACGGAACCGCTGGCGAAGGCCATGGGAATGAAGACCGCCGTCAACACCAAGGTGATGCCCACGACGGCACCCGTGATCTCCCGCATGGCCTTGGATGTGGCTTCCTTGGGTGACAAGCCTTCGGAGGCCATCAGGCGCTCGACGTTCTCAACAACCACGATTGCGTCATCCACGATGATGCCGATCGCCAGCACCATGCCGAACATCGTGAGGACGTTGATCGAGAAACCGGCCAGCAGCATCACGGCGAAAGTTCCGAGCAGCGCGATGGGTGCCACGATGGCTGGGATCAACGTGTAGCGGATGTTCTGCAGGAACAGGAACATCACCAGAAACACGAGCGCCATGGCCTCCAGCAAAGTATGGACAACCTTTTCGATGGAGATCTTCACGAAGGGCGCGGTCTCGAACGGAACGGAGTACTCCATGCCCTGGGGGAGGCTTTGACTCAACTCGTCCAGTCGCTTGCGCACACCTTCGGCCGTCTTGACCGCATTGGCACCGGGCGACAGTTGCACCGCGGCCGCCGTGGCAGTCTTGCCGTTCTGGCGATTCACGAAGTTGTAGGACTGCGCACCCAACTCAACACGCGCCACGTCGCTCATCACGACTTTCGACCCGTCAGCGTTGGCGCGCAGCACAATCCCGGCGAACTGCTCGGGGTTCTGAAGCTGTCCCTGCACCGTCAGCGGAATAGTCACACGTTGGCCCGGCAACGAAGGAGAGTCGCCCACCCGGCCTGGCGCAATCTGCGCATTCTGGCGGCTGACCGCACTGGACAAATCGCTCATCGAGAGGTTATAGGCGGTCAGTTTGGCCGGGTCGACCCAAATGCGCAGGGCACGCTCTGCGCCAAACAACTGCACCTTCCCCACCCCCTCGATGCGCCGCAACTCTTCGGTGATGTTGCGCGACATGTAATCGCTCAACGCGATCTCGTCGAAGCGACCGTCTGAAGAAGTCAGGCCGACGATCATCAGGAAGCCGGAGGACGCGGACTCGACGTTCACGCCGTTCTGCCGCACGACCTGCGGCAAACGCGGCTCGATCGCTTTGAGTCGGTTCTGTACGTCCACCTGCGCCATGTCGGGCTCGGTGCCCGGCTTGAACGTCGCCACGATCTGAGCGGCCCCGGAAGTATCGGCGGACGACTCGAAATAGAGCAGGTTCTTGACACTGGAGAGTTCGCGCTCGATCAGCCCGACCACCGCGTCGTTCATTGTCTGAGGTGAAGCACCGGGATAGGACGCGGAGACATTGACCGTCGGGGGCGCGACGGAGGGATACCGTTCGATCGGTAGCTTGGGGATGGCGATCAATCCAAACAGGATGATGAACGCAGCGACGACCCAGGCAAACACCGGGCGGTTGATGAAAAACTGAGGCATGGTCTCTAATTTCCTCTGGCTCAGCGCGCTTCGTCGCCGAGAGCCGGTGCCGCCTTCGGCAGCGCGCTCGGTGTGGCCAGCGCGCCATCGGTCAGCCGCTCCATTCCCTCCGTCACGATCTTCTGGCCCGCACGCAATCCGTCGCGGACGCGGTACTGCCGGCCAATCAGTTCACCCAGCTGAATGGATGTCAGATGTGCTTTGTTTCCCTGATCGAGGACCCAGACTTTGACCTCGTTGCCGTTGCGCACCACTGCTTGCTGCGGAACCATCAACGCGTCTGGGTAACTACCCCGCGGTACACGCGCGCGTACGAACATGCCGGGCAACAGATCACGCTTCGCGTTGTCCACGAGAACACGCACCAGCACGTCACCCGTCCCGGCATCCACATTGACGCCGGAAAAGAGAATGCGCCCCTTGACGGGGTAAGCCACTCCGTCGCTGCGGAGAATGGCCGCCGGAAGTCCCTGGTTGTCGGCCGACCTCTTTGAAAGTACGTCGCGCATGGCATCCAGCGTCGAGGCCGGCTGCCTCACATCGACGTAGACCTGGTCAATCTGCTGGACACGAGCCATGGGGTTCGTGTCGCTCGCGCCGACCAGCGCACCCTCCGTGACAAGGGCCTGATCGATTCGACCGGCAATTGGCGCATCGACGGTGGAAAACTGCAGATCGAGTCGTTTGCGCGAAAGCGTGGCCTTCGCCTGCGCGACGTCGGCGAGAGCCTGGTCGCGCTGCGTGACCGCGTCGTCGTATACCTGTCGGCTTACGGCCTCGGCATCCAGCAAAGGGTGCAGCCGATCAGCTTGCACCTGCGCCCGGTTGCGCGCGGCTTCCGCACGCTTCAGCGCCGCCGCGGCACTCTCCACATCCGCTCTGAAGGGAGCTGGGTTGATCTGGAAAAGCGGTTGGCCCGCCCTGATCTCTGCCCCCTGTTCAAAGAGACGCCGTTGGACGATACCGCTTACCTGAGCACGGATCTCTGCCGTACGCACCGCGGCAACGCGCCCAGGCAATTCATCCACCGCGTCCACACGGGTCTGCGACAGCGCGATGACCGACACCTGGGCAGGTGGTGCGGCGGCCTCCGGCGCTGAGTTCTCGCACCCTACGAGCGCGAGAGACGCCAAAGCCGCGAGAGACTTCACGCCCCATTTTTTTTGAACCCAATCGATTTTCATGTCCGTCAGAAACCCTGTGGCGCAGCAATAGTGCTGAAAGTCGGGGAATTCTGCGGACGAGGAATGGGGAAACCGTCAACGAATTGTGTAGATATGATGGACGCGATTGAATTGATGGAAATACACCAATATGGCTGACTCTCCGAGTCATGAAGTGCCCGGAACGGCCCGCATGAGACAGCCTCAGGCGCTCGTCCTCGTCGCTGAAGATGAACCCGAGATTGCCGACATACTGACCGCCTATCTCACGCGCAGTGGATTGCAAGTCGTTCATGCAGCAGACGGGCGCCGGGCATTGGAAATGCACATGACGCTCAAGCCTGACCTCGTCTTGCTGGATGTGCAGATGCCACACGTAGACGGCTGGCAAGTCCTCTCCGAGATTCGGCACCGCGGTGGTACGCCCGTGATCATGCTGACCGCGCTGGATCAGGACATCGACAAACTAATGGGCCTGCGCATCGGCGCTGACGACTATGTCGTCAAGCCGTTCAATCCCGCTGAAGTCGTGGCGCGCGCACAGGCAGTGTTGCGGCGAACATCCAACGAGCAGCCGAGTCAGATCCGCAAGGTGATGCGCGTGGACATCTTCAAGATAGATCTGGATCACCACGAGGTGACGGTTCAGCTCGAGCGCCGCGCACATTCGCTTTCGTTGACGCTGACCGAATTCAAACTCTTGGCACACCTCGCACGATCGCCCCGGCAGGTGTTCAGTCGAATCGAATTGCTGACTCATTGCCTTCCTGAGGGAGACACACTCGAGCGGACCGTGGACAGCCACATCAGCAAGCTGCGCAAGAAGCTGGAAGACCTCGACGTGAACGGCGTTCCAGCCAGCGTGCGGGGAGTCGGCTACAAGTTTGGAAGCACATCGTGAAGATGCCCACGGGGCTCAGCCGGCAAATTGTCTTGTCCATGGGGGCCGTGGTACTCGGGGTCATCCTGCTGGTCATCCTGGGCTCCTATGCGTTCTATGCGGCGCTGTTCAACTTGTGGCCCTCCCAGGCTCCCGTCGTCGGCGAATGGCTGCCTTCGAAAGTGGAATGGCTGTGGATGGTGCTGACAACCTTTGCGGCGCTGGCGCTCGCCGTGGCCGTGGCCATCAAACTCTCTCGGCGAATTCTCGAGCCGCTGACATCCGTGGCCGACAGCCTGCGCGATCTCGCACGCGGAAACCTGGGAGTCAGGGCGGTCGCCGGCGATCGTTCGCTTGGGGAGGCTGCACTGCTCGTGGACGACTTCAACGTCATGGCAGAGCGCCTGCAGCGCATGACGAAGGAACAACTGTTCTGGAACGCTGCGATCGCCCATGAACTTCGCACCCCCGTCACCATTCTTCAGGGCCGGCTCCAAGGGCTCGCAGACGGAGTCTTCGAAGCGAATGAACAGCAGTTTCTCAATCTGCTCTCTCAAGTCAAGAACCTGGCCCGGCTGATTGAGGATTTGCGCGTTGTGGGGCTGGCGGACAGCGGCCATCTCCAGCTTCACTTGACCGACGCCGATATTTCCCTGGAGATCGACTCATTGCTACAGCTGCTACGGCCCCGCCTGGCGTCCGCTGGCTTGATTCCTGTCGTTGAACTCGATTCTGAGCACGTGCGCTGTGACCCGGCCAGGATCCGGCAAGCCTTGTTGGCCTTGTTGGAGAACGCGCGACGCCATGCCGTACCCGGTTGTATCCGTATTCGAGGCTGTGAGCGGGATGGTTGGTACCGATTGAGTGTGGAAGACGACGGCCCCGGCATCGCTGATGATCTCGTAGCTCATGTGTTTGATGCGTTCCAGAGAGGCAACTTCTCACGCTCCCAGGACGGTGCGGGAAGCGGATTGGGACTTGCAGTCGTGCGGGCAATCGCGCAGTCGCACGCAGGAGAAGCAGCATGCCGCCGCTCTCCCCAAGGGGGTTCGATCTTCGAGCTCAGTTGGCCTGCTCACTCGCAGTGAGAAGACAGAGATGGTATGCAAGACTATCCAGGTCTCGCATGATCTGCTCCCCGATCGTCCAACTCGCAACGCCCTCGAGTCGGCTTGACCCGTCGCGTACGCCCGTGAAGTCTGGGCAGCAGCACGGCTGCTGAGTGCGTGCAACGAGCCCGGGCATCGGTCGCGGCCGACTCTCAGATCCTCTGCCCGACTGGCCGGCTCCTTCACCGCTCGCGCAACGCCTGTGCTGGGTACCTTGACGCCATGGCGAGAGCCGGAGAAGTGCAAGCGGCGCGCTCTGCGAGCATCGGCCTTGATGGTATCGCTATCGACAGCAACGCCATCATCTTGAACAATCCCCGCGTTCATACAGCGACGCAGGATGGAGCCGAAAAGAAACAGTTTTGCGCCGCCATGGCGAATGTTCGTTCGATCCATCGATTCTCCATCGACTCGCGACCGACTGTGAACACGTGCGTCGCACCATCAATCAATCACATTCAGATGATTGAGGACGATGTTCATACGCACGAAAGACCTGTTAGAGCCGAGTATAGAAGCGCACCAACTCTCGGCGAGGCATGCACACAACGAGCCACCGAACCCGGACAGGGACCTGCATCACCCAGCAGACCCGAAGCAACGCAAAGGCAATCAAAATTTGTTGCTGTCTCAACTTGCAATCGTCTGCTTATTGACCGCATGTGGACAGCCAGCCCCAACCGCCTCCATCAAATCGGTTATCGCAAACCCGGAACGGCTACGTGAGCTCAATGACGTCTTTGAATGTGACACCGCCAGGCGAAACGATGGGGTATGCAAGGAGATCGCCCAACTCATGCACAAGCGCCGCGTCATTCGTGTTCTTCGCACACGCGAGATCGGTGCGCAAAGGCCCGACATGGCTGCGTTTCGCCAAGAGGTATGCCCCCAACGAGAACTTCTACAGAAAGAAGTGCCTTTGGTCCCGGCACGCTTCGCGCTGCGCACAGTCCTTTGATTAGCCAGTTGTCAGTTCGCTTCCCGATGTGAACGGACGCACTGGTCGGTGCATCATCTGGCCGGCCTACTTCCTCGCAAGACATGCACATCGCTCACCTCTGCCGTCGCGATCGTTTCGCTGGCATTGTTGAGGGCGCACACGCGCGTCAGGATCTTCGACTGGGATTTGATCGAAACCGCATCGCTCGCGCCAGCCGCAAGCGGCGTCGCAAAGCTGAAGCGGCCATCGGCAGCGATGGGCAGATCGTCGCCGGCGTTGTTTTGCAATACCAAGCCCGTCCCCAGGAGGCCACCGACCGTGCCGGTCACAGAATAAGTGGGTGCCGTCAGAGGCGGTGAGGCTTCAGCAGGCGGCGAGGTCTCGGCAGTCGGTACGGATGAGGGCGCAGGAGATGCGGGGAAACTGGGGAAGAAGCAAGAGTCACCGCCGCCCCCTCCGCTGCACGCACCAAGCGCAAGTGCGACGGTTAGAGCGAAGACGTAGCCGGCGCGATGCACGCGGGATCGCAGTGAGGGGACGGCCGGTGACGACGCGCCGCGCGAAGAAGCGGGAAAGAGGGAAAGAGGGACATCGAGAAGCTCGGCGGGGAAACGTTTTGCGGCGAGCCTGGAGGCTGTCGAGGCCGATTTCCGAAGCCATTCCCGAAAACAAGTAGAGGGGTCCCAGCGCGTCGAAGTCCGACGACGAGGAAAACGAAGTCGCCGCCTCAACCCGCTTTGAGCGGGTTATCTTTTGAACTTCAACTGGCGTTCATCGCCCGGAAGGCGTAGTGTTCGCCCGTGCGCCAGAGACTTGATTCCTGCTTCGCGAATGCGGTGCAGCTCCGGCCGGCACCGGTGCTTCAACTACTTTCATAACAAGGAGTCTCCGTGAAGAAAAGTCTCGTCCTCAGCGCCGCCCTCGGCGTTCTCTCCCTCACTCTTGCCGCCGGGGCGTTGGCCCAGGGGTCTGGCGCCGTCGCTTGCGCACAGACCGATGCAGCGCAGGTCAGCGCGCTCTTCGACCGCTGGAACAGTTCGCTGCGCACGTTGGACCCCGACAAGGTGGTCGCCAACTACGCGCCCGACGGCGTTCTGCTGCCGACCGTGTCGAACAAGCCCCGCACCAACCCGGCCGAGATTCGCGAGTACTTCGTCAAGTTTCTCAAGAGCAAGCCGCAGGGAAAGATCGACCAGCGCATCATCAAGATCGGCTGCAACGTGGCACAGGACGTTGGCACCTACACCTTCCGCTTCAAGGACGGCGGCACGGTGCACGCGCGCTACACCTATGTCTACGAATGGGTGAATGGCCAGTGGCTGATCGCGCATCACCACTCGTCGGCGATGCCCGAAGTACGCAAACAGTCGGGCATTTCGTCTTGACGCTCCGGTTGGTTGTTCGCTGATACCGTGGGCGGCGCGAATGCCAGCGCCAACCTGTACTCGCTGATCGAGACAGCCAAGGCCAACAACGTCGAACCCTATCGGTACCGGGTCGCCTCGTTCAAGAAGCTGCCGCTGGCGCAGACCGTCGACGACGACGAGGCACTGCTGCTGCCCTGGAACATCGGGCTCGGCGGCGCGCAGGCCTCCCTGCGCGCATTGGCTCCGACACCGCGCGCGAGGGCGTGGTTCATTGAGCGCTTACCGTCATCCGCCGCACGCGCCTGCGTGCTCAACGCCTTTACGGCGAGGAGCGCGCAGTCGGGAACCTGCCGCCAGCAAACCGGGCGGAGCCACGACCGATGCATCGACGATTTTCAAGATCCGCGCGGCCACGGGAAAAAGCGGCGCAGTGAAGAGCGGGCGCCTGCACGAAGGACCGCTGCAGCGTGCGTGATCGAACTCGGGCTGCAGGGGGCGCGCCGCCCATGGGTTCCGCAGCAAGGGTGCCGAGGCCGAGGCTTCCCCCCTCACCACGCATACCCCGCCTGAACCCGCGCCGCCACCCGGCTCCCGTTCCCGCTGCTCGTCGCCGTCGACAGTCCTGCTCCCAGGTTCAGGTTGTCGTTGACCTGATAGCCGAAGGCGATGCCCACGCCAGACGCGCCCGCGTAGTTGCCGACGGCCGCGCCCACCCACTTCCTGCCTGTTGGCAGCATCGGCATCGACGGCATGGCCAGCGCCGCCGCGACGCCCTGTGCGGCAAAAGCATTGGCCTGGCTGGTCGCGTTGGCCACGGCCTGCTGCAGCTGGTTGACGTTGACGGCGTCAGTGCCCAGCACGCCGGGGGCAACATTCGTGATGCCGCGCAACTGGTTGGTGACGGCATTGCCCACCGACACGGTGTTGTCGCGATCGGCCACCGAGCCCTGGCCCAGCGCCACCGCGTTGTTGCCGCTGGCCAGCGTGTTGGCGCCCAGCGCGACGGCGTTGTTGCCGCTGGCGATGGCGTTGTTGCCTACGGCGGTGGTGGGATCGGCCAGCGCCTTCGCGCCCGCGCCGATGGCGACCGAGCCCGCGTGATCGGCCCGCGCGCCGTTACCCACGGCCACGGTGTTGTCTGCGTTGGCCTGTGCATTGGTGCCCATCGAGGTGCTGCCCGCGCCGCTCGCGCCAGCGCCCGGGCCGCACGCCACGGAGCCGCCCGCGTTCACCGCGCACACGCCACTGGACAGGGCCTGGTTCATCAGCGCCTGCAGCGCGTTGACCTGCTGCACGGTGAAGTTGTTCGCGGTGGTGACGGCCGTCTGCTGTGCCTGCTGTACCTGGCCGACGTTGGCCGCGTCGGTGCTTGCCTGTCCGGCGGCCACGTTGCTGATGGTGGTGCCCGCGCCGCCGTTGGCGTTGAGCTGCAGCGAGGTGCCGCCCACGCCGTACTGCGCCGAGTTCTGCGCAACGCCCAGGGCCGTGTTGGACGTCTGCTGCACCGTGTAGAGCTGGCTGCCGTTGACGGCATCGGTGCTGGTGGCGTTCACCGCGCCTGCGCTGACGTTGACGAGCATGCGCGTCTGGCCCGCCGAGCCGAAGGAAACGGTGTTCGCCGCCGTTGCGACCGCGTTGGCGCCAATGGCCACGCTGTTGGTCGCGCCGCTCGCGACCTGGCTGCCGGAGCCAACGGCCACGCCGCCCGTGGCCAGCGCCGATGCGCCGGCCGATCCGTTGTACGCGCCGCCGATCGCGGTGCTGCCGTTGCCCGACGCCACCGCGCCCCGAGTGGTGCCCGAGGCGCTGCCGATGGCGATGGCCGAGGTGCCCGACGCCTGGGCGCCGCTGCCGCCGGCCTGGCCACCGAAGCCGCAGCAGCCGTCGCTACCGCTGGCGCCCGCGCCGACGGCGACGGCACCGCTGGCCGAGGCGCTGGCTCCGCTGCCGCCTGTGCCTCCGGTGCCGCCGGCAATTCCCTGGGCGGCGGTTCCACCACCGCCGATGGCGGTTGCGCCGCTCGCTGTGGCGCTGGCGCCAGCGCCGCCCACGCCGCCGGTTCCGCCAGCGTCGCCGGTGCCGCCATTGCCGCCGGCGCCCACCGCGGTCGCGCCATCGGCGGTGACGGTCGCCGCGGCGCCACCAGCATTGCCCGTGCCCCCTAGGGACGGCACCCCCGCGCTTCCGCTCGTTCCGCCAGCGAAGCCATCGGCAAAGGCGCTGCCCGCAGCGAGCAGGGCGATGGCGGACAAGCACCGGAGCGTGCGCCGCAACCGCCGCCGCCCTCCGGTGACTTTGGGTGGGGCGCCGCTGGCATCGGCCTGAATGAGCATGGGGTTTCCTGTGATGAAGAACGAGAAAAGGAGGACGGCGAGCAATCCGGACGCGGGCGAGCGTATCGTTTGGTTTCCAGTGGAGCCATACCCGAAAACAAGTAAATCGGAGGCTTGCTGCAGGGGCTTGCGTTCTGCCGCCAACAGACTTCCTGCAAGCGCTCGATCAACCACGCGCAAGGGCGTTGTTCATTGAGCGCTGACGGCAAGCCGTCAGTGGCGATCGTTCGATCGCACGCCTCCTGCTTTCATGGGGTTCGCCAGCCGGCGCGGCTGGCTACCATCGGCAGCACACCGAGGGAGACCCACCGTGCGTCGTATTCATTCCAGCCATTGGCGCATGCCGACAACGGCAGTTGTTGCTGCTGTCGTCTGCGCGAGCGCCCTCGCCTCCCCCACGTCCAACGAATACCTGCCATGCCACGCGCTTGCCGCGCGCACGCTGCAGTCGTGCCTCGACGCCAGCCCCGGCGCCCAAGGCACGCCGTGCTGGCCGGAAAGCCGGCGTGCGCGCGACCGTTGCTACGCCGAGGTGCGTGCATCACACGACCGGCACAACCCGCGGACCCAGGCGATGCGCGAGGCGGCCGAGCGCGCACAGCGCGAACGCGCCAAGCCCTGACGCGGCGTCAGGGACGCCGCGGCCCGTCCGGCGGCGACAACAGCCCCGCCACCTCCATCGCGTCGATGATTCGACCCACGTTGAACGCCACGCTCCGGCCCGCCGCATCAAGCCGCAGGTCGGGACTCGCGGGCGCCTCGTAGGGCGAGTCGATGCCGGTGAAATCCGGCAGTTCTGCGCGCCGCGCCTTGCGGTAAAGGCCCTTGGGGTCGCGCTGCTCGGCCACGGCCAGCGGCACGTCGACGAACACCTCCAGGAATTCGCCGGGCGCGAACAGCCGCCGGGCCATCTCGCGCTCCGAGCGGAACGGCGAGATGAAGGCGGTGAGCGTCACGAGGCCGGCGTCCACCATCAACCGGGCGACCTCGGCGGCGCGGCGGATGTTTTCCACCCGCTGCGCCGCCGAGAAGCCGAGGTCGCGGCACAGGCCTGAGCGCACGATGTCGCCGTCGAGCAGGTAGGTGTGCTTGCCGCGCGCGTGCAGTTCGTTGCACACCGCGTTGGCGATGGTGCTCTTGCCCGAACCTGACAGCCCCGTGAACCACAGCACGGCCGGCCGCTGCCCCAGCAGGCCGGCGCGCGCGGCCTTGTCCAGGTCGAAGGCAGGACACAACGGCTCGCGCTTCATGGCAAGGCGGTGGCGTGCGGCCACAGCAAGTGGTCGGCGGCCTGGGCGTGGGGCATGCCCGCCATCTGCGCGGCCGCCAGCGCCGAATGCATGTGGGCGAAGGCCACGCGGCGCGTGTGCCCGGGCGCCACCAGCCCGCGGCGATGGCTGACCGAGGTGTCGAAGACGATCACCGTGCCCGCGCGCCCCTCGACGACCTCGGTGTCTTCCAGGCGGCCCGCGCAGACCGGGCGCGGCTGGTACGCGATGCCGCCGGCCCACTCGTCGAGCCGGCGCCGGTGGTTGAGCAGGTGGGTTCCCGCGATGACCTCGAGCGCGCCGTTGCGCCGGTCCGTGTCGCCCACGTAGACCATCATGCGCAGCGACAGTGTCGGGTCCCAGTGCAGGTGGTGGTTGCCGGGGCCGTCCGCCGCTTGCTTGGCGCCGTCGAGCGCGATCGAATACACGTGCGGCGCCGGCTCGGCGGTGCCCAGGTAGTCGTTGGCGAGCGCCACGAACCAGGGCGCAGCGAGCATGTCGGCCAAGTGCCGCAGGCCCTGGGCGCGCAGCAGGTCGTCGCCGAGCACGAAGATCTTCTCGCCGTCGAGTTCCATCGAGACCCGGATGCCGGCGAAGTGGCCGGCGGTGACGCGTCGGTGCTCGTCGGCCGCCGATGCGATGCGATGCGCCAGCAGGCCTTCGAACACCAGCACGCCGTCGCTGCGCAGCGCTTGCAGCATGCGGGCCTGCGGCATCGGGGGCACGTCGTGCACATCGTGCACATCGTGCACATCGTGCACATCGTGCATGTCGGGCACGGCCTGCGCGGCGTCGGCGCTCAGCATGCCGAGCGAGCGCCCGCCAGCGCCTTGTCGTAGAGCCCGTACTCCCACGCGAACTTGTCGCGAAAGCGCGCCTCCCAGCCACGTGGGTCGGCCAGCACCTGGTCGCGCGGCGCGGTGTTCTCCAGGGGCATGGGCGCGGCCCGCACGCCCAGCCGGCCGGCCAGCACCGGCAGGCAGATGTCGAGCGCTTCCACCACGCCGACCCAGACGAAGCGTTCGTTCATCCAGCCCCAGGTGTCGTCGGCGTCGGGCGCGGCGGGCATGCCGGCGAACTGCGTGAGCCGCGGCCACTGCGTGAGCACTTCGTCGAGGTAGGCCTGCAGCGTGGGCGCGAGCCTCTCGCCCTTGTGCGCCATGAAGAAGTAGCTCGAGATCACCATCTGCAGCGGGTCGCGCAGCACGGTGATGTACTGGCGCGCATCGGGGTAGTAGTCGTTCGCGCCGATGGGCCAGGCATGGTGGAAAAAGTGCCCGTGCACGCACCACCCGGCACGGTGCGAGAGTTTTTCGGGCGGCGCGAGGTCGGGATAGTGCAGGTGCAGCCGGCCGTCGAAGGCCGCGCGCAGCCAGCCGATGAACGAGGTTCCCGCGCACTTGGGAATGTGGATGGACACCAGCAGCGCTTGCGGGTCAAAGGCCCTCATCGATCGGCTCCAGCAGAAGAACGCACGGCAAGGCCTCGGGGTGAAGCAGCCGCAACAGGGTATAGCCCACGCCGGCCAGGCCGTCGCACAGGCCGGGGCGCAGCAGGCGGTGGCCTGGAATGTGGAAGTCGCCGTCGGCACCGGCGCGCGCCAGCATGGCGTGGGCGCGTTGCAGCGCCAGGTCGTGCTCGCCCAGGGAGAGGAACATGTCGATGGCGCCGCAGTTGCCGGTGGCCAACGTGTCCCAGTCGGACAACGGCGCGGTGCGCAGCCGTGCGAGCGCCTCGCTGCGGCCCTGCACACGGTGTGCTTCGCGGCCGGCGTCGATGCCCTGCGTCATCATGACGATGCCGACGCTGCCATGGGCCCAGGTGTCGGGCAGCGCGCCACCGGCCTCGTTGCCGGCCGAGGGCAACCACCCCGCGCGCCGCGGCTGCCAGCGCGCGTGCAACGACCGCAGCGCGGCGTCCAGGCAGGCGCCGGCCGCCTCGTTGCCCGGGTAGAGCCGGACCAGGGCCTGCACGATGCCGGCCACGCCATGGCCCGCGCCCGCGAGGCCTTCGGGCATGTCTGGCGCGGGCCACCAGCCGCCGCCCGGTGCGCCGGCGTCGCGGCGCAGTTCGACCAGGCGCAGCAGGCCCGCATCGAGCCGGTCGCGGGGCAGCGCGCCCAGCACCGACCGCAGCGCCGCCAGCTCGCCCGAAAGGCCGCTGATCCAATCCGCGCAGGGGTTCTCCGCGATGTCGGCGGCGCTGCAACGGCGGGCCTCGCGCCGCGCCACTTCGACCCAGCGCGGCTCGCGCAGCAGCACGCCCGCGGCGTGCAGGCCGTACAGCAGCGAGGCTCGGCCCACCTGCCCGCCGCGCACGCCATCGAGGTCCTCGGTGCGGCGCGCCAGGTAGGTGCCTTGCAGGATGGGCTCGAACACGGCGCGGGCCGCCGCCTCGAAGCGCGGCTGCGCGCCGTACCTGGCCAGCGCGGCAAGAAAGAGCCCCACGCCGGCGCGGCCGTCGTACAGGCTGCAGCCCAGCGAGCGCACGTTCATGCAACCGTCGCGCCCGGCCATCTGCGGCGCGATCCAGCTCAGGTCGTCGATGCTGCCGGTGCGCCCCCGGATGGCCGATGCCAGCAGCTGTTCGCCGATGCGCTGCGCCGCGGCCATCGGGTCGGTGCCGCCCGTGCCGTGCACGGCCGGCGCGGCCATGCCGCGAGCCTCGCCCGCAGGGTTGTCCGGCCCACCCGGAGGACGCGACGCGAACAGCGTCGCGCGGATGAGCGACGCCTGGAACGCCAGCCGCTCGCTCGTGAGGCCCGCGATGTTCTGCGCAATGACGTCCACGCCGGACACCGAGAACAGCGCGAGCGCGCCCTGCGCATCGCCGGTGTCCGCGCCGGGCTGCCAGTGGACGCTGTCGGTGCGGGCCAGAAAGTACGGCACGTCGCCTTGCAGGATGGCCTTCTTCTCCGCCTCGAACAGCGCCTGCAGCTGCGGAAAAGCGTCGTCGATCACCAGCGTGGAAACCAGCTGCTCGATCTCCAGCTCGAAGTCCAGCACATGCTGCGCATGGCGCGGGTCCAGCAAGCGCTGCCTCAACATGGCGTAGACGCGCGTGTCGCGAAACAGAAAGCGCACGGGAAGCCTGGAGAGCCGCTCGCGCCAACGAGGCCAGGCGCCCTCGCCACCGAGCGCGCGCGCCAGCGCCGCGCAGCCTTGCTCGAAGCCCGCGATGATCTCGGCCTCGAAGTCGGCCGGTTCGTGGGCGGGCACATCCGTCACCGGGATGTCGTGCGCCTCCACCTCCAGCATGCGGCGCGCCATGCGGTCGGTGTTGACGTGTTCCCAGGCCACCGCCTTCACGCCCAGGGCCGCGACGCGGGTGCCGCCGAGCCCGTTGACCTGCAGCCGGCGCCCGTCGCCGAAGGTCTGCCAATGCGGCAGCAGGCCGCAGCGCAGCACGGTGTCGAGCTCGGCCACGTTGAGGTCGGACACGGCCGACCCGCCGAAGCGCCGCGGCTTGGGCGAGGCGAACATTTCCGCATCGACGATGGCGGGCCCCGCCGCGGCCATGAGGACGTTCTCGTCATGCAGGTCGGTGGCGCCCAGCACCCACGACGCGGCCAGGCCGCCGCCGGCCGCGGCGTAGTAGCGCGACAGCTCGGGCGCGGCGGCAGTGACGCCCTGTGCCCAGCCGTGGTCGCCGCGCGGCAGCACGCGCGGCAGCAAGGCGGCCAACCCGGGCACGTCAGCGCCGGCCGGGCCCGACACGTGCTCGAGCAGCTCGCCCATCGCGTGTTCGAGCGCCATGGCGCGGCACTTGTAGTAGATGGCGCCGCCCTGCGACAGCTGCAGCCGGACCACGCTCTGGCCGCCCTGGTGGCGGTCCGACAGGGCGCAGTGCAGCGCCTCCACGCGCAACCCCTGCGGCGCCACGCCCAGCCAGCCGGCCAGTGCCTCGCGGTCCTGCGCGAAGCGCGTCAGCAGCTTGGCGGCATGGTCGCGCCACTGGCTGCGCGCCTGGCAGGCGAGCCGGGTCAATGCCGCGTACTTGATGGCGAAGGCAAAGAGCTCGCCCGCGCGCAGCCGCGCGATGAACTCGCGGTACAGCCGCTCGGGCCCGCCACTGGCCTCGCGCTGCGGGTGGTTCACCCGGAACAGCGAGAACTCGTGCTCCAGCGCGTAGCCGAAGACCTCCGCCAGGTCGACGACCAGCTGACGCTCGAGTGCGCGGAAGCACCCGTTGGCAAAGCAGCCGGCCTGCGCGGCGCTGAGCGTTTCGCGCAGCCGGTGCGACTCGCGCGCGGCGAAGCCGGTGAACAGGTCTTCGAACGGCATCGGCTCGCGCGCCACCTCCACATCGCGCGGCGGCTGCGCGCAGAGTTCCGACACGAAGTGCCAGGCCTGCGCCATCCACGCCGGCACGCCTTGCGGCGACACCAGTGTCTTGGGCCCCAGCCGCTGCGCGAGCGCGGGTGCGCCCGAGGGAAACTTCCAGTGCACGCGCTTGGCGAAGCCCTCGGGCTCGAAGCGGTTGCAGGCCTGCTGCCAGCGGGCGATGCGGCGCTCGGCCACGGCCTGCGCGCCCGTGCCGTCGTGGGCCGCGAGCCAGGGCGCGCCGAGGTGCTCGTCCAGCGTGGCGGCACGCGGCGCGAACAGTTCGAGAAACCGTTGCGCGTCCATCTCAGGCCGCCTTGCCGAGCAGGGGCCGCACGCCCAGCGCCTGCATGCGCGCGTCCCACAGCGCGGCGTAACCGCCGCGGTTGCGCATGAGTTCGTCGTGCGTGCCTTGCTCGGCCAGGCGCCCGCCGGCAAAGCAGAAGATGCGCTCGGCGTCCGCGACCATCTCGAGATGGTGGGTGACGTGCACCACCAGCGCGTCCTGCGCGAGCCGGTCGAGCGCCGCGAAGATGGCCGTCTCGGTGACGGCGTCGAGCTGTGCGGTGATCTCGTCGAACACCATCACCGGCCGTGCGTTGAGCAACGCGCGCGCCACGGCGATGCGCTGGCGCTCTCCGCCCGACAGCCGCGCGCCCAGTTCGCCACACGGCGACGCCAGCCCCGCCTCGCGCTCCTTCAGCATGGAGGCAAGCTGCGCCCGCTCGACGGCCGCGCCGAGCTGGGCGGCCTGCACCTCGCGGTTGCCGTAGCCGATGTTGTATTCGAGCGTGTCGTCGAACAGGCCGGTGGTCTGCGACACGTAGAGCGCGTGGCGCAGCATCGTTTCGGGCGTGGCCGGCACGTCGTTCAGCAGCAGCCGGCCCGCGCTGAGCGGGCCCATGCCGGTCAATGCCCGCGCCAGGGTGGTCTTGCCGGAGCCGGTGGGACCCACCAGCGCGATCTTGCCCCGGGCCGGCAACCGCAGGCTCACCGCGTCCAGCAGGGTCTTGCCGTCGACGGCGACCGAGACGCACTGGGCCTGCAGCGGCGCGGGGGCAGGCGCCTCTGGCGCTTCTGGCGCTTCCGGCGCGTCCGGCGCGTCGGCGGCAGCCTTGGCCTCGGGCGCCGGCGGCGCGTCGCGCGTCAGCGCGTCGAGCTCGCGCAGGTCGATGAAGGCATGGGTGAAGCTGCTGTACAGCAGCCCCACCGACTCCAGCGGACCGAACACCTGCGCGACGTACATGCTGACCATCACGAGGCCGACGCCGAGCTCGGCGGTGCCGATGCCCGTGCCGGTCGAGGCCAGCACCGTCGCGCCCAGCAGCACGAACTGGCTCAGCTGGATCAGCGAGGCCTGCGCGCACTTGCCGGCGCTCAGCTGGGTCTGCTGGCGCCGCCAGGCCACGTCCAGCCGCGCCTGGCGCGCCGACAGTCGCTCCAGCTCGAAGCCGATGCCGCCGAAGGCCCTGACGGTCTCGGCGTTGACCAGGCTGTCGGCCAGCACGGCGTTGATCCTGTTGTCTTCGCGGATGCGCTCGCGGTAGAGGGCCTGCTGGGTGTTCACCGACCGGTAGGTCATGCTGACCAGCAGGCCCACCATCAGCAGCAGCAGCGCGGCGTGCAGCGCCGACAGGTGCACCCACAGCACGCCGCAGGCGAACAGCACCTGCAGCACGGTCGGCAGGATGTTGAAGAAACCGATCGAAAAGATCGCGTCCACGCTCCAGGCCGCGCGGTTGACCGCGCGGGTGAGCTCCGGCGAGGCATGCGCCGCGAAGAAGGCCTGCGGCTTGCGGTGGAAGGCGGCAAGCGCCTGCTGCACCAGCGCTTTCTGGGCGTTCTGCAGGATCGACAGGAAGCGGACCTCGCGGTACTCGCTCAGGCAGACCACCGCCACGCCGGCGGCGCAGAACAGCGCGAGCAGCAGCATCGACGGCGCGAGCTCACCCTGCGCGCCCTGCGCTCCTTGCGCCAGCAGCTTCACGAAGATCAACGGCAGCAGCACGGCGACGAGCTTTTCGAGCACCAGCAGCGCCGTGCAAGCCACCGCGATGCCCCGGCGCAGCGCGACCGCGGAGAAGATGGCGCCCAGCGCCGTGCCCCGCAGCACGGTGGGCGGGGCCGCGAAGGTGTCGCTCAAGAAGGAAGCTCCCACAAAAAAACGCCACGTGTCGTGGCGTTCTGTCGCGCTGAGGCGGTGAAGGGCGCCGGCTGGCGGCCCGCACGCCTCACTTGCAATGGTTGTAGCGCGACTGCTGGGCGCAGACCAGTTCCTTGCTTCCCATGAAAGGCTTGAAGACGGTCTCCATCACCTTGTCATGCAGGGCGAACTCGACCTTGTCGTCGATTTCCTCGATCAACTTCATTTCGTCGTCGATGCATGCGTCCAAATCGATCATCTGAAAAACTCCTGGTGGAAAAACTACCGACGCCGGTTGCCGGAAACGCCGGACGGCGTTTGAAAAACCCGCAACCGCCAAGGAGAACTATCGAGGTAAGGATCGGATTTCCGCATCCCCAATTCATAGGAGGTGCTTGCGGCCCCGCCGCAGGGAGAATGCCCAGCCACGCCGCCGGCCCGGCCCTGTTTCCGGCCCTTGGCGCGCGGCGCGGCACCCCGACAACCATTTGCCTGAATAGATCGCTGCTTGAATCCATCCCCGCAAACCGTGGTTCTTCGTGCAAGTGCCGCCAGGCGCCGGCGGATCGGGCCGGCCATGGCTTTTTG
Source organism: Variovorax sp. OK605 (assembly GCF_900115445.1). NCBI lineage: Bacteria > Pseudomonadati > Pseudomonadota > Betaproteobacteria > Burkholderiales > Comamonadaceae > Variovorax > Variovorax sp. OK605. The sequence goes on from NZ_FOWL01000011.1 coordinate 22,582, forward strand.
CCTCGCCGCCGTCCTTGCCACCGGCTTCGCGGCCGCCGACGTGCTGCCGCCACAGGCCGCCAGGCTGTCCGAACGGTTCCAGAGCAACCCCGGCGCGTTCGACCGCACCGACGCGCCGTGCGAGGGCCAGGGCGTCGGCAACGCCTGCACGGTTCCCGGCACCGCGTTCGAAGGCGGCGGCCCCGGCAAGTGCGAGCGCGGCATCAACCGCAACGAGTACCGCTTCATCGACCTGCGCTGCACGCCGGACAACCCGCCGCAGATCGATCGCCAGATGGCCTCGCAGCCCTACCAGGCCGACAGCTACATGTGCGCCGACATCCTGCGCGAGCCCGACGGCCGGCGCACGCTGGCCGCCATGGGCCTGGTGTGCGAGACGCCCGCGCCCGTGAGCGACCGCTTCTGCAAGGGCCAGGCGCCCGGCGACAGCTGCGTGGCGCAGGTGCGGGTCGGCGACGCCGTCGTGCCGTCGAACGGCATTTGCAAGAGCGAGATCGAGACCTCGAGCATCTACCGCCGCGGGCGCCAGCAGCTGACGCGGCCGGTGGTGCTGTGCCGGCCGGAGACCGACCCCGTGCCCGCCGTGCTCACGCCGGTCGGTGCATGGCGCAAGCTGTTCCAGTGATGGCCGGCGGCCAGTTGCTGGCACTGGCCCTCACGCTGGCGGTCGAGGCGCCCATCGTGCTGCTGGCGACGGCACGCCGAAGGCTCACCCACTTTCACGAGCTGGCGCCCCTTCGCCGGATCGCCGCGGCTTTCGTGCCCAGCTGCCTCACCCACCCGCTGGCCTATCGGGCCATCGGCAACTACGGCACGCACGACTACGTGGCGGGGCTGTGGCTGGTCGAGTCGGCCGTGGTGCTGGCGGAGGCGGTGTGCCTGCGCTGGTTGCTGGGCGGCTCGTTCGGCATGGCGCTGCTGCTGTCCTTGCTCGCCAACGCGGCGTCGGTCTGCGTGGGATGGGTCCTGTGGTGAAGTCGCAGCTGGCCGCGCACGGCTGGGCCCCCGCGGCGCTCGGCCTTGGCGCGCTGGCGCTGTGGCAACCCGCGGGCCTGTACGTCGTGGCGCTGGCGGTGTTCGGCCTGCCGCACGTGCTGTGGGAAATGGCATGGGTGCGCAAAACCTGGGCGCCGGTGCTGCCCCGCGCCTTCTGGCTGTGCCTGGGCGGGACGCTCGCGCTGCAGGCCTGCGCGCGCACCATGCTGTGGCTGGACCGCATCGACGCCGAGACCGCCGCCCTGTGCGACGCCACCACGCTGGCGCTGGCACTGCTGTGCGCCCTCACGCTGCTGCAAGGCGCCGGCCCCCGACGGCGCTGGCTGCTGGTGCCGGCGGCCACCGGGCTGGCGGCCTTGCTCGTGGCGGTGGCCGATACCGTGCATGTGATGGGCGTGCTGGCGGCGCTGACCATCGCGCACAACTTCACGCCCATCGGGCTGGTGCCCGCTGCGGCCCGCATCGGCGCCTGGCCGGCGCGCGCGGTGCTGGGGCTGGTGTTTGCGGCGCCGCTGGCGCTATTTCTGCTGCTCTGGCTGTTCGGCACGGGCGCGCCGGCCACCGCGTGGCGGCCCGCCGAACTGGGCTGGGCCTCCAACACCGGCTCGGCCGCCTTCGGTGCGGCCTTGCTGCCGGCGCTGGTCTGGGCGCAATGCCTTCACTACCTGGCAGTGCTGTACCTGGTGCCCCGGGCCTTGGGGCCGGCATGGAAAGGGTTGCCGTGGCGCACGGCGGCACTGGCCGCATGCGCGGCGATCCTGCTGGGCTTCTGGCTCGACTTCGCACAGGCGAAGGGCCTGTACGCCATTGCGGCGGGCCTTCATGCCTGGACTGAATGGCCGCTGATATTGCTTGCGCTGATGGGCGCCGCCAAGGCCGTGCTGCCCGCGGTGCCGCGCGCACCATGACATTCCACCGACCTCGAACACAGGCCATACAGGCCACGTACGCCACCATGAAAAGAAGAAAACCCCTCGCCACACGCTTGCAGCCGTGGCTGGCCAGCGCAGGTCTGGCGCTCGCCCTGTTGCAGTCCGCCGGCGCCTGCGTGATGAACGGCCCGCCGGTCGATCGCCACCACTACATCGCGCTGGCGGCGAAGAACCCCTGGACCGAGACGCCGGCCTCGCGCACGCTCGACCAGCGCGACCTGGTCAGCCTCGCCCTGCCCTCCGGCACGCCCGACGACTGGCAGGTCGAACTGAGCGAAAGCCGCCAGGGCGTGCTGCGCGTGCTGACCGAGGAAGAGTTCTCGGCCGTGCTCCAATCGCCGCGCGCGCTGTCGATCATGCTCGTGCTGCCGGGGGCCGACCGCGCCGCGCTGATCCCCACGCCGTCGTTGCGCATCGGCGCGCTGCGTCCCGGCGAGGCCACGCTGCGCCTTGTGCCGCGAAAAAGCAAAGGCAAGGCCGACGTCTTCACCATGAACTTCAAGGTCGAGGCGGTGACCCCGCGGGAGCGCCCGCCCGCCGCCGCGCGTTCCCCAAGCGATGGCCCCGCTGTCACATGCTGAACATGATCACACTCCCCCGGCAAGGCCGGCGCGCCGTGGCCGCGAGCCTGTGGCTGGTGTCGCTGCTGCTGGGTGCGCCAGGCGGCAATGCATGGGCCCAAACCAAGACCAGGACGGCACCAGCCAAGGCCACGCCGGACCCCACCGGCAAACCGGTCGACGTCTGCCTGGGCGCCGACTTCGCGCTGGTGCTCGACGACCGCGGCACGCTGTGGAGCTGGGGCGGCAGCCTCGGCAATTCGGACGGCCAGCTCGGCCTGGGCGACGACAACGAACTCGACTTCCTGGCGGGCACCAGCGGCGTCTTCTCGCACTTTGCGGCAACCCGCATCGCCAGCGGCTTTGCGTCCGTTGCCTGCGGGCCCAAGCGCGCGGCGGCCCTCACGCCCGACGGCGAACTCTGGGCGTGGGGCCAGGGGCTCATCGGCAACGGCAATGCCGAGCTCCTCGGCGCGCAGCATCGCCCGGCGCGCATCGGCAAGGGCTTTGCGCGCGTGTCGCTGGGCGAAGACTTCACGCTCGCGATCAAGACCGACGGCAGCCTCTGGGCCTGGGGCAACAACGCGTCCGGCCAGCTCGGCGACGGCACCCGGCAGGCGCGCGCGCTGCCCGTGAAGATCGGCGACGGCTATCGCCGCATCAGCGCCGGCTACAACCACGCGGCGGCGATCCGCGACGACGGCTCGCTGTGGACCTGGGGCAACAACCGGGTCGGGCAGCTCGGCGTGGGCGAGCCCACCGCGCCCGGGTCCGACGTGCCGCTGCGCGTGGGGCCTGGCTATGCCGAGGTGTCGGTTGGCGCGGGCTATTCGGTCGCGGTCACGGCCGCGGGCGAACTCATGGCCTGGGGCAGCAGCCGCCACGGCTTCGGCCGCGGCGTGGAAGAAGACCGCAGCAACACGCCGGTGAAGATCGGCGACGGATTCGTGAACGTGGTCACCGACAACTCGCACGCCCTCGGCCTGCAGCGCGACGGCACCGTGCTCGAATGGGGCTGGCGCACCCAGGGCGAACGCCACCTCATGCCCGCGCCGATGGGCGGCGACTTCAAGCGCATCGCGGTGCAGGACTACGGCAGCGCCGGCATCAAGAACGACCAGACGCTGTGGCTCTGGGGCGGTCGCAACTGGCAGCGCCTGGCCGACCTCGGCCGCTACCCCGACGTGTTCGACCGCACCGAGATGTTCGTGCACGAACCCCAGCGCATCGCATTTCCACTCGCTGCGCGCAAACCCCCACCCTGAACCTCCCATGACCGTGCAACAAACCACCCGACTCAGCTTCGCCGCGCTCGCGCTCCTGCTCGCCAGCGCCTGCACCACGCCGACTACCGGCGGCGGTGCGTCCGACGCCCAGCGCGACGCCCGGCGCGACGAAGGCCAGCCCACCTGCTGCGCCGGCCCGCAACCCAAGCGGCCGGTGTTCGCGCCGTCGGCGAGCACCATCTATTTCGGGTTCGACCAGTTCACCGTGGACGCCGAAGGCGCGAAGGTGATCGAGGCCAACCAGCGCTTCATGCGCGACAAGGCCGAGGTCACGCTGCGGCTCGAAGGCAACACCGACGAGCGCGGCGGACGCGAATACAACCTGGCGCTCGGCCAGAAGCGCGCCGAGGCCGTGCTGCGCCAGCTGGCGTTGCAGGGCGTCTCGGTGCAACGCATCGAGACCGTGTCCTTCGGCGAGGAACGGCCGGCGGCGAGCGGCGACAGCGCGGACGCGCGCGCGAAGAACCGCCGCGTCGACTTCGTCTACGCCAACTGACGGCGCGCGGTGAACCACAGGCCTGTGCGTGCCGTTGCGGTGCTCGCGTTGAGCGGGCTGGTGCTGGGCGGGCTGGTGCTGGGCGCGGCCGCAACAGCGGCCGCAGCCACCGAGTGCCCCGGCCCGAGAGTGCCCGACGCCGAGCTGCCGCTGCAGCGCGAGCGGCTGCGTGCCGAGGTCGCCGAGCAGAAGTTTCCGGACTACGGCGGCGCGGGCCGGCGCTGGGCGGCGGCCGTGCAGGCCCTGCTCGACCGGCGCGCGCTGCAGGCCGGCCAGCCGGTGGCCGAGGTGGTCTGCCTGCTGGGGCCGCCCAGCCGCGAGGAAGGCGGCGCCAACGCGTCGCAGCGCGTCTACCACTGGTACTTCGACACGCCGATGCACGTCAACCCGATCCTGAGCATGTCCGCCGACGGCGATCAGGTGCTCGGCTTCCGGATGGACCGGCGATGAACGCGCGACTTCGCACCGTGCTGCGCTCACTTGCGCCGGCGCTGCTCGCGTTCGCCGCGCACGGCGCGCAAGCGCAGGTGCAGGTGCAGGCGCAGGTGCAGACACCCCGCTTCGCACTCTGGCTGACGGGCCCCATCGGCGCGACCAACGCGGCACACTGCCAGCTCGACGCGGCGGCGCTGCGCGCGTGGAGCCCCGCCGACGGACGCGCACCGCTGATCACCGAAGACGACATCGCCTCGTGGGACGCGTCGCGCGCCAGCTGGACGCTCGACGCGCGCAAGCTCGACGAACTCGGCGGTGCCATCGGCATCACCGACCGTTGCTTCGTGCTGGCGATCGACGGCCAGGCGTTTGCCAGCGGCGCGGTGCTGCTGGCGTACTCCGCACGCCTGCTGCGCTTTCCCACGATCGCGGTCGAGCCGCGCGGCGGCGCCGCCACATTTCAGCTTCGGCGGGAGTTCGGCGGCACGCCTGTGCCGCTCGGGCAGGCCGAGCTCGACCGGGTGCTGCGCAAGGGGCAGTGAAGCGCGGCGTTCGAACGACCTTCCGCGCAAGGGCTTTCGCGTCGACCACCGCCAGGGAAGGTCCGAACAGGTCACCCATCGGCCTTCGATGAGGGCCAATGAGGCGCATGGTGATGAATCGCGTCGCCAGATACGTCGAATCGGCGAGGCCTGCGCGTGATCCGGCACCCTCAGGCTGTTTGCAGAGGTTCCAGTCCCATCATCGCCATCCATTTCTAGCGCGCTCGGGCCTTGGTACGTTCCTCGGGCGCCAGCTCAACGCACACCACGGCACTTCTCCTGAACTGCTTGACAGCTGTTTTTTATCGGCCATACTAAAAAGATTGCTAAAAAATAATGGGCTGTATATGGGACGCCTTCGCGCCTACGACGAAAACGCCGTCCTCGACAGGGCGATGCATGCCTTTAGACGCAAGGGCTATCAGGCCGTATCGATCCGCGATCTTGAAGCCGCAACAGGACTCAAGGCTGGCAGCCTCTACAACAGCTTCGGCGACAAAGCCGGTGTTTTCAATGCGGCATTTGCACACTACAACCGCACCGTGCTGCAACACCGGCTCAGCCACCACGCGCCTGCCGAAGCAAGTCTTCAGGGCTTGCGCGAACTCTTTCTTTCTCTGCTGAAGGAGCCGAATGACGAGTCGTACGGCTGTCTCATCACAAATTCGGCGGTAGAACTCGGCAGCGAGGATGGCCCCCATACCGGCGTCGGCGAGGGCATGCGCATCCTGGCAGCGGCGTTTGCCGAGAGGCTTGATGCTGCCCGCCGAGCTGGCTTCCTGCGCGGTACTTCAGACCCCATGGAAGGAGCGCTGAAGCTCCTCGCGCTCTATCAAGGCATCCTGGTCCTGGTTCGCGCTGGTTGCGACAAGGCCGGCCTCGAGCGACTCATCCTCAACGAATTCGACAACCTGGAGATTTCCCATGACACCTGAAGCTTTGTGGCAACGATACGCGGCGACCTGGTCTCTCGGCGCTGACGCGCGCGCCGCCGAATTTGCCACGTGTCTTGGCAACGAAGTTACCTACTGCGATCCAAACGGCACAGTCGAAGGGTGTTCGGCATTGTCCAATTACATGGATGATTTTCAACAGAACGTACCCGGTGGACGCTTTGTCATCCAATCTGTGCTGCACCACCACGATCGCTCCCTCGCACATTGGGCGCTGCAAGGGCCCGATGGCACGCCGTTGCAGACAGGCACCAGTCACGCAGTGCTGTCCAAGGACGGTCGCCTTCAGGCGATCAGTGGCTTCTTCGATGCCGCGAGCAAGGGATCACCGGCATGAGCGCTGCTTCGGCCCGCGACCTGGCGCTTGATATTGCCGGACGGATCAGAACGGTTGGGCCGATCAGCGTTTCTCGCTTCTTCGGTGGTGCAGGCCTTGTGGCAGCCAGTGTTCAGTTCGGGTTTGTCATCAAGGGCACGCTCTACCTGCGCGTGGACAAAAAGACCCGCTCGACCTTCGAGGCCTTGGGCGCTGCGCCTTTTACCTACGCGGGATCAGCGAAGACGGTCACGGTCACGGCCTACTATGAGGCGCCCAGCGAGGTCGTGGAGGATCCGGACACGCTGGGCCAATGGGTTGTCGATGCACACCGCGCCGCGCTCGCCATGAAATCGTCCCGCAAGGCCACGACGCCAAAGTAGACCTCGATCGCAAGCGACGCGCGTGGCCTCCGCGCCGGAGCATGGCTCGCGCTGTTGCCGGGGCTGAACCTGTCGTTGAACGAACCATCAGATGCCCCGGCCCACCGGCCGAAGCAGCGGGCCAGCATCGAAAGCGGACCGCGGCCTCACCGTCAAAACATCGAGCCGCAGTACGACGCCGCGCTGCGCGATGCCATCCAGCTGCCGATCAACGACCCCGCGGTGCTGGTGAGTGCCATGGCGAGCGGCACGCACCGCGGAGGCCGTGTTCACCGCGCAGCCGACGTTGGACGATGCCGCGGCGTTCCATGCGGACCTGAAGGGTCGGCTTGGCCTCAATGCGCCGACAACATTTCCGCCAGCCGCTTTTGCTTGAATTGCTCGGTGACGTAGTCGATGAACGCCCTGGTTTTCGCCGGGAGATGTTTCTTCTGGCCTGGGTAGTACATCGCAATGGCCCCGTCGTCCCAATACCAGTTGGGCAACACCCGCTTGATCACGCCCGTTCGCAGCAGCGGCGCCGCATGCGGCATCGCCATCAGGGTGACCCCGAGCCCCATGGCGACGGCTCGAGCGACTGCCTCCGGGTCGTTGAACGACATTCGTGGGCTGGTTTCGAAGGTCACCTCCCTGCCGGAGCGATTGCGCAGGCGCCGACTGCGAACGCGACCCAGCTGGATCGACGTCATGCCGATCCAGTCCCAGTCCTGCAGGTCCAGCGGATCCTTCGGCTCGCTGCGGCCGCCGACGTAGGCCGGTGATGCAACTGCGACGAGATGGATTCGCGCCAGTTCACGCGCGACCACGCCCGGCGACAAATCGAATCCACCGCCGATGGCCACATCGAAGCCTTCGGAGATGAGGTCGACGCGTCGGTTGTCCAGGTGCCAGTCCGACAGTACCTTGGGGTAGAGCTTGGTGAATCCCGGGAGCAACGGGAGCACGTAGTCGGTGCCGAAGCCTGGCGGCATCGTGACGCGAAGCGTGCCGCTGGGTTCCGTCGCCGCGTGGCCGACCGCGGCAAGCGCCGACTGGATGGTTTCCAGGCCAACGGACAGACCATCCAGCAGCCGCTCGCCCGCCTCGGTCAGAGAAAGCTTGCGCGTGCTGCGCACGAAGAGGCGAACGCCCAGGTTCGTTTCGAGCCGGGCCACGTTCCGGCTCACGCCCGCGGGCGTCAGCCCCAGCCTCCTGGCGGCGCCCGAGAAGCTGCGCGCCTCGGCGCTTCTCACGAAGGATTCCAGGTTGGCCAAAGTCTCCATTGCACTCCTTTCAGATGGTTGCCCATGCAACCGATGCAGCACCAAGCCTCGCACAGCGGCCTCGCTATTTCAAGCATTGCTTGAAGCAGATTCAAGCATCAAGTGGCTACCAGTGAACGCCGTGAAGCTCGATAGTTCCTTCATCGCAACGTGCTGATCGCATCTGAAGAAAGAACCATCATGGGAACCATCCCCACTCCCCTCCCCCTCGCCGGCCAGGTCGCATTGGTCACCGGCGGCTCGCGCGGCATCGGCGCCGCAATCGTGCGCCGGCTCGCCCGCGATGGCGCGGACGTCGTGTTCAGCTATTCGAATTCCCCCGGCCGCGCCGAACAGGTGCGCGACGAGGTGAAAGCGCTTGGCCGCCAGGCCCTGGCCGTCCAGGCCGACCAAGCCCGGACGCAGGACGTCGAACGTCTGGTCAGGACCGCCCATGAGACCTTCGGCCGGCTCGACATCCTGGTGAACTCCGCCGGCGTGTTCGTCACCGGCGTCGTGGGTGACCCGGGTGCGGACCTCCCGTCGTTCGACCGGCAGATCGACATCAACATCAAGGGCGTGGTGACCGCTGTGCGCACCGCCGCGCCGCTGCTGAGCGACGGCGGGCGGGTCGTGTCCATCGGGACGACGGGTGCCACGCGCATTCCATTTCCGGGCGCGGCCGACTACGTTGCCTCCAAGGCCGCGGTCGCGGCCTATACCCGCGGATGGTCCAGGGACCTCGGCCCGCGCGGCATCACGGTCAATGTGGTTCAACCGGGTGCCATCCATACCGAAATGAATCCGGAAAACACGGCGTTCGCCGACACGCTGCGCGCCATGACCTCGCTCGGCCGTTATGGCCAGCCAGATGAAGTGGCCGCCGCGGTCGCGTTTCTGGTGGGGCCGGACGCGGCATACATCACCGGCGCCACGTTGAACGTGGATGGCGGCCAGACAGCCTGAACCATCAACCATCAACCATCAACCGGGAACCGCCATGAACCACGCTGTCGTCCTCCGCGAAACCGGCGGCCCTTCGGTGCTGCGCTACGAGCAAACGCAAACGCCGAGCGCCGGTCCGGGCGAAGCCGTGGTTCGCCACGAGGCCGTGGGCATCAACTTCGTCGACACCATGGTTCGCACCGGCCGATACCGCGTGGCCCTGCCAGCAGTGCCCGGCTTCGAGGCGGCGGGCGTGGTGACCGAGATCGACGCTGCCGAGTCACGACTGAAGGTCGGCGATCGCGTCGGCTACTTCTTCGCGGAAGGCGCCTATGCCGACTTGAACGTGGTCAAGGCGTCGTCTCTGGTGGCATTGCCGGATCACATCAGCGCACAGCTGGCCGCCGCATTCCTGGCCAAGGGCCTCACCGCCTGGATGGGGTTGCGGGTGCTGCATCAGATCAAGGCCTCGGAAGTGATCCTCGTGCAAGGCGCTTCCGGGAATGTCGGCTCGATACTCACCCGTTGGGCCAGGGCGCTGGGCGCAACCGTCATCGGGGTGGCCGGTTCTGCGCAGAAGCTGCCCCTGGTCGCAGCGGGCTCCACGCTCGCGCTGGCTGCCGGCGACCCCGAGTTGCTGGCCAAGGTGCGGGCACTTGCCCCGAGAGGGGTGGATGCCGTCTACGACTTCGTGGGCGACGCCACGTTTGCAAGCTCGGTCGCCGCGGTGCGCGACGGGGGGAAGATCCTGGCTCTTGGCGCCGCTTCAGGTCCGGCCACGCCGGGCAAGACCGAACTGACGCGGCGGGCCATAGAGCTGCGTGGCGGCAGCACGCCGCAGATCGTGAATGCAGGCAACCAGATTGCAGCCGCGGCGGAACTCTTCGGCCTCATCGAAGCCGGTGTGTTCGCGGATCTTGTGATCACGCAAAGACGGCTCGACGAAGCGGCCGACGTTCATCGGCTCATGGATGCACGTCGACTGCCAGGGCTGACCGTGCTGTTGCCGTAGCCGTAGCCGTAGCCGTAGCCGGTTCTAGGACCTTTGCCGGCACCGGTCGGAAAGCCAGCCCGATGCGGCAAAGCGCTCTGGCCCCACGCTCTGGAAGTGGCTGCAGGAGCGGCTCAGTTGACACGCCAACCTGCCTCGGCTTCCTTGACGACTTCGCTGACCCAGTCGACGAAGGCCCGCACGGTCGGCGAGAGGTGGCGGTTTTGGGGATAGAGCACGGAAAGCGGTATGGCCGGCGCCGAAAAATCACTCAACACGCGGCGCAGGCGCCCGCTGATCAGATACGGCAGCACCATGTAGCTCCCGGCCCGAATCAGTCCCAGGCCTTCGGCGCCGCAGGCCACATAGGCATCGATGTCATCGACCACGAGGTGCTCGCGCATCGTGATGAACCGGTCTTCCCCGTTCACCACGAAGTGCCAGTCCCACGGGCGCGCCGTCTGGTTCGACAGGTAGCCCACCGAATGATGCTGCGCCAGCTCCTCCAGGGTCGTGGGCTCGCCATGACGGGCGAGGTAGGTTGGCGACGCACAGGTGACCCAATCGAACGCGCCTACGCGGCGGGCGACGAGCGTGCCCGAGTTCTCCGGCGTTCCGGTGCGGACCACGCAGTCCACGCCCTCCTGGATCAGGTCGACCTTCCGGTCGCTCATGGTCAAGGTGAGGTCGACGTCCGGAAAGCGATCCCGGAAGTCCTTGAGGGCCGGTATGACGACCAGCCGGGCCAGCGACAGCGTCATGTCCACCCGTATCCGGCCGCGCGGCTTGCCGGCTCTTGCCGGGAAGCTGGATTCCACCGCCTCGATTTCGGCCAGGAGACGCCTGCAATGGTCGTAGTAGGTCGTGCCTTCGGGCGTCAGGCTCAGGTGGCGCGTGGTTCTCTGCAGCAAGCGCACGCCCAGGAATTGCTCCAGATCCTTGATCGCACGCGTGACCAGCGACTTGGACATCAGAAGGCTGTCGGCGGCACGGTTGAAGCTGTGCATGTCCACCACGCGGGCAAAGATCTGCATCGATTGAAGACGGTCCACGGTGTCGTTCCTTCGAAAATTTGTTGTCCAAACAAGAACAAGTTTAGAGATTGCGCGCCAGTTTTGCCAATTTTCAGGCTGATTGTTGCAACCGATGCAATAACCAATTCCAGCTTGCCGTCTCGATCTTTGCGACCCTCGCGCCCAAACTGAGCCTCACCAACTCGTTAAGGACGTCGCATGAACTCATTCAGAAAGCAGCATCTGGCGGCCCTCGCGGCTGCAATCGCCGTTGCGGGCGCAGGCATGGGAATCTTCTGGGACAAGGGGCCGCAGGCGCATGCCGCCGCGGCCGCCGTGCTCCCCCAGGTCAAGTACAAAACGGCATTGCAGAGCCAGGTGTTCGATGCCCAGGACTACACCGGCCGCCTCGAGGCCGTCGACCTCGTCGACGTGCGCCCGAAGGTGCCCGGCACGCTCCTGAAGGTGCACTTCAAGGATGGCCAGCGCGTCCAGCAGAACGACCTGCTGTTCAGCATCGACACTGCGCCTTTCACGGCCAGGCTGCAGCAGGTCCAGGCCGGCCTGGTGGGCGCGCAGGCGCGCCTGCGGCATGCCGACATGGAGCAACAACGCGCTCGCCGGCTCGTCGAGTCGCAGTCGATCTCGCAGCGTGAGTTCGAGGCCCTCGACAACGCGGCCAGCGAGGCCCTGGCGGCCCTCAAGGGCGCACAGGCGGCGGTGGCCCAGGCACAGCTCGACCTGAGCTACACGCAAGTCCGCGCGCCCATTGCCGGGCGCATTTCCAGGGCGGAAATCACTGCCGGCAACGTGGTGGGTTCCGGCGGGGATTCGGCCCCGCTGACCCGCATCGTTTCGGAGAACAAGCTGTATGCCTCGTTCAACGTCGATGAGCAGAGCTACCTGCGGCTCATCGCGCCGTCGTTGCGCAGCGGCGCGCAACCGGCGGTGAAGGTGGGGCTGGCGGTCGACGCCGACTTCCCGCACACGGCGTCGCTCGAGGCCCTCGACAACCGGATGGACACCCGCTCCGGAACCGTGCGCGTGCGGGCGCGCGTGGACCGTGTGAGTCCCGAGATGCTCCCGGGCCTGCAGGCGCGCGTGCGCCTGCAGGGCGCCGTGCCCTACCAGGCCGTGGTGGTCGACGATGCCGTGGTCGGCACCGACCAGGACCGCAAGTACGTCCTCGTCGTGAACGCCCAGAACAAGGTAGAGCGGCACTTCGTGGAGCTCGGCGTGCTCCAGGGGAGCCAGCGCGTGCTGCGCAGCGGCATCGAGCCGGGCGCCAGGGTCATCGTGGATGGTGCCTACCGTGCCGCCCCGGGCGCCGCGGTGTCAGCGGTCGAGGCTGGCGCGCCGGCCGCATCCGCCCCGATGACTTCAGGGGCGCGGTCATGAACATTTCCAAGTTCTTCATCGACCGCCCCATCTTCGCGGGCGTCCTGTCTGCATTGATCATGCTCGCGGGCATCGTGGCGGCCTTCCAGATGCCGGTGTCGGAATACCCGCAGGTCATCCCGCCTTCGGTGGTGATCCACGCGCAATACCCGGGCGCCAACGCCAAGACGATCGCCGAGACCGTCGCCGCGCCGCTGGAGCAGTCGGTCAACGGCGTCGAGGACATGCTCTACATGGACTCGAAGGCCAGCGGCGACGGCCACCTGTACCTGACGGTCACGTTCAAGCTGGGCACCGATCCGGACCGGGCCCAGCAGCTGGTCCAGACCCGCGTGTCGCAGGCGTCGCCGCGGCTGCCGGAGGACGTGCAGCGCCTGGGCGTCACGGCCGTCAAGAACCTGCCGATGATCACCATCGCCGTGCACATGGTGTCGCCCAAGGGCACCTACGACAACAACTACATCAGCAACTACGCGCTCCTTCATGTGAAGGACCGCCTGGCCCGCATCCAAGGCGTGGGCGACGTCGTGATCTGGGGCCCCGGCGGCTATGCCATGCGGATCTGGCTGGATCCCGCCGCGCTGGCCCAGCGCGGCCTGAGCGCGGGCGATGTGGCCAGCGCCATCCGGCGCCAGAACATGCAGGCGGCGGTGGGAACCATCGGCAGCGCGCCGGCCAGTCCGGACACGGCCTTCCAGCTCAACGTCAATGCCGACGGACGGCTCAAGACGCCCGAGGAATTCAGGAACATCGTCATCAAGTCCGATGCGGCCGGTGCCATCACGCGCCTGGGCGATGTGGCCCGCGTGGAGCTGGGCGCCGAGGACTACGGCATCCGGGCCACGCTGGACAACGCGCCGGCCGTCGCCGTGTCCGTACAGGAAGCACCCGGCGCGAACTCGCTGCAGATTTCCCGGGACGTGCATCGCGCCATGAAGGAGCTCGAGAAAAAATTCCCGGAAGACGTCACCTACCGCGTTGTCTATGAGCCCAGCCGTGCGGTCCAGTCCGGCATCGATGCCGTGGTCAAGACGCTGCTGGAGGCCGTGGCCCTGGTCGTGCTGGTCGTGTTCCTCTTCCTGCAGACCTGGCGCGCATCGATCATCCCGCTGATCGCCGTTCCCATCTCGATCGTCGGCACCTTCAGCTTCCTGCTGCTGGCGGGCTATTCCATCAACACGCTGTCGCTGTTCGGGCTGGTGGTGGCCATCGGCATCGTGGTCGACGACGCCATCGTGGTGGTCGAGAACGTGGAGCGCAACATCGCCCGAGGCATGGCGCCCCGGGAGGCCACGTACCAGGCCATGCGCGAGGTCAGCGGCCCCATCGTGGCCATCGCGCTGACCTTGTCCGCGGTCTTCCTGCCGCTGGCCTTCCTCAGCGGCCTGACCGGAGAGTTCTACAAGCAGTTCGCGGTCACCATCGCCATCTCGACGCTGATCTCGGCGGTCAATTCGCTGACCCTGTCCCCGGCGCTGGCGGCCCTGCTGCTGAAAGGCCACGGCGAAGCGCCCGATGTGGTGACCCGTGTGACACAGCGGGTGCTGGGCCGCTTCTTCGCCCGCTTCAACCGCGCCTTCGATCGCACCTCGGAAAGCTACGGCGGCGGCGTCGGCCGGCTTCTGAAGCGCAAGGGCGCCATGCTCGTCGTCTACGCCGGCCTGCTGGGTGCCACCTGGTGGCTGACCGGCCATGTGCCCGGTGGCTTCGTGCCCGCGCAGGACAAGGAGTACCTGGTGAGCCTGGCACAGCTGCCCGAAGGCTCGACCCTCGACCGCACCGACGCCACGATGAGCAAGATGAACGAGATCGCGCTCAAGCATCCCGCTGTCCTGGGCACGTCCGGCTACAGCGGCCTGTCGATCAACGGCGTCACGAAGAGTTCGAGCACCGCGCTGACCTTCGTGCTGCTCAAGCCCTTCAAGGAACGCAAGGGCATCAGCGCCGACCAGGTCGCGGCCGACCTCACCCGGGAATACAGCGGCATCGGCCATGCCTTCACCGGCATCTTTCCGCCGCCGCCGGTCTACGGCCTGGGCACGCTCGGCGGCTTCAAGCTGCAGATCGAAGACCGCTCAGACCTCGGCTACGAGGCGCTCTACACCGCTACGCAGGCGTTCATCAAGAAGGCCGCCGAGGCGCCCGAGCTGGCCCCGTTGTTCTCGACCTACACCGTGAACGTGCCCCAGCTGAAAGTAGACATCGACCGCGCCAAGGCGCAGCAGTTGGGCGTGGACACGCCCGCGATCCTGAGCACGCTGCAGTCCTTTCTTGGCTCGTACTACGTCAACGACTTCAACTTCCTGGGGCGTGTCTACCAGGTGCGCATGCAGGCCGACAGCCAGTTCCGCTCCAAGCCCGACGACATCGGACAGCTGCACCTGCGCAGCGAAACCGGCCAGATGATTCCCCTGGCTTCGGTGGCCCAGGTCAGCCAGACCTACGGCCCGGACCAGGTGCTCCGGTACAACGGCTTCACGTCGGCGGACGTGAGCGGCAGCCCGGCGCCCGGCTACTCGTCGGACCAGGCCATGGCTGCCATCGCGAGGGTGGCCGCCGAAACGCTGCCGCCGGGCATGACGTACGAGTGGACCGACCTGACGTACCAGCAGATCATCGCGGGCAACAGCGCTGTGTGGATCCTTCCGCTGTGCGTGCTCCTGGTCTTCTTCGTCCTGGCCGCGCAATACGAAAGCCTGACGCTGCCCCTGGCGATCATCGGGATCATCCCGATGAGCATCTTCTCGGCGTTGCTCGGCGTATGGCTGACGCGAGGCGACAACAACATCTTCACCCAGATCGGCTTGATCGTCCTGGTGGGGCTGGCGTCGAAGAACGCCATCCTCATCGTCGAGTTCGCCCGCGAACTGGAGATTGCCGGGATGTCCACGCTCAAGGCCGTGGTCGAGGCCAGCCGCTTGCGGCTGCGCCCGATCCTGATGACGTCGCTCGCTTTCATCATGGGGGTCATCCCGCTGGTCTTGTCGAGCGGCTCGGGCGCGGAGATGCGTCAGGCCATGGGCATCTCGGTCTTCTTCGGAATGATCGGCGTCACGCTCTTCGGCTTGTTCCTCACCCCGGTGTTCTACGTGATCGCGCGTTCGCTCGGCCATGGCAAACCGCTGCGCACCGCCAGCCGCCACGAGGCGCCTGTGCCAGTGCCTCACCAGGCGCCTGCGCCTGTTCCCCGTCACCCGGAACTGAAGCCCCAAGAGGAGCAAGCATGAACCGCGCAACCCCAGCGAGCGTCCGTCTGGCTCGCCTCTCGAAAACCGCCCTGGCGTTGGCCGCCATCGTCTTCCTGGCCGCATGCTCGCTCACCCCGCAGGAGCATCTTCCCGACCTGGAAATTCCCGCCAGCTTCGCCGCCTCCGACGATCGCTCGGCGCCGCCGTTGGCGCCCTCGGAGGAGCCGGGGCGCTGGCAACCGGCCGAGCCCACACAGACGCAGGCGCCGTCCCCCTGGTGGCAGGTCTTTCAAGACCCGGTGCTGATGCAGCTCGAAGAGCAGGCGCTGCAAGCCAACCCTGACGTTGGCATCGCCATGGCGAGGCTCAAGCAGGCACGGGCCCTGGCCTCGCGCAGCGAATCGCAGCGCCTGCCCAGCATCGACGCAGGCTTCGGGCCGAACCGGCAGCGCACCAGCGGCGCTGCGGCAGGCCTGGGAGATGGCGCGCCGGGCGCCGTCCAGACGCTCTGGCGCGCGCAAGCCAGCGTCGCCTATGAAGTGGACCTGTTCGGGCGCGTCGCATCCGGCGTGGCTGCCGCACAGGCAGACGCCGCCCAGGCACGGGCGTTGGCCCACCAGATGCTGCTGCTCGTCCAGGCGGACGTGGCCCGAACCTACTTCAGCCTTCGCCAGCTCGAAGGCGAACAACAACTCCTGGGCCGGACCGTTCAACTCCGGGAGGGCGCATTGCAACTGCTGGAGCGCAAGCGCGAAGCAGGCGCGGTGGCACCGTTCGTGGCGGAGCAGGCGCGAGCCGAGCTGTTCACGGCAAAGGCGGAGCAGCAAGCGATCCGTCAGCAGCAGGCCTTGACTTCCCATGCGCTGGCCGTCCTGCTGGGCAAGGCGCCCGGCACCTTGGCGCTGAACGCCCAGCCTCTGGTGCTGCCCGTCATCCGGATTCCAGCGGGGCTGCCGTCCACGCTGCTGGAACGCCGGCCGGACATCGCGGCCGCGGCGCTGGCGATGGCGGCGGAAAACGCCCGCATCGGCGTCGCCAAGGCCGCGTTCTTCCCCTCGCTGTCCTTGACCGGATCGCTGGGTTACGAGTCGGCCGACCTCGGCAACCTGGCCAACTGGTCCCAGCGGACCTTCCTGCTCGGTCCGCTGGTGGGAACGGCCCTGAGCCTGCCGATCTTCGACGGCGGCCGGCGCCGCGCCGACGAAGCCAAGGCGCGCGCGGCCTATGAGGAGCGGGTGGCCGAGTATCGGAAAACCGTGCTCCAGGCGTTCCGGGAGGTCGAGGACGCGCTGGTGTCCATGCGCACGCTCGACGAACGCCTCGCCCACCAGCAAGGCGCGGCGCAGGCCGCGGCGCGGGTGGACCAGTCCGCGAAGGCCCGCTTCGACGAGGGCGACGTCGACTACCTGAGCGTCGTCGATGCCGAGCGAACGCTGCTGCGCAGTCGTCAGTCGCTCATCCAGGCCGAAGGCGAACGGGTTCGCGCAACCGTGGACCTGGTGCGGGCGCTGGGTGGCGGCTGGGACGCATCCGGCGCCACGGCGTTCGCAAAGAAGAGCTGACGCCTTCACCACTTTTGAAAGACTTCGATGTCGATTTCCGATCTTTTCAAGCCGCTGACGCTCCTGCATGGCCCCGCCATGAGGAACCGCTTCATGCTGGCTCCGTTGACCAACCAGCAGAGCGAACGCGATGGCACGGCCTCCGAGTTCGACCAGGCGTGGATCGGGCAACTCTCGCAAGGAGGCTATGCGTTGATCCAGACCTGCGCGACCACGGTCGAGGCCGGCGGAATCGCCTTCGACCGCCAGATGGGCATCCATTGCGAGGGCCACCTGCCAGGCCTGTCGAGGATGGCTGCCGCAATCCGCCGGGGAGGCGGGCTCTCGGCGGTCCAGCTGCATCATGCGGGCCACCGCGCCAACCCTCTGCTCGGGGGCGTTCCCGCGCCAGCGTCCGGCGACACCTTGCCCGGCGTGCACGCCTTGTCGACGCAACAGGTCGAGCGCATCCGGGACAGCTTCATTGCCGCTGCCCGCAGGGCCGAACTCGCGGGCTTCGATGGCGTGGCCGTGCACGGTGCCTTCGGCTGGATCCTGTCGGAGTTCATGTCGCCGCATCTGAATGACCGCACCGACAAGTACGGCGGCAGCGTCGCGAACCGGGCCCGCCTCACGCTCGAGGTGATCGAGGGCATCCGGCGCGCCTGCGGGCCCGACTTCCAGATCGGCTGGCGCCTGTCGATCGAGCGCTACGGCCTGCGCCTGGAAGAGTTGCGCGAGGTCACCGCGGAAATCCTGGACCGGGAACTGATCGACTACCTGGACCTGGCCCTTTGGGATTCAGCCCAGCGCGTGCGCGAGGGCCCCTTCCAGGGCAAGACCATGCTCAGTGTCTTCACGGACCTGCCGCGCAAGGGTGTGCGTGTCGGAGCGGCCGGAAAGATCATGAGCGCCCAGCGCGCCAGCCAGTTGCTGGACGAGGGTTGCGACTTCGTGTTGATCGGCAGGGCCGGCATTCTCGTGCGGGACTTTCCGCTGCGGGTCCATGCCGACCCGATGTACGACAGCCCGAAGCTTCCCGTACCCGCGCAGTACCTGCGCGCAGGCGGGCTGAGCGAGCGCTTCATCAATCACATGCGGGGCTGGCCGTACTTTGTCGAGCCAGGCAGCGCCTGACCCCAGGCGCGATGCATCTCATCGCCAACCCACCCGAAACCAACCCCGAAACCAACCCGAAAACCAGGAGTCATCATGAACGAATCATCTGCTCTCGATAACCTGCCGTCGGGCTACGTGCCCCCCAAGGTATGGCGCCCGAAGAACGAATATGGCGGCCAGTTCGGCAGCATCAACCGCCCGGTGTCGGGTGCCCGGTTCGAGCGCGAACTGCCCGTGGGAAAGCACCCTCTGCAGCTCTACTCGCAAGGCACGCCCAACGGCCAGAAGATCACCATCCTGCTGGAGGAGTTGCTCGCCGCGGGGCACGCCGACGCCGAATACGACGCCTGGTTGATCGACATCTTCAAGGGCGACCAATTCGGCAGCGGCTTCGTCGAGATCAATCCCAACTCCAAGATTCCCGCGCTGGTCGACCGCGCCACCGATCCGCCGCTGCCTGTCTTCGAGAGCGGCTCGATCCTCCTGTACCTGGCCGAGCGCTTCGGCGCCTTCTTGCCGACAGAGCGCCGGGCGCGCACGCAGACGCTGAACTGGCTGATGTGGCAGATGGGCTCCGCCCCCTTCGTGGGGGGTGGCCTGGGCCACTTCTATGCCTATGCCCCGCTGAAGATCGAGTACGCGATCGATCGCTACGCCATGGAAACCAAGCGCCAGCTGCATGTGCTCGACACGCACCTGGCCTCCCGTGAGTACCTGGCAGGCGACCAATACACGATCGCCGACATGGCGGTCTGGCCCTGGCATCCCGGCAGCCTCTATGGCGTCTACAACACGCACGAGTTCCTGGCCGTCGAGGAGTACCCGCACCTGTTGCGCTGGTACCGGGCCATCGGCGCCCGGCCTGCCGTGGCCCGCGGCAGGCGCGTCAACCGGATCTCGGCCATTCCCGGCGAGTTCCTGCGCGAACGCCACGATGCCTCCGACTTCGACACGCTGACGCCCTGAAGAGCGCGTTCGAAAACCCGCTCGCTGCGCGAGCGATCCCGTTGTGCCATTCCCTTGTGCCCCTCCATGGGGCCTCTCACCCAAGACCATCATGAAACTCTATTACTCGCCCGGTTCGTGCGGCCTGGCTTCGCAGATCGCGCTTCGCGAAGCCGGCCTCGAGTTCACCCTGATCAAGGTGGACTTCAAGACCAAGACCACCGCGGAAGGCGACTACTTCCAGGTCACGCCCAAAGGCTTCGTGCCGGCCTTGAGACTCGACGATGGAGACCTTCTGACGGAAGGCGCTGTCATCCTGCAGTGGATTGCGGACAAGCACCCCGAAGCCAAGCTGCTGCCGCATTTCGGCTCCAGGGAGCGCTACAAGGCGCTCGAGTGGCTGAACTTCGTGGCGAGCGACCTGCACAAGGGCATGGCAGTGATGTTCTCGCCGCTCGTGAGCCAGGAGTCGAAGACGAAATTTGCCGAGGGCAACCTGATCAGCAAGTTCGCGTACATCGAAGAACATCTGGCGGCCAATGACTACGTTCTGGGCAGCCAGTTCTCCGTGGCGGATGCCTATCTCTACAACGTGCTCTCATGGCCCCCGCGCGTGGGCCTCGACATCTCCGGCTACCCCGGGATCCAGCGTTTCATGGCGCGCATGGCGCAGCGGCCCAGCGTGCGTGCTTCGCTGCAAGCCGAGGAACTTCAGTAGTTCGGGCTGCCGTCTCTCGAAAGAGACGATGGCATCACACGACCCCATCCCGCTGGATGGGGGAACATCGGCCTGCAGGTGTTCCAGGTCGATGGACCGACCGGCCTGTTGAGCGGCCCGGTCACCGGACCGACCATCGGCACCAACCCGACGTCGGTCGTCGTCGCGCCCCAGGGCAAGTTCGCCTGTATCGCGAACAACGGCGACAACAACGTGGCCGCCTACCAGCTTCGTGAGATCACGGGCCTGCCGAGCAGAGCGATCACGCAGCCGACCGGCCAGGGACCACCCATGGTGGTGCTGTCGTGCTGAGACGTTCGCACAGGGCTCCGCTTGGAGCCCTGTTCGCAAGACCGCGCCCGCAGCAGCGATGGAACGGGCAGCGCCGGCGTCGCACTGGCAGGTGGTCAGGAGACGCTTGGTAGTGCCGGCTGCGGATGCGTTGCCTGCGTCACGCAGCGGGAAGGTCGCAGGCACGGCGCTATCCCTACCCGGGCAGCGCCTTGAACAATCGGTACGCAGGTCCAGGTCCTTGGGCAGCGCGGACAGGGGCTTCTTCATCGATGAACCTGTGCGAGGTGGCGGGCAAATGCAAAACGCCTGGTATGCATCCGGCCAGGTCATCGTGATGCTCATCAGCCCCCAATGGGCCGTGGTTCCGAGAGAATTTCATCGGCGCCTCTACCTGCCCAACGACGCTCTTCGTCTTCGTCGCGCGGCTGAATGCGTCGAGGCTCGGCGCCGCCAAAGATGGTTGCCGTGGCGCATTGCCATGCAGGCCGGGCGCAGCCCGGCCACCCTGAGCTGCGGCATGAAGCGAGCGAGGTTGCCGTGGCTGGAGACGCCTGAGTCCTTGGGTCCTTGAGTTTCGGCGTCACTCGCGGTGACTAAACTCGCCGACACCTCAGGCGAAAGCCGAGTGAAATCAATCAGCTGGCTGTTCGAGCCTGTTGCGGCACTTGTGTTCTCGCAGGCCGATCACAATTCTTCGCAGCACCAGCGCTGTATCCGGCCGCGAAACCAGCCGATTCCCCTCCCCGACGATCCATGTTCTCCCTGATCCGCCTGACGATCGAACGCGCCCGCAAGGAGCGCCTGCCCCAGGTCGCCGGCAGCCTGGCGTTCACGACCTTGCTGTCCATCGTGCCGTTGCTGGCCGCGAGCTTCGCGCTTTTCACGCGATTCCCCCTCTTCCATCGGTTGAGGGATGCGCTTCAGGAGCTCTTGCTGAGCAGGCTGCTTCCCATGGACATCGCACGCACGGTGATGAAGTACCTGAACCAGTTCGCCGCGAATGCCAGCGGCCTGACCTGGGTGGGCTCGCTCTTCCTGCTGGGTACAGCCGTTGCGATGCTGCTCACCGTGGAGAACGCGCTGAACCAGATGTGGAAGATCAACCGGAACCGGCCGTTCTTCCGCAGGGTCGGCCTGTACCTGCTGATGCTGGCCGTCGGCCCGCCGGTGCTCGGCCTGAGCCTCTGGGCGACGTCGTATCTGCTCGGCATCTCCATGGGCCTGATCGGCGCGCTGCCACACCCGCTGGCCTTCGTGCTCGATCTCGGTCCGCTCGCGCTCGGCATCGCCGTGCTGACGGCCATGTTCTACCTGGTGCCGAACACCTCGGTCCGGCTTGTCGACGCTTTCGTGGGCGGCGTGATCGCCAGCGTGGCTTTCGAGCTCGGCAAGCGCGGCTTCACGGCCTACCTCGTCAAGGTGCCGACCTACAAGGCGCTGTACGGGACCTTCGCGGCGCTTCCCATGTTCATGCTGTGGGTGTACTTCTCCTGGCTGGTCACGTTGGTGGCGGCCATGGTGACGGCCAACCTGGCAATCGGCCGGCGACAACCGGCGGGCAAGCGCGCACGGGCCTAGCAGCATCTGGACGTGCCGGATGCCGCCGCCAGGCAGCCACCCTCACCGGACGCGATCCTCATGGTCGATGCCCGCCGCCGAAAGCTCCCGCAGGATTTCCTCGGTGTGCTCCCCCAGGCGAGGCGCCGCCCTCCCCGCCACCGGCTGCGCATGCAGCCAGCGTGCCGCGGGCTCCAGGCCGACGTAGGTGTTGCCGTGCGCATCGGCATAGTCCCGCACCGGGCCGCTGCCGCTGTCGCGCAGTTCGCGGATGAGCGCCTCGACGCCGGGAATGCGCGCCACCGGAATGTCGGCGTGTAGCAAGACCTCCAGCCAGTGCGCCGTCGGATGTTGGGCGATGTGCTGCTCCACGAACGCATACACCGCGTCGATGTGCTGCGTGCGGCTGGCCATGGTGCGAAAGCGCGGGTCGTTGTGCCACAACGCATCCTGTCCCACCAAGCGCAGGAAGCTCTCCCAATGCCGGTCGGTGTAGAGCAGCGTGCTCAACCACCCGTCCTGCGTGCGATAGGGCTTGCGGTAGCGCGACAGCAGCCTCGGGTTGCCCGGCTGCCCGAGCGGCGGCTCGAAGCTCGCGCCGGCCATGTGATCGAGCAACACGAAGTTCGCCATGGTCTCGAACATCGGCACTTCGATGAACTGTCCCTCCGCTTGGGCTTCGTTCCGGTTGCGCTGCAGCAGCGCGGCCAGCACGGTCTGCGCAGCGAAGAGGCCCATGGTCTTGTCGGCGATGTTCAGCGGCAGGTACTGCGGCTCGCCCTCGCCTGCGGCGGCCACGAGCGCGGGCAGCCCCACCATCCCCTGGATCAGGTCGTCGTATGCGGGGCGGCCCGCGTACGGGCCGTCCTGTGCGAACCCCGACAGAAAGACGTAGATCAGCTTCGGGTGGTGCCGCTTCAGTTCTTCCCAGCCCAGCCCGAGGCGCGTGAGCGCGCCCTGGCGCATGTTGGTGATGAACACGTCGGCCGTGGCCACCGCGCGCAACAGCGTCTCGGCCGCGCCCGGTGACTTCAGGTCGAGGCAGAGGCTGCGCTTGCCGCGGTTGAGGTTGAGAAACACCGGCCCCATGCCTTCTTCGCGCACCGGTCCCATGCCGCGCATGATGTCGCCTTCGGGCGGTTCGACCTTGATGACGTCGGCGCCGTACTCCGCGAGCATCTGCGTGGCATAGGGCCCCATGATGACGCTCGTGAGATCGAGGATGCGTACGCCCGAAAGAGGCAATGCGGCCGTCACGCCCTTCTCCTTCATTGCGGCTCGATGCGCGCGTCGCGCACGATGGCATGCCACTTGGCGATCTCGCGCTTCACGTAGGCCTCGAAGGCGACCGTGTCCATCGTTCCGGGTGCCGTTCCCTGGCGCGCCAGCATGCCCTTGAACGCGGGCTCGTTCATCGCGCCGACGGCGATGCGGTTGAGCTGCCGCACGATCTCGGGCGGCGTGCCGCGCGGCGCATACAGGCCGATCCAGATCTCGGTCTCGTAGCCGGGCACGCCCTGCTCGGCGATGGTGGGCACCTCGGGCAGCGAGGGGTTGCGCTGCGCGGTCGACACGCCGATGGCGCGCAGCTTCTGGCTCTCGACGTACTTCACCGCCGTGAGCGCATCGACGAAGGCCGCCTGGATCTGGCCGCCCAGCACGTCGTTCACCGCCAGCGCCGTGCCCTTGTACGGCACATGCAGAAACGGCGCGCCGGTGCGGGCTGCCAGCAGTTCCCCGGACAGGTGCGTCGTGCCGCCGCTGCCCGACGAGCCGTAGGACACGCCGCCGCTCTTCCTGGCGAACGCGATCAGTTCCTGCAGATTCTTCGCGGGCACCGAGGGATGCACCACCAGCACGTTCGGCGTGCGCGCCAGCATGGCCACGGGCACGAAGTCCTTCTCGGTGTCGTAGGGCAGTTGCTTGGTGATGGCCGGATTGACGACGTGCGCCGTCGTCGTGATGAGCAGCGTGTGGCCGTCGGGGCGCGACTTGGCGACGCGCTCGGCGCCGATGATGCCGCCCGCGCCGACGCGGTTGTCCACCACGGCCGGCTGCCTGAGTTCGTCCTGCATCCTGCGCGACAACTGGCGGGCCAGCACGTCGGTCATGCCGCCCGCGGCGAACGGCACGACGAGCGTCACGGCGCGCTCGGGGTACGAGGACGCGACGGCTGCGGAAACCCCCGCGGCCAGTGCCAGGCCGAGGGATGCGGCGCGCACGAAGTTAGAGATCGGTGTCATGTGTGCATGTCTCCTTGCCGGTGTCTTCAGGCGCGCTTTCTCGCGCGCAGGAAAGCCTCGATGTAGTCCTTGGGTTCGCTCGTGTCATAGGCCCGCACCAGCGCCTCGACGCCGACGGCAATGGCGTCCTGCGTGGGCATGCGTTCCCAGCTGCGGATCAGCGCCTTCTGGTTGCGCAGGGCCTGCGGTGCGCCCGAAAGCAGTTCGTGCCGCCACGTGCCAACCTCGTCCTCGAGCGATTCGGCGGGCGCGGTTGCGGTGATGAGGCCCCAGTCGCAAGCCTTCTCGGCATCGATCATCCGGCCCGACAGCAGCAGGTCCCGCGTGCGGCCCCAGCCGATCAGCCCCGGCAGCAACGCGCCGTGAATGACCGAAGGCACGCCGAGCTTGACCTCGGGCATGCCGAATCGCGCGTCTTTCGCCGCGATCTTGATATCGCACACGGTCGCGACCTCCATGCCGGCGCCCAGGCAGTAGCCCGAGACCACGGACATGGTCGGGAACGGCAAGGCGCGCAGTTGCTCGCACAGCGCGAAGACGCCCTTGATGTAGGCGTCGATGTCGCGGTGCTTCGCGTCCTTGAGGAACTTGATGTCGGCTCCGCCCACGAAGGCCGTGGGGCGTCCGCGCAGGATCAGCAGGCGGATGTCGTCGCGCCACTGGAGCTCGTGCAGCGTCTCGGTGTAGATGGCGGCGGCCTCGGCGGTCAGCAGGTTGAGGCGGCCGTTGTCGAACTGCACGCTGGCGACGCCTTCGGCATCGACATCGACGTGGCAGCGAGGGCGGGATTCGGTGGAAATTTCCATGGCACGGGCAGATCGGTTGTGAGATTGCGCCCGATGGTAGGCAGCGGTCATTGATGCAACAATGGAATTATTCGAATAAACTAAGTCCCCATTGGAATGAATATCACCATTCGGCAGCTCGAGGTTTTCCTGGCACTGTTCGACACGCGCAGCTTCACCGCGGCGGCCACCCAGCGCCACATGACGCAGTCGGCCGTGAGCAAGGTGGTCGCAGAACTCGAGGCGCAGCTGGGGTTCGCGCTGTTCGACCGCACCACGCGGCGCGTGCAGCCCAATGCGGAGGCCTTCGAGTTCCATCCCTTCGCGGAGGAGATCATCGCGACCATGCGCTCGGCGGCGCGCAGCGTGGCCGAGCTGGCCGACCTGCAGCGCGGGCGGGTCGGCATTGCCGCATCGCCCATGATGGTCTACGGCCTGCTGGCCCCGTTGATTGCCGACTACCGCGCGCGCTACCCCGGCGTGCAGTTCGACCTGCATGAACTCTCGACCGACGAGACCGTCGCGAGCGTCCTGGCGGGCCGGGTCGACTTCGGCCTTGGCGCGGTCGACCACCAGATCGCCGGCGCAGACACCCAGGTCGCATTCGAGGATTCGATGTTCGCCGTGGTTCGCGCCGACCACCCGATCGCCGGAAAGAAGAAAGTCCCGTGGAAGACACTCGCCCGCTGCGAGCACATCAGCCTGCGCAACGTGTACACGGTGCGGCGGACCATCGACGACATCGTGGCCCGCCAGGGCATCGCGCTGCCCAGCGCGATCGAGGTCGGCACACTCACGGCCGCGCTTGGGCTGGTGCGTGCAGGCGCGGGCGTGGTCGTGTTGCCCGGCTACGCGGCCCGCATCGCGCAGGAATGGGGGCTCAAGGCGTGCGCCATTGCCGACATCGGCACCACGGTCCATCGCATCCACGTGATCCGGCGGCAGAAGGCGACGCTGTCCATCGCCGCGCGGCGATTCCTGGACGAGTTGCAGGCATCGGCCATGAACTTCGCCCAACCTAACCGCCAGTCTTAGGCACCCTGCTTCGCCGGCAGGCGGCGCGGGCGTTCAGCGCCCATGTCGATATTGCCGTTTGCTGCTTGACGAAGGACGCCGCAAGAAGGCCCGATTCCGCAACCCAGCGCATGTCCTTCGGTCGCTTTCCACGCCGAAGCAGAATCGCTCGTTCTCGAAGCCGTCGCTCAGGCGGCCACGGATGAGGCAACCCCTGCCCCTTGCCTGGAAGCGCCAGCGCACGACCGAATCGACAGGCCCACCGCGCGTGCTACTTCCGCAGGATCTTCTCGAGCGCCTTTCCCTTGGCAAGCTCGTCCACCAGCTTGTCCATATAGCGGATCTTCCGCATCAGCGGGTCGTCGACTTCCTCGACGCGAACGCCGCACACGACGCCCTTGATCAGGCCGACGTTCTGATGCAGGGCCGGGGCCTGGGCGAAGAAGGTCCGGAAGTCGTTCTCCTGTTCGATCTGCCGCTGCATTCCCGCCAGGTCGTAGCCGGTGAGCCAGCAGATGACCTGGTCGACTTCTTCCTTCGTGCGATTCTTGCGTTCCGCCTTCTTGACGTACAGCGGGTACACCTTGGCGAACGGCATCGCGAAGATCCGGTGCTCCGGCATCGTCATTTCTCCTTCATGCCAGCCGGAATGTTGGCATCCGGCCGGGTGCGGGCTCGACTCTACAAGTTCTGCCGGGACTTCGACAGCGTGCAACAGCGCTCAGCTGCGCTCAATCTGGCGACGCCTTCAGGGCTTCTTGTCCACCGGTGCGATCAGCACCATCGCCCCGTCCTGGCCACGGCGGATGCGCAGCCGGGTCCCCTCCAGCAATCGTTCCAGCGCCGCGTCGGGCGTGGCCTTGCCCCTGACACCCCGCGTCGACAGTTCCATGACGTCCTCCACCTTGTAGATGAGCTGCACGCCCGACTGCGCGATGTAGGCGTCCAGCGCGGGCTTGAGCGCGCCGCTGCCCACGTCAAACTCGCGGGTCAGCGTGAGGCTCCATGACGGGCCCGCCATCAGGACGCCGGAGACCGCAAGGGCCAGGGCGAGGTGTCGGCTGGACTGCGTGGAGAGGGAGGGACTCTGCCTCCGGCTTCGATTCATTTGGATGTGCTTCCCGCGATCTGATTTTTCTTGTGACCTGTGTGAGACGAGCCAGACCACGGATTCCGGTAACGGCCGCGCCGCATTTCGGCGGCGGCCCGCAGGTATTTGCACCGCGCGTTACCGGAAATTGCGCGGCCGTTCGTCTCACTGTCTGTCGCCAATCCCGGCGGCCCGTCGCCACCCCACCCCGCCACTCCCAGGAGCGCTCTTTTGGTTCTCAGTGACTTGGACACCTGGTTCGTCAGGGAAGTGCTTCCCATGGAGGCCGCGCTCACGCGGTTTCTTCGGCGCAACTGGCGTGACGACGCCGAAATTCCCGACCTGCGCCAGGACGTTTACGTGCGTATCTATGAATCGGCCGCCAAGGCCCTCCCCGAGCTGGTCAAGCCTTTTGTCTTCGCCACCGCCCGCAACCTGCTGATCGACCGGGCACGGCGGGCCCAGATCGTGTCCATCGAGATCATTGCCGACCTCGACGCGCTCGATTTCTCGGCCGACGAGCTCACCCCCGAGCGCCATGCCGCCGGCCGCGGTGAGCTGCGGCTGCTTCAATCGGCGCTGGACTCGCTGCCCTCCAAGTGCCGCCGCGTGGTGGAAATGCGCAAGATCGACGGCCTCTCGCAGCGCGAGGTGGCCACGCAACTGGGCATCACCGAAGACACGGTCGAGCGGCAGGTGTCGCGCGGCGTACGGGCCCTGGCCGATGCCATGCTTTCCAGCGGCGTGCAGCTGGACACCAAGGCCTTCGGCCGGGCACAGAACGACAAGAGGCTCTCACCATGACGGAAGCCGAACGCATCGAATCCGCCGCCGCCGACTGGCTGGCACGCCGCGACAGCGGCCACTGGAGCGACACCGACCAGCAACAGCTGGACGGCTGGATCGCCGAGTCGATCGCGCACCGCATCGCCTGGCTGCGCCTGGAGAGCGTGTGGCAGCGCAGCGACCGGCTGGGCGCGCTGCGCGCACCGCCGGTACCGGTGCCAGCACCGGCACCGGCGCCCGAGGCATCGCTCATTCCCCTGCCCGTGCGTGCGCCCGCGGCCGGCCCGTCGCCGCAGGCAACCGGCGCCCGCCGGCTGCCGCGCTTTTCCACGCAACGCATCGCGGCCGGCATGCTGCTGGCGGCCGTCAGCTTCAGCTGGCTGGGCTGGCGCTATACGCAGGACTGGCAGAGCGAGAGCTACGCCACCGCGGTGGGCGCGCGCCAGCAGGTCGCGCTGGCCGACGGCTCCGTGCTCACGCTGAACACCGCCACGCACCTGCGCACCCTGGTGAACGGCAGCGGGCGCAAGGTGTGGCTGGAAGACGGCGAGGCCTACTTCGACATCGCGCACGACAAGAAGCATCCCTTCGTGGTGATCGCCGGCGACCGCCGCATCACCGTGCTGGGCACGCGCTTCGTGGTGCGGCGCCAGGGCGACCAGGTGAACGTGGTGGTGGAGGAAGGCCGCGTGCAGATCGCATCGGCCCAGGACGAAAAAAGCAGCAAGGCCGTTGCGCCCACCCTCCTCACGCGCAACCAGGCCGCGGTGGCCAACGCGGGCAACGTGCTGGTGGTGCCGAAGGCGCCCAAGCAGATCGACGACGAGCTCAGCTGGCGCCAGGGCAAGCTGGTGTTCGACCAGACCACGCTGGGCGACGCGGCCACGCAGTTCAACCGCTACAACACGCACAAGCTGGTGATCGCGGACGCGGCCGTTGCGCGCATCCGCATCGGCGGCAGCTTCGATGCGAACAACATGGGCGGTTTCGTGGCGTTGCTCAAGCAGGGCTTCGGCCTTGCGGTGCAGGACAACGGCAACGAAATAAGAATTTCAAACTAGCTTATTACCGGAATGTGACGGGGCATTCGTCTCAGTGGGTACCCAAACAAATACCACGCTGTAGATCATGAATCGAATCGAGCAAAGCGCTACCCTGCCTTCCGTGCCGTCCGTGAAGAAGAGCAAACGGGTGATCCTTCGGCCGCTGGTCATCGCGGGCACCTGCGCGCTGATGGGCGGGCTGTCCACGCAGGCCCAGGCGCAGGGCCAAGGCCAAGGCCAGATGCAGGCGCAACAGAGCTTCGACATCGCCGGCGGCGACCTGAAGAGCGCGCTGGACGCGTACGTCGCCCAGGGCGGCGTGCAGCTGATCTACAAGGTCGACGACGTGAAGGGCTTCGCAACGCGCGGCGTGAAGGGCGCGCTGGCGCCGCAGGAGGCGCTGGCGCGCATCCTCGAAGGCACGCCGCTGCTCACGCGCCGTGGCGACGACGGCGCCGTGGTGGTGTACACCGCCGCGCCCGTGGCGGCGCGGCCGGCGACCGAAGAGCCGCAGTCGCTCGACAGCGTGACCGTGACGGCCACGCGCCGCCGCGAGCCGGTGCGCGAGGTGCCGATGCAGGTGAACGTGATGAAGGCCGAGACGCTGGAGCGCGCCGGTGCCAAGAACCTGGCCGATTACGTGGCCGAGCAGCCGGGCGTGAACCTCACCAGCAGCGGCAGCGTGGGCGGCACGCTCACCATGCGCGGGCTGACCATGGGTCCGGTGCAGGGCATCGCGACCGTGGGCGTGTACGTGGACGACGTGGCCACCGGCCTGAGCTCGGCCGGCGCGAACGGCGGCAACACGCCGCTGGACATGGGCATGCTCGACCTGAACCACATCGAGGTGCTGCGCGGCCCGCAGGGCACGCTGTACGGCGCGGGCGCCATGAGCGGCGTGCTCAAGTACGTGACCAACCAGCCCGACACCATGGAGTTCGCGGGCTCGGTGAAGTTCGGCACCTCGTGGACCCAGGGCGGCGGCCCGGGCTTCACGACCGCCGCGGTGCTCAACGTGCCCCTCAAGGAAGACGTGGCGGCCGTGCGCTTCGCCGCCTTCACCGACCAGGTGGGCGGAAGCTACGACGCCGTCGGTCCCGCGCGGGGCCGCAACGTCGACCGCGGCCACACCGACGGCGGCCGCGTTTCGCTGCTGCTCACGCCCACGCGCGAACTCACGGTGCGCCTCACGGGCACGGTGCAGGACGTGCATCGCAAGGGCCTGGGCTTCGAAGAGATGGACAAGCGCACGCTGCGCCCCTGGACGCGGGAGCGCACGCGCCAGCTTTCGGCCAACGAGTCGTTCCGCAACCTCACGCAGCTGTTCGGACTGGACGTGGAGTACGACTTTGGCTGGGCCCGCCTGAACTCGATCACTTCCGCGCAGGATGTGAAGATCAACAATACGGTCGACGTCACCGGCCTGTACGGGCCGGCGTTGAGCGCGCTGCGCGTGCCGGTGGCCTCGGTGCCGATCAACAGCACCGTGGAGCAGCACCGCGTCAGCCAGGAGTTCCGCCTGACCTCGCGCTCGGGCACCACCATCGAGTGGCTGGCGGGCCTGTACCTGAACCGCGAACGCGGCAGCAACAACGGCGCCATGGACGCCAACCTGATCGCAGGCCTGGGCAGCCTCGGCCTGCTGACGTCGACGCAGTCGTCGCGCTACCGCGAGGAAGCGGTGTATGGCGACCTCACCTGGAACGTGACGCCTGCGCTCTCGCTCACCGGCGGCCTGCGCCTGGCGCGCAACAACCAGAAGTACGCCAGTCGCCAGACCGGCCAGCTCGTCGGCCCGGTCGCCGCCGATGCGGCCGGCACCTCGTCGGAAAGCCCCACCACCTACCTGGCCGCGGCCAAGTACACGCTGTCGGAGACGAGCACCGCGTACTTCCGCGCGGCCAGCGGCTACCGCCCCGGCGGTCCCAACGTGCTGAAGGCCAGCACCGACCGCAACGTGGTGCAGCCGACGTACAACTCCGACTCGCTGTGGAGCTACGAGCTGGGCTACAAGGCCGACCTGCTGGACCGCACGCTGTCGCTGGAAGCGGCGCTGTACGACATCGAGTGGAGCGGCGTGCAGCAGCCCACGCGCAGCGGCGGCTTCACTTTCGTGACCAACGCAGGTGCGGCGCGCATCAAGGGCAGCGAGCTCACGCTCAACTGGAAGCCCAGCAAGGAGTGGCGCTTCACCGCCAACGCCGCCGCCATCGACGCGCGCCTGACCGAGGACGCCACGGGCCTGGGCGCCAAGGCCGGCACGCGCCTGCCGCACACGCCGCGCTTTGCCACCACGCTGGGCGTGACGCGCAACTTCAGCCTCGCCGATCACCCGGCCTACGTCGGCATCAGCGCGCGCTACACCGGCAAGCGCGATGCGGGCTACCGCGGCAGTGCGGCCCTGCCGAGCATCATGATGCCGGCCTACACGCTGGTCGACCTGCAGGCGGGCATCGACTTCAAGACCTTCAGCGTCTCGGCCTACGTGCGCAACCTGACGAACCGGCGCGGCATCGTGTCGATCGAAACCGGCCTCAACGCGAACCCGAACCTGGTGACCGCGGCGCTCGTGCCGGCGCGCACCATCGGCTTGAACGTCAACGTTCCGTTCTGACATGTCGGGCCTCCCACCGTTCGCGGCACCGATGCCGCTGGATGCGGCCGCCCCCGCGGCCCTGGAAACGACCCGCAGGGCGCCCACCAGCGCCTGGTATGCGCTGGCGGTGCTCATCATCGCGACCGTGCTGGGGTCGATCGACAAGGTCATCCTCACGCTGCTGACGGAGCCGATCCGCCAGACGCTGTCGCTGTCCGACACGCAGCTCGGGCTGCTGCAGGGCGCGGGCATCGTGCTCTTCACCGGCATCGCCACCTTGCCGCTGGGCTGGCTCAGCGACCGCTACGACCGGCGCGTGGTGCTCGCCGCCTGCGTGGTGTTGTGGAGTGCCGCGACGGCCATGCGCGGCACGGCCATGGACTACGGCGTGCTCTTCGTCGCCTCCGTCGGCCTGGGCGTGGGAGAGGCGGGCCTCACGCCCATCACCAACAGCATGATCCCCGACCTGTTCCCGCGGGCGCAGCGGGTGCTGGCCAACGCGGTGTTCGCGCTGTCGGCCATTTTCGGCAGTGCGCTGGGTGCGCTGCTGGGCGGCACCATCGTGCACCTCACCAACGACCTGCGGCCCTGGCTGCCCGTGTCGATGCAGCAGCTCGAAGCCTGGCGCCTGACCTTCTTCGTGCTGGCCTGCGCCGGCATTCCGGTGACGTTCCTGGTACTGTCGATACGGCGCACGCCGCGCGGCGGGGCACAGGAAGCAAAGCCCGGCGCACCGGCCGCTCCGAGCGCCGGCGCGGCGGCCGCCACGACACTGCGCCAGCACCTGCGCCTGCACTGGCGCACCTTCGCGGGCCTGGTGGCCGGTGTGGGCCTGACCAGCGTGGGCCTGAGTTCGCTGGGCACCTGGCTGCCGATCGTCACGGCGCGCACCTACGGCGTCACGCCGGTGCAGATGGGACAGGGCATGGGCCTGGCCTTCCTGTGCGGCACGGTGGCCGGCGGCCTGCTGGGCGTGCTGTCGATGCGCTACGTGCAGCCGCGCATGGGGCCGGCCGCAGCGCTGCGCCTGATCATGCTGGGCAATCTCTCGGCGGCGCTGATGTCGACGCTGCTGCTGTTCACGAGTTCGGCCAACCACAACTTCATGCTGCTGGGGCTGCTGGTGGTGCCGCTCATCGGCAGTGCGGTGCTGCTTCCCAACGTGCTGCAGGACGCGGCGCCGCCGCACCTGCGTGCCCGCACCATCGCCATGCTCACGATGGCCAGCCTGCCTTTCGGCGTGGTGGGTCCGCTGGTGGTCGGCATGTTGTCGGACGCACTCAAGTCGGTGCCCAACGGCCTGGCGGTGTCCATCGTCGCGACCACGCTGGTCGGCGGCAGCCTGGGCGCCATGGTGCTGCGCGCCACAGAGGGCCCGTTCGTGCGCCTGATGCGCGAAGCGAAGCCGAACTGAGCCTGCTTCTTCGAGATTTCGCTCCCCCTTCCATCGTTCGTCATTCCTCCATGTCACAACCACACCCTTCAACCTCTCTTCCTGACACCGCTTGCGCGCTGGCCGCCATCGACGCGCTGGTGGCGCCCCTCAACCGCAGCGACGCGCCCGGCCTGGTGCTGGGCATCGCGCGGCACGGCCGCCTGCTGTACCGCCGCGCCGTCGGCATGGCCAGCCTGGAGATGGGCG
Source organism: Variovorax sp. OK605 (assembly GCF_900115445.1). NCBI lineage: Bacteria > Pseudomonadati > Pseudomonadota > Betaproteobacteria > Burkholderiales > Comamonadaceae > Variovorax > Variovorax sp. OK605. The sequence continues at coordinate 55,630 of NZ_FOWL01000011.1, forward strand.
TGGCCCTCGCGCCGACCACGCGCATGCGCATCGCCTCCACCAGCAAGCACTTCACGGCGATGGCCGTGCTGCTGCTGGCCGAAGACGGCCTGCTCGATGTGGAAGACGCGGTGCAGAAATACCTGCCCGAGCTGCCGCGGCTGAGCGCCAACGGCCCCACGCTGCGCCACCTGCTCACGCACACCAGCGGCTGGCGCGGCCACGACGAGCTGTGGGCCATCGCGCACGGCCTCACGTTCACGTTGCCCGGCCCGGGCCTGCCGGCCATGGCGCGCCAGAGCGCGCTGAACTTCGAGCCCGGCACGCACATGGTCTACAGCAACGGCGGCTACTTCCTGCTGGCGAAGATCGTCGAGCGCGTGAGCGGCCAGAGCTTCAACGACTTCCTGAAGGCGCGCCTCTTCGGCCCGCTGGGCATGGACGACACCTCGTCGGTGCAGACCGACCTCGACATCGTTCCCGGCATGGCCGGCCTGTACATGCCCGCGCCCGGCGGCGGCTGGCGGCGCGGCCTGTACCCGTGCGAACTGGACGGCGGCGGCTCGCTGGTGTCGACGGCGGACGACATGCTGCGCTGGCTCGCGCACATGCACGGCAGCGAAAAGATCGTGGGCAGCGCGAAGAGCTGGGCCCTGCTGTCGGCGCCCACCACGCTGTCGTCGGGCTCCACGGTGAACTACGGCTTCGGGCTGGCGCGCCACCCGTACCGCGGCGTAGAGATCGTCCACCACGCGGGCGCCGTGCTCGGCGCGCAGTCGCAGATGATCAGCGTGCCCAGCCACGGGCTGGACATCATCGCCATGGTGAACGGGGCGCCCGTGTCGCCGGGGGCGCTGGCCCTCAAGGTGATCGAGCTGCTGCTGGGCGACGCGCTCGCGCCGCCCGAAGCGCGCCCGCTGGCCAGCGCCTTCCCCGCGCTGCCCGGCCAGCGCTACCACGCACCCGCCACGGGCTGCCTGCTGGGCTTTGCGGACGTGGCCGGCAAGCTGGCGATGTCGTGGCAGGCCGGCGAGGCGAAGCCCATGAACCAGGGCGACGGCAAGCTGTGGCTGGGCCTGCAGGACCTGCCGACGAACGACCTCGTGCTGGCCACCGCCGACATCGATCCGCAACGCGCACCCGACGCACTCGTGCTGCACGAAGGCGGCCAGCCGCACAGCTTCGAGCGCCTGCCCGAGACCGCGCCCGACGCCGCGTCGCTCGCCGAACAGCTGTGCGGCGACTACACCAGCCCCGACCTCGATGCCACCGCGCGAATGGCGCTGGTGGACGGCAAGCTGTTGCTCACGGTGCAGGGCCGCCACGGCCAGCACGCGTGCGTGCTGACGCCGCTGTCGGCCGACGTGATGACGCTCGCCTCGGTCGACCCGGTGCTGTCCCAGCTGGGCCAATCGGTTCTCAACGTGGAGCGCAAGAACGGGCGGGTCGTGGGACTGCAGTTCGCCACCGCGCGCTCGCGAAACATCCACCTTGCCCGCCAGGAGCCCCGCGCATGAAATTCTTCACCACCCTGTTCGCCACCGAGACCAACACTTTCGTCTCGGCCCCCACCGGCCTGGGCAGCTACGAGGAATACGGCATCTTCCGCGGCGATGCGAGCACGCGCGACGCGGCCGGCTACGGCCTGTACGCGGTGGAAGTGCGCAGGCAGCTGGCCGCAGAAGGCCATGAAACGGTCGAGAGCCTGCTGGCCTTCGCGCAGCCGCTGGGGCGCACCGTGCGCAGCGTGTACGAACGCCTGCGCGACGAGATCCTGGACGACCTGCGCAAGGCCGGCCCGGTCGACGGCGTGATCCTCGTGCTGCACGGCGCGATGGTGGCCGATGGCTACGACGACTGCGAAGGCGACGTGATCTCGCGCGTGCGTGACATCGTCGGGCCGAAGGTGCCCATCGGCGTGTCGCTCGACCTGCACTGCCACTTCACGCAGAAGATGCTGGACGCGGCGGACGCGATCATTTGCTACAAGGAATATCCGCACACCGACGCGTTCGAGCGCCTGAGCGAGCTGATCCGCATCGTGGTCGACACCGCGCAGGGCCGCGTGCGGCCCGTGACGGCCGTGCACGACTGCCGCATGGTCGGCAAGTGGCACACCACGCGCGAACCGATGGCCGGCTTCGTGCGCCGCATGCAAGCCGCCGAGAAGCAGCCGGGCGTGCTCTCGGTGTCGCTGGGCCATGGCTTCCCGTGGGCCGACGTGCCCGAGTCGGGCGCCAAGCTCTGGGTGGTGACCGACGACGACCCCGTGCTCGCCGCGAAGCTCGCCGAAGAACTGGGCCGCGGCTTCTGGGACCTGCGCCACGAGACCGGCGTGCCCTCGCTCTCGATCGAGGAGACGCTTGCCAGGGCCATGGCCACGCCGGACGGCCCCGTGGTCATTGCCGACACCGCCGACAACCCCGGCGGCGGCGCCACCAGCGACAGCACCTTCATGCTGCGCGCGGTGGTCGAGCGCGGCATCGGCGACGTGGCTTTCGGCGGCGTGTGGGACCTGGGCGCGGTGCAGCTGTGCCGCGACGCGGGCGAGGGCGCGAGCTTCGAGCTGCGCCTGGGCGGCAAGTGCGGCCCGGCCTCGGGCGACCCGATCGACCTGCATGTGACCGTCAAGCGCGTGGTCGAGGCGCATTCGCAGGGCGGCCTCTCGGGCGTGCGCACGCCCATGGGCCCGTGCGTGTGGGTGCAGGCGGCCGACGGCGTGGACATCGTGCTCATCAGCAAGCGCAACCAGGTCATCGGCGCCGACCTCTTCACGGGCCTGGGCATCGACCTCGCGGCCAAGAAGCTGGTCATCGTGAAGTCGGCGCAGCACTTCCATGCGGAGTTCGGCCCCCTTGCCAAGTCGGTGCTGTACGTGTCGACGCCGGCCTCGCTGAGCACCGACTTCGCCAACCTGCCCTACCGCGTGCGCGACCTCGACTACTGGCCGCGGGTGAAAGAACCGAAGCGCCCGGCACCGGCGGCCAAGCCGTGGCAGCTGGCCGCCCCCGGCGAGCTGTACATCGTCGACGGCCGCGCCATGCACCTGCAGCGCAGCGGCCCGGCGCCGGCCGGCCCGCTGCAGCCCACGCTGGTGATCGAGGCCGGCGGCGGTTGTGCCTCGTCGACCTACGGGCGCCTGCAGCAGGTGCTGTCGGCGAAGTACCCCGTGGTGAGCTACGACCGCGCCGGCATGGGCTGGAGCGAGCCCGACCCCGAGCCCTTCGACGGGCGCCGCAACTCGCGGCACCTGCACGCGCTGCTGACCGCGGCCGGCGTGACGGGCCCGGTCGTGCTGGTCGGCCATTCGCTGGGCGGGCTGCTGAACCGGATCTACACGGGCATGTATCCCGAGCAGGTGGTGGGCGTGGTCATGCTCGACGCGAGCCACCCCGACCAGAGCGAATCGTTCAGGCAGCCGCTGCCGCAAGCGCACCTGGACGCCGAGCGTGCGAAGCGCGCGGGCTTCCAGGCCGGCGGAGAGCCGCCGCCGGAGATGGCGCCGATCGAGGCCATGTTCGCCGACCTGCCCGGCGTCGCGCGGCAGCTGAAAGCCACCTACACGCCGGAGACCCTCGACACGATGGTGTCGGAGCACACGGGGCTGCCGCAGGTCGCGCTGCAGGCCGCGGCGTCGCCCGACCTGGGCGCGCGCCCGGTCGCGGTGCTGTGGGCGGCGCTGGACAAGTTGCCGCCGGGCGGCGAAGGCGCCACGGAAGTCCAGCGGCGCTGGCCCGAATACCAGCTGGACCATGCGGCGCTGTCGACCCGGGGCCGCGTGCAGCTGGTGGAGGGCTCCGCGCACATGACGCTGGTGCTGCTGCCGCTCTTCGTGCAGCAGATCGCGCAGGCGGTCGACCTGATGATGGCGGAGCTGGGATGGTCGCGTTGACGCAGCCTTCGCACACCGCGCTGTCCGAACTCGTCACGCCGGCGCTGCTGCTCGACAGCGCCGTGCTGGAGCGCAACTGCGACGCGATGGCGCAGCGCGCCGCGCGCCACGGCGTGGCGCTGCGCCCGCACCTGAAGACCTCCAAGTCGGCCGACGTGGCGCGCCTGGCCACGCGCGGGCACAGCGGCGCGATCACCGTGTCGACCGTGGCCGAGGCCGACTACTTCGCGCGCCACGGCTTCGACGACCTGACCTACGCGGTAGGCATCAGCGCGGGCAAGATCGAAGCGCTGCACCGCATCCAGCGCGTGCACGGCGCACGCCTCACGCTGCTGGCGGACCGCGTCGAAGCGGTGCGGGCCGCGGCCGCGCGGGCGCGCGCGCTGGGGGCGCGCTTCAGGCTGCTGGTCGAGATCGACACCGGCGGCGGCCGCGGCGGGGTCGCGCCCGGCGACGACGCGCTGCTGGCCATTGCCGGCGAGGCGCAGCGCAGCGGCTCTCTCACGCTGGCCGGCGTGCTCACGCATGCCGGCCACAGCTACCACGCCAACGGACTGGCCGCGATCCGCGACATTGCCGAGGCCGAGCGCGCGGGCGCGGTGCAGGCGGCCGAGCGGTTGCGCGCGGCCGGCTTCGCGGTGGAGGTCGTGAGCGTGGGCGCCACGCCCACGGCGGTGTGCGCGCAGCGGCTGGACGGCGTCACCGAGATGCGCCCCGGCGTCTACACCTTCTTCGACCTCGACCAGGCCGCGCGCGGCATCTGCGGCATCGAGGACATCGCGCTGTCGGTGCTGGCCACCGTGATCGGCCACAACCCGCGTTCGCGCCGGGTGCTGATCGATGCGGGCGGGCTCGCGCTGTCGAAGGACGAGTCCGCCGCGGAGTTCCGCGACGGGCTGGGCTTCGGGCTGGTCTGCCACGCGGGCAACACGCGGCCCCTGCCCGGGCTGTGCGTGGCCGAGCTGCACCAGGAGCACGGCCTGATCGCCTGCGAGGACGAAGGCGCGGGGGGCACGGCGACAGGTGCGAACGAAGCGCTGCAGGCCATGTTCGACGCCCTGCCCATCGGCAGCCGCGTGCGCATCCTGCCGCACCACGCCTGCATGACGGCGGCCCCCTACGACCGCTACCACGTCGTGCGCGGCACGGGCACGCAGGTGCATGCCGTGTGGGGCAAGGCCAGCGGCTGGCACGCGGCGGAACACGGCGCCTGAGCCGGGACACGTTTAGTTTTTTTGGAGTCACTCATGATGAAAACCTTCTGCGCACGGCTGATGGCCGCCGCTGCACCGCTCGTTCTAGCGTTCTCCCTGACGGCCGTGCCGCATGGCGCCCATGCACAAGCCGCGCCGGCACCGGCACTTTCGACCAGCCCCGATGCTTCGGCAACGGCACCAACAGCCGCAGCCCCCGCAGCCGTCGCGCCGGTGGCCGCCGCATCGGCCGCGGCGCCGACAGGCGCCTCGGCCTCCGCGCCCGCCAAGGTCGACAACCCCTACGGCGTGGGCGCGCTCTGGGCCCAGAGCGACCTGGTGGCCAAGACCGTGCTGCTGATCCTCGCGATCATGTCGATGGGCAGCTGGTACGTGATCGTCACCAAGCTGCTCGAGCAGATGCGCATGGGCCGCCAGGCGAAGGAGGTCGACAACGAGTTCTGGAACGAAGGCACCGTGCAGGCCGGCACCGCGCGGCTGGCCGAAGGCAGCCCGTTCCGCTTCATTGCCGATGCCGGCGTGCACGCCACCCGAAAGCACGACGGCCTGCGCGGCAAGGTCGACTTTGCCGACTTCGTCGACCTGTGCATCCACCGCGCCACGGAACGCGTGCAGCGCCGGCTGAGCAACGGCATGTCGCTGCTGGCCACCGTGGGCTCGACCGCGCCCTTCGTGGGCCTGTTCGGCACGGTCTGGGGCATCTACCACGCGCTCACCGCCATCGGCATCGCCGGGCAGGCGTCGATCGACAAGGTGGCGGGGCCGGTGGGCGAGTCGCTCATCATGACGGCCATCGGCCTGGCCGTGGCCGTGCCCGCGGTGCTGGGCTACAACTGGCTCCTGCGGCGCAACATCACGGTGATGGACGACGTGCGCGAATTCAGCGGCGAGCTGCATTCGGTGATCCTGGCCGGCAGCGCACCGGCCTGAGGGCGGCACCGCCATGGCGATGAACATCCCATCCGCCGGGGGCGACGAGGAACAGGCCATTGCCGCCATCAACACCACGCCGCTGGTCGACGTGATGCTGGTGCTGCTGATCATCTTCCTCATCACCATTCCGGTGGTCAATTACTCGGTGCCGGTGGACGTGCCCAAGCAGCGCAACGAGGTGCGCGAGAGCAAGCCCGAGACGGTGGTGCTGTCGGTGGACGCCGCGGGGCGCATCTACTGGTACGACACCCCGGTGCGCGACGTGAATGCGCTGGCCGACAAGCTGAAGAAGGTGGCCGCGCTCACCCCGCAGCCCGAGGTGCACATCCGCGGCGACTGGCACTCGGACTACGAGCCTGTCGGCAAGATCATCTACGCATGCCAGTCGGCCGGCATCGTCAAGGTGGGCTTCATCACCGAGCCCCCCGCGCGCAACTGAGAAGGCACAGCCATGCGAAAAGAAAAACAGGGGCGCCGCAGCGGCGCGCCGTCCGACGAGCCCATGATGGACATCAACACCACCCCGCTGATCGACGTGATGCTGGTGCTGCTGATCATGCTGATCATCACCATCCCCATCCAGCTGCACGCGGTGAACCTGAACATGCCCAACGGCAACCCGCCGCCCAGCGACCTGAAGCCCGAGGTGCTGCGCATCGACATCGACGCGCGCAGCACGGTGCTGTGGAACGGCGAGGCCGTGGCCGAGCTCGAAGAGGTGGAGCGGCGCTTCGAGCAGGTGGCCGCGCAGCCGGTGCAGCCCGAGGTGCACCTGCGCCCCGACAAGCAGGCCAAGTACAACGTGGTGGCCGGCGTGATGGCCTCGGCGCAGCGCTCGGGCCTGACCAAGCTGGGCATCATGGGTTCGGAGCAGTTCATCCCATGAGCCGCACCAACGACTTCGACCCCAAGTCGCGCTTCGGCCCCGTGGGCATCGGCGTGATGGTGCTGTTCCACGTGCTGGTGGGCTATGCGCTGGTCTCCGGCCTGGCGCGCCAGGCGGTGGAGATGATCAAGAAGCCGATGGACGCGACGATCATCGCGGAGGTGAAGCTGCCCCCACCTCCGCCACCGCCACCCCCACCGCCCAAGAAAGTCATCAAGCAGGAGACGCCCAAGGCCCCGCCGCCACCGAAGCCGGCCTATGTGCCGCCCCCGGCCGTGACGCCGCCGCCGAGCACGGCGCCCGCCATCACCGCGGTGCAGACCACCGAGCCGGTGGCACTGCCGCCCGCCGCACCGCCTGCGCCACCCGCGCCGCCGGCCCCTCCGGCACAGGCGACCTCGACGGACATTGCGGTGGCATGCCCCAGGCAGGTGAAGCCCGAGATGCCGCGCAAGGCGCTGGACGAAGGCATCAGCGGCGTGGTGAAGGCCGAGGTGCGCATCAAGGGCGGGCGCGTGACGGAGGTGCGCTTTCTGTCGGGGCCGCGCGTGTACCAGTCGGCGGTGCGCTCGGCCATGATGCGCTACGAGTGCCAGAGCACCGGGGACGCGGAGATCCTGGCGACGCAGGAGTTCGTCTTCAGGATCGAGTGATCGGCAGCGCGGGCTTCCGCATGACCGGGCGGCGGCGGCTTCTGTCGCCCGATCGCAATGTGCGGGCAAACGAAGCCTGGCGCGGTGGCGCTCCCTAGCGCGCTGCCGCGGTCTCCCTGAGGCACGCCACCAGCAGCAGCCCCGCGGGCGTCTGCTGCCGCCCGCGCAGCGTGATGATCCCCACGGGCGGCAGCTCGATCGGAATGCGGATCTTCAGGATGCGGACCAGGCCCTGCTTCTCGAGGTGCTGCGCCACGCTGCGCGCCAGGAAGCCGACCGCGGGCCGCTCCTGCAGGCCCGTCAAGGTGACCAGGAACGACGCGGTCTCGATGATGTCCGCGGGCGGGTCGATCCGGTGCTTGTAGAACATCTGGGCCAGCTTGGAGCGCGATGAGGCCCAGGGCGGCGGGACGATCCAGGCCTGTTGTGCGAGCATGTCCCAGGTCGGCTTGGCGGTGCCGGCGATGGGGTGGCCGGGGCTCACGACGATGCACATCGGCTCGGTGTAGAGCGCCTCGGTGTCCAGGTCGGGCGAGGCATAGCCGGGCTCCAGCCGCCCGACGATCAGGTCCAGTTCGCCCACGCGCAGGCGGGGCAGCAGCCGCGTGAGGTCGCCCTCTTCCACCATCACGGTGGTCAGCGCCGAGCGCGCCTTGAGCCGCTGGATCGCGGGCATCAGCAGGCTCGGCGTCGCCACCACCATCGCGCCCACGCTGGTGCGCCCGACGCCGCCACTGGCCACGGCGCCGATCTCGTCCTGCGTGCGCTGGTAGTCGGCCAGCACCGAGCGTGCGAAGCGCACGGCGGCGTTGCCGTAGGCCGTGGGCACGGTGCCGCGCGTGGAGCGGTCGAACAGCTGGCGTTCGAACATGCGCTCGATCTCGCTGAGCATCTTCGAGACGGCCGGCTGCGTGATCGACAGGAACTCCGAGACGCGGCCCAGGTGCCGGAACTCGTCGAGCGCCACCAGCAGCTGCAGGTGCCGCAGCTTGAGGTTGGAACGGAGAACGCGATCGATCTGGCTCATCGGATGGGGCGGAAAATCTTCATAACCTGGAGCTTATGAAGAGAGTCCACTATTTCATTGGAAAGAAATGATTGTCTTCGAAAGAATGCGGTGCGTACCCCACAACTATTCACGAGACAAACGATGAAGATCTCTCGCCCCATGGCGCGACGCCAGTTCGTGCTGGGCGGCCTCAGCGCCGCCGCATTCGTTGCCGCACCCGCCCGCGCCTTCGCCGCCACGCCCTTCCCCGAGCGCCCCCTCACGTTCATCTGCCCCTGGCCCGCCGGCGGCACCGCCGACCGCTCGATGCGCGTCATCTGCCAGATCGCCGCACGCGAGCTGGGCCAGCCGATCGCGCTGGAGAACCGCGCCGGTGCCTCCGGAATGATCGGCACCAAGGCGCTGGCCTCGGCCAGGCCCGACGGCTACACCATCGGCCAGGTGCCGATCTCGGTCACGCGCTTCTCGCAGATCGGCACCGTGCAGATCGACCCGCTGAAGGACCTGACCTATCTCACCCGCACCTCGGGCCAGACCTTCGGCATTGCCGTGCTGGCGAGCTCGCCGTTCAAGTCGCTGCGCGACATGGTGGCCCACGCCAAGGCGCACCCCGGCGCACTGAGCTATGCGCATGCCGGCATCGGCGGCGCCACGCACGTGGGCATGGAGCAGTTCGCGCAGGCCGCGGGCATCAAGTTCAATTCCATCGCCTACAAGGGCGGCGCGGCCGCGCTGACCGACGTGCTGGGCGGACAGGTCGACATGCTGGCCGACAGCAGTTCCTGGGCGCCCTACATCGAGAGCGGCAAGATGCGCCTGCTGGCCACCTGGGGCGAGACGCGCACGCCGCGCTTCAAGGACACGCCCACGCTGCGCGAGCTCGGCTACGACGTGGTGGTGGAGGCTCCCAACGGCATCGGCGCGCCCAAGGGCTTGCCGCCCGCCGTGGAGCAGCGGCTGCGCGAAGCGTTCCGCATCGCCGTGAACAGTGAGGAGTTCCGCAAGGTCGCCGAGAGCATCGACGCGCCGGTCATGTACCAGGACGGGCCCGACTACCGGAAGTACGTGCAGGCCGTCTACAAGCAGGAGACCGAACTCATCCGCAAGCTCGATCTCAAGGCGCTGATGGAAAAGGGCTGAGCCCCTTCGTCCACCGCATCCGCCTCCACGCCCCCAGAAAGCGCCCACGCGCCACGCCATGAACGACAGTCCCCTGCTTCGCCTGCATCCGCACGACAACGTGCTGGTTGCCAAGTCCGCCATTGCGCTGGGCGAAACCATCGCCGAGTTCGGCGTGCGCGCCCGGGCGCAGATTCCCGCCGGCCACAAGATCGCGGCCTGCGCCATCGCCGCCGGCGAGCAGGTCAAAAAGTACGATACCGTCATCGGCGTGGCCTCGCGCGACCTGCAGGCGGGCGACTATGTGCACAGCCACAACCTCACGCTGGTCGACTCCTACCGCGATCCGGCCTTCTGCCAGGATGTGCGGCCGGTCGACTTCGTGCCCGAGGCCGAGCGCGCCACCTTCATGGGCTTCGTGCGCGCCGACGGACAGGTGGGCACGCGCAACTTCATCGGCATCCTGTCGTCGGTGAACTGCTCGGCCACCGTGATCAAGCGCATTGCCGCGCACTTCACGCCCGAGCGGCTGGCCGCGTTTCCGAACGTCGACGGCGTGGCCGCCTTCGCGCAGACCAGCGGCTGCGGCATGTCTTCGCCGAGCGAGCACTTCGACGTGCTGCGGCGCACGCTGGCAGGCTATGCGCGCCATCCGAACCTGGCGGGCGTGCTCATCGTCGGGCTGGGCTGCGAGCGCAACCAGGTCGATTCGCTGGTGGATTCGCAGGGCCTCGAGCAGGGGCGCCTGATGCGAACCATGGTGATGCAGGACGTGGGCGGCACGCGCGTGACCATCGAGGCCGGCATCCGCGCCATCGAGGACATGCTGCCCGAGGCCAACGCCGCGCAGCGCTCGCGCGTGGGCGCCAACCATCTGAAGATCGGCCTGGAATGCGGCGGCTCCGACGGCTTCTCGGCCATCACGGCGAACCCCGCGCTCGGCGCGGCCATGGACGTGCTGGTGCGCCATGGCGGCACGGCCATCCTGTCGGAAACGCCCGAGATCCACGGCGTCGAGTTCATGCTCACGCGGCGCGCCATCACGCCCGAGGTCGGGCAGAAGCTGCTCGACCGGCTGGCGTGGTGGGAGCGCTATGCGGCCGGCCAGAACGCGCAGTTCAACGGCGTGGTGGGCCACGGCAACCAGGCCGGCGGCCTGGCCAACATCTTCGAGAAGTCGCTGGGCTCGGCGATGAAGGGTGGCACCACGCCGCTGCGCGCGGTGTACGAATACGCCGAGCCGATCGACGAGGCCGGCTTCGTCTTCATGGACTCGCCGGGCTACGACCCCGTGGCCGCAACCGGGCAGATCGCCAGCGGCGCGCAGCTGATCTGCTTCACCACCGGCCGCGGCTCCATGTTCGGCAGCAAGCCGGCGCCCACCATCAAGCTGGCGAGCAACACGCCGATGTTCCGCCGGCTCGAGGAAGACATGGACATCAACTGCGGCGTGGTGATCGACGGCGAGCTGACGGTGCCCGAACTGGGCCAGCAGATCTTCGAGCAGATCCTGCGCCACGCGTCGGGTGAAGCCACCAAGAGCGAAGCGCTCGGCCTGGGCGATCACGAGTTCGTGCCCTGGCACATGGGCATCGTGAGCTGAGCCGATGCCTGCGCTATACCCGCATCACACAACCCCGACAAGAACGCCCCCATGCCCCTGACCCTTTCCCGCACCGAGCTGCTGCGCAGCGCCAACTACATCGCCGGCGAATGGCTGGCCGCGCAGCCCGGACGCACGCTGGCCGTGACCGACCCGGCCACCGGCGACCTGATTGCGAACGTGCCCGACTCGACCGCCAGCGCCGCGCGCGCCGCCGTCGATGCCGCGCACGCCGCGTTCCCCGCGTGGCGCAAGACGCCGGCCAAGGCGCGCGCGCAGATCCTCAAGCGCTGGAACGACCTGGTGCTCGCGCACCAGGAAGACCTGGGCCGGCTCATCTCGCGCGAGCAAGGCAAGCCGCTGGCCGAAGGGCGCGGCGAGGTGGCCTATGCGGCCAGCTACATCGAATGGTTCGCCGAGGAAGCCACGCGCGCCAATGGCGACGTGATTCCGGCGCCGGTGCCCGGCCGGCGCATGTTCGCGCTCAGGGAGCCGGTGGGCGTGGTCGCCGCCGTCACGCCGTGGAACTTTCCGGCCGCGATGATCGCGCGCAAGATCGCGCCCGCGCTCGCCGCGGGCTGCACCGTGGTCTGCAAGCCGGCCGAGGACACGCCGCTGACCTCGCTGGCGCTGGTGGCCCTGGCCGCCGAGGCCGGCGTGCCGCCGGGCGTGCTCAACATCGTGACCGCGTCGCGTGAGCGCACGCCCGAGGTGGTCGACGCCTGGCTCGACGACGCGCGCGTGCGCAAGATCACCTTCACGGGGTCGACGCCCGTTGGCAAGCACCTGGCGCGCCGCTCGGCCGACACGCTGAAGAAGCTCTCGCTCGAGCTCGGCGGCAATGCGCCGTTCATCGTGTTCGAGGACGCCGACCTCGAAGCCGCCGTCGACGGCCTGATGGCCGCCAAGTTCCGCAACGGCGGCCAGACCTGCGTGTGCCCCAACCGCGTGTTCGTCCATGCGGCCGTGCACGACCGTTTCGCCGAACTGCTGGTCGCGCGCGTGGCCGCGCTGAAGGTCGGCCCCGCCAGCGACGCCGCCTCGCAGATCGGCCCCATGATCAACGCGCGCGCCGTCGAGAAGATCGAGCGCCACGTGCAGGACGCCGTGGCACGCGGCGCGCGCGTGCTCACGGGCGGCGCGCGCCTGCCCGCGCTGGGCGCCAACTACTTCGCCCCCACCGTGCTGGCCGATGCCGACGCCACCATGGCCTGCGCCTGCGAGGAAACCTTCGGCCCGGTCGCGCCGCTCACGCGCTTCACCGACGAGGCCGAGGTGATCGCGCAGGCCAACGACACGCCCTTCGGCCTGGCCGCGTACTTCTATTCGAACGACGCGCGGCGCATCTGGCGCGTGGCCGATGCGCTGGAATGCGGCATCGTCGGCATCAACGAAGGCGCGCTGGCCGCCGAGGCCGCGCCCTTCGGCGGCGTGAAGGACTCGGGCTATGGCCGCGAAGGCTCGGTCCACGGCCTGGACGACTACCTGCACACCAAGTACGTGTGCCAGGGGCAACTCGACTGACGTTTCTGGAAACACCCCGCATGAGCAACCCCAATTCCTTCAAGGCTGCGCTGGCCGAAAAGCGCGCGCAGGTCGGCCTCTGGCTGTCGATGGCCGACCCCTACATGGCAGAGGTCAGCGCGACCACCGGCTTCGACTGGCTGCTGATCGACGGCGAGCATGCGCCGAACGACCTGCGCTCGACGCTGGCCGCCCTGCAGGCCGTGGCGCCGCACCGCGCACAGCCCGTGGTGCGCGCCGTGAACGGCGACACCGCGCCCATCAAGCAGCTGCTCGACATCGGCGCGAAGAACCTGTTGGTGCCCATGGTCGACACGGCCGACCAGGCGCGCGCGCTGGTGTCGGCCACGCGCTACCCGCCGCAGGGCATTCGCGGCGTGGGCAGCGCCGTGGGGCGCGCGTCGCAATGGAGTGCGCGCAGCAACTACCTCGACATTGCCGACGACGAAGTCTGCCTGCTGGTGCAGGCCGAGACGGTGAGCGCGCTTGCCAACCTCGAGGCGATCTGCGCCGTGGACGGCGTGCATGGCGTGTTCATCGGGCCGGCGGACCTTGCGGCATCGATGGGCCATCGCGGCCGTCCCGGCCATCCCGAAGTGCAGGCGGCCATCGAGCAGGCGATGCGCACCATCGTCGCGTCGGGCAAGGCGGCGGGCACGCTCACGTCGGACGCCACGCTGGCGCGGCGCTACCTGGAACTGGGCTGCACCTTCGTCGCCGTGGGCGTCGACGTGCTGGTCTATGCGAATGCGGCGCGCAAGCTGGCAGCGGACTTTCTCGGTGCGCCCGCAGGCTCTGCTGCTGCTGCGCCGGTCGATGCGGCGACGCGCGGAGCCTACTGAACCATGGACGCACCGACATCCACGGCCGTGATCGAAGGCCTGCGCGCCATCGTCGGCGAGAAAGCCTGCATCGAGGCGCCCGGCGACATGCAGCCCTTTGCCACGGACTACCGCAAGCTCTACCACGGCAAGGCGCTGGCCGTGGTGCTCCCCGCTTCGACGCAAGAGGTCGCCGGTGTGGTGGCGCTGTGCGCCGCGCACAAGGTGCCCGTGGTGCCGCAAGGCGGCAACACCTCGCTGATGGGCGGCGCCGTGCCCGACGCGTCCGGCCGCGCGGTCATCCTCAACCTGCGCCGCATGAACAAGGTGCTGGAGGTCGACACCGTCAACGACACCCTGACCCTGCAGGCCGGTGTGACGCTGCAGGCCGCGCGCGCCGCGGCCGAAGACGCGAGCCGGCTCTTTCCACTGCGCATCGGCTCCGAGGGCTCGTGCCAGATCGGCGGCAATCTCTCGACCAACGCCGGCGGCACCGCCGTGCTGCGCTACGGCAACATGCGCGACCTGACGCTGGGCATCGAGGCGGTGCTGCCCGACGGGCGCATCTTCTCGTCGCTGCGCGGCCTGCGCAAGGACAACACGGGCTACGACCTCAAGCAGCTCTTCATCGGCTCCGAAGGCACGCTCGGCATCATCACGGCAGCCGTGCTCAAGCTCATGCCGCTGCCGCGCGCCACGGCGGTGGCGCTGGTCGCGGTGCAAAGTCCGCACGCCGCGGTGCAGCTGCTGACAGAAGCCAAGCGCATCGCGGGCCAGGCCGTCACGGCCTTCGAGCTGATCTCGGCGCCCGCGCTCGCGCTGGTGCTCGAATCGATGCCCCAGCTGCGCTCGCCGCTGGCCGACGCGCACGGCTGGATGGTGCTGATCGAGCTGAGCTCGGGCGGCGAGCCGGGCAGCCTCGACGCCACGCTGCTGTCGGTTCTCGAAGAAGGCATGGCGCAAGGCCTCGTGCTCGACGCAGCCGTCGCCGCCAGCGGTGCCGACGCGCAGAACTTCTGGCGCATCCGCGAAGAGATTTCCGACGCGCAGACGCGCGAAGGCGGCAGCATCAAATGCGACATCTCGATTCCGCTGTCGAAGATCGCCGACTTCATCGCCGAAGCCTCGGCCGCGGTGCTGGCCCTGGCGCCCGATGCGCGCATGGTCATCTATGGCCACATGGGCGACGGCAACGTGCACTTCAACCCGCTGAAGCCCAAGGGCGCGAGTTCCGCGCAGTTCCTGGAGGCCAACTACGCGCGCGTGTCGCACGCGGTCGACGGGCTGGCGCACCGGCAAAACGGATCGATCTCGGCCGAGCACGGCGTGGGCGTGGCCAAGCGCGACGACCTGAGCGCCTACAAGAGCGAGGTCGAGCTCGAGCTGATGTGGCAGATCAAGCGCGCGCTCGATCCGGACAACCTGCTGAACCCGGCCAAGGTGCTGCCGCAGGCCGCGTGAAGACGGCGCAGAGACACCGAGGTCGAACGCGCTTCCGATGACGAACGGGCCCCGAGGGGCCCGTTCGCCATTCGTGCGTCATGCGTTTCGGGTGCATGGCGTGGCCTTATATTCTGGCGCCCGGCCCACCCGCGACAGCCTGCGAAGCGAAGATCTTGACGAAGCACCCATCCCCCAGCACAGAGATCGAGGAACTGATTCACGCCTTGAGAGGCCAGGATCCCGACGACAGGCACGCCCGCGTGAGCCTGGACCACGCGCCTTGCGCGGCCTTCATCCCGCACTTGCTGAAGGCGACGACGGACCAGAACGCCTATATCCGGGCGAGCGCCGTCCATGCGCTTGCGAGCTACGACGCCGAAGAAGACACGCAGTTGCTGGCGACACTGTTCCGTGCGCTGGCCGATGACCCCGACCCATCGGTGAGATCGGCCGCGGCGGAGGCCCTGGCAGGCATGTCTTCTGACGCTGTTCCTGCGCTGCTCGCGGCCCTCGGCGATGCGAGCCCCGACGTGCGCAAGGAGGTGGTGCTTGCGCTCGGGGCCTTCGAGACGAGCGACACCGTGGCCGCATTGACCGATCGCCTGCACCGCGACCCGGCGCCGGAGGTCCGGGAACGTGCCGTCATGGCCCTGGAGCGCTTGAAACCCGAGGGTTCGGTGGATGACCTGGTCCGTGCACTTGAAGACGAGAGCGCGATCGTTCGAGCCGCTGTCGCTCGCGCCTTGGGCGAGTACGAAACCAGCGAATCGCCAGCCATCGTCAACGCGTTGCTCCTGGCTTTGGCTGATCCATCGGCCGGCGTCAGAGAAAGCGCGGCAAGGGCGTTGCGCTATTCGGCCGCTGAAGCGATTCCCGGGCTGATGGCGCTGCTGGCAGACGAGGCCGCCGACGTGCGCCAGGAGGCGATTGCCGCCCTCGGAACGCTGGATGCCTGCCAGGCCATCGACGCTCTGGCGGAGCGGCTTCGAAACGATGCAGATACGGAAGTGCGATGCAGTGCCGCCTCCGCGCTGGGCGACCTCCGGCACGAGCGCGCGACAACGCACTTGATCGATGCATTTCAGAGTGAGGCGGACTCCCCCGAAATTCGGGCGGAGATCGTGCGTGCGCTGGGCAATGCCGAAGACTTCAGGGCGCTGCCCGCGTTGTGCGTGGCGTTGAGAGACCTCGACCCCGAGACAAGAGCGTCCGCGGCGCGAGGCCTGGAGTGGCTTCTGGACCCGGAAGTCCCCGAGGGCAGCGCGGCCCTGGAACCGTTGTGCCTGGCCTTGAAGGACACCGAGAGCAGCGTCAGGGAAGCCGCAAGCGGCGCGCTGGGCAAGCTGAAAGACCCGCGCGCGCTTCCTTTCCTGATGAAGGCCGCGCAGGACGACACCGAAGATTGCCGGGCAGCAGCCTTGGAAGCCATCGCCAGGATCGATGCCACCGCCGGTGCGGCGCTGCTTCTGGAAGGCCTCAACGATCCGGACACCGATGTTCGAAGAGCGGCCGCGAAGTCCCTGGTGCTGGCACAGAGTGCGCCGATTCCGCCCGCGGTGCTGGCCTGCCTTGCCCACCCCGATGGCGATCCTTTTGCCAGGTGCGACCTCGCAAAGGCACTGGCGCGCCGAGGGGGTGCGGAGGCCGTGCCCGTGCTGATCGGCCTGCTGCTCCAGGACAAGAGCGGTCATGTCCGTGCGGCGGCTGCGCAGGCGCTGGGCGAACTGCCCGACCCGCGTGCGATGCCTCCGTTGACCGCGCTCCTCGATGACGAAGACGAGGATGTGCGCGGCGAAGCGGCACTGGCGCTGGCGGCCCTTGCGGATGACCGGGCCATCGAGCCGTTGAAGGCACTGCTCGAAGACGAGCACCCATCTGTCCGCAGACGGGTCGTGTGGGCCCTGAGCTTCTTCACGCCCTCCAGGGTGCTGCCGCTGCTGGTCAGCAGCCTGGAGGACGACGATCCACACGTCCGGTCCACGGCGGTCAACGCCCTTGCCGATCTGTGCGATGCGCCGGCCCTGCGCCGCATCGGGCTGGCGCTGCCGCCGGCATTGGACGACGTCAAGGAGGCGCTGGAAGAAGCAGCCGCCGAGCTGGAAGGCGAAGATTCCGCGGAGCGCAACCCATCGCCGCGCCGTGTGCAGCTGGGGACGACTCACTGCGAATAGGTAACCCGCGGCGCTCGTCAAGGCGCTTCCAAAGCCTGGCCCTTCAGCAATAATTCCCGCATGCTGGCCCGACTGATCTACCGGAGCGTGTCGAAGAATCCTTCGGATGCGGATATTTCCGACATCCTGACCACGTCGCGCCGAAAGAACCATGCGGTGGGCATCACCGGTGCCTTGTGCCATCTGCGGGGTGCCTACATGCAGTATCTGGAGGGCGACGAAGCGGCCATCGAGTGCGTCATGGCCGCCATCACCGAAGACCAGCGGCATTGCGGCCTGTCGGTGATCGAATACCGCCTCATTGCCGCACGCGCGTTTCCGCAGTGGTCGATGGCCATGCTGGCCTGGGATCCGGAGATCGAAGCCACGCTCGGTCCGCTCGCCGACATGGGGCTCTTCGGCATCCCGCCCGACGATGCGGCGCCCATCTTCCGTTCGCTCAGCATGACCTCGCACTGGAACGTGCTCTAGGGTCTGGATTCGCAGTCGATGGCGCAGATCGCGCGTCCGAGCCGCAGACGGCTCCTGACTAGAAGACTTCGAGCGAACCGGATCCCGCGGTTCGATCGTCGAGCACATAGCCCGCGCCACGAACCGTGTGCAGCAGCTTCAGGTCGCACGGATCGTCCAGCTTCCTTCGAAGCCGGCCGATGGTGACCTCGAGGGTCGTCGACTCGCTCGCCAGTTCCATGTGCCATACCTGCTGCGCAAGGGTCGCGCGCGAAAGAACCGCGCCGTGCCGCTGCAGCAGCACGGCCAACAACGAAAACTCCGTGGGCGACAGCTTCAGCAGGACGCCGTTGCGGGCGCACTTGCGGCGCTCCAGGTCGACCTCGAGGTCGGCCAACCTCAGAAGGGTCGATTGCGGCGGCCTGCCGCGCTCCAGGAGCGCCTGAACGCGAACCAGCAGTGCGGGCACGGAAAAAGGCATCGCAAGGTAGTCGTCGGCACCCAGCTTCAATCCCTGCAATCGGTCGGAGAGCTTGTCGCGCGCGGTCAGCATCAGCACGGGAACATTCCTGGTGCGGCGGATGGCCTGCAAGACGCCGAGGTCGGGACCCGCGAGCTTCGCGTCGAGCAGAACCAATGCGTAGTCGCCCTCGATCGCGAGGTACTGCCCTTCAAAACCATCTCGAACAAGATCGACACGGAACCCCTGCTCCTGGAGGCCCTTCTTGATGCAGTCGGCGAGCATGGGCTCGTCTTCAACGACCAGAATCCGCATCGCAAGATCGTACTGAGAGCCGGGCAGCCCTGGCAAGGGCAAAACCGAAGGGTGCGGTGTTGCCTGCTTCCCTCAAGGCCAGCCACGGACAAACACTACATACACGCCCGCGCGAATCGGCTAGATTTTCCCTTGGCAAAGCAATGCGAATCACCAATTCGGAGGCTGTCTGATCGAACGGTGCGAACGGTGCGTCGGAATTCCAGGGCAGCCTTCCCTACACCGGGAGGCAGATCAAATGCATGCCACGCGTGACTTCAGCCGGCTTGCGGCGGTCCTCAAGTCGAAGGGGGCAGCTGCCGCGTTGGCCTACCTCAACGCGGGGGTGCCGCACAGGTTCTCCGGCGTCTACCGGATCGAAGGCGCGAACCTGCGGAACGTGCTGCTGTTCGACAAGCTCGGCGAGATACGGCCGGCCTTCCTCGAAGTGGTGCCGATGGACGCGAGCTTCTGCCAGTTCGTCGTGCGCGACGGCCTCTTTCGCACCAACAACTCCTCGCTCGATACACGCTTGACCGGGCATCCCGCGCAAGGGATCGTCGTGAGTTACCACGCCGTCCCCGTGATCGACCCGGACCGCGCCCTTCTGGGCACCCTCTCCCACTTCGACCTGGTCGAACGGTCGATCGACGACGGCGAGTTCGAGCTGCTGTACCAGGCAGGCCGCCTCATGGCGGACTTCATCCCTCGCTAGGCGCGCTTGGCTGCTGCCCGCGCCTCGTTGCGCAAGTCACGGATCTGGTCGTGGTTGCGCTGGGCCGCTTGCGCCTGCGAACTCACCACCTGGCGCACGGCCTGCGGCAGTTGCTGCTTCAAGGCCTTGCGGTAGCGCGCCACGGCCACGTCTTCGCCGCGCTCGCACTCTTCGAGGATCGACAGCTCGCTGTTGGCGCCCACCGCACCCTTGAGATGCACCCAGCCGCGATGCAACGCGCCCGAAGCCGTTCCGCCTTCCGCGGGCTTTCCGCCGTAGGACACGACCAGCTCGGCCAGTTGCGCCGCGGCGCTCCGGCATTGCGCGGCGCGCACGGCAAACACTTCCTGCAGGCGCGCGGACTTCACTTCTTCGGCACAGGTGCGAAAGCCGGCTTCCCCGTCGCGGGTGTTCTCGAGCAAGTCGTTCAGCACGTCGGCCACGTCGTCGTTGGAGAGCGGCTCGCCCTCGGGAAACGCCGTGTCTTCCTCGCGCATGTACAGCCGGTCGGCACGCTCCCATGCGGCGTGCGAAGCAGGCCGCGCCTGCTCCCAGGAAAGCGAGGAAACGCCACGGCGCGCTTCCCACTCGCGGGCCAGCGAAGGTTCTACGGCCGCGAAGTCGTCGTCCAGCGCCGCGCGGCGGCTCCAGCCCAGTTCGTAGGCCGGCGCATAGTGTTCGTAGCTGAGGCCGGGCTCGTAGTAGGGCTCCCGGGTGTAGGCGCTTTCCCAATGGCTGTGTTCCGCCGTCGGGTTGATGCGCTCCGCGGCGGCCTTGCCGCCGAGGCCGCCGACCACGGCACCCACAAGCAGTCCGGCGACTGCGCCCGCGGGTCCGCCGACGGCGCCCACAGCTGCGCCGGCCACGGCACCTCCGGCGGCGCCCGCGCCGGTTCCCAGGGGATGGGCACCGGGCTCGCCGGTGATGGGGTCGAGGTTGAGGTCGTCGCGATCGGTGGGCTTGGTGATCTGGGTCATGGGGTTCCTTGCATGGCGTGAGTGAAACGGTGAAACGGGCGAGTTGTTCGCGTGGGTTGTTCGCGTTGTTTGCTCCATGTTTCGTCGCTCGCGCGCGCGGCCGGGTCGGCGGCTGTCGCGGGCTTCTGTAGTCCATACCGTCGCCAGCGTCCATCACGCCAAAGCCCCTGCCCGCCCGCCGACGGCCTACCTCATTCGAGGGATTCCACCGCCCGCGCTCTCGACCTAGACTGCCCATTCAATCCTTGTCCATACGGACACCTGAGGGGATTGTTTCGCCCGCCTCGTGCGGGCTTTTTTTCTTGGCGCATCGCATCCGCTCCGGACCCGATCGGCCAGACCTTCCATAGCTGCTGTTGCTGCCATCGCGCCCCGTACCATCGGCGCATGAACACAGATTCGAAAGGCGCACGACCGCCGCTGGTCGACATCGGCGTCAACTTCCACTCGGCGCAGCTGGCGTCGATGACGTCCCCCTTGCTGGCGCGTGCCAAAGCGGCCGGCGTCGCGCAGATCCTGGCCACCGGCACTTCGCTCGCGTCCAGCCGCCTGGCCCTCGACCTTGCAAAGGCCAACCCCGGCGTCGTCTTCGCGACCGCGGGTGTCCACCCGCATGGTGCGAAGTCGCACGACACGGCCACGTTCCGTGAACTGATCGAGCTCTGGAAGTGCCCGGAAGTCGTGGCGGTCGGCGAGTGCGGCCTCGACTACAACCGCAACTTCTCGACGCCGCAGGCGCAGCGCACGGCGTTCGAGCAGCAGTTGTCGATGGCCGTCGAAACGCGAAAGCCGCTGTTTCTCCACTGCCGCGACGCTTTCACCGATTTCCACGACATGCTCGCGCCCGTGGTGGCCGACGGCGCACGCGGCGTCGTGCATTGCTTCACCGGCAATCGGGCCGAAGCGGAGGCTTTCCTTGAGATGGGCCTGGACATCGGCATCACGGGCTGGGTCACGGACCTCCAACGTGGCCAGGCACTTCGCGCAGCCGTGCCGGCCCTGCCGCTGGATCGGCTTCACCTTGAAACGGACGCGCCTTACCTGTTCCCCAAGAACTCGGGCGCCCGTCGCGGGCACAACGAACCGGCGAACCTGCCCTGGGTTGCCGCCGGCGTGGCGGAGCTCATGAACCGCGAGGTCGACGAGATCATTCAGGCCTGCACTGCGAACAGCCGCCGGATGTTCAACCTTCCAGGCACCTGAAGCCGACCCTGGCCGGGGTTCTAGAACTGCCTTTCGACCGCGCGATTGAAAAACTCGCCAGGGGTTGCGTTGAACAGGTTGCCGAAAGCCGCAATGAACGCCGAGAGCGACTCGTAGCCGCAGTTCAGCGCGACGTCTGTCACGCGCTCTCCCCGCTCCAGCCCGGGGAGCGCGCTGAGCAATCGCATTCGCAGCAGCCAGGCGCGATAGGTGAGGCCCGTCTCGCGCATGAAGCGCCGGCTCAGTGTTTTCTCCGAGATGCCGAAGCGCTCGCTCCAATCGCGCAGGCTGGCCTTTTCGCCCGGCCGAGCCTGGACGCTGCGGCAAAGCTGGCGCAGTTGTGCATCCGCCGGAATCGGCAGCATGAGGTCGACCTCCCTTGCCGCCGAGAGCTGGTCCAGCAGCACGTTGGCCAGGCGCTCGTCCGCGCTTCCCGGCGCGTAGTCGACGGGAACCAGGCTGAAGGCCCTGACCAGCTCACGCAGCAAGGGGCTGACCTCCAGCACACGGCAACGCGCCGGCGATGCGCCGCTCTGGCCTTCATCGATGTACAGGCTGCGAACGCAGGTGTGCGCAGTGCTCCAGACGCGATGGGTCACGCCAGCCGGAATCCAGACGCCGCGCTGAGGCGGTGCAACGAAACGGCCGGCGTTGGTCTGCACCTCGAGCACCCCTTGAACCGCATAGGCGAACTGAACCCATGGGTGGCGATGCCGGTAGCCGAGCACGGCATTTGGAAGCGACTCCGCGTGCCCGAACACAGGCCGCGGCAGCGCTTTCAGTTCGGCCAGACCCGCTCGCAGATCCGTGTCCGCCTGTCCTTTTGTCGACACTGCATGCCTCCTTATCGTTAGCCGGAAATCTTAGCGCGCGATAACGTCGGGTTTTGCACTGCACCGACCCATGAGATCACTTAGAACGCCGTCCGATCACTCGACGTTTGCGCGCCTGGCTGGCGTGGCCGTGAGGCGTGGGTCATGACCTCCGGTTTCGACTGCATCCTCGCCGCGGTGGACATGTCGCCGGCGTCGGCGCAGGTCGTCTACCGCGCGGCCATGCTCGCCATGAAACATGGCGCGGTGCTCAAGGTGATGGACATCGGCCCGCTGTCGGGCCCGTCGAGGTCGCCAGCGGCCATCGCGTTGAAGGCGCTCGTGAGCTCCGTTGTGGACGGCCTCGGTGTGCACGCCGAAGTGCTTCCTGAGCGGGCGACCCGCGTCTCGGACATTGCCGAGTTCACCGGGTTCAGCCGGCGAAGCCTCGTGGTCCTGAAGCACGACCGGCGCCCGCGGCTGCGCTCGCTCTGGCGTGGTTCGCTGGCGGAGCAACTCATGCGCGTCTGCGACGGGCCCGTGTTGATTCTGAAAGCGCAACCGAACGCACGCGAGAACTATGAGCGCCTGCTCGTGGCAGTGGACCTCAGCGCCTCGGCGGCCCACCTGATGGCCCTTGCCTGCCGCCTCGGGGAGAACAGCGAAGTCCAGGTCCTCCATGCCATCCGCCCATTGCATTCGAACCCGCTGCGCGACGCGGAGATGCCAGACCGCATCCTGCGCGCCTACCTGGCTCGACGAAAGCTGGAGGCGCACGAGCAACTGCTGCACGTGGCCGCCGGCGCAGGGAGACACCATGGCCGGGTCACGACCGTCCTGCGCGATGGCGATCCGGCCTGGCACGCCACGCTCCAGCAGTCGCATGCCAAGGCCGACCTCGTGGTTGTCGGCAAGAGGCGCTCTTCCGCGCTGCCCGACATCCTGTGCGGCGGCGTCGCCAAGCGGATCCTGGCCTGGTGCGAGGCGGACATCCTCGTGGTTCCCTGCCATCCCCCGGATGCCAACCCGGATGCGAAAGCAGCGGCTGCCTGACCATCCGCCATCGCCTTGAGGCAGGTTCAAGGCCCATCTTTCAAAGGAGCAATCGATGAACAAGGACACAGAGAAAAATGGCGTCATTCACAACCCCGGCGTCGTCGCGGCGGAAGACCCGGCGACGGGGGAGCCGGACCCGTCCGTTCTGAAAGAGGTATCGGAACAGGCGTCCAGGGGAAACGACCAGCCCGCCAGGGAACTGGCCGCGCAGACCGAACGCCGCCGGACTTCGCCAAACACGTGATCAGCCGACTGGCGAACTTCCCGCGCGCACACGCCGCCTGGCTTGCGGCTCGCCACCGTGTTCACGCACGGGCGACTGCCGCAAGTCGTGGGGCACCACGAGGACGTCGACGCTGCTGAGTCTCAGCAGGCGTTCGGCCACGCTGCCGAACACGAAGTCCGACAGGCCCGACGTGGTGCGCTTGCCGACGACGACAAGGTCCGCGCCGCCCTGCTTCTGTTGCGCGCTCGCCTGCCGTGCCGGGTCGCCATGGCTGATCGCGGCGTAGACGCGGTTCCGGCGCGCGTCGGTCGAGTCCGTCAGCCAGAACATCCGCTCTTGCGCGTAGCGCCTGCATTCGTGCCGGTAGGCCCTGATGGCGCGGTCCGAGACCTCGGCGTCATGCAGCCGTGCGTCGTTCGCCGTGCCGATGGCATGGAACAGTTCCACCAGGCCCGACTTGCTGAAGCCGAACGCTGCCTTGGTCAGGTTGCGCGACGCCTCTGAAAAGTCCACTGCGACGAGCAGACGTTGATAGGCCGAGTCGCTCCTGCCGCGCACGGAGAGAACCGGCAGGCGCGCCTTCCGGACGAGGCGCATCTCCGGCTGGCCGAGCGCGAAGGCACGCAGGCTGCGTTCATTGGCCGTGCCCGTGACGACAAGGTCCGCGCCCTGCGCCGCACGCGCGACGTCGTCCAGCGTGTTCGCCACATGGGCCACGGTGCGCACGCGAATGCCGTGGCGTTGAGTCAGCTGCAAGGCGTGATGGGACAGCCGGCACGCGGCGTCCGGGCACGGAAGTTCGTTGGCAGGTGGCACGTAGATGAGCTTCAGCATCGCGGTGTGCTCGCATGCCAGCAATGCCGCGCGGGAGAGCACGGCGTCCGTGCTGGTTGAAAAATCGGTACAAGCCAGGATCGATCGGAGGTTCATGGACCAGCCTCTTTCTGAGTGCGTGGCCGCGCCGATGCCTCGGGTCGAAGACCCGGGCAGCGGAGAGCGGCAGAGCGAATGGGTGGCTCGCAGGTGCGAGCGGCGGCAAGCCGAAGCTAGGTGACGTAGTCGCCGGTGGCTTCAGGCTGGAAATGCATCGCGGAGATTTCGGCGCAGCACTGTTCGCCCGTGGGGCTGTACCACCGGGCGACCTCCCCCAGCTTCATTCCCAGCAATGCGTTGCCGACCGGAGACAGGACCGAGATGTAGCCGGCCGCGGGCTCCGCATCGCCGGGGTAGCACACCGTCAGTGTCTGCCGGCGCCGGGTGTGCACGTCGACGAGTTCCACCTGCGAATACATGGTCACGACGTCGCAGGGAATCGCCCGCGAGCTGGTGACTTCGGCGCAGGCGAGCAGGTCGGCAAGGCCAGGTGGGAGATGGCGGCCGAGCAGATTGCTCAGGCGGCCGAAATCGAGATCGGTGAGCGTTCGCTCGCCATGAATCGCTGCATGCATTTGACGCACTCCATTCTTGCGGCGCCTCGAGGAGGCCGCCACGTCCGCGCGGGGCTGGTGCCCGGCGGTGGATGGTTTGCGCTGTGAGGGGAGGAGCGGACCGCCGGGCTTAGGGAAGTGCGGCCGTCGGGCTGCGACGCGCCAACGTGGCCACGCCCGCGCCGATGGACGCCGCTGCAATCAGCAGCTGGTCCGCGGTCGCGTGGGTCAGCAGGAGGTGGGCGGTCGACATGCGCGAAGTCTAAGCAGGCAGACCGGATTTGCAGCGAGTAGCCTCACGGTTCTTGCCAGATTGCGCGAGAGCAGGAACCGCCCGGCATCTCGGGAAGCGCGGCTACCGCTCGAGAACTCCCAACGCAAGCCGGGCGTTCTTTTCGGCTTCGGCCCGTTCGTGCAGCCAACGGAACAGGCCGTCCTTGTCCATGGGCTGGGCGATGTAGTAGCCCTGCCCTTCGTCGCACTCCATGGCCAGCAGCGCCTGCCAGGCCGCCGCGTCCTCGATGCCTTCGGCCAGCACGTGCAGCCCGAGCTTGCGGCCCAGTTGCGCGACCATCTCGGCGATGCGCGCGCCTTGCGCCTCGCCCAGCCGGCGCACGAAGGTGCCGTCGATCTTGATGCGGTCCAGCGGCAGCCGCTCCAGGTAACTCAGCGAGGAATAGCCGGTGCCGAAGTCGTCGATGGCAATCGAGATGCCCTCGGCCCGCAGCGCGGCCAGCGTGGACTCCAGCAGCTGCGTGGGCAGCGCGGCCACGGACTCGGTGATCTCCAGTTCCAGGTGATGGCCCTGGAGCCGGCTGTGCGAGAGCGCCGCGCGCACGGTGTCGAAGAATCCCGGGTCCTGCAGCTGCACGCTCGACACGTTGACGGCCATGCGCAGCGGCGCGCGGTCCGCGTCCAGCAGCTCGCGCATGGTCCGGCAGGCCGTGGACAGCACCCATTGCCCGAGCGCGACGATGAGCCCCGAATGCTCGGCCACCGGAATGAACCGGTCTGGCGGCACCAGGCTGCCGTCTTCGGCACGCCAGCGCAGCAAGGCCTCCAGGCCCACCAGCGCACGGGTGTGGAGGTTGAGCTGCGGCTGGTAGACCAAGAACAGCTGCGCGTTGTCGATGGCCGTGCGCAGGTTGGACAGCAGCAAGGCGCGGGCGCGGGCCTCGGCGCCCATGTGGCCCGAGTACTGCAGGTGCTGGCCCCGGTGGTCGCGCTTGGCGCGCTTCAAGGCGATGGTCGCGTCCTTCACCAGGTCGACGCCGGCCTGCGCGTCTTCGGGCAGTAGCACGTAGCCGCAGGTCAGCGAGACCTTGTGCGGCACGCCGTCTACGGCCAGCGGCTCGCGCACGCATTCCAGCAGTTGCCGTGGCGACACCTGCCGCACGGGCCCGAGCACGCCGAAGGTGTCGGCGCCCAGGCGGGCCAGCAGGACGCCGGCCGGCAAGGCGCCGGCCAGGCGCCGGGCCACGGTTTCCAGCAGGCGGTCGCCGAAGCGGTGGCCCATGACGTCGTTGGTGGCGCTGAAGTCGTCGATGTCGACCAGCGCCAGGATGTGGTCGCGCATGCCCTGCCGCGCGCAGTCGTCGACCTTCTCGACGAAGCGGGTGCGGTTGGGCAAGCGCACCAGCGGGTCGTAGTAGGCGTATTCGTGCAGGCGCTCCATCAGGCCCCGGCTGTGCAGCAGCGTACCGAGGTTGATGCAGAAGACGTCCAGCAGTTGCCGGTCGACGGCGCAATGCAGTCCGGCGGTGTCGATGAACACGGCCATGCCCTGCTCGTCCTTGCGGCCGATGTGCAGGGCCAGCCCACCGTGTTCGCCGTGTTCGCCGTGTTCTCCATAGACGCTGCAGCCGAGCGCCAGCGCGCGGCGCAGCAGCTGCAGCACCGCCGGCTCGGGCACCGCGTCCAGCGGCCGGTCGACGAGGTGGGCGAAGCGGCCGGCCGCCGCGAGCACGCGGTACTGCGGTGCCTGTTGCGCGCCATGTCCACCATGTACGCCTTGTCCGCCCTGCACGCCCTGCACGCCCTGGGCACAGACCAGGCCATCACCGGTCACGCCCAGCAGCGCGGTCAGCTGCGTGATGACGCCGCCGGCAAAGGCGCGCAGGTCGGTCTCTTCCAGCAGCGAGGCGCTGGAGCGCACGATGAGCTCCAGCCCGCGGCTGTTGGCCTCGATGGCGCACAACTGCTGGTACGACCGCACGGCCGTGACCACCATGGCCAGCAGGCGGTCCTGCGTGAGTTCGGCCTTGGTCCGGTAGTCGTTGATGTCGTAGCGCAGCAGCGTGTCCAGCGCCGGCACATGGCCCGGGCGCCCGGTGCGCAGCACGATGCGGGTGTTGCGCAGGCCGGCGGTGTGGCGAATGAAATCCACCAGGTCCAGCCCGGCGCTGGCGCTCTCGGTCACCACGTCCAGGATGACCATGGCCAGGTCACGCTCGCCGCGCACCAGCGCGCGCGCCTCCTCGCCCGAGTACGCATGCAGGAACACCAGCGGACGCCCGAACAGCGTCAGGCCCTGCAGCGCGGCGCGCGCGGCCGCATGCACGTCGGCGTCCTGGTCGACCACCAGCACGCGCCAATCGGGGGCCTGGCTCTGCACGCAGGCAGCTGCGGCGACCGGCTCCGGCGCGCGGGCCGGCCAGCCCGCGTCAGCCTCGCGCTTCATGCGGGCTGCACGTGAACATGGCCGGCTGCGAGCGCCACCTGGTTGCGCCCGCCGCGCTTGGCGACATACAGCGCCTCGTCGGCCAGGCCGTAGGCTTCGTCGAAGCTGCTGCCGCACGGCAGCCAGCTCACGCCGAAGCTGGCGGTGACGCCGCTGCCGTCGGGCAGGTCGAATGCGTAAGCTTCGATGGCACGCCGCAATGTGTGCGCGACCTGCCCGCAGCCATCGCCGCCCTGCCCGGGCAAGACCACGGTGAACTCCTCGCCGCCGACGCGGCCGATCTGCGCCGTTGCCGACACGGCCTGCTTGAGGCAGGTCACCACGCCCTGGATCACGCGGTCCCCCGTGGGGTGGCCGAAGCTGTCGTTGATGCGCTTGAAGTGGTCGATGTCCAGCACGATCAGCGCGAGGTCGTGGCACACGAAATGGCGGTTCACCAGCTCGATGACGGCGGCCCGGTTGAGCACGTCGGTCAGCGGGTCGTGCGTGGCGCGGTACTCGAGCTCGGCGGCCAGGTCCTGCAGGCGCAGGTTCAGCTGGTTCATCTCGAGTTCGGCCCGGTCGCTGCGCCGCACCAGCCGGCGCGTTTCGCGCAGCAGCCGCTCGTAGGTGGTAAGCAGCTCGCCCAGCGCCTGGCGGCACGGCGCGGGCTGCGTCGTGGCGCACGCGTCGTAGGCGGCGCGGGCGGCTTGCAGCGCCCGGTTCTCGGCGTCGAACAGGTCAGGCGCTGCGGTGGTGTCCATTCAGGCCGACCTCACGGGATGGCTGGCGAAGTCGATCGCGGGAAAGTCTTCGCTGAGCTCCTGGCCGAATTCGAGAATGGTGTCGTCTTCCTCGTCGTGGTACCAGTTCAGGGCCACCCGGTTGCCCGCCTCCACGGCGTCGTTGAGCGCCGCGATCAGGTTGAACAGCATCTTGGTGCTGGAGCTGTTGAAGTAGGCCAACGCGATATGGACCTCGATGCGGCTGTCGTTCTGCTGCGCGAGGTAGTCCTTCAGCCGCGCGATCACCTCGCCATAGAAGGCGGCGGCGTTCTCGGGGTAGGACTCGCCGCGCAGGCTGAGCGTGCGGGTGTCGAACCTGAAGTCCACCTGGGGGGAACTGGGCGTCGGGGCGATGTAGAGGTTTTCCATCTGTGATCTCGATTCGTTGCCGGGCCTGCGCGGGTTAGATCGCGGCCTTCAGGTAGAACACCGGGGCGCCACCGGCGCTGTCGGAAGCGTCGAAGTCGAACTCCAGCGGTTCGCGGGCGTCGCGAGCGACCGTGAGAAGTCCCATGCCCGCGCCTTTGCTGCCTTCGGGCGTTTCCTCGCGCAGCGTCTGGCGGTAGGCCTGCTTGATCTCTTCCAGCGTCATGCTGCGCAGCGCTTCCAGCTTCACGCGCAGCGCGTCGGCGATGTCGGGCTCGACCGGGTTGGCGCACAGCAGCAGAAAGCCGCCGTCGCTCTCGCGGCGGATGCAGACCGAGCCGTGGCGCAGCTCACCGCTGACCTGGCTCGCGGGGGTCAGCGTGTCGGCCGAGTAATGAATGATGTTCTGCGCCATCTCCACGAAAGAGGAGAACAGCCTTCGCCGCGTCGGGCCGGCCACGCCGGCCACCTCGAGCTGCAGCTTCACCGCGTCGGCCATGGCCGCCACGATGTGCTGCGAGAAGTAGCCCACGTAGTAGAAGATGACCTGGTGTTGGCGCGCCACGTTGAAGAAGGAGCCGTACTTGTCGGCGATGGGGGGGAAAGGCATGGGTGAGTTCCCGTGTCAGGTGCTGAACTGGGTGCAGAACTGGGTGCGCAATCAGGTGCGGAAGCAGAAAAAGGTCAGGTCGTCGCGGCGGTGGTGCTCGCCCTGCCACACGCGCAGGGCCTCGAGCACCGCCTGATTGACTTGGGCGGCCGTGCGCTCGCGCTGCTCGAGCAGCAGTTCGCGCACGCGCCGCTTGCCCAGCGCAATGGCGCGCGGGCCGCCGACCTGGTCGATCAGCCCGTCGGTGCTGACGAAGACCAGGCTGCCCGCGGGCAACACCAGTTCCTGGTTGAGCCAGCTGAAGTCGAACTCGCTGTCCATGTAGCCCACGCCCTTGCGCTGCCCCTCGACCAGCTCCACCGCATCGGCGCCGGGGCGCAGCACGAACAGCGACAGCCGCGCGCCGGCAAACACCAGCCGCCCGTTCGCGGGTTCGAACCAGAAACATGCGGCGTCCATGCCGTCGTCCGAGCCGGGCGTTGCGTCCTGCCCGTCCATCTGGCCCAGCATCTGCTTGATGCTGCGGTTCACGCTGCCCAGCAACCGCGCCGGGTCGCGCGCGCCGTGCTGCTCGATGGCCTGGTTCAGGCTGGTGGAGGCGATCAGCGTCATGAAGGCGCCGGGCACGCCGTGCCCCGTGCAGTCGGCCACGGTGGCGAACCAGCCGTCCGCCGCGGTGCTGAACTGGTAGAAGTCGCCGCCGACCACGTCGCGCGGCTCCCACACCAGGTGGGCGCCGGGGCAGGCCCGCGCCAATGCATCGAGCGAACTGCGCAGGGTCGAGCGCTGGATCACGCTCGCGTATTCGATGCTGTGCATGATCTGGCGGTTGCGCGAGACCTGCAGGTCCGCCACCACGCGCATGAGCTGCAAGCCGTTGCCGACGCCGGCGAACTCGCCTTCTCGCGTGATGATGAAGCCGTCCGACAGCGCCTTCTCACCGTGCTCCACGGTCTTGAAGGTCAGGGCCTCCAGGTCCAGCGCGGCGTCGACGATCAGCGGGTCCTTGTCCATGAAGGCGATGCAGCTCTTGCGGCCGTACAGCTCCACGCGGAACGGCTTGCTCATCTGCGACAGGAAGATGTTCCGGTTGATCAGGCCGATCGGCTGGTTTCCCTCCACCACCGGCAGGCTGACGAGGTCACGATGCCGGCTGAAGACTTCCATCACCTTGTCGTTCGTCTCCTCGGTCGTCATGCACGGCACGGTCGTGCAGAGGTCTGCCGCGCAGGGCTGGCGAAAACGTGGCCGGAAATCGCTCAAATACTCGGAGGTTTCGGGCATGGAAACAGCGCCTGCGGAATAAATGTGAACTTATGTTATGTTTTTTACATTTCGCATCCATGACAGTTGGGTGACGGAATTTGTCCGGCCTTGGCGCTGGGCGTGCGCGCCGTGGTGGCCGACATCGCCCTGACAGGCCTGGGCCGCGAGGCATGGCACCGGTTCAACGAAGGCCGCATGGACGCGCAGATGTCGCTGTGCCCGCTCGCCGGAACCACCTTGTTTCAGCTGCAGGCGCCGATCCCGCTCGAGGGCGATGCCGACCTGTCCGCCGAAGGGCTGACGTCGATGGTGGCCGCGTTCAACATGAACGCCAGGCTGGCCGACCGCTACAAGGTCGGGCGCGTGCTGCTGGTCGGCGACGCCGCGCACGTGCATCCGCCAACCGGAGGCCAGGGCCTGAACACCAGCGTGCAGGACGCCTACAACCTCGGCTGGAAGCTGGCGGCGGTCACCCGCGGCGGCGCCCCCGAGACCTTGCTCGACAGCTACGAAGAGGAGCGCCGGCCCATCGCGGCGAACATGCTCGGCCTCGCCACCAAGCTGCTCGATGCAGCGAGGCGCGGCGACATGCGGCGCGGCCGCGAAGTGCATCAACTCGACATCGGCTATCCCGATTCACCCCTTGCGCTGGAGCAGCCCAGACGTGCACGCGGCCTGCTCGCGGGCGACCGGGCGCCCGATGCGCCTGTGTCCGGTGCATCGGGCCAGGCCACGCGCCTCTTCGACATCTTCAAGGGCGCGCACTGGACGCTGCTCGGCTGCGAAGTCGAACGCAATCGCGTGGCACCGCGCCCGGGCCTGCACATCCACACCATCGGTGCGCGTGGCGACCTCCGCGACGATGGCGGCCACTTTCAGGACGCCTACGCCCTGGCGCCTGGCGACTGGGTGTTGGTACGTCCGGACGGCCATGTCGGTGCGATCGTTGCATCCGCGAACGTCGATGCGCTGGCGCCCTACTTCCGGCAGGTCGGGCTCGAAGCGCCAAGCAGCGGCCTTGCTCCGCGGACCTGACCGGCTCACCTACCCCAGCGCGTCGTTCACCTGCTCCCTGAACTCGCTCAGGCTCACCGCCGCGCCGATCTCCCGCGGCAGCGCATCGCGCACCGAGAACACGCCGAGGATCTTCGCCCCCGCCACCAGCGGCAGGTGCCTGAAGCCGCGCTCCAGCATGAGCGCCACGGCATCCGACACCAGCGTCTCGGGCGGCACGCAGATCGGGTTGGGCGTCATGACCTCGCTCACCACCGTGCGGTCGGGGTCGAGGCCGCGCGCCAGCACGCGGGTCATCAGGTCGCGCTCGGTCAGGATGCCCAGCAGCGTGTCGGGCAGGTCCATGACCAGCACGCTGCCGCAATTGGCGCGCGTCATCACGCAGGCGGCGTCGCGCACGCTGGCCTGCGGGGCCAGGCTGATCACGTGGGTGCGCGAGATCGATTGGAAAACGGTGCGCTCGGCCATGGTGCGCCCTCCAGAAGAACCGTGAATGGTGCCGCCGGCGGCGGCTCAGCGCAAGGAGGCGTTGAGCCGCGCCAGCGCGCCGGCGCCCGGGCACAGCTCGGCCGTCCCCAGCGCATTGAGCGGGCGGTCGCTGGTGTTGAGCGCCGTGTGCAGGTCGGTGGCCAGCGGATCGACGTAGAGCAGCCCGGTCACCACCTCGCCCATCTCCTGGTGGCGCTGCATGTAGGCCATGGCGGCGTAGCGGTCGCCGGGGCTGTAGTCGGGGTGCAGGCTGCGCAGGCGCAGCAGCGTGCCGTCGTGCTGGCGCACGTCCACCACGTCGCCCGGCGCCATGCCGACGGTGATTTCTTCCCGCTCGCTGATGAAGTCGATGCGGCTCACCGCCTCGTTGTGCTCGCGAACGTAGTCGTAGCTCTTGGTGCTGCCCGGGTGGTTGTTGAACGCCACGCAGGGGCTGATCACGTCGATGAAGGCCGAGCCGCCATGACTGATCGCGCCCTTGATGAGCGGCACCAGCTGCGCCTTGTTGCCCGAGAACCCGCGCCCCACGTAGCTCGCGCCCAACTGCAGCGCCATGGCGACCAGGTCCACCGGGCTGTCGGTGTTGACCACCCCCTTCTTGCTCTTGGAGCCCTGGTCGGCCGTGGCCGAGAACTGGCCCTTGGTCAGGCCGTAGACGCCGTTGTTCTCCACGATGTAGGCCATGCGCACGCCGCGGCGCATGGCGTGCGCGAACTGGCCCAGGCCGATCGACGCCGAGTCGCCGTCTCCTGAAACGCCCAGGTACAGCAGGTCGCGGTTGGCCAGGTTGGCGCCGGTCAGCACGCTGGGCATGCGGCCGTGCACGGTGTTGAAGCCGTGCGACGCGCCCAGGAAGTAGTCGGGTGTCTTCGAACTGCAGCCGATGCCCGAGAGCTTGGCCACGCGGTGCGGCTCGATGTCGAGCTCCCAGCACGCCTCGATGATGGCGGCCGAGATCGAATCGTGGCCGCAGCCGGCGCACAGCGTCGAGATCTTGCCTTCGTAGTCCCGCCGCGTGTAGCCGACCTTGTTGGTGGCCAGCGTCGGATGGCGCAGCCGGGGCTTGGCGAGGTAGGTCATGCCGCTCCCTTCGTCGGATGGATGTGCGTGTCGATCGCCTGCACGATGAAGCGCGCGGTGATGGGCGTGCCGTCGAAGTGCAGCACGCGAATCAGCCTTGCCGGGTCGACGTCGAGCTCGTTGACCAGCAGGCTGCGCATCTGCGCGTCGCGGTTCTGCTCGACCACGAAGACCCTGTCGTGCTGCGCGAGAAATTCCACCACGCTCTGCGCAAACGGAAAGGCGCGCAGCCGCAGCGCGTCGAGGTGAACGCCGCGCTCCTCCAGCGTCTCCAGCGCCTCGTGCATTGACGGGCTGGTCGAACCGAAATAGATCACGCCCATCCCGGTCTTCCTTGCCGCCGGCCGCAGCACCGGCTGCGGCACCAGCGTGGCCGCGGTCGCGAACTTCTTCAGCAGCCGCTCCATGTTGTAGATGTAGTCCGGCCCGCGCTCCGAATACCGCGCATACGCGTCGCGCGTGGTGCCGCGCGTGAAGTAGCTGCCCTTGCTCGGGTGCGTGCCGGGCAACGTGCGCCAGGGAATGCCGTCGCCGTCCACGTCCTTGTAGCGGCCGAAGTCGCGGCCCGCCTCGAGTTCCTCGGCGCTCATGACCTTGCCGCGGTCGTACGCCGCGGCGTCGTCCCAGGCAAAGGGCTCGCACAGGCGCTGGTTCATGCCGATGTCCAGGTCGGTCATGAGGAACACCGGCGTCTGCAGCCGGTCGGCCAGGTCCAGCGCCGCCGCGGCGTGCTCGAAGCATTCGTGCGGGTCTTCGGGAAACAGCAGCACGTGCTTGGTGTCGCCGTGCGAGGCATAGGCGCAGGCCAGCACGTCGGCCTGCTGCGTGCGCGTGGGCATGCCGGTGGAAGGGCCGCCGCGCTGCACGTTGATCAGCGTGATCGGAATCTCCGCAAAGTAGGCCAGCCCGATGAACTCGGCCATCAGCGAAATGCCCGGGCCCGAGGTCGCGGTGAAGGCCCGCGCGCCGTTCCAGCCGGCGCCCACCACCATGCCGATCGACGCGAGTTCGTCTTCCGCCTGCACGATGGCGAAGCGGTGCTGGCCGGTGGACGGGTCCACGCGGAATTTGGTGCAGTACTTCTGGAAGGCTTCGGCCACCGATGAAGACGGCGTGATCGGGTACCAGGCCGCGACCGTGGCCCCGCCGTACACGCAGCCCAGCGCCGCGGCGCTGTTGCCGTCCACGAAGATCCGCTCGCCCACGCGGTCGGCGCGCAGCACCTGCAGCCCCACCGGCTCGCGCAGGTTCTCGCGCGCGAAGTCGCAGCCCAGGTGCAGCGCCTGCACGTTGGAGGCCAGCAGCTTTTCCTTGCCCTTGTACTGTTCGCCGAACAGCTTCTCGACCACCTCCGGATCGATGCCGAGCAGGATGGCCAGCGCGCCCACGTACACGATGTTCTTGAACAGCTGGCGCTGGCGCGGGTCCTGGTAGACGGCATTGCAGATCTCGGTCAGCGGCATGCCGATGACGCGGATGTCGCTGCGGAACTTCGACGGCGGCAAGGGCCGCGTGCTGTCGTAGAACAGGTAGCCGCCGGGCTCCAGCTCGGCCACGTCGGCGTCCCAGGTCTGCGGGTTCATCGCCACCATCATGTCGGTGCCGCCGCGCCGGCCCAGGTGGCCCTGCTCGGTCACGCGCACCTCGTACCAGGTCGGCAGCCCCTGGATGTTGCTCGGAAAGATGTTGCGCGGGCTCACCGGCACGCCCATGCGCAGGATGGCCTTGGCGAACAGCTCGTTGGCCGAGGCCGAACCCGAGCCGTTGACGTTGGCGAACTTGATGACGAAGTCGTTGACCGCCGCGATCTGTGCAACGGTGCCCATCTTCGCCACGTCGTGGGTGTGGTGTGCTTCGTGGGCTCCGCTCTCCCCGGACGCGTCCTTCGCGCCCTCGGGCGGCCGCACGGCGCTCACGCGGCCACCCCCTGCCCCGCCGGCGTCATCTTCAGCAGGAACTTCTGCATGTCCCACGCGCCTGTCGGGCAGCGCTCGGCGCAGAGGCCGCAATGCAGGCAGACGTCTTCGTCCTTCACCATCACGCGGCCTGTCTTGAGCCCGCCGGACACATACAGGTCCTGCGCCAGGTTCAGCGCAGGCGCCTTGAGCCGGGGCCGCAACTCGTCTTCTTCGCCGTTGTCGATGAAGTTGATGCAGTCCATCGGGCAGATGTCCACGCAGGCATCGCACTCGATGCAGGCCGACTCGGTGAACACGGTCTGCACATCGCAGTTCAGGCAGCGCTCCGCCTCCTTGAAGGCCGTGGCCGCATCGAAGCCCAGTTCCACCTCGACGCGGATGCTCGCCAGCGCCGTCTCGGCCTTGGCCCACGGCACCTTGTAGCGCAGGTCGTTGGAGGTGTCGTTGTCGTAGCTCCACTCGTGGATGCCCATCTTCTGCGACACCAGGTTGGTCATGGGCGCCGGGCGCACGTAGACCGGCTCGGCGCGCAGCAGTTTGTCGATCGACACGGCGGCCTCGTGCCCATGGGCCACGGCCGTGATGATGTTCCGGGGGCCGAAAGCCGCATCGCCGCCGAAGAACACGCGCGGCACCGACGACTGGAAAGTGTCCTTGTCCAGCGCCGGCAGGCCCGACGCGTCGAAGGCGATGCCGCAGTCGCGCTCGATCCACGGAAACGCGTTCTCCTGGCCCACCGCCACCAGCACCTCGTCGCACTCGAAGTACGCGTCGGGCTCGCCGGTGGGCACCAGCGTGCGGCGGCCCCGCTCGTCGTACGCGGCCTTCACGATCCCGAAACGCATGCCCAGCAGCTGGCCGTTCTCGTGCACGAAGGCCTTGGGCACGTGGAAGTTGACGATCGGAATGCCTTCGTGCGCGGCGTCTTCCTTCTCCCAGGGCGAGGCCTTCATTTCGTCGAAGCCGCTGCGCACGACGACCTTCACGTCGGTGCCGCCCAGGCGGCGTGCCGAGCGGCAGCAGTCCATTGCCGTGTTGCCGCCGCCCAGCACGATCACGCGCCGGCCGATGCTGTTCACGTGGCCGAACGACACGGAGTTCAGCCAGTCGATGCCGATGTGGATGCTCTGCGCCGCCTCCTGGCGGCCGGGCACGTCCAGGTCGCGCCCGCGCGGCGCGCCGCAGCCGACGAAGATCGCGTCCCAGTCCTGCGCCATCAGCGCCTTCATCGAATCGATGCGCTCGCCGCCATGGAATTCGACGCCCAGGTCCAGGACGTAGCCCGTCTCCTCGTCGATGACCGACTCCGGCAGCCGAAAGCGCGGTATCTGCGTGCGGATGAAACCGCCGGCCTTGGCCTCTCCGTCGAACACCGTCACCTCGTAGCCCAGCGGCGCCAGGTCGCGCGCCACGGTGAGCGAGGCCGGCCCCGCGCCCACGCAGGCCACGCGCTTGCCGTTCCTGGGCGCCGGCTGCGGCATGCGCGCGCGCACGTCCTCCTTCATGTCGGCCGCCACGCGCTTGAGCCGGCAGATCGCCACCGGTTCAGGGGCTTCCGCGTTGCTTTCCTCCACGCGCCCGCGCCGGCAGGCCGGCTCGCACGGCCGGTCGCAGGTGCGCCCCAGGATGCCGGGAAACACGTTGGAGGCCCAGTTGATCATGTACGCGTCGCCATAGCGGCGCTGCGCGATCATGCGTATGTATTCGGGAACGGGTGTGTGCGCCGGGCAGGCGTACTGGCAATCGACGACCTTGTGGAAATAGGCCGGGTCGGCAATATTCGTTCGCTGCAACGCGTGTCTCCTGGCTGTCGCCTGGAACCCCGAAGGGGCCGGCGAGTGGCTTTTGCGCGAGTATGCGCCGCGCTGGCCGGCCTGTGTCCTTGGTGGAATCCCGCAGCAGTTGGGCCGTGGCGCGGGCGCGAATGGGCCGCGGCCCTCCTGCAGCCGGATCAGCCGGCCAGCAATTCGGACGCCAGCAGCCGCACGCGCGACGCCACCAGCCGCGCGCCTTCGGACAGCGGCCGCTGCCGCGTCAGGCTCAGCGCAATCGTGCGGCGGATGCCCGGCCCCGTCACCTTGCATGCACCGAGGATGCCCGCGGCAACCTCCTGCGCCACGGCAGTGTTCGGCAGCAGCGTGAAGGCGTGCCCGCTGGCCGCGACGTCCTTCATCGAGGTGGCGGTGTCGACCTCCATCACGATGTCCAGGGCCACGTTGTGGCGCCGGGCGAGCACGTCGAGCGTGGCGCGCAGGCCGTTGGGCACGGCCGGCAGCACCAGCGGCAGGCCGGCGAGCGCGCGAAACGGCATGGTCTTGCCGCTGAACTGCGGCAGGCCCGCCTTGCCGATCAGGAAGGTGTCGACCTTGCCGAGCACG
Source organism: Variovorax sp. OK605 (assembly GCF_900115445.1). Taxonomy (NCBI): domain Bacteria; kingdom Pseudomonadati; phylum Pseudomonadota; class Betaproteobacteria; order Burkholderiales; family Comamonadaceae; genus Variovorax; species Variovorax sp. OK605. Next base: position 93,063 of record NZ_FOWL01000011.1, read on the forward strand.
TCTTCCCCGCGCAGCGCCGACGAGCCGTAGCGGTTGACCACGATCATGTCGAGCCGGCCCGAGGCGAGCTGCTCGTCGAGCGTGCCGCTGAAACCCTCCAGCACGTGCAGGCGCAGTGCCGGCGCCCTATCGCGGATGTCGGCCAGCAGCATCGGCAGCAACTGGCGCGACAGCGAAGGCAGCACGCCCACATGCACCGTGCCGGTCAGCACGCCGGCCGCCTCGCTCGCCGCGGCGTCGAGCTGGGCCACCTGGTCGACCACGCGCTTGACCTCCGGGTACATGCGCTTGCCGAAATCGGACAGCGCCATGCCGCGGCCCGTGCGGTCGAACAGCCGCCCGCCCCATGCCGCCTCCAGCATCGCGATCTGCCGGCTCACGAGCGACTGGGCCGTGTCCGACGCAATGGCCGCGCGCGACAGCGACTGCATGTCCGCCACCAGCAGGAAGGTGCTGAGCTGCCTGAGTTTCATGGTTTCACTTTAATGGAAACCTGAAATCCATTCATTCATCTTTCTGGAATGCTCGGCAGGTCCTAACCTCGCGGCAGCAAATCAATAAACGGAGACCGACTTGAAATTCACGCACTCGCTCTGCGCGGCGCTGGCAGGCGCCGCCCTGCTCGCATCGCCGCTGCTCCACGCCCAGGAAGCGCCCTACCCCCGGCAGCCCGTCACCCTCGTGGTGCCCTTCCCCGCCGGCGGCCCCACCGACTCGATGGCGCGCCTGCTGGCCCAGAAGCTCGGCGACCGGCTGGGCCAGCAAGTGATCATCGACAACCGCGGCGGTGCCGGCGGCAGCATCGCCGCCGAACTGGTGGCCCGCGCGCCGGCCGACGGGCAGATGCTTTTCTTCGGCACCACCGGCACGATGGCGATCAACCCGAGCCTCTACAAGAAGCTGCGCTACGACCCGGTGAAAGACTTCGCGCCGGTGAGCCTGATGGCCACCACCATGAACGTGCTGGTCGTGAGCCCGCAGGTGCCCGCCAGGAACCTGTCCGATCTGATCGCGCTGGCCAAGGCCAAGCCCGGCGACCTCACCTACGGCTCGGCCGGCAACGGCAGCTCGAACCACCTGTCGGGCGAACTGTTTCGCAGCACCGCCGGCATCCAGATCAATCACATTCCGTACAAGGGCTCCGCGCCCGCGCTCATCGACCTGCTGGGCGGGCGCCTGTCGATGATGTTCGACACCATCGCGCAGCAAACCCAGAACCTGGCCGCCGGCAAGGTGCATGCCGTGGCCGTGACCGGCCCGAAGCGTTCGCCGCTGCTGCCCGGCGTGCCCACGGCGCAGGAGGCCGGCCTGAAGGGCTTCGACGTGACGATCTGGTACGGCGTGCTGGCGCCCAAGGGCACGCCGGCGCCGGTCGTCGACCGCCTGCAGCGCGAGATCGCGGCGGTGATGGCCACCGACGAAATGAAGAAGCGCATGGAAGCCGACGGCGCCGAGGCGCGCAGCACCACGCCCGCCGAATTCGCCGCGCTCATCAAGAGCGACACCGCCAAGTGGGCGCCGGTAGTGAAGAACTCCGGCGCCAGCCTCGACTGAACCGGACATTGCCCATGGCTTCCTTGCTCGATCCACGCCTGCAGCAGGCATTTGCACCGCGGCGCATCGCCGTGGTGGGCGCCACCGAAGACCGCAACAAGGTCGGCGGCCGGCCGCTGCACTACCTGCAGCGCTTCGGCTTCCAGGGCGCGGTGTACCCGATCAACCCGAAGCGCGCGACCGTGCAGGGCCTGCAGGCCTACCCGTCGCTCGACGCCGTGCCGGAAACACCCGACGTGGCCATCGTCGCCGTCGGGCAGGACGCGGTGCCCGGCGTCATCGACCAGTGCGCCGCGCGCGGTGTCGCCGCCGCCATCATCATGAGCTCGGGTTTCGGCGAGACCGGCAGCGCGGGCGTTGCGCTGCAGCACGCATTGGTGGCGCAGGCCCGGCGCCTGGGCGTCCGCCTGGTCGGGCCCAACGCGCAGGGCGTGGCCAATTTCAGCACCGGCGCGGTGATGAACTTCAGCACCATGTTCATGGAAGTCGCGCCGCAGGACGGCCCGATAGCCATCGTCAGCCAGAGCGGCGCGGCCAGCGTGATGCCCTACGCCATGCTGCGCGAGCGCGGCATCGGCGTGCGCTACCTGGTCGCGTCGGGCAACGATGCCGACGCCTCGGTGTGCGAGCTTGCACTGGCGGCGGCGGCCGACCCCGAGATTCGCGTGGTGCTGATGTACATCGAGTCGCTCGGCGACCCGGCCATGCTGGCCGAGGTCGCGCGCCTCACGGCGGCGCGCGGCGCGACGGTGATCGCGCTCAAGTCGGGCCGCAGCGCGCACGGCGCGAAAGCCGCCGCCTCGCACACCGGCGCCATCGTCAACGACGACGTGGTGGTCGACGCCTTCCTGGAGCGCCACGGCATCTGGCGCGCCAACGACGTGCACGGCCTGGTCAACGCCGTGGAGCTCTATCTCGCGGCGCCGCCGCGTCCGGCCGAGCGTCGGGCCGAGCGCCTGGTCGTCATGAGCCACAGCGGCGCCGTCGGCGTGTTGTGCGCGGACGCGGCCGAGTCGCTCGGCCTGCCGCTGGCGGAACTGGGCGAGCCGGTCGTGAAGGCGCTGGCCGCGATCATGCCGAGCTTCGCCACGCCGCAGAACCCCGTCGACCTCACGGCGTCGCTCATGACCAAGGGCGGCATGTATGCGGACACGCTCGGCGCGCTCGCGGCCGACCCGCAGGCGGACATGTTCCTGGTCGGCGTGCCCGTGGCCGGCGAAGGCTACGACGTGCCGGGCATGGCGCGCGACACCGCGCGCTTCGCCGCCGCACGCGGCAAGCCCACGGCGGTGTCGGCGCCGCAGGCGTCGGTGCGCCAGGCTTTTCGTGAAGCCGGCGTGCCGGTGTTCGCGCACGAGACCGACGCCATCGGCGCGCTGCACCAGTGGAGCCGGCACGGCACGCTGCTGCGCCAGGCGGCAACGCGCAGCAGCAGCAGCAGCAGCAGCAGCAACGGCAGCGCTTCGACGGCGCCACACACCACCCGCATGCCGGCCGGCGACGCGCCCTTTCTGAGCGAAGCCCAGAGCCTCTCGCTGCTGGCCGAGGCCGGCATTCCGGTCGTTGCGCACCGGCTGTGCCGCACTGTCGAAGAAGCCGTTGCGGCGTGGCAGGCGCTGGGACCCGAGGTGGTGGTGAAAGCCTGCTCCGCGCAGGTTCCGCACAAGTCGGAACACGGCCTCGTGTTCCTCGGCGTGCGCAGCGCCGGCGACATCGCCGCGAGCTGGACCGCCTGCAGCGAACGGATCGCCGCGATGGGCGTGCCCTTCGACGGCGTGATCGTCGCGCAGCGCGTGCGCGGCCAGCGCGAGTTCGCCCTCGGCGTGCGGCAGGACCCGCTCTTCGGCACCGTGGTCATGGTGAGCGACGGCGGCAAGTACGTGGAGGCGCTGCGCGACTTCGTGGTGCTGCTGCATCCGTTCTCGGAAGCCGACGTTCTCGCCAAGCTGCGGACGCTGCGCATCGCGCCGGTCCTGGCCGGCGTGCGCGGCGACGCGCCGACAGACCTCGACGCGGTGGCGCGCACGGCCGTGGCGCTGGGCGCGCTCGCCGCGGCGCACCCGCAGGCCATTGCCTCGATCGATCTCAACCCGCTGATCGTCGGCGCGGCCGGCCAGGGCGGCTGGGCCGTCGACGCGGTCATCGAACGCCAGGAAGAAACCCATGCACACCCATGACCCGGTGCTGGTCGAGCGGCTCGGCGAAATTGCCGTCGTGCGCCTGAACAGGCCCGACGTGCTGAACGCGGTCGATGCCGGGTTGCGCGCCGCACTGACGCGGCAGCTGTACGCGCTCGATGCCGATTCGACGGTCGGCGCCATCGTGCTGACCGGCAGCGGCGAGCGCGCCTTCTGCGGCGGGCAGGACCTCGACGAGTCGGCCACCATCGACACCGGCACGCTGGCCGCCTGGCTCAACCGCCAGCACGCGATGTACCAGGCGGTGCGGGACGTGGCCAAGCCGATCGTCGCGGCACTCAACGGCACCGCCGTGGGCGCCGGCTTCCAGATGGCGCTGATGTGCGACCTGCGCGTGGCCCACCCCGCGCTGCGCATGGGCCAGCCCGAGGTCAAGGCCGGCCTGGCGAGCATCGTCGGCTCGTACCTGATGTCGCTGCAGATCGGGCATTCGCTCAACCAGCAGTTGTCATTGACGGGCGAACTCGTCAGCGGCGAGCGCGCGCACGCGCTCGGCCTCGTCAACGATCTGGTGCCCGCCGAGCAGGTGCTGCCGCGCGCCATCGAGCGCGCACGCGCCCTGGCGGCGCTGCCAGGCGCCGCGCTGCGCACGACCAAGCAACGCTTTCGCGAGCGTACGCAGCCGGGCTTCGAGGAAGCCTGCAGCGCCGGCATCCGCTACCAGCTCGAGTGCTATTCGACGGGCGAACCGCAGCGCGTGATGCGCGAGTTCATCGCCCGCCGCGACGCCCCCAGGACATCGACACTTCACAAGGACTGAGCTTTCATGGCCTCTCACACCCAACTGTTCATCGACGGCGCACTGGTGCCGGCCCACGGTGCACAGGACCTGCCCGTCACCGACAGCTACACCGAGGAAACGTTCGGCACCTACCGCACCGCGTCGCCAGCCGACGTGCACGCGGCCGTGGCGGCCGCGCGGCGCGCCCTCGACGGCTGGGCCCGCACGCCCGTGGCAGAACGCGTGGCGGCCGTGCGCCGCGTGGCCGCGGCGTTGCGCGACCAGGCCGACGCGCTGGCGAGCGCCATTTCGCGCGAGGTCGGCATGCCGCGCAAGCTGGCCGCGCGCATCCAGGTCGGCGCACCGCTCGCCGCCTGGGACATGTATGCCGACCTGGCCGCCCACTTCGAATGGGCGTCGCGCGTGGGGCATTCGCTGGTGCAGCAGGTGCCGGTCGGCGTGGTCGCCTGCATCACGCCCTGGAACTATCCGCTGCACCAGATCACCGGCAAGGTCGCGCCGGCGCTGCTGGCCGGTTGCACGGTGGTGCTCAAGCCGTCGGAGATCGCGCCGACCAGCGCCTTCCTGCTGGCCGAGGCGGTGCGGCAGGCGGGGCTGCCCGCGGGCGTCTTCAACCTGGTCCATGGCGCCGGCCCGGACATCGGCGAGGCGCTGGTGCGCCACCCCGACGTCGACATGGTGTCCTTCACCGGCTCGACGCGCGCGGGCCGGCACATCGCCAGCCTGGCGGGTGCCGACATCAAGCGCGTGGCGCTCGAACTGGGCGGCAAGTCGGCGGCGCTCGTGCTGCCCGGCGCGGACCTGGCCGCGGCCGTGAAGGCCACGCTCGCGGGCTGCATGCTGAACTCGGGCCAGACCTGCTCCGCGACCACGCGCCTGCTGGTGCCGCGCGCTTCGCTGGAAGCCGCGGAAGGCCTGGCCCTCGACCTGCTCGCCGGCTACCGCATGGGCGACCCGGCCGATGCCGCGACGCGTCTGGGTCCCCTGGTGTCGAAGGCCCAGCAGCAAAAGGTGCAGGACCTGATCGACAGCGCGATCGCGGCCGGTGCCAAGCGCCTCGGCACCGCGGCGGAACGCCCTGCGCGAGGCTTCTTCGTGCCGGCCACCGTGCTGACCGGCGTGACCTCCGACATGGCGGTGGCGCGGGAGGAAATCTTCGGCCCGGTGCTGGTGCTGATCGCCTACGACGATGTCGAGCAAGGCATCGCACTGGCCAATGGCACCGACTACGGATTGGCGGGCGCCGTGTGGGGCCCCGTCGAGCCGCAGACGCTGGCCGTGGCGCGCCGCATCCGCGCCGGGCAAGTCGACATCAACGGCGCGCCCTTCAACCCCGCGGCGCCGTTCGGCGGGTTCAAGAAATCCGGCATCGGACGCGAGAACGGCCGCTTCGGTCTCGAGGAGTTCCTCGAACCCGTGTCGATCCAGCTGCCCGCGGCCTTCCTCGAACACCCTGCCTCGTTTTGTTCTTCTTCCTCTTCTTCCTCTTGATCACCCCGACATGACCTGCGAACAACTGCTCTACTCGGTCGACGGCCCCGTCGCCACCATCACGCTGAACCGCCCCGAGCGGATGAATGCGCTGACCAAGATCCTCGAGGCCGAACTGCGCTCGGCCATCGAACACGCCGGCCGCGACAAGGCCGTGCGCGCCATCGTTCTCACCGGCGCTGGCCGCGCGTTCTGCGCGGGCATGGACATGGAAGAGCTGGAAGTGCTGCCGCCCGAAGACATCCAGGCCGAGGAATGGATGCGCCCCTACGACATGAACCGGCGCGCCGACTACCAGACGCGCTACTCGTACTTTCCTGCAGCGCCCAAGCCCATCGTCAGCGCCATCAACGGCGCCGCCGCCGGGCTCGGGCTGGTGATGGCGCTCTACAGCGACTTTCGCATCGCGTCGGAAAAGGCGGTCTTCGCCACCGCCTTCGCCAAGCGCGGGCTCATCGCCGAGCACGGCATCGCCTGGATGCTCCCGCGCGTCGTCGGCCATGCGCACGCCACCGACCTGCTGCTGACGTCGCGCAAGATCGACGCGAAAGAAGCGCTGACGATGGGGCTGGTGCATCGCGTCGTGCCGGCCGACGAGCTCGCGGCGGCCGCGCAGGCCTTGGCGTTGAGCCTGTCCACCGAGGTGTCGCCGCGCTCCGTGGGCGTGATGAAGCGCCAGCTCTGGGAGGCGCCCTATCAGACGCTCGGCGAGTCGATCGCCGCGGCGAACCAAGACATGGTTGAGAGCCTTCGCAGCGAAGACTTCCAGGAAGGCATCAAGCACTTCGTGGAGAAGCGGGCGGCGAATTTCTCGGGGCGCTGAGCGCAGCGGCATCGCACCTGGCGCGCCGGCAAGCCGCGCGCCAGGAACCCCCACCGCTCGTGCCCTTCAGCGGCTGTCGCGCTTGCCCTGCGCGTGGCGGTTCTGCGAACCCGCGTGCGCGTGCAGCGCGATGTTCTCCGCGCGTTCCTTGAGCGGGTTCAGCCGGGTCGCGCGAGGGTTGATGTCCAGCGGCGCATGGACCAGGGGCGCGCCCGCGGCGGCGGCCCCGAGCGTCGACAGCGTGGCGGGCGCCTTCGACGAATGCTCGGCCACCGGCGGGGCCGCGAGCGCCGCCTGCTTGAGTTCGAGCGCGTGCTTCACGGCGGTCTTGAGGCTCACGGGCTTGGCCTTGGAGCGGCTGGCCTTCTTCGCGGCGGTCGTCTTGGCAGCAGTCTTCCTGGGCGCGGCCTTGGTGGCTGGCGTCTTCTTCGCCGCTGCCTTCGCAGCCGGCGCCGGCTTGGCCGCGGCCTTCTTGCCAGCAGGCTTCACCGGTGCCGCCTTCTCATCGAGCTGCGCCAGGCGCGTCTCGAAACGCTCCAGCACTTCCGCGAACACGATGGACTTCTTCTGCGTGCGCTCGTTGTCGCCACCCGCCGCGGAGCGCCGGCTGGCAGCCGCTCCGCGCGTGGCGACCGTCTGGCGCCGGTACAGGTCGCGGTACTTGTCGCGCAAGGCACGCGCGCGGGTCACTTTGCCGTGCAGCCGCGCCACGGTCAGCTCCTTGATGGGGCCGGCCCGGCTCTGGTCGAAGATGGCGAGTTCCGCGGCGGTCAACAGCACCCGGGCTTGCGTCAAGGTATAGGCCATGATTCGGTCTCCTTCTTTTCGATGACAGATGGAAAGAGACCCCACCCTAACGGCTGGCGGGCGCTGGCGATGTGGGACGAGGGCTACGTCTGGTGGCGTCGCGGGGACGCCGCCGCGGCCCCGGCCCGTCGAAACATCAAGGCAGCAGTTCGAACTTCAGGTCCGCCAGCGGCGAGACCTTCTCCTCGCGCACCATCTTGTATTCGGTGTTCGGGCCCAGCCACTTGGCCCAGATGCGGTCGAGCTCGCCCGACTTCTCCAGCGCATAGAGCGCGCCGTTCACCTTGGCCAGCAGCGCGGGCTCGTCCTTCTTCATGCCGATGCCGATGGGCTGCAGCACCATCGGGTCCTTGATCATCTTCAGCGCCACGCCCTCGGTCTTCGACTGGTTCACCAGCTTGGTGATGGTCATGGTGTTGGCCACCATGCCGACCGACTTGTTCTGCTGCACGGCCATGAAGGCGGAGCCGGTGTCCTGGAAGGTGACGGGCTCGGAGCCGTTCATCTTGATCGACATCTCCGAGGTCGAGCCCTTGGTCGAGCTCAGGCGCTTGCCCTTGAAGTCGGCCTTGGCCATGCCGGGGTCGGAGGCCTTCACGGCCAGCATTTCCTTGGCCACGTAGTACGGGTCGCTGAACTGGATCTGCTCGCCGCGGCTCTTGGTGTAGGCCAGGTTGGCAATGGTCACGTCGACGCGGCCGAGCTTCACCTCGGGCACGCGCGCCTCCACCGACAGCGGCGTGACCTTGGCGCCGAGGCCCAGTTCCTTGGCCACCGCGTTGCACAGGTCGACGTCGTGGCCCACCATTTCGCGCGTCTTCGGGTCGGGCGCCGCGAACGGAGGCACGTCGGCGAAGGTGCCGCACTTGAGCTCCTTGCGCTGGCTGATGTCGCTCCACTGGTCGGCATGCGCCAGCAGCGAGGCTGCGCTCAGGCAGGCGCCAAGGACGGCGAGGCGAAAGACGGTCTTGTTCGGCATGGTGGACTCCAGAGAGATTGCGAAATGTGAGCGACGGAAGGTGAGCTGCGAAGAAAACGAATGTCAGTGCGCGCGCAGGTCCGACAGGAAGCGCTGCGCGCGCGGATGCTGCGGACTGCCGAAGAAGGTGGCGGGGTCGGCCGTCTCGAGGATGCGGCCCGCGTCCATGAACCAGACGCGGTCGGCCACCTCGCGGGCGAAGTTCATCTCGTGGGTGACGCACATCATGGTCATGCCGTCGTGGGCCAGGCCGCGCATCACCGACAGCACCTCGCCCACCATCTCGGGGTCGAGCGCGCTGGTGGGTTCGTCGAACAGCATGGCCGGCGGCTCCATGGCCAGCGCGCGCGCAATGGCCACGCGCTGCTGCTGGCCGCCCGACAGCTGCGCCGGGTAGGCACCGGCCTTGTTCGACAGCCCCACGCGCTCGAGCAGCTGCCCGGCCTTGGCCTTGGCGTCGGCGCGCTTCACGCCGAGCACGCGCATCGGCGACAGCATGATGTTCTCCAGCACCGACAGGTGCGGGAAAAGGTTGAAGCTCTGGAACACGAAGCCGATGCGGCTGCGCAGCCGGTTGAGCGCCTTGCTGCTCATGGGCGCGTGGATGTCGTGGCCGTCGAACAGCAGCTGGCCCGACTTCACTTCCTCGAGCCGGTTGACGGTGCGGATCAGCGTGGACTTGCCCGAGCCCGAAGGCCCGCAGACCACCACCACCTCGCCCTTCTTCACCTCGGCGTTGATGTCGGCCAGCGCCTGGTAGTCGCCGTACCACTTGTTGATGTCGGAGAACAGGATCATGGTGTCGTCCTTGGGCGGCACGGGCCGCGCTGCGGGGTGTGAAACGGGCGTCATGGCAGCGTCGCCACACGAGGTGCGGGAGGCACGGGAGAGATCACCGGCGTGGAAGGCGCCGGTGCAGCGCCGTCGTCGACCGGCTTCACCGGCGCGGCGCCGAGGCGCTTGTGCGCGATGCGCCGCTCCAGCCACTGCGCCAGTTGCGTGAGGCTGAAGCACACGACGTAGTACGTCAGCGCCAATATGAAGAACACCTGGAACGGCTTGGTCAGCAGCTGGTTGTTGATCTGGTTGGCCGCGAAAGTGAGTTCCTGCACGTTGATCACGTAGCCCAGCGTGGTCTCCTTGATGGTGGAGATGAACTGGCTCAGCATGCTGGGCAGCATGTTGTAGAGCGCCTGCGGCAGGATCACGAACCACATGGTGCCCAGGTGGCTGTGGCCGAGCGCGCGAGCCGCCTCGCCCTGCCCCTTGGGCAGCGACTGGATGCCGGCGCGCACCACTTCCGACAGATAGGCGCCTTCGTAGATCACCAGCGTGCACAGCATGGTGGTGAAGCCCGACACATCGCGCCCGATGAGGATGGGCACCAGAAAGTACACCCACAGGATCACCATGAGCAGCGGCACGCCGCGCACCACGTACACCAGCACGGTGGCCGGCCAGCGCAGCAGCCGCCAGGGCGAGAGCCGCGCCAGCGCCAGCAGCACCGACAGCGGAAAGGCCAGCACGATGCCCAGCACCGACAGGATCAGGGTGGCGGCAATGCCGCCGAGCGGGCCGCTGGGGTACTGGCCGACCAGCAGCAGCAGCCAGTTGTCGCGAAGAATTTCGTAGACGCTGAACATCGGGTGCCTCGCTTACCTTGCACCGACGATGCGGTAGCGCCGAGACAGCCAGCCGCCCACCGCCATGATGAGCAGCGAACACACCAGGTACAGCACCGTGGCGACGCTGTAGACCTCGAAGGTGCGAAAGCTCTGGCTCTCTATTTCCTTCACCGCGTGCGTGAGTTCGGCCACGCCGATGGCCATGGCCAGGCTGCTGTTCTTGAACAGCGACACGCTGTGGTTCACCAGCGCGGGCACCGCGTTGCGGATGGCCTGCGGCAGCATCACGTGGCGCATGCAACCGATGTAGCCGTGGCCCAGCGCGCGCGCGGCCTCGGCCTGGCCGGCGGGAATGGCGCGCAGGCCGGAGCGCATGTCCTCGCTGAAATAGGCGGCCTGGCACAGGCCCAGCGCCACGATCGACAGCAGCGTCTCGGCGTTGTGCGCCGAGAGCCATTCCTGCAGCGCGTCGGGCAGCACGCTGAAGATGCCGAAGTACCAGAACATGAGCTGCACCAGCGTGGGGACGTTGCGGTGGTACGAGACATAGCCCGCCACCGCGCGCTCGGCGATCGGGTTCGCGGTGAGCCGCACCATCAGCAGCGTCACCGCCATGGCCATGGCGAGCAGCCACGAGCCCGCGGCGATCTTCAGCGTCTCCTGCAGGCCGTGCAGCAGCATGGCGCCGAACTCGGGTTTCAGCAGGATCGCCAGCAGGTCGAAGTCCTTCATGTGTTCGGCTCCTTTGCGAGGCTTGCGAGGCTGTCGTGGCTTGCGTGGCTTGCGTGAATCGCGCGGGCTGCGCCGCTCAGGCCTGCGGCGCCTCGGGCCGCGTGGTCGAGAGGCCGCCAGGCACCTGCAGCGTGGGCGTGATTTCCATGTGGCCCACGTTCACCGCGATGGGCGCCGCAATGGCGAAGGCAATGGCGTTGGCGATGTCTTCGGCCTGCGGCAGCTCGAAGCCTTCGACGAAGCGCTTGCGGGTGTCCTCGGAGTCGCCGTGCACGTGCGCGAAGATGTCGGTGGCCACGCGGCCCGGGCAGATTTCGGTGACGCGCACGCGCTTGCCGAACACGTCGATGCGCAGCTGGCGCGACAGCATGCTCACCGCCGCCTTGGTCGCGTGGTAGGTGCTGTTGCCGCCGAAGTTGTAGGCCGCGGCAATCGAGCTGATGTTGACCACATGGCCGCGGTCGCGCGCGGCCATGCCGGGCACCACGAGCCGGCACAGGTGCAGCACGGCGCGCAGGTTCACGTCGACCAGAAGGTCGATGCCTTCGGCGTCGGCCTTCAGGATGGAGCCGGGGCGGTCGACGCCGGCGTTGTTGACCAGCACGTCGAACTCGACCTCCTCGGCGAGCCGCGTGACCGCCTCGAGGTCGCTCACGTCGATGGCGTGCGGAATGCAGCCGGTGCGCGCGGCCAGTTCGGCCAGCTTGTCGGCGCTGCGTGCGAGCGCGTGGACCTTCAGGCCTTCCTTGCTCAGGCGCTCGACGACGGCGGCGCCGATGCCCGAGGAGGCTCCTGTCACCAGCGCGGTCTTGTAGTCGGAAAACGGCATTTGTGTTCTTTCGTTGGAGCGGCAGATGACTGCCTGGAATTCACTGTATCGAGCGCCTGCGCGCGGCGCCAAGACGGATTGGCTGTGGAGCGATAAGCCCCCCTTATGTCGCCCGCGATCCGTGCATATGACCAAGGGTAAGCACCATGTTCGTGCCCCCGTGCATCAAATCGATTGCTTCGAAATCGGCACCACGTGCCCGGCCTGCTCGACCACCTCGCGCACGGCGCGGGCCAGCGCCACCGCGCCGGGCGTGTCGCCGTGCAGCAGGATCGAATGCACGCGCATAGGGATCTTCTTGCCGGTGTAGCTGGTGACGCTGCCGTCTTCCAACAGTTGGCGCACGCGGGCCAGCACGGTGTCGCGGTCGTGGATGACGGCGTCGGGCAGCTTGCGCGGCACCAGCAGGCCGTCGTCGCCGCAGGCGCGGTCGGCCAGGAAGGTGGTGCGCACGCGCAGGCCGCAGCGCTCGGCCGCCCCTTCGATGGCGCGGCTGGCGGAGGTGCTGACGGTGAGCGAGGGGTCGAAGTCGGCCACGGCGCGCACCAGCGGCTCCGCCAGCGCGGCGTCGGCCGCGGCCATGTTGCCGAGCGCGCCGTGAAAGCTCATGTGCGTCATGCGGTGGCCGGCGGTGCGCGCCATGCCGTCGAGCGCGCTGAGCTGGTAGAGCACATAGGACACCAGCTCTTTCGTCTCGATCTGCATCGGCCGGCGCCCGAAGCCCACGAGGTCGGGAAAGCCCACATGCGCGCCGACGTCGACGCCCCGCGCATGCGCCAGGCGCACCGTGCGGTCCATGATGACCGGGTCGCCCGCATGGAAGCCGCAGGCCACGTTGGCGGAGGAAACGATGTCCAGCAGCGCCTCGTCCTCGCCCATGCGCCAGGGGCCGAAGCCTTCGCCGAGGTCTGCGTTCAGGTCGATGTCCATGGCGGTTCCTTGCTTCGTGGTCAGAGGGGATGCAGCTCGAACAGCGGCGTGCCGTAGCCGACGGCGGTGGCGTCGTCCACGCAGATGCGTTCGACGATGCCCGGCTGCGGCGCCGTCACCGGCAGCAGCAGCGGGCCGATCTTCAGCAGGCCGAGGGTCTGGCCGGCTGCCACTCTCTGGCCAGCGCGCACCAGCGGTGCGGTGGCCAGCGGGTGGCTGTGCAGGAACACGCCGAGCGACGGGGCGTGGACCACCAGCGCTTCGGCTTCGGCAAGTTCTTCGGGCAGCACCACGACATCGTCACCCTGCCGGCCGAGGCGCAGCGTGCCCTGCGGCGTTCGCAGTTCGAGCAGGCCGATGTCGGTGCCCGCGAGCCAGGCGGCGAGCTGCGGGGCGCGCAATGCGGTGTCCTGCATGTCAGTGCCTTGCCGCAGCGGCGTTCACGGGCGCACCGCGGTGCAGCGCCACCATGCGCGCCACCTTGTCGAGCCAGGCGCGCACTTCTTCCAGCGCGTCCAGCGCCTCGTCCCAGGTGGTTTCGACGAAGCGCATGCGGCTGCCGATGGGCGCCTGGCCGAGCCGCCACATGTCGGCCTCGATCACGGTGCCGAACTTCGGGTAGCCGCCCGAAGGCTGCGCGTCGCGCATCTGGATGATCGGCTGCCCGCTGTGCGGTACCTGGATCACGCCGGGCACGATGCCGTGCGAGCGCAGCTCCATCGGCGCGAGCGGCCGCAGCGCCTCGCCGTCGAGCCGGTAGCCGTAGCGGTCGCTCTGCGGGGTGATCTTCCATTCGCCGGCCCAGAAGGCCTCGCGCGAGGCCGGCTCGAAGGCCAGGTACTCGGCCGCGGGCAGCACGCGCACGGCCGCCACGCCGTCGCGCTGCAGCGGCAGCGCGAGCACGGGCGGCACCAGGCCGAAGCCGGTGCGGCAGGGCTGGCCCGGGGCGACGGCGCGAAGCACGTCGCCGCGGCGCAGCGCCCGCCCCTCGTGGCCGCCGAAGGCGCCGCGCAACTGGGTGCTGCGCGAGCCCAGCACCTCGGGCACGTCGATGCCGCCGGCCACGCACAGCACGGCGCGGCTGCCGCGGTGCGCACCGCCTTGCGGCAAGCCCAGCGTGAGCACCTGGCCGGCCCGCGCCTGGTGCACCCACCAGGGCAGCAGCGGCTGGTCGTCGAGCCGCGATGCGCAGTCGGCGCCCGTGAGCGCGAAGGCGCAGTCTTCGGCGAAGCGAAGCCTGAACGGGAACACCGGCACCTCGATGCCCGCCGCGCCCAGCGCGTTGCCCAGCAGCAGGTTGCCGGCGGCCAGCGCCAGGTTGTCCATGGCGCCCGAGGTGCCCACGCCCCAGCGCAGGCTGCCGGTGCGCCCCAGGTCCTGTACGGTGGCCAGCGCCGCCGACGAGAGTATTTCGATCATCGGACGATGCCCTCCACGCGAAAACGAATGAGGTCGCCCGGCTGCAGCATCGCGGGCGGGTCTTGCGCCGGGTCGAAGAACACCATCGAGGTGCTGCCGATGGTGTTCCAGCCGCTGGGCCCGGCGGAGGCCGACACACCGGTCTGCGCGCCGCCGATCGACACCGCGCCGCCCGGGATGCTCAGCACCGGCACCTTGCGCCGCGGCGTGGCAATGCGCGGGTCCATGCCGCCCAGGTAGCAGTAGCCGGGGTGGCTGCCCAGCGCGTACACCGGGTAGAGCGGCGCGCTGTGCAGCTCGACGATGGCCTCCACGCTCAGGCCCGTGTGCGCCACCACGTCGGCCATGTGCGGGCCGCCCTCGCCGCCGTAGACCACGGGCAGCTCGACCACGCGGCCCTCGCGCGGCAGGGCGGTGGCGGCGCGCCATGCGTCGCACAGGCGCATGCGCAGGGCGTCGAGCTGGCGCGGCGCGCGCGTGAAGGTGAGCATCAGGTTGTTCATGCCGGGCACGGCCTCGCGCACTTCGGGCCAGCTCTCGGCCTCGTGCGCCAGCGCCCAGATGCGCTGCTGCGACGGCAGGCTCATGTCGCCGGGCGCCTCGAACAGCAGCGCGGTGGTGCCCAGCAGGCTGGTGGAAGGATCGCCGGACAGCGAGGTCAACGGGCAGGTCAACGGCGAAGTCAACGGCGAGGTGGAAGGTGTCTGTGCGCTCACGCCGCGCTCCTTTGCTGCAGCCAGCGTTCGAGGTGATGGATGTCGACGCCGCCGGCCGCGAAGCCCTCGTCGCGCAGCAGCGCGCGGTGCAGCGCCACGTTGGTGGCAATGCCCTCCACGCGGGTCTCGGCCAGCGCCAGGCGCATGCGGTCGAGCGCGTCGGCGCGGCTATCGCCGTGCACGATGAGCTTGGCGATCATCGAGTCGTAGTACGGCGGCACGCGGTAGCCCGTGCCCGCATGCGAGTCGACGCGCACGCCGAAGCCGCCGGGCACCTGCCAGCCGGTGATGCGGCCCGGCGCGGGTGCGAAGGTGCCGGGGTCCTCGGCGTTGATACGGCACTCGATGGCGTGGCCCTGGCAGCGCACATCGGCCTGCGCGAACGACAGGCGCTCGCCGCGCGCCATGCGCAGCTGCTGCTGCACGATGTCGATGCCGGCGGTCATCTCGGTCACCGGGTGCTCCACCTGCAGGCGCGTGTTCATCTCGATGAAATAGAAGGCGCCCTTCTCGTACAGAAACTCGAAGGTGCCCACGCCGCAGTAGCCGATCTGCCGGCATGCGGCGGCGCAGCGCTCGCCCACCTCGGCCATCAGCGCCTCGTCGATGCCGGGCGCCGGCGCCTCCTCGATCACCTTCTGGTGGCGCCGCTGCAGCGAACAGTCGCGGCTGCCCAGCCACACGGCATGGCCGTGGCTGTCGGCCAGCACCTGGATCTCGACATGGCGCGGGTGCAGCAGGAACTTCTCGATGTAGACCTCGGGGTTGCCGAAGGCCTGGCGCGCTTCCTCGCGCGTGAGGGCCATGGCGTCGAGCAGCGCGGCTTCCTCGTGCACCACGCGCATGCCGCGCCCGCCGCCGCCGCCCGCGGCCTTCACGATCACCGGGTAGCCGATGCCGCGGGCCAGCGCAAGCACGGCGGCCGGGTCGGCGGGCAGCGGCTCGTCGGGCCCGGGCACGCAGGGCACGCCGGCCTTGCGCATCGCGCGCTTGGCCGACACCTTGTCGCCCATGGTGCGGATGCAGGCGGCGCTGGGGCCGATGAAGACGAGGCCGGCCTCCTCGCAGCGCGCGGCAAAGCCCGCGTTCTCCGACAGGAAGCCGTAGCCGGGGTGGACCGCCTGCGCCCCGCTCACCTCGGCGGCGAACAGCACGGCGGACTGGTTCAGGTAGCTCAGGCCCGGCGCGGCCGGCCCGATGCACAGCGCCTGGTCGGCCTGCGCGACGTACACGGCGTCGCGGTCGGCCTCGGAGTGCACGACCACGGTGCGCAGGCCGAGGCCGCGGCAGGCGCGCTGGATGCGCAGGGCGATCTCGCCGCGGTTGGCAATGAGCACGGTGTCGAACATGGCGCGGCCCTTCTCATTCGAAGCGGAACAGGGGCTGCCCTGCTTCCACTTCCTGGCCCGAGTGCGCGAGCACCTGCCGCACGGTGCCCGCGTGGTCGGCGCGGACTTCGTTGAACATCTTCATGGCCTCGATCACGCACAGCAGCTGGCCGGCCTCGACGGCCTGGCCCGGCTGCACGAAGGGCGGCTCGCCCGGTGCGGGCTGCAGGTGCACCACGCCGTGCAGCGGGGCGAGGCAGTCGGCGCTGGCGGCCATCGGTGCCGCTGCCTCTTCGATGGCTCCGGGCAGCGCCTTGCGTACAGCGGACGGCTGCCGCACGGCGGGCGCGGCGGGCGCGGCCCCGAGCGCCGACAGCTTCACCAGCCGCAAGCTGCTGCCGTTCTCGCTGAACTCCAGTTCCGCCAGGTCCGATGCGGCCAAAGCGTCGATGAGCGTCTTGATCTGTTCCTGCTTCATGCCGGGCTGTAGGTGGCCGACGCGCTCCGCGAACGCGTGACGGCATGCATGAAAGGTAGCGGGCCAAGGGCACAAAGCCCAAGACGGATTGGCTGTGCCGGGATAAGGGCGGCTTATGACGCCGCGCCAATGCCCTGCTGGCGCCCCGCCAAGGCGCCCTACGACAGCGCGGTCAGCTCGGGTTCGGGCGTCGACGCCACGGTGCCGGCCAGGTCGACCACGAGCTCGAGCAGGATGTCCTTCACGGCCTGCGCGGGCTCCGACAGCGGCAGGTGGTCGGACTGGCACAGCGCCAGCGGCGCCTCGATGACCGGGTCGACGATGGGGAATTGCCAGGCCCCGCAGCTCGCGACCACCTCGCGCGCCATCGACGCGGGCAGGATGGTGGCGCCCAGCCCGTCGGCAATGGCGGCCGTCAGCGTGAAGGCGGATTCGATCTCGGCCACCACGCGCGGCACCATGCCCGCGCGCACGAAGGCCGAATCGACCAGCTTGCGCACCACGTTGTACGGCCGTGGCAGCAGGAGCTCGATGTCGCGCAGGTCGGTCAGCTTCACGGGCTGCGAAGGCGCCGGCATGGACGCCGGGCCGACCAGGAACAGCGGCTCCTTGAGCAGCGGCAGGAACGTGAGGCCGTGAATGGCCTTGTCGCCGTACAGCACGGCCAGGTCCATGCGGCCGTTCATGATGAGCTCGCTCAGCGTGGTGCCGTAGTTCTCGTTCAGGTACAGCAGGATGCCCGGGTGCCGCGCGCGCACGGTGCGCAGCAGCGGCAACGACAGCGCCGACGCGGCCGTGCCCGGCGCAAGGCCCACCGACACCTGGCCCGAGAGCCCTTCGCCGGCGGCCTCCATGTCGACACGGGCCTGCTCGCACTGGCGCAGGATGATCTGCGCGTGGCGGTAAAGCACCTTGCCGGCTTCGGTGGGCGTCACGCCGCGCTTGGTGCGCACCAGCAATTGCTGGCGCACCTCGCCCTCGAGCGTGGCCAGTTGCTGGCTGAGCGCGGGCTGTGCAATGAAAAGGACTTCGGCGGCCTGCGTGAGGCTGCCGATGTCCACGATCTTCACGAAATATTTGAGGCGTCGCAGGTTCACGCCTTGTCCCCAAGCAAAACCCAAGCCTAGCACCGCGCCTGCGCAGCCGGTATCGGGGCTCACCATAAGCTGCGCCTATACGACCAGTGCAAAACCGTCTTGGCCTCGCCGGTTCGATGTGCGTACCGTTCGGTCCATGCCATCTCCAGACCAGGAAGCCATGTGACCACGTCCCGCATTGCCGCCCGCGTGCGGCGCATCAAGTCCTCGCCCAGCACCTCGGCCGCCGACCGCGCCAACGAACTGCGCAGGCAGGGCAAGTCGATCGTCAACCTCGTGGTGGGCGAGCCCGACTTCGACACGCCGCCCCACATCCGCCAGGCCGCGGCCGCCGCCATCGAGCGCGGTGCCACGCGCTACACGCTGATGGCCGGCACGGTGGAGCTGCGCGAAGCCATCGTCGCCAAGCTCGAGCGCGAGAACGGCCTGCGCTACGCAATGAACGAGATCATTGCCACCAGCGGCGCGAAGAGCGCGATCTACAACGCCTTCGCGATCACGCTGGAGCCGGGCGACGAGGTGATCATTCCCGCGCCGTACTGGGTGTCGTACCCCGACATGGTGCTGGCCTGCGAAGGCACGCCCGTCACCGTGGCCTGCCCCGAGTCGCACGGCTTCAAGCTGACGCCCGCGCAACTCGAGGCGGCCATCACGCCGCGCACGCGCTGGCTGCTGCTGAACTCGCCAAGCAACCCGACCGGCGCGAGCTACACCGCGGCCGAGTACCGCGCGCTGGCCGAGGTGCTGGAGCGCCACGCGCACGTGATGGTGATGACCGACGAGATCTACGAGCACATCCGCTTCGACGGCGAAGCCACGCCGCACATCCTCGCGGTGGCACCCGGCCTGCGCGAGCGCACGTTGCTGGTGAACGGCGTCTCCAAGACCTATGCCATGACGGGCTGGCGCATCGGCTATGCGGCCGGGCCGGTGGACCTCATCAAGGCACTCGACACGCTGCTGTCGCAGTCCACCGGCAACTGCTGCTCGGTGAGCCAGGCGGCCGCGGCGGCGGCGCTGAACGGCGACCAGGGCTTCGTGGCCGAGAGCGTGGCCGTGTACAAGCAGCGGCGCGACCGCACGCTGGCGCTCGTCAACGGCATTGCGGGCCTGAGCTGCGCCACGCCGCCGGGCGCGTTCTACCTGTACGTCAACTGCGGCGGCCTCATCGGCAAGACCACGCCCGAAGGCAAGCACCTGGCGCAAGACGGCGACGTGGTGATGTACCTGCTCGAAAGCGAAGGCGTGGCCCTGGTGGCAGGCACCGCGTACGGGCTGTCGCCCTACTTCCGTCTTTCCATTGCCACGTCGATCGAGACGCTGGAAGAAGGCTGCAAGCGCATCGCGCGCGCCGTGGCCGCATTGCGCTGAACGCGCACCACCCGATTCGCAAGGACGACCCCATGCCCTACAAAGCCATTCGCAAGAACCCGTCGGCCCCGCAGGTGGCGGCCGAGATCATCGCCGCGCTGCACGACATTCCGGTGGCCGCGCTCAGCGACAACATGCACCGCAACATCGGCAGCGTGGGCCTGCAGCCCTACCACCGACCCGGCCCCAGGACCATGGCGGGCACGGCCGTGACCGTGAAGACGCGCGGCGGCGACAACTTCACGATGATGCGGGCCTTCGAGTTCTGCCGGCCCGGCGACGTGCTGGTGATCGACGCGGGCGGCGACGTGACCAACGCGGTGATCGGCGGCATCCTGTCGTTCTATGCCGCGACCATCGGCACCGTGGGCGTGGTGCTCGACGGCGCCATCCGCGACGTGGCCGAGATCCGCGCGCGCGACTACCCGGTGTATGCGCGCGGCGTGAACCACCGCGGTCCGTACAAGGACGGCCCCGGCGAGATCAACGTGCCGGTGTCGGTGGGCGGCATGGTGGTGAACCCGGGCGACATCGTCGTGGGCGACCAGGACGGGCTGATGGCGTTCCCGCGCGACGAGGCCGAGCTGCTGATCGAGAAGGCCCGCGCGCATCTGGAGACGGAGGCCCGGACCATCCAGGCGATGAAGGAAGGACGCTGGGACCGGTCGTTCCTGGATGCGCTGGAGGCGCGCTGCGCCAACTGACGCCATCTCGTTCGCGCGAACGCGTGGGCTCGGCCCGCTGCGTGGACGCTTGCATGGCGGGCACAAGCAGCCAAGTACCCTGGGCGCTCTAGTGCCAAAGACAAGGTGCGCCATCGAAAAACAAGGCCTACACTGGGTTTCGAACGGTGCGTCGAGGCCCCGTGCGGCATCGCCCTTGTCCGGCAGCCCCTGCGCTCGGATCGCATGCCCGCTCAGCCCTGACCCGTCCGCACATCGCCTTGCGCATTGACCACGCCGTCGTGCGGACTCGAAAGGGGCCGAACGGCGTATAGGTGCTCCCGGCGCTCCTGCATAGGCTCTGCAGCTCGCCTCACGCCAAGGCAGGCCAGGCCAGTTTCAAAGGAGCGAAGTTGAAAACGGACACACGACAGCGCAAGGACCCCGAAGCACGGGAACGCTCACTCGTGCAGCGGCTCGTGCTGGTGCCGGTCGCGCTTGCGCTGGTGGCGCTGGTCTACGGTGCCTGTGTCTACAACCGGAACGCCGACGAGGCGAAACTGCAGCAAGGCCAGCAGCACGACCCCGCTGAGGCGCAAGCCCGCAGATAGCGCCTCGGCAAGACCGGCGTGCGGGCGCTGCATCTCTTCCCGCGGCAGTTGCCGCCGCCGAACAAGAGTCAGGCGCCCGTCAGGCGCCCGGGGAAACCAGATCGCGCCGCAAGGTCCAGAGGCAGGCGGCCAGCCGCAGCAGCTGTTCCACTTCCCTGTCGTACAGCTCGCTCGCGGGATCCTGTGCGCCGATGAGCCCGGCGATGTAGTCGAATGCATCGCCCGGCGTCATTCCCAGGCCGTTGCGCGCCATGTCGATCGACGTGGCCATGACCTCTGTCTTGTTCATCGTCCAATCATGTCTTCAGCCATGCGGTACTCGCACGTTCTTTACATTGCCCAGTGGGGTTTGGCCGACAGCGCGCTTCAAGGAAGGCTTCGCAAAGGCGTTGCGGACACGGCCCCTTCAGACCTTCGCGACGCCCTCGTCCACCGTGTCGGTGACGGCGAAGAGCGTGAGGAAACCGCTCATCTCGAACACTTCGCGCACCATGTCGCGCAGCCCCACCAGGGCCAGCTTGCCCTGCGCCGCGCGCAGCTTCTTGCCGGCCAGCAGGATCACGCGCAGGCCGGCCGAGCTGACGTAGTCCAGCGCGGAGAAGTCGAACACCAGGCGCTTGAGGCCGGCGGTGAATTGCTCGAGCAGCATCCGCTCGAGTTCGGGGGCGCTGCTGCTGTCGAGACGGCCGGCAAGACGCACCACGAGCACGTCGCCACGGGTTTCCTGTTCGATGTTCATGGGTGAGAGTCCGAGGAAGCGGTGAAAGAAGTCGTCCGGCCGGCGGCCAGGCGAGCGATTGTAGGTGGGCGTCGCGATTGACCGGGCCCGGCGCGACCTCCAGAATCGGCGGCCTTTTCGCCTTCGCAGACTTTTGTTTTTTCTTCCGCCGCCACGCCATGACCGTCCAGATCCGCTCCTTTGTTCCCGCCGACCATGCTGAGGCCTTTGCGCTGTGGCAACGTACCGAGGGCATGGGCCTGAACGAATCGGACGAGGCGCAGGCGGTGGAGGTGTTCCTGGCGCGCAACCCCGGCTTCAGCGCGGTGGCGCGCACGCCCGAGGGCCGC
Organism: Variovorax sp. OK605; assembly: GCF_900115445.1. Lineage (NCBI taxonomy): Bacteria > Pseudomonadati > Pseudomonadota > Betaproteobacteria > Burkholderiales > Comamonadaceae > Variovorax > Variovorax sp. OK605. The sequence continues at coordinate 114,523 of NZ_FOWL01000011.1, forward strand.
ATGATCGGCTCGGTGCTGTGCGGCCACGACGGCCGGCGCGGCGCGCTGCACCACCTGTCGGTGGACCGCGAATGGCGCGGCGGCGGCATCGGCCGCCAGCTGGTCGATCACTGCCTCGAGCGGCTGGCCGCCGCCGGCATCGTGAAGTGCAACATCTTCGTGCTGCGCGAGAACGAGTCCGGCACCGCGTTCTGGCTGCGCCAGGGCTGGTACGAGACGCCCTGGCTCAACCTGCAGAAGAAGCTGGTTGGCGACTGAAGGAAGCGGCACGGGCGCGTGGATGGGGAAGCGGCACGGTCGCGCGCATGGCCCATCGTGGCCCATCACTTCGCGCCCGGCGCGCCGGCATCGGCCTGCGCGGTCTTCGGCACGTTGATCACCTCGGCCACGTTGAGCAGCAGCATCGGCGGATAGAGGCCGAGCGACTGCACGGTGCGCATGTTCACCAGCAGCGAGAAACGCTGCAGCGTCGACGCCGGCACCTCGGCCGCGGGCTTCTTCTCGACCAGCACCTGCATGGCCTTCCAGGCCGCGAAGCGCCCGACGTTGGCGCCGTTGGAGAACAGGCCGAACATGCAACCCGACTGGCGCACCACGCTCTCGGTGGCGCAGAAGGTCGGCAGGTGCGCGTCGATGGCCGCCTGCGTCACCACGTCGCGGTGCGTGAAGGCCAGGAAGGTGCTCGGGCCGATGTAGAGAAAGTCCGCGCCGCGCTTGGCCAGGTCGGCAATCAGCGGCTGCAGCGGCGCCGGGTCGGGCGCGCCGGTGGGCAGCAGCGGCACGGTGGCGTCGACGATCTCGAAGCCCTGGATGCGCGCGAGTTCGCCGAGCTGCTCGCGGATCTGGCGCGAGTTGGGCTCCGCCGGGTTGTGCAGGTAGCCCAGCCGCTTGAACGGCCGGTACGCGCGGATCGCGTTGAGCTGCACCGTGAGCGGTGCGACGTGGCCCACGCCCGTGACGTTGCGACCTGGTTTTTCCAGCGACGGCAGCAGCCCGGCGCCGACCGCGTCGGTGACCGAGGTGAAGACGATCGGCGTGTCGCGGATCGCGTCGTCGCCCTTCGCGTCGAAGCGCCCCGCCAAGGACAGCGCGGTGGGCGTGCCCCACACGTAGATCAGGTCGGCCTTGGCGTCGCGCACCTGGCGGCGCAAGGCGGCAGCGTCTTCGGGGCGTTCGCTGGCACGGATCGGCACGTAGCGCACCTGCAGGCCGTTGCGCTGCAGGTAGGCCTTGAAGCCGGTCTCGATGCTCTGCTCGTCGCGCGGGATCACCATGGCGATGGTGACCGGCCCGGCCGCGCCTTTCGCGGCGGCTGCGGCGGCTGAAGCGGCGCCGGGCGTGGCGGCCGGCTGCGCCGCCGCCGTGAGTGCCAGGCCGGCCAGCACCGGCGGCAGCAAGCCGCACGCGAGGGTGCGCACGGCTCGGCGCGCGATGGTCATCGGGGTGTCATGTCGGGACACGGCAGTGCCTCCCAGCGAAGAAAAGGGTCGAACGGATCGGACAGGGAAAGAACGCGGCAAAGAGCGTGTCATGCGGCCGCTCCCGGCACCGTCGCGCGCGTGGCCACCGGCCGCAGGCCGAACCACACGGCCGCGCCGGCCAGCGCCACCGCCAGCCCGACCACGCTGAGCGCGCCCGCCAGGCCCGCCCAGAGAATGGCCAGCGCGGTCACGAACGGCGCGGCCACGCTGCCCAGCCGCTCGATCAGCCGGTAGGCGGCAATCGCCTGCTCCGGCGTCGCGAGCCGCTGCTGCGGCGGCTTCTTCTCGAAGACCTCGGTGACCATGGCGATCTGTGACGGCGACTGCGTGGCCTGCCCCGCGCCCAGCAGCGCGCAGCAGGCGGCCATGCCCCACAGGCCGCCGAGCAGCGGCACCGCGAGGCAGGCGGCGCCGGCGATCACGCAGCCGGCCACGATGAAGCGCCGGCGCTCGCCGGCCGCGTCGGACCAGTGCGCCATGAGCGACGCCGTCATCGCGTAGCAAAGGAAGTACAGCAGCAGCACCCGCCCCGCCACCGCGGGCGGCTGGCCGATGTCGTGCATGTACAGCGGCACGACGATCGACAGCACCATCACCGCCACCAGCCGCGCCGGCACGGCGGAGCCGAGGATGATGGTCATGGCGCGCGGCTCGCGCAGCACCGCCGCGTAGCCGCGCCAGCCGCCGCGCGCGGCGGCCGAGCCCGCGGCCGGCGGGTTGACCGCCACCGTCGGCAGGCGCAGCCGCAGCAGCGCGGCAAAGGCCAGCAGCATGGCCAGCGCGCACGCCACCATGCCGAAGGAGTCGCCCACGCGGCCGGCGATCATGCCGCCGAACGGCGGCCCGACGATGCCGGCGGCCACGATGGCCGTGGCCACCTCGGTCAGCCCGCGCGCGCGCTGCGCCTGCGGCGTGAAGCGCACCACGGCGGTCTGCGCCAGGATCAGCGCCAGGCCGTAGGCCGCGCCGCCGATGGCGCGCAGCAGCACCAGCAGCGAGGCCTCGTGCACCCAGGCCGACGCCGCGAGCGCGCCGGCACCGGCGATGGCCGCGAGCATCAGGCTCAGGCGGATGTCGAAGCGCCGCGCGATCCACGGCCCCATCGGCTGCGCGGCGGCGAAGGTGGCCATGAAGGCCGCCACCGGAATGCCGGCCAGCATCTCGGGCGACCAGCCGCTGCCGGGCCCGGCCATCTCGCTGGCCAGCACCGTGAAGAAGGGCCGCAGCAACTCTTCGGACAGCGCGACCAGGAACACCGCGAGGCGCAGGCGCGTCATCTGCACGCCCCAGTCGGCGGCGGCTGGCGAGACGGTCGCTGCCGTGCCCGTGGCCACGTCCGATGCCGAGGTCCAGCCCAGCAGCGCGCGCGCACGCTGCGCCGCTGCGGCCGCGGTGCCTTCCGCGCCGGAGCCGGCTTCGTGCCCGCGGCGGCGGCGCACGCGCGCCGCGAAACGCTGCCAGCCGCGCGCGGCGCGGTACTCCATCAGCGGATGCAGCAGCGAACGGCGCCACAGGCCGCGCGTGAGTTCGCGCATCAGCACGGCGGAAATCACCAGCGCCAGGAACAGGTCGACCAGCATCGCGCCCAGCGTGCGGTCCACGTAGTCGGCGGGGTAGCTCACGACCATGCGGGCGTCGGTGCCGGCCAGCGCCCGGGTGCGCTCCAGCACGCCGCCGGCATCGCTTGCCGCCGTGCCGCTGCCGGTGCCACCGGCCTGCGCCACCTTCTGCCCGCTCGCGTCGCGCAGCGACAGCCCCGACAGTTCGGGCGCCGCCGCGAGTTGTTCGGTGAACAGCGCATCGACACCATTGAGCGCGTTCAACGGCACGCCGTACTGCACCGCGCGTTCGATGCGCGCGGCCATCGCGGCCAGCACGGCGTCGGCATTGGCTTCGATCTGCGTGGTGACGAAGGGCCGCGCGGCTTCGCGCGCAATGCCCACCAATGCGAGCGGCGCGGCGAGCACGCCGGCCAGCAGCAGCACCAGCGCCCAGCGCGGCACGCCGCGCTCGCGCGTGGATGAAGACGCCGCCGAAGACAGCGACGGCTGCAGCATGCGCACCGTCTGCCAGCCCCACAGGTAGAGCACCGCCCAGATGACGGCGAGCGACACCAGCACCAGCGGCAGCGCGCGCAGCACCACGGTCAGGCCCGCGTCGCGCGCCTGGCGCCGCAGCGCGGTGGGATCGAACACGGCCCACACCGTGGCGGCCGGCACGCCCGCCGGGTCGAGCAGCACGGTGCCGCCCAGCACATGCGTGGGCGTGGTGCGCTCGGCCACCGGCGCCTCGCGCGCTTCCTTGCCGGGCGCCACGGGCGCGGACGCATCGGCCAGCAGGCGCGCGTCCCAGCGCGGGGCCACCGCGTCCTTCAGCGCGGCGTCGCCGTAGCGCGCCACCACCTGGCCGTCGGTGGAGGCCACGCGCGCCATGCGCAGCGAAGGCTCGCGCTGCGCGAGGCGCGCCATCTGCGCTTCCAGAAAACCGAGATCGCCCACCGTGAGGCCCAGGCGCATCGCGTTCTCGCCGTCCTCGGCGAGCTGGCGAACCATGCGGTCGGTGCGGTCCTGCGTGAGCGTGACGAGCACCTGCTCCACGCGCCACGCGATCAGCAGCAGCGACAGGCCGAACAGCAGCAGGCTGAAGAGGCTGGCGAACAGCAGCGACTGGCGCCGCAGGCGGCGGCGCGCGGCCTCGGCGTCGCTCGCGGCGGGATGTGGGGTGGAAAGGGTCGTATCGCTCATCGGCGCGGCAACAGGGGCGGGAAGGTCAGGTAGGTCAGTTAGGGGCGGCAACCCGGCAGCTCGAACAGGGCATTTGAGAAACTATTGCTGACATTAGTAACATAAAATCATTATTTCCAACAGCAGCCGGCAGCCGGCTTTTCAGGAGTTCCTGTTGTCCCCGTCGCTCTTGTCGTCGTCGTTCGCGACCCTGCCGGATGTGCCGAATGCGCAGGCCCGCCACGCATCGATGCTGCGTGCCCGGCTGCTCAACGAGGCCGACGCCGACGACATCGCCATGCTGCGCGACGAGGTGCTGGGCGGCCTCTCCCACCCCGACTGCTACATCCGCGAGGACGACGAGGCCGCGTTCCTGCGCGCCCACCGCGCGCCCTGCGGCGAAACCGTCGGCATGTTCGACGGCAAGCGGCTGGTGGCCTACGCGATGATCGGCCTGCCCGCGCACGACGACCCCGCCAACCTCGCCCACGCCCTGGGCCTGCCGCTGCCCTTGCGCGGCGCGCTGGCGCACCTGGCGAGCTGCATGGTGCATCCCGACTGGCGCGGGCTGGGCCTGCAGCGCACGCTGCTGGGCACGCGCCTGGCGCTGGCGCGTTCCCACGGGCGCCACCTGTGCGCCGCCGTGGTCTCGCTGCACAACCACACGAGCCGCCACAACATGCTGCGGCGCGGCCTTCATCTGGCGGCGCTCGCGCAGATCGACGGCGTGCAGCGCCAGATCGCACTGATCGACCTCGACCACGGCCTGCACGTGGACACGGGCGACGAGCGCCTCATCGACAGCAACGACGCTGCAGCGCAGCGCAGCGCCTTCGCCGAAGGCTACGTTGCGCTCGGCGAGGTGCGCGAGGCCGCGCGCGTGCGGCTGCGCTTCCTGCGCCGGCTCGACGTTCAATTCAGCCCCCTGTAGGTCAGCGACACCACGGTGATGTCGTCCGACTGGGCGGCGCCGTTCTCGAATGCGTGCACCGCGCGCACCACCGCCTGCGGCAGGTCGGCGCCGGCGGCATGCGCCTCGGCCAGCAGCGAGCGCAGCGCCTGCTCGCCCATCAGCACGCCTTCGCGGTTGGTGGCCTCGGTCACGCCGTCGGTGTAGAGCAGCAGCGTCTCGCCCGGCGCGAGCACGGTGTTGCCCTCGGTGAAGTCCTGCCCCTCGAGCACGGCCAGCGCCATGTTCTGGCCGCGCGGAAAGTACTCGACCTGGCCGCCGTGCAAACGCAGCGGCGGGTTGTGGCCGGCGTTGACGTAGCTGAAGCCGCCGCTGGGCAGGTGCAGCACGCCCAGGAACACGGTGACGAACATCATCTGGTCGTTGTCGGCGCACAGCTGCTCGTTGAGCGCGGCAATGGTCGCGCCCGGCGTGCGCATGAACAGGGCGTTGCTCTTGAGCAGCGTGCGCGAGATGGCCATGAAGAAGGCCGCCGGCACGCCCTTGCCCGACACGTCGGCCACCACCACCGCGAGGTGCTCGTCGTCGACCATGAAGTAGTCGTAGAAGTCGCCGCCGACCTCCTTGGCCGGGATCATGGTGGCGCGCACGTCCACGCTGGCCGCGTCGGGCCGCAGCCGCGGCAGGATCGACAGCTGCATCTGGCGCGCGATCTCCAGCTCCTGCTGCAGGCTCGCGAACATGGCCTGCGTTTCCATCGCGGCCTGCAGGTCGCGCAGCAGCTTGAGCAGCTGGTTCTGCTGGTCGGTCACGAGCCCCGACATGCGGCCCAGGATGCTCGCCAGGTCGGCGAGCTGGTTGCCCGCGTCGGTGGCCGTGCCGGTGCCATTGGCCGCATCGGCGCCACCCTGCGCCTCGCCCAGCGCGGCGATGATTTCCTCGCGCGAGCCGGGCTCCAGGCTGTCGGCCAGCGTGCGCAGCTGGTCGCGAATGAGCCGCTCCTGCTGGCGGCGCGTGCGAATGCGCTCGTCGCGCAAGGTCTGCAGGTTCAGCAGTTCGGCGCGGATGGCGCCGATGCCGCGTGCCATGTCGCCGGCTTCGCCTTCGGCCTCGTCCTCGCCTTCGTCGAGCGCGGCGTCGGTCTTGCCGGCGGCCAGCGACTGCAGCACGCCCACGGCGCGGCCCAGCGGCTCGGTCACATGGCGCAGCCACAGCAGCAGGCCCGCGGCCAGCAGCACGGCGAAGAACGCGAGCCCGGTCGTCAAGGCGATGTCGGCGCGGCGCTCGGCGCGCACGCTGTCAGCGGCATCGCGCAGCCAGACCAGCACCGCGGTCTCGCGGCCATCGAGGTTGGGCAGCGGCAGGCTCACCACCTGCAGGTCGCCGTCGCCGTCGCGCTGCACGAAGGCCGTGCGGCTGCGCACCGGCACCACGATGCCGTGCTGGCGCAGCAGCCCCGCGCGGGTGGCGGCCACTTCGTGGCCCCGCATGTTGACCAGCGCCACGTCGCCGCCCAGGCTGGCCGCCAGCGGCCCCAGGCGGCCTTCGACGGCAATGCCGACCGCCACCGCGCCGCCGGGGAAGCCGCGAATGGCGACCCATGCGTAGCGCATGGCGTCGATCTGGCTCAGGCCGCGCAATGCGTCGGCACGGTCCGCGCCTTCGGCCGCGTCGGCAGTGTCCTTGCCCGTTGCTTCGGCCGCCGCGGCAAACCAGCCGCTGCGCCCGAGCGGCGCCGGGTCGAGCCCGGTGGCGGTGGTGGCCACCAGCGCGCCGCGCGCGTCCAGCACGTCGACGCGCATGCCCTTCGCCTGCGCCTCCATGTCGAGCCGCATGCCGGCGGCTTCGCGGTCGCGGCCTTGCACCGCCGCGCGCAGCGCCGGGTCGGCGGCCAGCCGCTTCGCGGCGGCGTCGGCCTGCGCCACCGCCTCGGTCTGCGCGCGTTCCCACGCGATGGTCTGCGCCTGCATCAGCAGCGCGTCGTAGCGCGCCTGCTGGCGGCCGTCGCGCATCCACGTGGCCACGCCGAAGATGCCGCACAGCATCAGCAGGCCGGCCAGCACGACGAGCCCGATCCTGTCCTTAAGTGCCATCGCCGGCCGCCTTTCCGGAAGGAACGGCGCGCGGCCGCGCCTCCGATTTCGCCTGCACCACCGGCCGGTCCGCGGCCGGCGCGAATTCGCGCAGCAGCTCGACACCGAGCGGCTGCGCGGCAATGAGCGCGCCCACGGCCAGTGCGCCGGTGGCCGAGGCCAGCGCCGCAACCCATGCGCGCGACACGGGCCATGCGCCGCGCATGCCGCCGTTGCGCAACGCCGCGCCCAGCGCCCATGCGAGCAGCGGCACCGCCGTGAATTGAAGGCCGGTCGCGAGCCAGTCGGTCATCGAGCGCGCCGCCACGATCGGCACGCTGGGTCCGACCGGGGCCGCGCCGCCCAGAACGCCGGCGGCACTCAGCAGCGCGAGCGCACCGCCGGCCGCGCCGACGGCGATGCCGAGCACGGCCACGGCGCGCGTGGCACGCACACCGCGTGCACCGCGTGCACCACTCGGTCTCGACAGGCCGGCCAGCAAGCCGGCCGCCGCGAGCATGCCCGCGCCGACCAGGCCCACCAGGTCATCCGCCCCTTCCGCCGCCACCCCGCCGGTGGCGCAGGCCAGCAGGCCGGCCGCCGTCAGGCCGACGCCGAACGCGACCACGCCAGTACGGGCGGTGGTCTGTTGCGCCCCCGCCGGACCCGAGCGCGTGCGCGTGCGCCACGGGCTGCGCGCCGCGTTCCAGCGCCACACGCAGGCCACCGCGAGCAATGCGGGAAACATCGGCGCGAGCGGCAGCCAGCCGCTGTTGTCTTGCGCCACCATCAAGGCCAGGCCGGCCAGCGCGGGCCCCAGGCCCAGCAGCCCGAGCACCGCGCCCACCTTCGCGGCCCACGGGCGGCGCGCCAGCGGCAGCAGGTCGGGGCGCTGGCGCGCGGTGCGCTGCATCGCGGACGCCGCGGCGCCCGCCGCGCCCATCGCCAGCCCGGCGCCCAGGGCCACCAGCAGATCGCCATGCCAGCCGTTCAGCGCCTGGAACCACGGCGCGAGCGTGAGCAGCACGCCGGCCGCGCTCAGCACGAGCACCGCCGGCACATGGCTGCGGCGCGCCAGCAGCCAGCCCGGCACCACGGCCAGCGACCCGGCGGCCCAGGCGAATGCAACGAAGCTGCCCGGCGCGCGGGCCGCGGCGCACAGCGTGAGCGCGGCGCCGGCCGCGCAACCCAGCATGGCGAGCGACCAGCCGGCCTCCGCGTCGGCGGCAACCACGCGGCGCAATGCGGGCGCGGCATCCACCGACTCGACGAAGCGGCCGTCGCCCTCGGCTTCGGCCAGCAGGCGGTCGAGCCATTCGCGCCGCGCCGGATGCGGCTCGGTGCGGCGCAGCGAACTCACCACGCGACGCGCGCGCACCAGCGTTTCGTGCGCGGCGCGCACCGCGCGTGCCAGCTGCTGCACGCGCAGGTCGAAGCCGCGGCGGTGCAGCGTGGTCGTCAGGCGGTCGTAGCGGGCCGCGCCGATGTCGCGCGACGCAGCGCGCACCGCGTGGTCGCGCAACCTGCGCGAGGTTTCGAAGGCCGCCAGCGCGGCCAGCCACGACAGCAGCGCGAAGAAGGCACAACCGAGCGTGAGCGGCAGCACCAGCGAGCGCATGAATTCGAGCAGGTCGGGGCTGCGCACCACCAGCCGCACCGTGCCCACGCCGCCGGCCAATGGCGCGTCGGCCGCGACCTCGGGCAGGGCGAACAGCGGCAGGCGGGCCTTGAGCAGTTGGCTGTCGCGCGCCGCGCCCTGCCACAGCGTGCGGCCGGCCGCGTCGTGCACGGCGATCGATTGCACGTCCGGATACGCCGCCAGGCGCTGCTGCAGCAGCTCGGGCACGCCGACCAGTTGATCCAAAGGAATGCCGAGCGACAGCGCGCGGTCGACGCGTTGCGCCAGCACCTGCGCCATGAGCCGCGCGCGCACCGCATCGCCCGCCGCGCGCGTGTCGGCCAGCACGGTGTACGTGCGCGCCGACAGCAGCACCGCCAGCACCCAGAGCAGCACGAAGGCGATCAGCCCGAGCCGCGCCGGCAGGCCGGCGGGGCCGCGCAGCCTGGCGACCGCGGGGAACAGCGCGGCGGCCTTCATTCGGCCACCTCGTGCTCGTCGATCTGCCCGAGGCAGGCTTCCAGCCGCTGGCGCGTGGCCTGCGCGGCGGCCAGGCTGTGCGCGACGGGTGCGTTTTCGGGTTGCGTGCGGCGCAGCGCACGGCGTGCCAGCCCGAGACCGGCCAGCAGCGTGGCCAGCGTGACGAGTGCCAGGAAGCCCCACGAACGCAGGCTGGGCCACGGCGTGGATTCGGTGCGGTAGGCGCTCACGACGTAGCCGACCGGCTCGCCGAAGGGCCCGCGCAACCCGCTGCCGATCAGCGGCTCGCCCGCCACCTCGGCGTTCCAGATGTGGCGCACGCCGCCGCCGCGCCGCGCCTCGGCCCACACGGAAGCCGCGAGCGGTTCGCCGACCGCGCCGCGGTCGGTGCTGAAGAGCGTGACGCCGTCGGTGCCGGCGATGTCGATGGAGCGCAGCTCGCGGTCGCGCTCCAGCGCGTTGTCGATCAGGCCCTGCGCCTGCGGATGGCCGACCAGGTCGAGCCCCAGGGCCAGGTCGCCCTCGAGCGCTTCCTTGAGCTCCATCACCGTCAGCGCGAGGCGCTGCTGCTGCAGGTCCTGCGCCTGCTGGCGCTCGAGGATCCACAGCGAGCCGGCGAGCCAGGCGATGCCCAGCACCAGGAACAAGGCCCACAGCCCGGCGGCTTCCCACAGGCCGGCCGCGCTCTTGCCGCGCGTGGCGTCGTTCGCTCCCCCGGACAATGGTTCGGGTTCTGCAGGCGAAAGCGTGGAGGCGGAGGACACTCTGCGGAAAATCTTGACGTCAGTCAGTGAAAAGCACTGGGTGCAATGCGCCGCGGGCGTGCCACAATCCCGCCGACGTTGATGTAAGTAAATCTCAACGATTTTGACAGATTGTTACCCGAATGTCGCAGACTCATCGCTTGCAGCAGAAGATCGATGCACACACCGAGGCGGTGTCGACTTTTCTTGCGCAGCTCGAAGGCTGGTGCGATGACGCCGACATCCATCCCGGCGTGGCGGGCCCCGTCGGACTGCTGATGGACGAGTGGCTCACCAACCTTGTCATGCATGCCTACCGCGGCGCCGGCGGCCTGGTGGAGATCGAAGTCGAGGCCCCCTCCCCCGACCGGCTCGAGGTGCTGGTGCGCGACTGGGGTCCGGCCTTCGACCCGACCCATGCGCGCGAACCCGACCTGGCGTTGAGCATCGACGAGCGAGAGCCCGGCGGGCTCGGCATCCACTTCATGCGCCGCATGGCCACGCACATGGACTACGTGCGCCGGGGCGACGCCAACGAGCTGCGCTTCGGCAAGGCCGCAGCCACCGCCAAGCTGGGCGACTGACTTGCCTTCGGGCGCCGCCTTCCCGGCTTTCTCAGATCCGGTTCACAAAGTTGGCCATGCGCGCCATCGCGGCCTGGTCCTGCAGCGCGCCTTCCTGCAGGCGGCGCTCCCACGTGTCCACGTGGTCGAGCAGCCGTTCGATCGCATGCAGCAGCATCGCGCCGCTGGCCTCGGCCAGCGGAAAGGCGCAGTGCAGGTACAGCCGGTCTTGCGGCCCCAGCGCAAACCAGCCGCCGCCCGCGCCCAGGTAGCTCGCGCGCATCAGCAGGCGCAGGGTTTCGGTGCTGTTGCCCGCCGACTGCGCAAGGCGGCACGACACCAGCAGCCGCCGCTGGGCGGGAGAAGCGTTCATCTCGACCAGCCGGTTGCCGTCGAACACCAGCCGGCAGCTGCCGTCGGCCTCGGGTGCCAGCCCCTCGATGCCGAGCGCGCGGCCGAGGTCGGAAAAAACAGTGCGGGAGAGATCGTCTGGCATGAAGGCTGAGTGGGCGGGTCGCTCGCGAGTGCAAGTGCGCAAGTGCGCAAGTGCAAGCGCGACGCGAAGGCGCCGGATGATCGTGCAACTCTGCCTGCCGCACAAGTCAAATCGCAATCCAAAAGTTTTAATGCAACACAGGGAACCCGCCGCGCGGCGTCGTTACTCATGGGCGATCACCTTTCTCTATCCGCCCGGAGCGCAGCATGAATCCCTCGTACGAAGCCTTGTTGACAGCGTTTGCCGCCAATGTCGGGCTCGACCCCGCCGATTTGCTCTCGACCCAGGAAATCGTCGTCGACGAGCACACCATCGGCCTGCAGCCCGACGGTGAAACGGCCGACAGCGACCTGGTCTTCTTCACCGTGCTGGGCACGCCCGACGCGGCGCAGTTCGCGCGCATCTCGCGCACCCTGCTCGAAGCCAACAACTTCTGGGTCGGCACCGGCGGCTGCACGCTGGGCGTGCAGCGCGACAGCGGCGCCGTGACGCTGTGCGGGCGCATCGCCATCGGCACCATCGACGGCGGCACACTGGCCGCGCTGCTCGACGGCTTTGCCGACACCGCCACCTTCTGGCGCTCCTTCGTCAACGGCACGCCCGACGGCAGCGACGCGCTGCCGCCCGCCGGCATGGCCTTCCACATGCGCGCCTGAACCGGGGAGCTGTCATGAACACCATCAATCCAGCGTTCAGCGGCGTCGGCCTCGGCGCGATCCAGCCCCAGGCCGGCCTCGGCGGCCTCGGCGGCGTACAGCCGCAAGCCCAGGGCCCGCGCGTGCCCCACGGGCAGGCCCAGGGCGGTGCCGGCGGCCTGGCCGGGCGGCAGATCAGCGTGGGCAACGGCCAGGCTCGCGCCGACGCCAACGTGCACGCCGAGCGCGCCAAGAGCTTCTTCAAGACCACCGCCAAGGTGCTCGCCGGCATCGTGCTGGCGCCGGTGGCGCTGGCCGTGGGCCTGGCCGTGGGCGGCGCGGTGCTGGCCACGCGCGCCGTGCTGCAGATTCCGCGGCTCATCAACGAGAAGCTGCTGGAGCCGCGCTCGGACAAGAAGTTCGAAGTGGCCCACCACCAGACGCTGAGCCAGCTGCGCCAGCCCGTGCCCGGCGGCCTGGCCGCCAACGAGGCCGTGATGTCGCGCGTGCTGGCCCACGCCGAGAAGCAGGGCACGCCGATCACCGAGACCGAGCTGCGCGGCCTGGTCGCCACCGGCGAACGGCTGGCCGGCGCGCTCAGCGCGCAGCCGGCGGCGCAGCACGCCTCGGGCTCGCCGCTGACGGTCGACGTCAACGGCGCCCAGCTGCAGGTCGACAGCAGCGTGCACACCACGCGCGCGCTCGGCTGGTACATGATGGCCGCGGCCGCGCAGCAGGACGCCAACCGCGCCGACGGCGCCCAGCTCACCGGCACCAGCGACATGACGACCTCGGGCTCCTTCGTGATGAAGGACCCTGGCAACGCGACCTACAAATTCCTGGCGGCCGCGCCCACCGCCGACTCGCGCATGTCCACCCACTTCGGAGAGCGCGTCGGCCACCAGGACACGCACCAGATCTGCGGCCTGTTCAACAGCGGCAAACCCGCCCAGCGCGGCATCGAGGACTACCGCAACATGCTGCCCGGCCAGGGCGGCACGATGCTGTTCGACAAGCTCGCGGCCGGCAACGGCGACCAGGAGCTGTTCGTCAAGTTCGAGTCGGTGGGCTGCCCGCCCTACTTCCGCACCGAGCCGCACCAGGGCACGGGCCAGGCCGTGGCGCGCTTTTTTTCCGCGCTCGACCGCAACATCGGCCATGCCACCAACTTCTTCGGCAGCCTGGCCGAACGCCTGAAGTCCGGCAGCGGCGAAGGCGGCGCGGTCAAGCGCCAGGAGCACGTCTACAAGGGCGTGCTCAAGGAGCCGGTGGCCAAGCCCTTCGCGAAGCTGATCGACAGCGCCGTGAAAAGCGGCGCCATCAACGCCTCGGCCAAGGAGCTTGCTCGCTCGGTGCACAAGTTCGGCCTGCCCTACGTGCAGGCGGCCATCGACCGCATCGGCGCGGCGGCCGTCCAGCACGGCAACGTCGCGCTGCAGCACGAGGTGGCCGACATGCGCCGGCAGCTGCAGGACGCGCGCGACGAGCTGGGCGTGCAGTCGGACCGCCACGGCGTCGAGCGGCGCGGCGCGGAAGTGCACATCTCGCTCGCCCCGCAGAGCAACCGCCCCGCCGCCATGCACACGCTCATGGGCGCGGCCGCCCGCGAGTTCAGCGACGGCGTGCTGGCGCCGCCGACCGGTTCCGAGCGCGCACCCGGCGCCCACGCCACCGGCCTGGCCGCGCAGGCGCAGGTGCCCGAAGGCTTCATGAAGGACTTCAACCGCGCCACCTACGCCATCGGCGGACAGCCGCTGGCCGTGACCGGCGATCCCGCGTCGAAGGAACAGGGCCTGCAGGCGCTGCTGGCCGTGATGCCCGGCGGCCAGGCGCAGCTCACGGCGCTCACCAACGTGGCCTACCAGCGCTCGCTCGCGCCGCTGGCGCAGATGCAGGCGCAGCAGAAGCTGGGCATGGGCGACGGCAATCCTTCGGGCATGCCGGCGGACGGCCAGGTGCAGACCCGCTACGACGTGCAGCCGCAGCACGACGGCAGCGTGCACCTGACGATCTCGCACCAGCAGACCGGCTTCAGCATGATGTCGAGCCTGCAAGGCGAAACGATGCCGGTCGACCCCGCCACCAGCCATGCGAACCACAGCTTCACGCTGCGCGTGGGCGCGGCACCCGACCATGCGGTGACCTTGCACACGCCGCTGCAGTTCAGCGCGCGCGCCGACGCGACCTGAACGCTGCGGGCGCTTCGGTGGCTGCAGGCGTGCAGCCTCCACCAACAAGAAGGGCTGCCCGCGGGCAGCCCTTTTTTGCGTCTGGAGGCCTGGAGCTCAGGCCGCCTTCTGGATCACGCCCTTCATCGCGTCGGCCACTTCCTTGACCAGCGTGCTCTGGATCTGCGTGAACATGTTCCATTGCTGCACTTCCTGCTGCAGGCCCAGCAGGTCGGACGTGGTGGGGTTGTCGCCCATCGCGGCAATGCGCGTCTGCAGGTTGGCTTCGGCGCGCTGCGTGACGTTGGCCACGCTGTTGTTGATCGACTGGAAAGTGACGCTGTTGCCGACGGAAGAGATGGCCATGGAAAACCTCGCAAAGGATGGTTGAGGAAGAAAAAAGAATGAAAGCGGTGGACTGATCGAAAAAATGCGGCCGGTCGAAGAATATGCCGGCCGGCTCAGCGCTGCAACGGCGCCGGCGCCGACAGCGCGGCTTCCAGCGCGTAGCGCTCCAGCACCTCGCGCGCGGCCACGCAGGCGTCGGTGGCCGCCACCAGCGAGCTGAATTCGTCGGGCGTGCTGCCCGCCGCCATCGCCTGGCGCAGGCTGCGCTCCAGCACGATCAGCCGGTCGGTCGCCTCGGTGCGCACCCGCAGCCCGTCGGGCCCCTGCAAGCCGGCCTGCAGGTCGCTCAGCGGCTCGGCGGCCGCCTCGGTGCGCGCGGACGGCAAGGGAATGCGGCCGATGGTAGGAAGGGTGTCTGGCATGAGGAAGCGGGGCTCCGGTTCAGGGTGACGATGCGAAAGTGGAATTCGGTGGCGAGGGCAAGCAGATCGAGGAGGCCGACCGGGCCTCAGCGCAGCACGGCGACGCGGCGCGGGCCGTCGAACACCAGGTAGTCGGGCTCGACCGCGGCCAGCCGCCAGTTGCCGATGCTGCCGCCGACGAGCAGGCGCGTGCCGTCGTCCAGCTGCACCACCGGCGTGGCGCCGCCGGCCACGCTGCGCACCTGGAACGGCAGGCCCGCGCGCGACATCGGCACGGCGTCGCCCGGCGCGCCGCGCACGGCCTGCGCCCACACGGGCGGTGCGCCGGCAATGGGCGCGGGTTGTGCGTCGACAGTGAACATCAGCCCCGGAAAACGCTTGCCGAACTGCCCGAGCACCTGCTCCAGGCGGCCGCGGTCGGCGGTGGACAGCCGCAGGCTGGCCACCATCTGGTCGCCGTCCCACATCGCATTGGCGTCGGAAAAACCGGCCGCGCGCAGCATGCCGGCAAAGGCCGGGGCCTGGCGGTCGGCCAGCTCCAGGCCGTCGAGCAGTTCCACGCCGGCGGGCATCATCGCGCGCAGGTCCGCCAGCAGGCGCTCGCGGTCGGCGGGGCTCAGGGCCAGCCCCTTCACGCGCAGCGCGCCGCTGCCGGCGCCCTCGAATTCGAGCGGGCGCATCTGCGGGCCGAGGCGGCTGCGCAGTTCGTCGCGCAGGTCACCGATCTCGCGCACCCGCATCACGGGCATGGGGCGCAGGCCGCCGAGCGCGTCGGCGATGCGGTCCCATTCGGCACTGGAGCCGACCCAGCCCGCGACGCTCACGCGGCCGTCGGGCATCGGCGTGACCTGCAGGCGCAGCGCCGGGTCGACGCGCGCGACCGCGAGGTTCACGTCCTTGATGAGTTGCTGTTGCGCGGCGGCGGTGCGGGGTTCGGCCGATGCCGGCAAGGAGGCCGCGGGCGCGGGCCGCGAGGCGCTGCCGAGCGACACCGCGAGGCCCACCAGCGCCACGGCCAGCACGGCGGCGGCAATGCCCAGCGGCGAGCGCGCCAGCTTCTGGAAGCGGCCTTCGGCGCGCGGGGGATTCACGGCGACCGGGGCAAGCGCGGGGGCGGCCGAGGCCGCAACCGCCACGGGCCGCGTTTCTGACGTCGGCGCCATCGGTGCCACGGGTACCACCGACGCCACCTCGTCTTCGTCCGCAGCCACCACCGGCCAGGCCGCGCGCGCTGCGCTGACGCTCAGCGACAACCCGCCGATGCGCCGCACCGCGCCGGCGCGCGCCGGCACGCCCTGGGCGTCGCCGCCCAGCGACCAGCGCCCGTCGGACGCCAGCGACAGCAGCGCCGTGCCCAGCGCCGGATCGAGGTCGCTCAGCACGATGTCGGCCGACTCGTCGCGGCCCACGGTCATGCCGTCGGCCACTTCCACGTGCGCGCCCGCATGGCACCCGCTGAGCACGCGCAGCTCCAGCGGATCGAGGTCGAAGTTGTCCCGCGCGCTCACAGGTCGATTCTCGCCAGGGGCTGGATGTTGATTTCCTGCGTCAGCTCCTGGTAGCTGAGCACCGGCAGCTCATACAGGTCCTGCTCGATCATCTTGCGCATGTAGCGCCGGATGTCCATGGAGGTCAGCAGCACCGGGCGCTGCGTGCTGGCCGACAGGTCGCCCACCGCGCGCTTGATGTTGTCCACCAGCTTCTTGCTGACCGCGGGGTCCAGCGAGAGGTAGCTGCCCGCGGAGGTCTGGCGCACCGCGCCGCGCACGGTGTCCTCGATGTTGGGCGCCAGCAGGTAGGCGGGCAGCACGTTCTGCCCGCTCGAATACTTGTAGCTGATGTGCCGCTTGAGCGTGGAGCGCACGTACTCGGTCAGCAGCACCGAGTCCTTCTCCTTCTGGCCCCATTCGATCAGCGACTCGAGAATGGCGCGCAGGTTGCGCACCGAGATGTCTTCGGACACCAGCCGCTGCAGGATTTCCGCGATCTTCTGGATCGGCAGCACCCGCGTCGACTCCTTCACCAGGTCGGGGAAGCGCCCTTCCATGGCGCCCAGCAGGAAGCGCGTCTCCTGGATGCCGATGAAGTCGGCCGAGTACTTCTTGAGCACGAAGGCCAGGTGGTACGTGAGCACCTGGCTCGGGTCCATGAACGGAATGCCCGCGCGCGTGAGCGTCTCGCGCTGCGCGCCCGCCACCCAGATGGTGGGAATGTGCGGCAGGAACTTGCGGTCGGCCTCGTGCGGCACCTGCAGCGCGTCGAGGTTCTGCGTCGTCTCGCGCACCAGCAGGTAGCCGGGGCGCAGGCGCCCCTGCGACACCGGCACCTCGGACAGCAGGATGTTGTAGCTCTCCACCGGCAGCGCGTCGTTGAAGCGCAGCTGGATGCCGGGGAACGGCACGCCCAGGTCGAAGTACAGCGCGCGGCGGATCTTCAGCAGCTCCTCGTTGAGCACCTCGGCGTCGAAGCTGGTCTGCAGCGCCGAGGCCACGTCCATCAGCAGCGGCACGGTGGGCGCGAACTCCTCGCTGCCGTCGGTCTTGGGCTTGGCGCGCTTCTCGCCGGCCGGCTGCAGCGCGGGCACCTCGGTCACCTCGCCGGTCTTCTCGTCGACCACGCGGCGCGTGCCGCGCATCAGCACGAAGCCGATGGTGCCGATCACCGCGGCCAGCACGCCGAACACCGTGAGCGGCATGCCCGGGATCAGCCCCAGCCCGAGCGCCACGGCGGCGGCGATGAGCAGCGCGCGCGGCTGGCCCAGCACCTGCGCGCCGATGTCCTTGCCCACGTTGGAGGGCTCGTCGCCGGTCTGCACGCGCGTGACGATCATGCCGGCGCAGATGGCGATGAACAGCGCCGGAATCTGCGCGATCAGGCCGTCGCCGATGGTCAGCACCGAGTACGTCTTGGCCGCGTCGGCCGCGGTCATGCCGCGCTGCATGGTGCCGATGACGATGCCGCCCAGCAGGTTCACGGCCACGATGATCAGGCCCGCGATGGCGTCGCCCTTGACGAACTTCATGGCGCCGTCCATGGCGCCGTAGAGCTGGCTTTCCTTCTCGACGATGTTGCGGCGGCGCTTGGCCTCGTCCATGTCGATGGTGCCGGCGCGCATGTCGCCGTCGATAGACATCTGCTTGCCCGGCATGGCGTCCAGCGAGAAACGCGCCGCCACTTCGGCCACGCGCTCGGCGCCCTTGGTGATCACCACGAACTGCACGATGGTCAGGATCAGGAACACCACCAGGCCCACCACCAGGTTGCCGCCGACCACGAAGTTGCCGAAGGTCAGGATGATGTGGCCCGCGTCGCCCTGCAGCAGGATCAGCCGCGTGGTGGCGATCGAGATGCCCAGGCGAAACAGCGTGGTCACCAGCAGCACCGAGGGGAACGACGAGAACGCCAGCGGCGACGGCAGGTACATGGCCACCATCAGCAGGATGGCCGAGATCGTCATGTTGATGCCGATCAGCGTGTCGACCAGCCAGGTCGGCAGCGGCAGGATCATCATGAAGATGACCGCCACCAGGAAGAAGGCCAGGATCAGGTCGTTGCGGCTGGTGGCGATCTGGACGATGCGCTGCAGGCGGCTGGAAACAAGGGTGGTCATGAACGGGCGGCGGGGCCAGCGGCAGCGTTGGCGGCAGTGGCGGTGTGGGGCGTGGCGCGCATCGAGACATAGGCGCGCATCGCACCCGCGGCCTCGTCGCTGCGCCCGAGGGCGTGCAGGGCCTGCGCCCGCACCAGGTGGAAGGGCGCGTCCATCGCGCCCAGCAGCGCGAGGCGGTCCAGCGTGTCGATGGCGCGTGCCGGCTTGGCCGAGCGCACCTGCGCCAGCGCCAGGCTCAGCAGCGTGCGCGTGTCGTCGGGCGCGAGCACGTCGCGCGCGGCCAGCAGCACGGCGGCCTTGTCGGGCCGCCCGTGCTGCAGGTAGATGTAGCCGAGCAGGTCCATCAGCTCCAGTTCGGCCGGAACGCGGGTGTCGGCCATCGCGGGGGTGTCGCTCATTCCTGCCCTAGCCCTGGTACAGCACGCTGCGGTACATCTGGAGCAGGTCGCGCAGGCCGCATTCCTCGTTCAGCAGCCGGGCGGCGCGGTTCACCACGCGCAGCTGCTCGGTGCCGGTGTCGTTGCCGGCGGCTTCGGCCGCGGGCTGCATGCGCTCGGCGGTCTCGCGCAGCTGCGCCAGCGCGCCGTCCAGCGCCTGGCGAAAGCGCGCGGGCGCCAGCAGGTCGCGGTTTTCCAGCTGCGGGCGAATGGCTTCCTCCAGCCCGTCGTCCAGCGAGGGGCGCGACAGCAGCGCGTCCAGCTGCGGGCGGCTGCCCACGTCGGGCGGGGCGGCCTCGCCGCGCTCGGGCAAGGCGGTGCCCGCGTCCTGGCGGGCGTAGGTGACCCGGTCGATGCCGCGATCGAAGGCGAGTCCGCCCAGTTTCATGTCAGACATGCGAGCTCCGGGTTGATGGAAAGACGGGAAAGACGCAAAGACCCGATGCGGCCGGTGCCTGCGTTCCGGCGGCCGCGGCACAAGCCGCCGCAGCCGGGTCGCGGCAGCGCCGTGCCTGCGTCAGTAACGGCGCCGCGGCGGAAGTTCCATCCGCCGGCCACGGGCTTGCGGTCATCAGGCCGATCCCACGCGCTCGAAAGCCTCGCGCAGGCGCGCGGCGGCGGCGTGCAGCCGGCGGGCGCTGCACTCGGCCAGCGGAAAGCGGGTGCCCAGCACCAGCCAGTCGCCGTCGGCGGTGCTGCGCAGGCCGGGCTGCACCGCTGCCTCGGCGCTTTCGGCGCTGCCCGCGAGCTTCATGGCGCGCAGCAGCAGGCGCGCGGCGTCGTGGCGCACCGGCTCCCACAGGTGCACCACCACGTGCTCGCCCTGGGGCGCGACACCCAGCACCGCGCCGGACTCGAAGCGCAGCTGCGTGCCGCCGCCCTCGCCCGGCGACAGCCGGCCGTTCATGCCCATGTCGTGTCCGAAATCGGCCAATGCTTCTTGAAGTGTCTGCATGCTGATCAATATTCCTCGCGGTCGATGGCCGTATCCAGCGCTTCCTGCGCCGCCTGAAAAACACCCTGGCGCTGCTCGCCGTCGGCGAACACCTGCACCGGCATGTCGCGCAGCAGCACCTTCACGCCGGTGAGAAAGCCGATCGCCACGTTCGGCGCCGCGGCGCCGTGCTTTTCGGCCATGGCCGAAAAACGGCTGGCCGCCACCCATTTCTCGCCGCTCACGCCCACCAGGTCCTGCATCAGCGCGACGGCCGCGGGCTTGCCGGCGGCCGAGGCGGGAACGTCGCCGCCGTGGCGCCCGGCCAGCGTGGCGAGCAGCTCGCCGCAGCCGTCCAGCACGGTGGCGGCCACGCCCAGGTGGTACAGGTCGCGCACCAGCCCCTGCAGCCGGTTCGCGTCGGTGGACGGGCGCGCGGCGGCCAGGTCCTGGCCCAGGGCGCGCGTGAGGCGGTCCAGGCCGGCGGCGAAATCGCCGTCGCCGAAACGCTCCAGCGCCAGCTTCAGCGTGCCCGACAGGGTGGCGTCGCCGAGCACCACGTCGCGGTAGGTGGCCTGGAAACCGGCCACGTCGGCGGCGTTCATCGCCCCCTCGGCGGCGGTGCCGATGGTGTTCAGGTCGGCCCGGATGCCGGGGCCGTGGTCCATCTCGAGGTCGGCCAGCGCCTCGCGGATGGCGTCGAGCGTGTCGCCCGAGGCGCCTTCTCGCTCGCCCTGCTGCAGCGCGTACTGCAGGCCCAGGTACTGCTGGGTCGGCTGGCCGAAGGCCTGGCGCGCCAGCGCCGCCGGATCGCCCGAGCCCGACAGCATGCGCTTGGCCAGCGCGGCGAGCTTTTCGGTGTCGTCGCCCGACTGGGCGGCGTCCATGTAGGCCTCGATGGCCTCCGGCGCCATGAGCGGCAGGGCCTGGTAGAGCTCCTTCTTGCGCTCGGCGGTGTGCTTGCTCTCGGCCTTTTCCGAGTGGTGCAGGCTGATTTCCTCGGCCGCGTCGGCCAGCATGTCGGGACCGTCGTCGACCGCGACCTGCTGGCCGCCGAGGCGCCCGGCGAGCGCGGCGTCGCCTGCGCCGGGGCCGGCCTGGCGCATGCCGGTGTCGAACGAGGGCGTGGATGAGGGGGGAAGGTCGATTCTGGACATAGGACCCATGCAAGGGGGCAACCGGGGGCAGCAGGACGGCGGGAGGCACCGAAAGCGTGCACACCCGCATGCGTGCGTGCCCCGGGTGTGTAACCGGCGCCCGCCGATGGTTCCAGCAAGAGAGGAGCAAAAAAGTTTGCCGGCGTTTGGAACCGCCGCGCGGCACGGGTTACTTACCCCCTGTCTGGACGAGCACCGTCCGCCCCGCAGCACCCCCTGACACCCGTCAAGCCCTTCAAACCCAGGAGAAACGACCCATGGCCGCATCGAACAACCCCTCCGAGATCATCGCCAAGGCCCAGGCGCTGATCGACCAGGCCCAGCAGTCCGTCGCCAGCAGCGAACAGTTCTTTCGCGACCAGGGCCTGAACCCCGAGAAGGTCCGCACCGTGCTGGAAGGCCAGATGACGGCCCGCCACCACGAGGAAGCCAACGCCGCCTTCAAGGCCGACATGGACGCCGTCGAGCAGGAAACCCGTGAAGAACAGGCCCGCGCCTCGTTCAACGCCGCCCCCACCGGCACCGCGCCGCGCCGCCCGCGTCCGATGGTCTGAGGCCGCCGCCGCCCTCGCCTCCCCCATTCAGCCCGTACAGCCCCCTCCGTCCCCTTCAGACACGCACACACCATGAGCAGCATCGGCAACATCCAAGGCGTCTCGAACGTCAACATCCAGTCGATGGACCTGGAAACGGCCCTGATGATGGTCCAGCAGCAGCGCACCCAGCTGCTGGACGCCCAGCTGAACTCCCAGATCCAGGAAGTCCAGAACCGCAACGGCCAGATCAGCAAGCTCAACGACGTGCTGGCCGGGCTGAATGCGGCCAACGCGATGTTCGCCGGCGACGCCAAGCCCGACGCCAAGCTGGGCGACACGAAGGGCTGGAAGGACGAGTCGGTCAACGGCGCCTACCCGACCGAGCGCTCGATGAACACGGCCATGATCAACGCCGGCATCAACCTCGGCCTGACCAGCGCGGCCGACGGCGCGCTCACCAACACCAAGAACGCCAACGGCAGCGAAGTGCGCATCGACGGCGGCATCCGCGGCATGACCACCAAGTCGCAGGTCGACGCGGCCATCGCCAAGGTGAAGGGCCAGATCGACTCGCTGGGCAACAGCCAGCAGATGGACATGCTGCGCCTGCAGAGCCTCACGAACAAGCGCAACGAAGCCTTCGACGTGATGACCAATTTCGTGAAGAAGATGCAGGAAAGCCGCTCTTCGATCATCGGGAACATGCGCTGAAGCGCATCGCCCGGCCACGCGAACCCAGACCATAAGAAAGAAGGAACAAAGCATGTCTTCCGTGAACGGTATCGGCGGCGTCTCGAGCGTCAACATCCAGTCGATGGACCTCGAAACGGCCCTGATGATGGTCCAGCAGCAACGCACGCAGCTGCTGGACGCCCAGCTGAACTCGCAGATCCAGGGCGTGCAGAACCGCAACGACCAGATCTCCAAGCTGAACAACGTGCTGTCGTCGCTGAACGCGGCCCAGGCCGCCTTCCCCGGCGACGCCAAGCCCGACGCGACCATCAAGGACTGGAACGACGACAAGGTCCACCAGATCGAGATCCCGATCAACGACGCCATCCAGCAGGCCGGCCTGGCCGACCTGGGCTTCGGCTCCTCGGCCGGCCAGACCAGCGCGCAGAACTACCGCGACGGCACCGCGGGCACGCTGCCCAGCGGCTCCAACGTGATGAAGGGCAGCACCACCAAGGCCCAGATCGACGCGGCCATCGCCAAGGTGAAGGGCCAGATCGACTCGCTGGGCAACAGCCAGCAGATGGACATGCTGCGCCTGCAGAGCCTCACGAACAAGCGCAACGAAGCCTTCGACGTGATGACCAATTTCGTGAAGAAGATGCAGGAAAGCCGCTCTTCGATCATCGGGAACATGCGCTGAGGCGCTGCGACACCGTCATGACCACGACCGCGCAACAACCCACCGACTTCACCGAGATGGACGCCGCCGACGGCGGCTTCGGCGCCCTGCTGCGCTCGGGCGGCACGCTGGGCGCCGCCCAGGGCGTGACGCCGCAGGAATGCGAGGCGCTCTACCAGCTCGGCCACGGCCACTACGCCCAGGGCCGCTACTCGGACGCCTTCAAGGTGTTCTCGCTGCTGATCGTCTACAACCACCTGGAACCGCGCTATCTGCTCGCACTGGGCGGCGCCGCCCAGATGCTGGGCCGCTACACCGACGCGCTGCAGCACTACGCCACCGCCACGCTGGCCGCGCTGGACGACCCGCGCCCGCCGCTGCACAGCGCCGAATGCCTGATCGCGATGGGCCGCCTGCCCGAAGCCGCGGAATCGCTGCAGCTGGCCATCGCGCTGGCCGCCGACGCCCACCCGGTGGTGAAGGCGCGCGCCGAGGCACTGCTGGCACCGATGGGCTTCGCGGCCTGAGCCGGCGCACCCGCAGACCCGCCGACACGCGCCCACCCCAGACACCCCGAGACATCCGACGGATCCCTTTCAAGGACACGACTCCATGACTTCGATCAACACCCCTCCTCCCGGCGGCGCCGGCTACATCGCGCCGCCGGCGGGCAACGCCGTCGGCGGTCCGGGAGCCCCTGGAGCGCCGGCCGCCGCCAAGGGCCAGGGCCCTGACGCGCTGCAGTTCATCAACCGCGGCGGCGACGATGCCCACAAGCGCATTTCCCTCGACCTGCCGGGCTCCGGCAAGAACGAGATGGGCAACGTCAGCGACACCGTCCGCACGCTCGACGGCCTCGGCGCGACCGACGTGGCCGGCGACATCTACGCGGTGATGGCCCTGTTCCAGAAGATGGCGCAGGAGCAGCGCAACAGCGTCCGTGAAGTGCGCAACTCGGAACTCACGGCGCAGGTGCAGTCGCTCAACAGCGCGGCGCAGGAGATCCGCAACGCCGCGCAGGACCGCTTCGTCGGCGCCGTGGTCGCGGGCAGCATGCAGATCGCGGGCGGCCTCGTGCAGGCCGGCCTTGCCGGCTCGTCGTTCGGCAAGGGCCAGGTCGAGGCCGGCGCCCTCACCGGCACGGGCACGGGCCTGGGCCAGGCGATGAGCGGCATCGGCAGCATCGCCAACGCCAGCATGGAGCTGAAGGCCGCCGGCCACGACGCGAAGAAGGCCGAGCTCGAGGCCACCGCGAAGGTCCACGAAAGCGCGTCGCAGCAGGCCAACGACATGATGCAGCAGATGATGGACGTGATCCGCGACGTGCGCGAGAAGCTGGGTTCCATCGAGCAGTCGCGCGTGGAAACCACCCGCGGCATCGCCCGCAACATCTGAGCGGGAGCCACGACATGGACAACACGATCAAGCCAGGCATGCCCAGCATGCCCAACCTGCAGCCGCCGGGGCCCCCTGCGGGCACCGCGGCCGGCCAGGTTCCCGGCATGGTGGCCAGCCCGACCGACGCGAAGCAGCTCGCGCAGATGCAGGAGCTGCTCACGCAGATCTCCGGCGGTGCGCAGGGCAAGTCGGGCAAGGGCGACGAAGTGACCGACGCGCGCGGCGCGCCGGCCATCGACGGGCCGGCCGGCCAGCTCGGCCCCGACGACATGATCGAGCTGCTGCGCAACCTGCGCTCGAAGTCGCAGGACCAGCAGCTCGCCGCCGCCAAGTCGAGCGTGGAGACGGCGCAGATCAAGGCCGGCAAGAACACCGAGAACCAGCTCAAGAAGATCGACGAGTGGGTGCAGAAGTCCCGCGAGGCCGACAAGCAGGGCCTGCTGGGCAAGATCTTCGGCTGGATCGGCAAGATCGTCGCGGTCATCGCGGCCATCGCGGCCGTGGCCGTGGCGGCGGTGGCCACCGTGGCCTCGGGCGGCGCGGCCGCCCCGCTGCTGGCGCTGGCGACCATCGGCCTGATCGGCGCGACCATTTCGCTGGCCGACCAGATATCCAAGGAGTGCGGCGGGCCCGAGATCAGCATCGGCAACCTGCTGATGACCATGACCAGCAAGTTCCTCGAGGCCTGCGGCGTGCCGGAAGACAAGGCGCAGCAGATCGGCCGCGTCATGGCCGGCGCCATGGCCATGATGTGCCCCGCCATGCTGCTGGTGGAGCCGCAACTGCTGGGCACCATGGCCACCGGCATCTGCCAGCTGGCCGGCGCCGACGAGCAGACCACGCAGTACGTGGGCATGGCCGTGGGCATGGCCGCGGCGCTGACCGTGGGCATCGGCATGGCCGTGGCCTCGGGCGGCTCGTCGGCCGTGTCCTCGTCGGTGAAGATGGCCAGCGCCATGATCGCCGCGAGCTCGGCCGTGGTCACCGGTGCCACCACCGCGGCCACCGGCGGCATCGCCATCGCCAAGGCGCACACGCAGCGCGACGCCGAAGGCAAGCTGGCCGAGAAGAAGGAACTCGAGGCCGCCATGGTCAAGCTGCAGAAGACCATGGAAGAAGGCCGCGAAGAGCTCAAGAAGGTCATCCAGCAGATCGAGGACAGCCTCCAGGCCGTGAGCCAGATGATCAACGGCGCCGCCGAGAGCATGTCGCAGATCACCGCCAACATCGGCAAGCGCCAGGCCGTCTGAGCTCCCGCTCGACACGCCCGACACGTACACAGGAACCCCCTCCCATGTCCAACCCTACCCCCGACGCCCTGCACGACGCGATGGGCCGCCAGCTGTTCGCGCAGCTCGAGGCCCTGCCCGGCTCCAGGCGCCTGAAGCCCGAGCAGCTCGAGGTCATCTACTCGCTGGCCTACGCGCACGTGGTGCAGAACCAGCACGCGCAGGCGCTGCCGATCTTCGCCTTCCTCGTGCAGTACGGCCCCACGCGCCGCCACTACCTGGCCGGCCTGGCGCTGTGCCTGCACGCGGCCGGCCGCTTCGACGAGGCCGTGAACATGCACTCGCTCGCGCTGGTGCTGTTCCCCGAGCATCTCGAGCCTGCGCTGCACATGGCCGAAAGCCTCGCGGCCAAGGGCGACATCGACGCGGCGCGCCACCTGCTCAAGCAGGTCGCGGCCACCGACACGCCCGAACTGTCCGCTCGCGCGGCCACCCTGCTCGAACGGCTGGCGCGGCGCGAAGAAGCCACCACATGATGCAGGGATGGCGCTCGCGGCCCGAAGCCCCGGCTTCGGGCTTGCCGTCGCTGACCGCGCAAGACGTCCGCCTGCTCACGCAGGCGGGCTTTCTTGCGTCCGGGCAGGGCGACGTGGGGCGCGCGCGCCGCATCTTCAACGGGCTGGCGCTCGCGCGGCCCGGCCGGGCGTTCCATGCCGTGGGGCTGGCGCTGGCGTTCCTGAACGCGGCACGCACCGCCGAAGCGGTGGACGTGCTGGCCCAGGCCCAGGCCGCCGACGACGGCGAGCGCGAGACGCTCGACACCTGGCGCGGCCTGGCGCTGCAGCTCGACGGGCGCGCCGACGAAAGCCGCCGCCTGCTGCGCGCCGTGGCCGACGCACCGCTGCCCGCGGGCACGCCCGAATCCGAAAGCCGCCAGCTGGCGCGCCGGCTGCTGGGGGATGCGCCTGCCTCCTCCGCCGCTGCCGCTGCCGACACGCCGCCGGCCGCCTTCTCTTCTCTCCAGGGGCTGCACCGCGCAGCCTCGTTCCGCTAGCTCCATCACGCCAGACCATGGACATCATTGCCACCCCCGTGACCGCCGCCGCACTGGCCGCTCCTGCTCCCGCGGTCGTTCACACGCCCGCGGCACCGGACTCGCTGGCCGCGCAGCGCTTCGCCGAAATCATGAACGCCACGCCGCCGGCCGACGCCGGCGCGGTGCTGCGCAGCGGCCCGGTGGCCGAGCCGCTGCCGGTCGGCCCCGTCGCCGGCACGCAGGCATCGATGGGCGAACGCATCCTCTCGGGCATGCAGGGCGTGTCGAGCGACTTCCAGAACGCCTGGAAATCGGTCTCGGCCACGCTCAACTCCGAGCAGCCGCTGGCCATGCAGGACCTGCTGAAGATGCAGATGAACCTGACCCAGATCTCGGTGCAGTACGAACTGGTCGGCAAGGCGATCAGCCGCTCGACCCAGAACTTCGACCAACTGGTGCGCGTGCAATGAGCGGCCCCGCGATGGCCTGGCTGCGCCGCATGCTGCGCGCCGCGACACTGACCGCGTGCGTGGCGCTGGCCGCCTGCGGCGGGCGCGTCGACCTGCTGGGTGCCGTGCCCGAGGACGAAGCCAACGAGGTGCTGTCGGCACTGCTCGAGGCGCACATCACCGCCGACAAGGTGCCCGGCAAGGAAGGCGCCGTGGGCGTGCGCGTCGACGGCGCGCAGGTGGGCCGCGCGCTCGAGGTGCTGCGCGCCAAGGGCCTGCCGCGCGAACGCTTCGACGGCATGGGCAAGGTCTTCAAGAAGGAAGGCCTGATCTCCTCGCCGCTGGAAGAGCGCGCGCGCTACATCTATGCACTGTCGCAGGAGCTGTCGAGCACGCTGTCGAAGATGGACGGCGTGCTGGCCGCCCGGGTGCACGTGGTGCTGCCCGAGCGCGGCTCGGCCGGCGAGAGCGGCGTGGCCTCCAGTGCCGCGGTGTTCATCAAGCACCAGGACGGCTACAACCTGGAGATCGTGCAGCCGCAGATCCGCCGGCTGGTGACCAACAGCATTCCGGGCCTCACGCCCGAGCGCGTGTCGGTGATCTTCGTGGCCTCGCAGGCGCGCCCCGGCGCCGAGGCCGCGCCGCAGCCGGTGCTGTTCGGCACGACGCTCGGCGCCGATTCGGGCGGCACGCTCGGCGCGCTGATCGTGGTGCTCGCGCTGGTGGCGCTCGGTGCGCTCGGCGGCCTCGGCTGGGCCGTGTGGCGCTACGTGCTGCCCGCACGCCGCGCCGCCGCCGGTGGCAAGCCGGCCGGCCGGGCAGCGGAAGGCATCGCCTGATGGCCGTGGCCGCAGCGAACGCAGCGACCGAGGTGCCGCACGCAGCAGGCGCCGCCTTCGGGGCGGCGTTGCCGCTGCTCGGCTCGGCGCTTGACTCGCCACTGACCTCGCCGCTGAACTCACCCCTGTCGGCCCGCCTGCTCGAATTCAACCTGCTGCCCAGCCGCAGCCTGCACCCCAGCCGCCGCGCGCTGCTGCGCCCCGCCACCTCAGCCGCCACCTCGCCCGCCTTCGAGCGGCTGGCCGCGCTGCCGCGCGTGGCGCGCGAACTGCACCGCGACTGGTCTGCCCTGTTGCTGGACCTGCTGGACACGCTGGACGCCGGCGCGCGCCGCCCGGTGCTCGCCGCCGGCGAGCCCGCGCTGCCGCTGGCGCTGGCGCAGCCCGAACTGCTGGGCCGGCTCGCGCGCGACGCCGGCCTGGTGCTGCTCGGGCGCCACCTGCGCCGCACCGTGCTGCGCGCCGACGTGGCCGCCGCGCGCGAGGCGATCGGCGCCGACGGCCTGGCCTTCGCGCGTGGCGCGGCGGCCGACGCCCATCCTGGCCTGGACGACGTGGCGCACTGGCTGCCTTCGGGCGCCGCGAGCCTGCCCGCCGCGGCCGACCTGCTGGGCGCCGGCGTGCTGGCGCAAGCCTGGCACGACGCGGCGCCCGCGCTGCGCCGCCGCGCCGACTTGAAACTTCCCGCCGAGGCCGAGCTGCCCCGCGTGCGCGAGGCCTCGGGCCTGCGCACCGTGGCCGCGCGCGACCTGTGCCTCACCCTGCTGAACCGCATCGAACCCGCATGGCTTTCCTTGTTCCCCACCCCGGCCGCGACCCGCTGACCCCGTCGCGCACCCTGCAGGCGCGCATTGCGCCGGGGCAGCGCGTGCTGCGCCGCGCCGACGTCGCCGCGCTCGGCGACGCGCAGGCGCTCATCGACAGCGCGCGCGCGCAGGCCGACGCCATCGTCGCCGGCGCGCAGGCGATCTACGACGCCGAAGCCGCGCGCGGCCATGCCGACGGCCTGGCAGAGGCGCAGATGGCGCAGGTCGAGAAGATGATCGAGACCAGCGGCCGCATGATCGATTACTTCGCCAAGGTCGAGACCGACATGGTGCAGCTGGTGATGTCGGCGGTGCGCAAGATCGTGTCGGACTTCGACGAGACCGAGCGCGTGCTGATCGTGGTGAAGAACGCGCTGTCGGTGGTGCGCAACCAGAAGCAGATGACGCTGCGGCTGCACCCGCAACAGGTGGAGATGGTGCGCGCGCGCATCAACGACCTGCTGGCGGCCTACCCCGGCGTGGGCTACCTGGACATCGTGCCCGACGGCCGGCTGGCGCCGGAGTCGTGCATCCTGGAAAGCGAGATCGGCCTGGTGGAGGCCAGCATCGACGGCCAGGTGGCGGCGCTGGAAACCGCCTTCCAGAAGGTGCTGGGCAGCCGCATATGAGCACCGCCGCATCCATGCGCGAAGGCAGGGCCTGATGCGCCAGTTCGACTACATCACCGAGCTGATGGAGCTGGCGCTCCAGGACGCGCCCATGCTGCGCATCAAGGGCCGCGTGACGCAGG
This sequence comes from Variovorax sp. OK605, assembly GCF_900115445.1. Lineage (NCBI taxonomy): Bacteria > Pseudomonadati > Pseudomonadota > Betaproteobacteria > Burkholderiales > Comamonadaceae > Variovorax > Variovorax sp. OK605. The sequence continues at coordinate 143,718 of NZ_FOWL01000011.1, forward strand.
TGGTGGGCACCATCATCAAGGCGGTGGTGCCGACCGTGAAGGTGGGCGAGGTCTGCATCCTGCGCAACCCCGGCGAAGACTTCGAGATGAAGGCCGAGGTGGTGGGCTTCTCGCGCGACGCCGCGCTGCTCACGCCGATCGGCGACATGTACGGCATCTCGGCCGCGACCGAGGTCATTCCCACGGGCCGCGCGCACATGGTGCCGGTGGGCTTCGGCCTGCTCGGGCGCGTGCTCGACGGCCTGGGCCGCCCGCTCGACGAAGCCGAGCGCGGCCCGCTGGAGGCCAGCAAGTTCTACCCGGTGTTTGCCGAGGCGCCCGACCCGCTGCGCCGCCGCATCATCCACCAGCCGATGGAGCTGGGCGTGCGCGCGCTCGACGCGGTGCTCACCTGCGGCGAAGGCCAGCGCATGGGCATCTTCGCGGCGGCCGGCGGCGGCAAGTCGACGCTGATGGGCATGCTGGTGAAAGGCGCGGCGGTGGACGTGACCGTGGTGGCGCTGATCGGCGAACGCGGGCGCGAGGTGCGCGAATTCCTCGAGCATGAACTGGGGCCCGAGGGCCGGCGCAAGGCGGTGATCGTCTGCGCCACGTCCGACAAGTCGTCGATGGAGCGCGCCAAGGCCGCCTACGTGGCCACGGCCATTGCCGAGTACTTCCGCGACCAGGGCAAGAAGGTGCTGTTCCTGATGGACTCGGTCACCCGCTTCGCGCGCGCGCAGCGCGAGATCGGCCTGGCCGCGGGCGAGCCGCCCACGCGGCGCGGCTACCCGCCTTCGGTGTTCGCCACGCTGCCCAAGCTGATGGAGCGCACCGGCATGAACCACCTGGGCTCGATCACCGCGCTGTACACCGTGCTGGTGGAAGGCGACGACATGACCGAGCCGATCGCCGACGAGACGCGCTCCATCCTCGACGGCCACATCGTGCTGTCGCGCAAGCTGGGCGCGGCCAACCACTACCCGGCCATCGACGTGCTGGCCTCGGCCTCGCGCGTGATGAACGCCGTGGTCACGCCCGAGCACAAGCAGATCGCCGGGCGCATGCGCGAGCTGATGGCCAAGTACGAAGAGGTCGAGCTGCTGGTGAAGATCGGCGAGTACAAGCGCGGCGGCGACCCGGTGACCGACGAGGCCATCGACAAGATCGACGCCATCCGCACCTTCCTGAAGCAGCGCACCGACGAGCATTCGAGCCTGTCGCAGACGCTGGAGCGCCTGGCGCAGCTGGTGGGCACGGGACGCCGGCCGTGAGCGTGTTCCGCGAACTGCTGGCCATCAAGTCCTTCCGCGAGGGGCAGGCCGAGATCGTCGTGGCGCGCGAGCGCGCCGCGCTGCGCGACGCCGCGCGCGCGCACGAAGAAGCCCAGGCCTTGCTGCGCCGGCTGGTCGACGAAGGCCTGCAGGCCGAGCACCGGCTGTACCGCGAGCTGTGCGAACGCATCGTGCGGCTGCGCGACATCGAGGACGTGCAGCTTGCCGTGGCCGGCCTGCGCCAGCGCGAAGCCGCGCAGGAAGACGCCGTGACCGCGGCCGAACGCGGCGAGCAGAAGGCGCTGCAGCAGCTCGACGGCGCGCGCGCCGCGCACCAGGAGGCGTCGCGCCAGAAATCGAAGTTCGTCGACCTCGCGCGCAACCATGCCGACGCGCTCTCGCGCGAGGCCGAGCGCAAGGAAGACCTCGAGATGGAAGAAGCCGCCAGCGTGCGGCGCGACCGCGACGACTGGGAACACACCGACGAGCAGGAAAGCGCAACGTGAGCACCGACCGCCCCATCTCGCTGAACCTCGGCATGCCGCAGCAGTCGCCCTTCGACGCGCGGCCCGACGCCGAGCGCCAGCCGGGCGCCGACGCGCGCGACCCGGGCCAGCTGTCGGACGAGGCGCGCCGCATGCGCGACCTGCTGAGCAACGGCGCGCGCGGCGGTACGGGCACGGGTGCGCCGCCTGCTTGCGCGCCGGCCGAGACGCTGCGACCGGTCGATCTTTTCGGCGCGCCGGCGCCGGCAGCGCCGCAGGCATCGGCCGCGCGCGCTGAATCGCCGCAAGCCGGCGTGCCGCCCGATGTGGCCGGCGCCGGCGAAGCGCTGTCGCAGCTCGCGAGCCGCCTGCTGGTGTCCGACGGCAGCAGCGGCCGGCGCGCGGTGCAGATCCGCCTGTCCGACGAAGGCCTGGCCGGCGTGGTACTCGACGTGTTCGAGGACGGCGGGCGCGTGGTCGCGCAGTTCGTCTGCACGCTGGAGCCGGCGCGCGAACGGCTGGCGCGCGCGGCCGGCTGGCTGGCGAGCAACCTGGCCGAACGGCTGCAACGCGAGACGCTGGTGCGCGTGCTGGCCGACGACCCCGAAGATCCGTGCCCCGTCGAATCGACGGGCGCGCCCGGTGCCGCCAATGCCGCCAGCGCAAGCAGTGCAGGCGGTGCGGACGCCGCCCCCCCCTTCCCCGGCCTCTGGCCTCGCTCCTGAATTCCATGTCCGCCATGCTCTCGTCTTCTTCCTCCGGGGCCGCCGTCGCGCTGAAACCGCAGCGGCTCTCGCGCAACGAGGCCCAGGCCCGCAGCGCGCTCGCGCAACGCGCGGCCGGCCTCCCCTTCTCATTGGGCGGTGCCTGGCGCGCCACGCTGCGCCCCGCGCCGCGGCCCGACGCCTTGCCCGGCCTGCACTGCTGGACCGCGCGCGTTGAATGGGCCGGCGCGGTGTTCGTGCTGCAGCTGCCCGCCGAAGCCATTGCGCAATGCCTGGAGGCCGTGCTGGCCACCGAGCTCGGCGATGCGGTGCGCATCGACACGCTGCCGCCCGAACTGGCCACGGCCGCCGTCAGCGCCGCGCTGCGCCAGGTGCTCGACGGCCTGCAGTCGCTCGGCCGCGGTGCGCCGCAGCTGGTGGCGCTGCAGACCGAGCCCGTCGAAGTGACGCCGCAGGACACCGCCGCCTTCGCGCATGTGTGCGAGCTGCTGCTGAAGGCCGACGCCGGCCCGCAGGCGATTGCCGGCGTGCTGTGGACCGACACGCTCGGTCTGCTGCTGCTGGCCGGCCTGGTCGCAAAGCGCGCGCCGCAGCCCGGGCCGCTGGACGACGCGCTGCCGATCGCGCTGCGCGCCGAGATCGGCCACAGCCGCCTCACTGCCCGCGAACTGGGCGGGCTCGAGGCGGGCGACGTGCTGCTGCTCGACGCCGCATGGACCGGGCCGCGCCGCGTGCTGTGGCTCAGCGCCGACGGCCGCGCGGGGCTGCATGTGCAGCTGCCTGCCATGGACGACGCCACCGCCGAGGATGCCGCGGCCGTGCCCCCCTCTCTCACCGTACTTTCGCCCTGGACCGCCACCATGCCCGTTTCCAACACCGCCGCCGACCTTGCCGCCGACGCCGCGGCCGCTCCCGCCACCCTTGTTGCCGCCTCGCTCGACGACGTGCCGCTGCGCGTGTCCTTCGACCTCGGCGAACTCACGCTGAGCCTGGCGCAGCTGCGCGCCATGCAACCCGGCCAGGTGCTCGAGCTCGGCCATCCGCTGGCCGGCGCGGTGCGCATCCGCGCCAACGGCGCGCTGGTGGGCGACGGCGAACTGGTCGAGGTGGACGGCCAGCTCGGCGTGGCGGTGCGAACGCTGTTCGCGCCCGTGAACGCGCAAGGCTGATCCGCATGGGAAATTTCGATCCGATCACGCTTGCGTTCTTGCTGGCGCTGATGGCGTTGCTGCCCACCGTGGTGGTGGTGACGACGTCGTTCCTGAAGATCGCGGTGGTGATGTCGCTGCTGCGCAATGCACTGGGCGTGCAGCAGATGCCGCCGAACATCGCGCTGTACGGCATGGCGTTGATCCTGTCGGCCTACATCATGGCGCCGGTGGGCGCGCACATGTACGACCGCTTGGCCACCAGCCCCGAGGCGCTGCGCAGCGTGCCCGCGCTGGTGAGCAGCGTGCGCGAAGGCGCCGAGCCGCTGCGCGAGTTCATGGTGCGCAACAGCAAGCCCGCGCAGCGCGACTTCTTCGTGAGCACCGCCCAGAAGATGTGGGGCCCGGTGCTGGCCGCCGACGTGACGCAGCGCGACTTCCTGGTGCTGATGCCGGCCTTCGTGGTGTCGGAGCTGACCTCGGCGTTCCAGATCGGTTTTCTGCTGTACCTGCCCTTCGTCGTGATCGACCTGATCGTCTCGAACATCCTGCTGGCCATGGGGATGATGATGGTCTCGCCGGTGACGATCTCGCTGCCCCTGAAGCTGTTCCTGTTCGTCATGGTGGACGGCTGGTCGCGGCTGATCCAGGGCCTCATCCTGACCTACGCCTGAAGGCGCACCTCCACTTTCAGCCCCTCCTCCCATGCAAAGCGTCGACGTCGTCTCCTATTTCACCCAGGCCCTGTACCTGGTGCTCTGGCTGTCCATGCCGCCGATCGTGGTCGGCTCGGTGGTGGGCGTGCTGTTCTCGCTGTTCCAGGCGCTCACGCAGATCCAGGAGCAGACGCTGTCGTTCGGCATCAAGCTGATCGCGGTGTCGCTCACCATCCTGCTGGCCGCGCGCTGGATCGGCGGCGAGATGTTCAATTTCACGGTGCAGGTGTTCGACGTGATTCCCACGCTGGGCCGTTGAGCGGAACGAAATGACAGGCGAGGTTACTTATGCGGATATCAAGAACTTCGTCAGCGCCCTCGCGCTGACGCAGCCGCGCATCCTCGCCATGTTCATCGTCCTGCCGATCTTCAACCAGCAGCTCATGCCGGGCCTGCTGCGCTATGCGGTGGCCGGCGCGCTGGGCGCGGTGGCGGTGCCGTTCGTGATGCCGGAGATCGCGCAGGCCGACTTCAACGCCCCGCAACTGGTGATGCTGATCCTGAAGGAGGCCTTCATCGGCTTCGTGCTGGGCTACCTGGCGGCCATTCCGTTCTGGATCTTCGAGGCGGTGGGCTTTCTCATCGACAACCAGCGCGGCGCCAGCATCGCGGCCACGCTGAACCCGCTCACCGGCAACGACTCCTCGCCCATGGGCATCCTGTTCAACCAGGCCTTCATCGTCTACTTCCTGCTGGCCGGCGGCTTCTCGCTGCTGCTGGGCACGCTGTACGACAGCTTCAAGGTGTGGAGCATCGTGCACTGGGCACCCGCGCTGAATGCCGACGCCATGCCGCTGATGCTGGCGCAGCTCGACCGGCTGGGCCGCCTCGCCTTCCTGTTCGCGGGGCCGGTGCTGGTGGCCATGTTCCTGTCCGAGGTGGGCCTGGCGCTGGTGAGCCGCTTCGCGCCGCAGCTGCAGGTGTTCTTCATGGCCATGCCCATCAAGAGCGCGCTGGCGGTGCTGGTGCTGATTCTCTACGGCTCGCTGCTGTTCGACTACGGCGCGGACCAGATCGAGGGCATCGGGCGCATCCTGCCGTTCCTGCAGGACCTCTGGGGGGGCGCCGTGCGATGAGCGAAAAAACCGAACAGCCCACTTCCAAGCGGCTGCGCGACAGCCGCAAGAAGGGCGACGTCGCCTACAGCAAGGACTTCACGCAGACGCTGCTGATCGTGGCGCTGTTCGGCTACCTGCTGGCCAGCGCGGGCCGCATCGTGGACACGCTGGCGCAGGCCATATTGCTGCCCTCGACGCTGCTGCAGCTGGAGTTCACCGAAGCCGTGAACACGGCCGCGACGCGGCTGCTGAGCGAGGCCGCGTGGATCGTGCTGCCGATCATCGGCATCGTGCTGGGCGTGGGCATCTTCGCGGACACGATGCAGGTGGGCATCCTGTTCGCGTTCGACAAGCTCAAGCCCTCGGCGCAGAAGCTCAACCCGCTCGCCAACCTGAAGAACATCTTCTCCAAGAAGAACTTCATGGAGTTCCTCAAGTCGGTGCTGAAGATCGGCTTCCTGTCGGCGCTGCTGTGGATCCTGCTGCGCGACGCGCTGCCGATCCTCACGAGCATTCCGCAGGCCGGGCTCGCGGGCATGGGCAAGGTGATGGGCTCGCTGCTGAAGACGATGGTGATCAACATCGGCCTGGCCTACGCCGCCATCGCGCTGGCCGACTTCGTGTGGCAGCGCCTGCAGTACCGAAAGGGGCTGATGATGTCCAAGGACGAAGTGAAGCAGGAATACAAGGAGATGGAGGGCGACCCCCACATCAAGCACCAGCGCAAGCACCTGCACCAGGAAATGATGGCTGAGGGCGCCGTGCAGAGCGCGCGCAAGGCCACCGTGGTGGTGACCAACCCGACCCACCTGGCCGTGGCGCTGCGCTACGACGCCGAGGAAACCCCGCTGCCCGTGGTGCTGGCCAAGGGCGAAGGCGCGCTGGCCGAACGCATGATGCGCGCCGCGCGCGAAGCCGGCGTGCCGGTGATGCAGAACATTCCGCTGGCGCGCGCGCTCACCGAGCACGCGAGCGTCGGCGAGTACATCCCTTCCGAACTCGTCGAGCCGGTGGCCGAACTGCTGAAGCTGCTGGCGCAGATGCGGCAGATGGACGGCGACCCGCTGGCCCCTCCTCTTCCATGAGCATGTCCTTCCCCACCTCTTCCTCACCCTCCGCCCGCCAGGCCGATGCCGGCGCGGCGCGCCTTCTTGCGCAGTACCGCGCGCAGCAGGCGCCTCATGCGGCCGATGCCGATGCCGGTGGCAGCGGCCCGGTCGACCTGGTGATCGACGGCCGCCACCGCGTGCGGCTGGAAGCCCTGCCGGGCGGCGGCATCCGCGTGGCCTCGCGCCTGCGCGCGCTGCCCGAGCCGGGCCACGCGCGCGACCAGCTGGTGCAGGCGATCGGCCGGCTGGCCTGCGGCACCATGCTGGCGTCGCCCTGCGCGTGCGTGATCGACGCGCGCGAGCGCGCGGCCTGGCTGCAGCTCACGGTGGCCGCGGGATCGACCCAGGACATCGACGACGCGGTGGGCGAGCTCGCCAACGCACTTGCCTTCTGGACCCCGGCCGTCGCGGCCGCCTGACATTGCTCTCGCCCTTGCTCTTGCGCCCGCTCATGCGCCCTCACGCCACCATGCCCCGCACCTCCTTCCGCTCCCCCCTGCTTCGCACCCTGGCCGCCGCGCTGGTGGGCTGCGCGCTGCTGTCGCTGCCCGGCGCACCCGCACACGCCGGCCCGCCGCCGTGGTCCGACGCGCCCTACACCTACTACGCCGAGAGCCAGCCGCTGGCCAAGGTGCTGCGCGACTTCGCGGCCAGCTTCAGCCTGGCGCTGGAGCTGTCGCCGCAGGTGACCGGCCCGGTCAACGGCCGCTTCAGCTCGCCCACGCCGACCGACTTTCTGAACCAGCTGGGCGGCGTGTACGGCTTCAACTGGTTCACGCACGCCGGCACGCTGTACGTGAGCCGCACCACCGAAACCACCACGCGCAGCATCACCGCCTCGGGCGCGAGCATCGGCGCCATGCGCCAGGCGCTCACCAGCCTGGGCGTGCTCGACGCGCGCTTCGGCTGGGGCGAACTGCCCGACCAGGGCGTGGCGCTGGTGTCGGGACCGCCCGGCTACGTGAGCCTGGTGCAGCGCACGGTGGCGGCGCTGCCGCTGGTGGCGGGCGGGCAGCAGGTGACGGTGTTCAGGCTCAAGCACGCCACGGTGGACGACCGCACGGTGCTCTACCGCGACCGGCAGATCACCACCACCGGGCTGGCGCAGGTGCTGCGCAACCTGGTCAACGGCTCGGGCACGGGCGGCACCTACAGCGACGCCACGCTCACCGCCATTGCCGCGCCGCTGCGCGCGAGCAGCACGGGCATGGCGCCCGCGACCACGGTGGCGGGCGCCGCGCCCGGCGCGCCGGTGGCCGCCGGCGGCGGGGAATCGTCGAGCGACGCGAAGCTGGCCGCCGCGGCCGGCCAGCAGAACAGCCGCCGGCTGGTGCCGTCGATCCAGGCCGACTCGCGGCTCAACGCGCTCATCATCCAGGACATTCCGGAGCGCCTGCCGATCTACCAGAAGCTGATCGAGCAGCTCGACGTGCCGACCGCGCTGATCGAGATCGAGGCGCTCATCATCGACGTGAACGCCACCCGGCTCGACGAGCTGGGCATCGCCTGGGGCGGGCGCACCGGCGGCACCACGGCGGGCTTCGGCAACCTCGCGGCGTCGACCTCGGGCAACGAGATCACGCTGGGCGCGGTGTCGCGCAGCGCCACGGTGAACCCGACCTCGCTGGTGGTGAGCGCGGGCAACTTCCTGGTCACGCGCATCCGCGCGCTGGAGGGCATGGGCGAGGCGTCGATCCAGTCGCGTCCGTCGATCCTCACGGTGGACCACATCGGCGCGCTGCTGGACCTGTCGGAAACCTTCTACATCCGCACCACCGGCGAGCGCGTGGCCACGGTGACGCCGGTGACGGTGGGCACCACGCTGCGCGTGACGCCGCACTACATCGAGCGCGCGAACGGCGCGGTGGTGCAACTCGACGTGGACATCGAGGACGGCCAGATCCAGGACCGCACCATCGACGACCTGCCGACCATCCGCAAGAGCGTGGTGAGCACGCAGGCCATCGTGGGCGAGAACCAGACGCTGCTGATCGGCGGCTACAACACGCGCCAGGCCACGCGCCAGAACGACCGCGTGCCGGGCCTGGGCCGGCTGCCGGTAGTGGGGCTGTTCTTCTCGAACCGCACGGACAACGTGCAGTCGCGCGAGCGGCTGTTCATGATCAAGCCGCGGCTGGTGACGCTGCCCTCGCCGCGCGTGGCGGGCGCCGCGCCGACCGGGGCCGAGATGCAGGCCGCCAGCGCCGCGGCCATCGGGGCCTCGACGGTGACGGTGCTGCCGGCGCCGGGCGGACTGCCCGTGACGGTGTCGCCCGCGCCGTCGATCATCGAGCCCGGCACGCTGGTGTTGCCCGCGCCGTTGCCGCCGCTGAATTCGGCACCGGCGGCGCCGAACTCGCCTGCGGCGCCCTGAGCGGGAGTGCGGAAATGCGGGAGTGAGGGAGTGAAGGAGTGAAGGAGCGCGGGAAGGCCGCGCTCAGAAGTCCAGTGCGGCGCCGCGCGCCAGCATCTGGGCCTTGAGCGCGGAGCGCGCGCGCGACAGGCGGCTGCGCACGGTGCCCACCGGCACGGTCAGCAGCACGGCGGCCTCTTCGTACGAGAGTTCGTCCACCGCCACCATCAGCAGCACCTCGCGCATGCTCTGCGGCAGCTCGGCCAGCGATTCGTTGAGCGCGCGCATCTGCTGCGACTGCGAGAGCATGCCTTCGGGCGTGAGGCGCTCGTCGGGCAGCGCGGCGAGTTCGTCGTCGGCGACGAACTCGTAACGGCGGTGCGGGGCGCGCGACAGGTAGTTGCGCACCAGGTTCATCGCAATGCCGTAGAGCCAGGTCGACAGCTCGGACTCGCCGCGGTAGCTCTGGAACGAGCGCACGGCTTCCATGAAAGCCTGCTGCGCCAGGTCTTCGGCATCGCCCGGATTGCCGATGTTCTTGATGATGAAGCGGTACAGCCGGGTGTTGTGCGTCTGCACCAGGGTGCGGAACAGCGTACCCGCCTCGGCCTCGCTCATGCCCTCCGGGGGCGTCAGCACACCCACCTCGCCACAGGCGCTGTCGTCGCTCTCAGCTTCGGTGGGGCAGTTGGACAAGGGGAGGCTTGGAAACGAAGGGGTGTCGACAACCCGGCGGGCGACACGACAGGGATGCATGCAATCCGCCGGCGGGCAGGCGCTGGCAACGCCTGGACACAGGATTTTACTTTCGTTTACCTGTGTATCCAATCCCCAGAATTGGGTATCTGACGAGCGGTGGCTCCCGTGGTAGCACGGGCGCTCTACGGCGGACGCCGTTCAGTCCTTGGGGAGTTCGGCCAGGATCTGGCACAGCCAGCCGGCCGCGGTGCCGGCGGACACCGGCGACTGGCCGGCTTCGGCTGCGCCAGCAAAGCGGCTGTCGAGCGCCGCGTCGATGTGCGTGCGCTGCGCGGCGCCCAGGCCGGACGGCTGCATGCCGGCGTTGCGGCACGCGGCTTCGAAGCCGGCGCCGCGGTTGGCGGCCGAGAAGTCGAGCCGCGTGAGAAAGTCGACGCCGTCCATCGCCTGGCGGCCGGTGCGCGCCATGTCGATGGCCAGGCTGACCGTGCGCGAGGCGAGCGGCACGCCGGCCGCGGGGGCCAGGTCGAGCTCGCGCGCCACGGCCTGGGTGATGCCGCCGGAGAAAGACTGGCCCAGCGCGGCAACGAAAGCGGAGGTGGTGTCGGCCCCGCCCTGCGGCCTGACCCAGGCCACCGAACGCTGCGTGGGGGTGGCACCGGTGGCGAGCACCTGCAGCCGGTCGCCGTCCAACTCGATGACGCCATCGGTTTTCTGACGCGCGGCCTCTTCGAACGCGCGCAGATTCGGCAGCGGCGAAACAGGGCTTGACGATGAAAGAGGTGCGGTAGACACGTTGCCAGTAAGTGGAGCACCCATGAGGGCGTCCTCGTATGTAACACGTGTCAGCGAACAGTTCCCAAGCCAGTGTCACTAAGTGTCAATTAGTACCCATGAGGCCAGGATTCGCGGCGGTTCAGCCGCTCGAATATTTGTTCAGGTGCAGGTTGCCCGGCTGCGAAAACGCCCTGGCGAGGCGGCTGAGCGCGCGCCAGGCCGCCGCCAATGGGGGCGTGCCGCTGCGAGGTCCCTCGTCGCCATCGCATATTGCGATCGTTCCAGGGAAGACGCTGATCACCACCGGCGATGTCTCGTGCGCGACATCTCGCGTGTCTGGATCGGAACTTCGCATCGGCGACTCCTTGGGAGCTGGTGATGCCTCGGCTCGCACGCATGCGCCGTGCCAGACCGAGACTGCCCCTCCCCTCACGCCTGCGATTCGAACCAGTCCCGCGCCGATCGCCCCTGGTCCGGCCCGAGCATCGAGAACCCGCCGTCGACCGGAATGTCCGCGCCCGTGACGAAGCGCGCCGCGTCCGAGCACAGGAAGAGAACCACCTGCGCCACGTCGTCGCCGTCGCCCACCCGGCCCAGCGGATGCATCGGCGCGCCGACGCGGTCGGCCAGCGCGCGGTCGTCGCCCGTCATGCGCGAGAGCGCGTCCGACCACGTCCACCCCGGCGACACCGAGTTCACGCGCACGCGCCGCGGCGCCAGGCTCGCCGCCTGGTTGCGCGTGAGCTGCAGGATCGCCGCCTTCGCCGCCGGGTACAGCGCCCGCCCCGCCGCGCCGAACTTGCCGCCGACGCTGCCCATGTTCACGATGGCGCCGCCCTGCGCCGCCAGCGCGTCGGTGGTCTTCTGCACCAGCATCGCACCGGAGACCAGGTTGACGTTCAGCGCGGCCAGCCAGTCGGCACGCGCGGCGTCGAGCCCGGCGTCGCCGTAGACCACGGCGTTGTTCACGAGGAAGTCGATGCGCCCTTCGGTGCCCAACGCGCCCGCCACCAAGGCGTCGAGCGCCGCGTCGGAGGCGATGTCGCAGGCCACGAAACGGCAGCGCGCGCCGATCCCGGCCGCCAGCGCCTCGCCACGCGGCACGTCGATGTCGACCGCCAGCACCTGGGCGCCGGCCTGCACGAACGCGCGCACGATCGCGCTGCCGAGCATCGCGGCCGCGCCGGTGACGATGGCGACCTTGCCTTGCAGCTCCGGGGTCATTGCAGGCCTCCCATCTGCCGCACGGCATCGTCGACCTGGACCACGTCCGCCAGCATCGCCAGTGTCTCGAGGCTGGCCGCGTGCAGGTGCGCCTGCGCGGTGCTGCAGGCGTCTGCCACCACCGCCACGCGGTAGCCCAGGTCGCTCGCATGCCGCGCGCCGTGCTCCACCACGTGGTTGGTCGCGATGCCCGCCACGTACAGCCGGCCGGCACCGGTGGCACGCACCGCCTCTTCGAGCCCGCTGGCCCAGAAGGGGTTGTTGCGCTTGTGCGTGACCACGGCCTCGCCCGGCAACGGCGCGAGTTCGCTGTAGAACTGCGCGCCCCAGGCGCCGTCCTGCACCGCGCCGGTCTCGGCGACACGGCGGAACAGCGTGCAGTTGTCCAGGCAGTCCGCGTAGCCCGGCGCGAAGGCGATGCGCACGAAGATCACCGGCACGCCGTGGGCACGGGCGCCGGCGATCAGGCGGCCGGCCGAGGCGATCAGCCGCGGGCGCGCCGGGTCGTCGGCGGCCACGCCCACGCGCACCTTGCCGTCGGCGTGCAGCACGTCGTTCTGGTAGTGCATGGCCAGCAGCGCGGCCTTCACATGAACACCTGCAGGGCTTCGTGCGGCGCGTCGCAGTTGACGAGGTCCACGCGCTTCATCTGGATACGGAACGCATCCCCCTCCCGGCGCAGCGTGTGCGCCACGCTGCCGCCGAAGGCGCGCTGCTCGGTCTTGCGCCATTCCAGCAGCATGAAGCTGGAGCGCACCACGCAACCGGCCTCGTCGCGCGCTTCGAGCCCGATGTTGCCCACCACGTGCACCGTGCGCGTGGGCGGCTGCTGCGAATAGGCACGGGCCTGCTCGAGCCGGCGCGCGCGCATCGAGCGCAGCAAGGTGTCTTCGCAGAACAGCGAGGCATGGTTGACGTGGTCGGTCTGGCCGTGCACCAGCGGCACCCAGTACAGCCCGTCGGGCGTGAAGAGCTTCTGCCATTCGTCCCAGCGGTGCTCGTCGAGCAGGCGCGCCTCGTGGTGCAGGAACTGCGTGACCGCCTGCTGTTCGTTCCAGTCGATGAAGTTCATTCGGCGCTCCCGGCTTGCACGCCCGCGCCCGCCCCCACGCTCGCACCCATGTACCCGGCCCAGGCCGCGAACATGTTGCGCGACGGCATCTCGCTGTTGCCGTTGGAGGCGCGGCCTCCGGGCAGCGGCTGGTCGCGGCCCGCCGCGCGGTGCATGCTGACCCAGTCGCCGCCGTCGGAACCCAGGCCTTCCTGCACCCGGTTGTAGGCCTCCAGGTCGTCGGCCATCACGTTGGACGACGGCGAATTCACGATGTTGGTGTACTTCAACGTGCGCTGAAAGCTCGCTTCCGGCGCGCCCTTCAGCCGGAAGCTGAAGATCTCGACCAGCGTGCGGTCCACCGACAGCGGCCGGATCACGCGGATCTGCTGGAACGAGGTGTGCGGCGAGCAGCTCGGGTAGACGATGGTGTTGTGCCGGTTCACACGCAATATCTCGTCGGCGCGCGCTGCTCCCTTGCTGGCCTCCAGCGAGGCCACGTAGGCCAGGCTCACCGGGTCGGTCGGCGCCACGAAGATGCCTTCCATGAAGCCGTGGCCGTTGTCGTAGCCCTTGAGCTCGAGCTTCTCCCAGAAGTCCAGCGGCTCGCCGTTGCCGTCGACGATCACCACCTCGAAGGGCTTGGGCGTGCCCGCAGGCATGGCCTCGTACTCTTCCTTGGCCGCGCGCCACGACGACTCGTGCGTGGCCACCGCGTGGATGGTGTCGTGCAGGTTCTCGAAGAAGATCTTCCAGTTGTTGCGCTGGATCACGCGCTGCACGCCGCCCGCCACTTCCACTTCGCCGTCGGGCGCGCGGTCGCAGAAGTTGTCGAGCGAGGTGGCCACGCCGCCCAGGAATTCGGTGAGCCCGGGCCCCTCCTTCGAAAGGCTCGCGAACACGAAGCCGCGGTGCGTGGCCACGCGCGCCACGTTGCGCACGCCGTACTGCGGGTCCTTCAGGTCGAGCGCCGTGTCTTCGTAGCCGCTGCGCAGCGGCACCGACAGCAGCGAGCCGTCGCACTTGAAGGTCCAGCCGTGGTACAGGCAGCGCAGGAACTTGCCGGCACTGCCGCTGCCCTCGGGCACCAGCCTGGCGCCCTTGTGCGGGCAGCGGTTGAACATCACGTGCACCTCGCCGTCGGTGTGGCGCACCATCACCACGGGCTCGCGGCCCAGGCGGGTGGTGAAGTAGTCGCCGGGCTTGGGCACCTGGCTTTCATGGCCGACGTAGAGCCAGGCCTGGCCGAAGACGCGGTCCATCTCCAGCTCGAAGATGGCGGGGTCGGTGTACACGCGCTTGTGCACGCGGTCGGGCTGCACGAGGTCCTGCAGGTCGGTGGTCATGGTGGGTCTCCTGGAATCGTGGGGTCGTCAGATGTCGAGCACCAGCTGCGGCGTCTTCGCGCGCGACACGCAGGTGCAGATGGTCTTGCCGCCCGCCTTCTCGCGCGGGCTCAGGTTGTGGTCGCGGTGGTCGGGCACGCCTTCGGCCACGTCGACGGCGCACACGCCGCAGTCGCCCTGGCGGCAGTAGTACAGCGGGTCGAGCCCGGCGGCGATGAGCACGTCGAGCAGGCTCTGGTCGGGGCGCACCGTGAGCGTCTTGCCCGAGCGCAGCGTGCGCACCTCGAAGGCCTTGTCGCCGGCCTGCTCGAGTGCACCGGCGAAGAGCTCGAAGTGCACGTGGTCGCCGGGCCAGCCGAGCGCGCGCGCCGTGTCGACCACGGCCTGCACCATGCCGCGCGGGCCGCAGACGTGCAGGTGGCGCCCGTTGGCCGGTGCCGCGAGCAAGGCGCGCAGGTCGATGCCGCGCGACGGATCGCCGCCGTCGTGCACCAGCGTGCCGCCGAGCGCGCGCACTTCCTGCAGGTAGGCCGTGGCCTCTTCGCTGCGCGTGGCGTAGACGAACTCGAAGGCCTGGCCCTCGGTGGCCAGCGCCCGCGCCATGCACAGCAGCGGCGTGATGCCGATGCCGCCCGCGATGAGCAGCGGCGCGGCGTTGCCCTTGTGCAGCACGAAGTCGTTGCGCGGCGCGTGCGCGGTCAGCGCCGCGCCTTCCGTCAGGCCATGCATCCATGCCGAACCGCCCGCGCCTTGCGGCTCGTGCAGCACGGCGATCTCGTAGCAGTCTTCATTGCTGTGCGGCTTCGCCAGCGAATAGGCGCGCTGCCCCGCATGCCCGTTGGGCTGCATCACCTGCACGCCCAGGTGCGCCCCCGGTGCGAACGGCGGCAAGGGCGCCCCGTTCGCGCTGCGCAGCACGAAGGCCTTGATGGCCGGCGTGAGCGAGGTGACCGATGCCACCACCAGCTCCAGCATGTCCGGCATATCGGGCATATCGGGCGTGCCGCTCATCCCGGCGGCAGCGCCGGGTCGGCGATGGTCAGCGCGGTCGACTTCGCCCAGCGCGTCATCAGCGTGTTCGACGGCAGCGTTTCATCGACCAGCTTGCGTGCCGTTTCCGCGCCGGCCACGGGCAGGCCCTTCGGGTCGAGCAGGCCGATCTGCACCAGCACGCTGGCCTGGTCCCAGTAGATGTGCTCGTGGTACAGCTTGTCGCCGCGGAACTTCACGATCGCCACCAGCGGAATTTCCACCGGCTTGCCCGTGGGCGCGATGCCCGGCAGCATCCAGTCGACTTCCACCGTGTGGTTGAAGCAGAACAGCATCTCGTCGACGATCTGCGTGGCGCCCACCGTGCGCGAGATGGGCGTGAGCCGCGTGTCCGGCGGCGTGGTCGGAATGAAGTGGTGCTTGTAGAAGCGCGATAGCTCCTTGGCGCCCACGCCGCCCGTCATCGTCGGGATGTGGTTGACGTAGGGCTCGCTCACCATCGTGGCCATGGTCGCGACCACGTCGCGCGTGGCGAACTCGTACTCGCAGTGCTTGTCCCACAGCGCCGACAGGTCGTAGACCGGGCCGATCGCTTCCTTGAACAGCGCCATGGAGCGCTGGTGCGCCATGAGCGTGGAAGGCTTGTCGAAGTGGTCGCCGCCGGTGCGCGCAAAGGCATGGTCGACGCCGGGGTACACGTACATCTGCGCGCCCGGCTTGCCCGCGAAGGCCTCCAGCACCTGCGCGCGCGCTTCGGGCGGGCAGAACTGGTCGAGCTCCGCGAAGTGCAGCGCAAGGGGGCATTCGATCTTCGGCACCAGGTCGAGCGCGCCCTCGATGCCCACGCCGTAGTAGCCCACGGCCGCGTCCACGCCCGAGTGCGCGGCCGCAAGGTACGCGAGCTTGCCGCCCAGGCAGAAGCCCAGCGCGCCGACCTTGCCGGTGCAGGCCGGGTGCGCGCGCAGCGCCTTCACGCTCGCCGTGACGTCGGCCACGCCGGCATCGATGTCGAACTTCTGGAAGAAACCGAAGGCGCGCTGCCAGTCCTCGGGCGAATAGCCCAGCTCCACGTCGGGCTCCATGCGCCAGAACAGGTCGGGCGCGAGCACCACGTAGCCCTCTTCGGCGTAGAGGTCGGCCACCTCGCGCACGTAGTCGTTGATGCCGAAGATTTCCTGGCACAGCACGATGCCGGGGCCGCGCCCCGAGGCCGGCAGGGCCAGGTAGCCGCGGAAGGTCTGCTGGCCGTCGGCGGCCGGAATGTCGATGTAGCTGCTCATCGGGGTGTCTCTGGAGTGGTGGGTTCGGCGGCGATTCTGTGGACCGCCCCGCCCGCCTGTCTGTCCATTTCGTGCAACCGGTCCGGCTGCACGAAACGGATAGCGCCGCGCCGCCGCGGCCCACAGACTGCGCCCTGCATTTCCCTCCCCCACGTTCACCGAACCCCCTCCACAGGAGAGCTCTTTCATGTCGCAGGCAAGCATCCAACCCGCCTTGTGGGCCATCGCCATCGCCGTCGGCGCGCTGGCCACCCCCGCGCAGGCGCAGACAGTCAAGGTCGGTCTCGCCATGGACCTGTCGGGCCCGTTCGCCGTCGGCGGCGCCGAGGCCAAGGCCGGCTTCGCCGTGGCCATGAAGCAGCTGGGCGGCAAGCTCGGCGGCGTGCCGGTCGAGTACGTCGAGGCCGACACCGCCGGCAACCCCGAGACCGCGCGCCAGGCGGTCGACCGCATGCTCATGCGCGACAAGATCGACCTGTTCACCGGCCCGGTCGGCTCCTCGGTCGCGCTGGCCGTCGGCCCGCCGCTCTTCGCGGCCAAGGTGCCCTACCTGTCGAGCAACACCGGCCCGAGCGACTATTCGGGCGCGCGCTGCAACCCGTACTTCTTCGGCGCGTCGTACCCCAACGACGCGTACCACGAGGCGGCCGGCAAGTTCGCTTCCGACAAGGCCTTCAAGAAAGTGGCGCTCATCGCGCCCAGCTATCCCGGCGGCAAGGACGCCATCACCGGCTTCAAGCGCACCTACAAGGGCTCGGTGGGCGACGAGCTCTACACCAAGCTGGGGCAGCTCGACTACTCGGCCGAGCTCGCGCAGATCCGCGCGTCCAAGCCCGACGCGCTGTACTTCTTCCTGCCCGGCGCCATGGGCGTGAGCTTCATCAAGCAGTTCGTGGGCGCGGGGCTGTCGAAGGACGTGGCGCTGATCTCCACGGCTTTTTCCGCCGACGAAGACATGATTCCGGCCGTCGGCGACCCGATGCTCGGCCTCTTCAACACCGCGCACTGGTCCTTCGACCTCGACAACCCCGCCAACCAGCGCTTCGTAGCCGCCTTCCGCGAACAGAACAACGGACGCAACCCCTCGTTCTATGCGGGCCAGGCCTACGACGTGCTGATGGCCATGGACGCCGCGGTGCGCGACGTCGGCGGCAAGGTGGCCGACCGGCCCGCGCTGCTGAAGGCGATCAAGGCGGCCAACTACAAGTCGGTGCGCGGCGACTTCCGCTACGGCGCCAACAACTTTCCGATCCAGAACTACTACCTGCGCGTGATCGGCAAGGACGCCAACGGGCGCATCGCCAACAAGGTGATCGGGACGGTGCTGCAGAACTACCAGGACACCAGCGCGGCGCAGTGCGCGATGAAGTCCTGAAGAAGGCAAAGACCGGTGCGACGTCCGGTGCGTCGTGCCGGTCGCGTTGCCTGCCTCTCAGCGCGAAGCGAATCGCGGCTTCGTGACCTTGCCGCTCCCCAGGTCGAGCACGAAGCGCATGGAAGGCCCTTCGACCAGCAACTGCAGCGCGAGCGCCGCGGCCAGCGCGTCGAAGCCGAATTGCGCGCCCTGCCAGCTCGCCACGGCGTCGCGCGCCGCAAACGATGCGATCTCCGCGGTCAAGCCACGGCCGACGGAATCGGCATGCAGCGCGAGCACATTGGCGCCGCCGTCGCGTCCTTCCAGATGCACCTGCACGCCCGGCATGGCCAGCACGCCATCGCCGAGCCGGACCTCGCCCGACAGCGCGGTGCGGCCCAACAGCAGGCGCGCCTGCGCCGTCAGCCCCGGGTCCAGGCTCTCGCGACCTTGCCGGAGCGTCGACTCCGCGAACACCTGCAGCTGCAGCTTGCCACGCTCGGAGACCCACGGGCTCAGCAACGCGCCGCGGCGCTCGAACTCCACGCCGGCCAGCGGCGCCGACGCGAACTGGTACAGGTAGCTGCGCCCGTTGGGCGCGTCGACGTACAGGCCCAGCCGGCTGATGCCCATGCGAGAGTCGGGTCCGACATGCTCGACCGTCGCATCGTTGAAGTCGATCTCGCCGTGCCGGATCGGCACCGTCACGTCGGCGTCGAACAGCAGGTGCGCGTCGGTGATCTGTGCACGCACGGTGCCTTCGGCCTGGCCGAACGGGTCAAGGCGCCATGCATCCGCGGCCGGTTCGGCAGGCTTCTGCGAAGCGTCCCAGACCTTGCGGATCTGCGACGGCAAGCTCAAAGGGCCCTGCAGCTTCCATCCCGAGAACTCCGCTTCGCGTGCCTCGACGGCAGCCAGGCGCGCCGCGCCGGCGTCGGTCCGTATCCGCGCCACCAGCTCGTGCAGGGCAATGCGGCCGATGTCCAGCACGAGCGGCCCGAACGCGAGCCGCAGTGCGGTCGCCTCGAGTTTCTGGACCCGGACCTCGATGGCGCCGTCCTGTCCGGGTTTGCATGTCACGCCCTCGAGCGCGAATCGGTTGCCAGCGGCCTTGCCGATCGCTGCGAGTTCGAAGCCGAGGGCAAGATCGATGAGCGAAGCGGCAAGCGAGACGGTCATGGCTGCGTGAGTGTCAGTGCCTCGCAACCGAAAGGCGCGAGCTGTCTCTCACGGTGTCACGCGATGTATCACGCGACGTATGCCGCGACGTATCCCGCGGCAGCTGCCCGAAGCGCTCCCTGTAGCAGGCCGCGAACCGGCTCAGGTGCGAGAACCCGCAGTTCAGCGCCACCTCCGTCACGCTCGCGCCGTCGTTGCGCGCCAGCTGCGCATGCGCCGCGTCCAGCCGCATGTTGCGCAGCACCTCGCCGGGCGACAGGTCGCGGTAGCGCCTGAACAGCAGGCCGAGCCCGCGCCGCGTCACGCCCGCGGCCTGCGCCACGTCTTCCAGCGACAAGGCGGCATCGAGCCGCTCGCGCATGAATTCTTCCGCGCGCCGCAGCTGCTGCAGGCTCGTTTGCTCCGAGCCGCGTTGCACGTCGGCGTGCCGCTGCAGCACCGAGTTCGGGTGGTGGCACAGCAGGTAGAGCATCAGGTTGTCTTCGCAGTGCGCGAGCCAGCGCGCATCGAACGAGGCGAAGCCGCTCGAGGGCAGCAGCGACGCCAGGCCGGCCACCATGCGGCACCACTGCGTGCCCGCCGCGTCGTCGAGGCGAAAGGGCATCTCGAAATCGATCTCGCCCACGGTGTCCGTGCCGCGCAGCGCGAAGGCCTGGCGCGCCACTTCCTGCAGCCGGCTGAGCTCGATCTTCAGCATCAGCTGTTCGCAGTCCGCATGCCAGCGCAGGCGCACCGGCTTGTGCGCGGAGACGATGGCGCCCTGCCCGGGGTGGATCTGCAGCGTCTGGCCGCCGGTGTGGATGTCGGCATGGCCGCGCAGCGGCATCTGCACGAGCACGAAGTTGCCGAGCGCGTCGGGCTCGATGTCGACGTCGCAGCCGTAGCGCAGGATGCACAACGACAGTGCGCTCAGCTCGGCGCGGCAGAAGATGGCGTCGACGTCGCCATGGCCCCACACGCTGCGGTGCGGCTTGAGTTCATGGGCGACGCGCGCATGGGTCTCGTCGGCCTCGCGCGAGCGAAAGACCTCGCGTCCGTACAACGGCGACAACTGCTGGCTCGACCATGCGTCCACGGACACTCCTGCGGATCAAAGTGGGGGAAGCGGACAGGAACGGATGCCTGCCGCACGCCGGAAATCTACGTCCGGCAGCCGCTTGCCGCCATGGGAGTTGCCCGGGCAGCCCCGCATTTGCAGCAAGAACCTTGCCCAGCCGATGGCCGGCAGCCACCGGCCTCAGGCAGGCGAAAGAACCGAGGCATAGACTGGCGGGGCTGCGTTCGCGCCATGGGGGCCGGATGCAATCCCTGTTCGGAACCTGGAACCCGAAACCCGGAGCTCGTCCATGCCCTTTCGCCAGACCCTTGCCGCAGCCCTCGCGGGCCTCACCGTGGCGCTCGCCGCCTGCACCACGCCGGGACCGCAGACACCGGCGATCTCGCAGGCCCGCATCGCCGAAATCGTTGCCAGCCCCGATCGCAGCGACGCCGACCGGCGCAACGACGCGCGGCGCAAGCCGCAGGAGATGCTGGCCTTCATCGGCGTGCGCCCCGGCATGGTCGCGCTCGACCTGAGCGCGGCCGGCGGCTACACCACCGAGCTGATCGCGCGCGCCACCGGAGCGAACGGCCGCGTGTACGGCCAGAGCCCGCCGCGCCCGCCGATGAGCCGCCCCGCGCAGCCCGAGGGTGCCGCGGCCCCCGCGCCGATAGGCGCCACACCCACGGCACCCACGGCACCCACAGCACCTTCCGCCGGGCCGCGCCCTTCACCCGTCGCGCTGGCCGAACGCGCCAGGAACCCGAACGCGAGCAACATCGTCGCCGTGGTCCGGCCCTTCGAAGACCCGGTGCCGCCCGAGCTCGCGGCGAACGGCCTTGACCTGGTCACGCTGATGTTCAACTACCACGACTTCGGCCACATGGGCGTGGACCGCGCCGCGGTGAACCGTGCCGTGTTCGCCGCGCTCAAGCCGGGCGGCATCTATGTCATCGCCGACCACGCGGGACGCGCGGGCACGGGCATTTCCGAATCGGGCACGCTGCACCGCATCGAGCAAGCTTTCCTGCGCGCGGAAGTCGAGCGGGCCGGGTTCAGGCAAGTGGGCGAAGGCAACTTCCTGCGCAACCCCTCGGACCCGCGCGACCGCAACACGCCCGAACCGCCGCAGCCGAAGGACGAGTTCGTGCTGAAGTTCGTCAAGCCCTGAAGACGGCTCGCCAGATGCGACCGAAAGCGCCGGCACTCCGGCGCTTTTTTATTGCCCAAAATTTAATGGTTGATCCAATGAAGCGCATCGGGCTATGATCCTTTCAGCCAACTTCGGGCGTCCCCGCCCTGCTATCGATGAATCTGGATCTGACCGCCCGCCAGGCCGAATTCCGCGACGAGGTGCGCCGCTTCGTGCACACGCGCCTGCCCGCCGACATCCGTGAGCGCCTGCGGCTAGGCCATCCGCCGCGCAAGCAGGACACCGTCACCTGGCAGCGCATCCTCAACGAGAAGGGCTGGGCCGCGCCGCACTGGCCGCGCGAGTACGGCGGCGCCGAACTGGGCCAGGCCGAGCGGCTGATCCTGCTCGACGAGCTGTTCCGCGCGAGCGCGCCGCTGCCGCAGGTGTTCAACGTGGGCATGCTCGGCCCGGTGCTGATGAAGTTCGGCACCGACGCGCAGAAGCGCCACTTCCTGCCGAAGCTGGCCAACCTCGACCTCTGGTTCTGCCAGGGCTTCTCGGAGCCGGGCTCGGGCTCCGACCTGGCCTCGCTGCGCACCGCCGCACGGCGCGAGGGCAACGACTACGTCGTCAACGGCCAGAAGATCTGGACCACCACCGCGCACCTGGCCGACTGGGTGTTCGCGCTGGTGCGCACCGACGGCGAGGGCCGCAAGCAGCACGGCATCTCGTTCCTGCTGATCGACCTGCGCACGCCCGGCATCACCATCCGCCCCATCACCTCCATCGACGGGCAGCACCACCTCAACGAGGTGTTCTTCGACGAGGTGCGCGTACCGGTCGGCAACCTCGTGGGCGAGGAAGGCCGCGGCTGGGACTGCGCCAAGTACCTGCTGATGAACGAGCGCACCGGCATCGCCAACGTGGGCCTGTGCCGCGAGCGGCTCGAATACGCGCGCGAACTGGCGGGCAGGCTCACCGAGGCCGGCCGGCCGCTGCTGGACAGCCCCAAGCTGCGCAGCGAACTCGCCATGCTCGACGCCGAAGTGCGCGCGCTGGAGGTGACCAACTGGCGCTTCCTGCTTTCGCCCGACACGGCGCAGAAGAACCCCGGCTTCGCCTCGGTGCTCAAGCTCAAGGGGACCGAGCTGCAGCAGGACATCGCGCAACTGCTGCAGCGCATCGCCGGGCCCTCGGCCATGGAGCGCCGCCCGCACGACGGCGAAGGCGCCGCGCACTGGGCCGGCCCGCTGGCCATGCGCTATTTCTACAGCCGCGCCGCCAGCATCTACGGCGGCACGAGCGAGGTGCAGAAAGACATTCTGTCCAGGACCATCCTGGGCTCCGGAGCGGCGCAGGCATGAACTTCGAACTGAACGACGAACAGCTCGCGCTGCGCGACAGCCTCGCGCGCCTGCTCGGTGATGTGTACGGCTTCGAAAAGCGCCGTTCCATTGCCGCGTCGGCCACCGGCTGGAGCCTGGCCGCGTGGCAGCAACTGGCCGCGCTGGGCCTCACCGCCCTGCCCTTGCCGCAGGCGCACGGCGGCTTTGGCGGCGGCGCGGCCGACCTGATGCCCGTGATGCAGGAACTGGGCAAGGCGCTGGTGCTGGAGCCCTTCCTGTCGTCGATCGTGCTCGGTGCCACCGCCGTGCGGCTGGCGGCCGACGAGGTGCTGCAGGTGCAGCTGCTGCCCGACGTGGCCAGCGGCGAGCTGCGGCTGGCCTGGGCGCACGACGAAGAGGCCGCGCGCCATGCGCCGCTGTGGATAGAGACGCGCGCGCGCCAGCAGGACGGCCAGTGGCTGCTCGACGGCGCCAAGTGCAACGTGCTGCACGCGCCGTCGGCCCACCGTTTCGTGGTGAGCGCGCGCACCGCGGGCGAGCCCGGCGACGCGCACGGCGTGGCGCTGTTCCATGTCGATGCGCGCGCCGCGGGCATCGCCTGCCGCGCGCACCGGCTGGTCGACGACACCCCCGCGGGCGAGCTTCGCTTCAACGCCGCCAGGGCGCAGCCGCTGGGCGATCCGCACGACGGCGCCGCCGCGCTGCGCGCGCTCGAAGGCACGCTGGCCATGGGCACGGCCGCCGTCTGCGCGGACGCGGTCGGCGCCATGGAAACGGCCTACGCGCTGGCCATCGACTACCTCGGCACGCGCCGGCAGTTCGGCCGCGCCATCGGCGAGAACCAGGCCTTGCGCCACCGCGCGGCCGAGATGCTGGTGGCGCTGGAAATGTCGCGCAGCATGGCCATGGTCGCGGCGGTGGCCGCCGACGACCTCGACGCGCCCGGCGCGCGCGCCGACCTCGCGCGCGCCAAGCTGGTGATCGGCCGGCACGCACGCGCCGTGTGCCACGCGGCGGTGCAGGTGCACGGCGGCATCGGCATGACGGAGGAATACGCGGTCGGCCACTGCCTGCGCCGCGTCACGCTCATCGACCAGCTGTTCGGCGACGTCGAGGCGCAGGCCATGCGGCTCGCGGCGATGGCATGAGCGCGTTCGAGACGATCCGCTGGGACCGCTCGGGCCCGGTGCTCACGCTGACGCTGTACCGGCCCGAGAAGATGAACGCCATGACGCGCGCGATGCGCCGCGAGTTGTGCGAGGCCATCGACCGCGCCGATGCCGACGACGCGGTGCGCGCCATCGTGGTCACCGGCGCGGGCCGCGCGTTCTGCGCGGGCTTCGACCTGTCGGAGGGCGCGGGCGCTTTCAGTGGCGCACCCGATCCCGATTCCGCTGACGAGCCGGGCCGCGATGGCGGCGGCGTGCTCGCGCTGCGGCTCTTCGCCTGCACCAAGCCGCTGATCGCCGCGGTCAACGGCGCGGCCGTGGGCATCGGGGCCTCGATGCTGCTGCCGATGGACGTGCGCATTGCCGCGAGCGACGCGCGCTTCGGGTTCGTCTTTGCGCGGCGCGGCATCGTGCCCGACGCCTGCGCGAGCTGGTTCCTGCCGCGTGTCGTGGGCATCTCGAAGGCGCTCGAATGGAGCCTGGGCGGGCACGTGTTCGATGCGGCCGAGGCTGCCGCGGGCGGCCTGGTGAGCGCGGTGTGCGAGCCCGGCGACCTGCTGGCCCGCGCGCAGGCGCTGGCACGCGGCATCGCAGAGAACGCCGCGCCGGTGTCGGTGGCGCTCACGCGGCAGCTGATGTGGCGCATGCTGGGCGAGGGCCACCCGATGGCGGCGCACCGCCTCGAGAGCACCGCGCTGGCGGCGCGCGGCACCTCGGCGGACACGGCCGAGGGCGTGGCCTCGTTCAGGCAGAAGCGGCCCGCGCGCTTTCCCGACCGGGTGAGCGACGGCATGCCGGCGTTCTACCCATGGTGGACGGAGCCCGCCTTCCGCGCCTGAAACAAGAAGCGGCATGAAAGCGCCGCCAGATCACGGAGACACGACGACATGAGCCAGGTGATCCTCGACCAGCGCAGCATGGGGCGCGATGCGCTCATGCAGCGCGCACTGCGCGCCGCGCGCGGCCTCCATGCGCTGGGCGTGCGCGAAGGCGATGCCGTCGCGCTGCTGCTGCGCAACGATTTCGCCTTCTTCGAGGCGCAGCAGGCGGCCGCCGCGCTCGGCGCCTACGCGGTGCCCGTCAACTGGCACGGCAAGCCCGAAGAGGTGCTCTACATCGTGAACGACGTGCAGCCGAAGGTGCTGGTCGCGCACGCCGACCTGCTCGCGCCGGTGCGGGAGCAGGTGCCGGCCACCACCCGGGTCATCACCGTGCCCACGCCGCCCGAGGCGAAACGCAGCTTCTCGCTGGACGACGAGGCCGTTGCGCTGCCGCCCGGCGCCACCGAATGGAACGCGTGGCTCGAGGCCTTCGCGCCGTGGGACGGCCCGCCGCTGCGCAGCCGCGCGACCATGATCTACACCTCGGGCACCACCGGCCGTGCCAAGGGCGTGAAGCGCGATGCCGCCACGCCCGAGCAGGCCGCGGCCTACGTCGAACTGCTGCGCAGCGTGTACGGCCTGCGCCAGGGCGTGCGCGCGCTGATCGGCGGACCGCTGTACCACTCGTCGCCCAATGCCTTCGCTCGGCAGGCGCTGCAGGTGGCCGACCTGCTGGTGATGCAGACCCGGTTCGACGCCGAGGCCGCGCTCGCGGCCATCGAGCGCCACCGCATCACGCACATGGTGGCGGTGCCCACCATGTTCGTGCGCATGCTCAAGCTGCCCGAGGCGGTGCGCCAGCGCCACGACCTGCGCTCGCTGCAATGGGTGACGCACACCGGCGCGCCCTGCTCTCCCGAGACCAAGCGCGCGCTCATGGACTGGTGGGGCCCGGTGGTCTACGAGACCTACGGCGGCACCGAGGTGGGCACCGCCACGCTCAGCACGCCCGAAGACTGGCTCGCCTTCCCGGGCAGCGTGGGCCGCCTGACGCCCGGCGCGCGCATGGCGCTGTACGGCGAAGACGGCCGGCCCGTGGCGCCGGGCGAGGTCGGCGAGATCTTCGTGCGCGTGCCCGCGTACGCCGACTTCACTTACCACAACCACCCCCAGAAGCGCGCCGAGGTGGAGCGCGACGGCCTCGTCAGCTGCGGCGACGTCGGCTACGTGAAGGACGAGCACCTCTACCTGTGCGACCGCCGCGCCGACATGGTGATCTCGGCGGGCGTGAACATCTACCCGGCCGAGATCGAGGCGGTGCTGCTGCAGTGCCCGGACGTGCGCGACTGCGCGGTGTTCGGCATTCCCGACGACGAGATGGGCGAGTCGCTGGCCGCGGCCGTCGAGCCGATGCCCGGCGCCACGCCCGACGCGGCGCAGCTGCGCGCCTTCCTGGAAGCGCGCATCGCCCGCTACAAGGTGCCGCGCCGCATCGACTTTCACGCGGCGCTGCCGCGCGAGGACAGCGGCAAGATCTTCAAGCGCCGGCTGCGCGACCCGTTCTGGCAGGCGGCGGGCCGGAAGATCTGAGGTGTCCGGCGTGCACGACCTCGGCCCGCGCCTGGCGAGCGCACTGCAGCGGCACGCGGGGCTGAACGGCCGCGTCGAAGAGCTGCGCCGGCTCACCGGCGGCGCGACCAAGACCACCTGGTCGTTCGACCTGCTGACCGGCGACGGGCGGCAGCCGATGATCCTGCAGCAGACGCCCGCGCGGTTGCCTTCGTCCGGACCTTCACCCGGCCCTTCATTCGGCCCTTGTGCGCCGAAGCTCGACGCCGCCGAGGACGCACGCGTGATGATCGCGGCCCGCGCGCACGGCGTGCCGGCGCCGCGGGTGGTCGCCATCCTCGACGTGCACGACGGCCTTGACCGTGGCTACGTCACCGCGCGCGTCGAAGGCGAGACGCTGGGGCGCAAGGTGGTGGGCGACCCGGCCCTTGCCGTGGCACGCGCCGCGATGGCGGCGCAGGCGGGCGCCATCCTGGCCGCGATCCACGCCACGCCGACGCAGCAGCTCCCCTTCCTGCAGCACCTGTCGCCCGCGCAGGAACTCGCGGTGTACGGCGACCTGCTCGAGCGCACCGGCTTTCGCCACCCCGCGCTCGAGTTCGCGCTGCAATGGATTCGCCGGCACCTGCCCACGGCGTGGCGCGATGCCCTCGTGCATTCGGACTTCCGCACCGGCAACCTCATCGTCGGCCCCGAAGGCATCCGTTGCGTGCTCGACTGGGAAATCGCGCGCATCGGCGACCCGATGCAGGACCTGGGCGTGCTGTGCATGAAGACCTGGCGCTTCGGCGGCGCGCCCGAGGCCGGCGGCTTCGGCGCGCGCGACGACCTGTACGCGGCCTACGAACGCGCCAGCGGCGTGCCGGTCGACCCGGCGCGCGTGCGCTTCTGGGAGGCCTTCTCCAACCTGAAGTGGGCCATCGGCTGCGTGCGGCGCGGGCTCTCGGTGCGCGGCGACGGCAGCCCGGCCAGCGTGGAGCTGTGCGCCGTGGGGCGGCGCATGGAAGAGCCGCTGTGGGACTTCTTCCAATTGATCGAGGGCTGAGCCATGCCGACCTCCGTGCCACCCGCCGCCACCCTGCTGCAGGCCGCCGCGCGTTACCTCGAAGACGAACTGCTGCCCACGCTCGACGGCTACCACCGGTTCCAGGCACGCGTGACGGTGAACGTGCTGCGCATCGTCGAGCGCGAGCTGCGGTCGGCCGCGCCGCCGAACGGCGCCGGCGCCGGCGCGGCCGAGCTCGCCTTGGCCGAAGCGATCCGCAGCGGCCTGCTTCCCATCGACTCGCCCGGCCTGGCCGCGCAGCTGCGCGCGGACCTGGCCCAGGCGCTGGCCCTCAACAACCCCAAGTGGACGAACCCCGAAAGCCCTGCCCCATGAACTTCACCGAAGAACAGACCGCCTTTCGCGACGGCGTGCGCCGCATGGTCGAGCGCCACGTGGCGCCCATTGCCGCCGAGATCGACGAGAACGACCGCTTTCCCGAAGAGCTCATTCCCATCTACGGCGACATGGGCCTGCTGCAGCTGTGGGTGCCCGAGGCCTACGGCGGCCCGGGCGCGAACCTCACGATGGTGTGCATCGCGCGCGAGGAGATCTCGCGCGTGTCGGAGTCGTGCGCGCTGATGGCGGGCATGAACACCATGTTCGCGCTGCCGATCATGCATTTCGGCACCGAGGAACAGAAGAACCGCTTCCTGCCGCTGCTGGCCGAAGGCCGCACCGTCACGGCCATTGCCATCTCGGAGCCCGACTGCGGCAGCGACGTGGGCGGCATGCGCACGCGCGCCGTGCGCGACGGCGACAGCTACCTGCTCACGGGCCAGAAGCAGTGGTGCACCTTCGGCAGCCGCGCCGACCACATCCTGGTGTTCGCCAAGACCGGCGAGCGCGGCGGGGCCGACGACATCAGCCCCTTCATCGTCGACGTGAAGGCCAGCAAGGGCCTCACCTTCGGGCGCAACGAACGCAAGATGGGCATGAAGGGCACGATCAACGTGCCCGTCTACCTCGACAACGTGCGCGTGCCCGCCGAAAACCGCCTGGGCGAGGAAGGCAAGGGCTTCCGCTCGGCGATGCGCGCGCTCGACCTCAACCGCCCGGCCATCGCGGCGGCGTCGGTGGGCCTGGCGCAGGGCGCGCTCGACGCGGCGCTGGCCTATGCCAAGCAGCGCAAGCAGTTC
Organism: Variovorax sp. OK605; assembly: GCF_900115445.1. Lineage (NCBI taxonomy): Bacteria > Pseudomonadati > Pseudomonadota > Betaproteobacteria > Burkholderiales > Comamonadaceae > Variovorax > Variovorax sp. OK605. The sequence continues at coordinate 171,728 of NZ_FOWL01000011.1, forward strand.
AAGCGCGCGATCATCGAGTTCCAGGGCATCCAGTTCATGCTGGCCGACATGGCCATGCAGATCGAGGCCGCGCGCTGCCTGGTGTACGAAACCGCGCGCCTGGCCGACGCCGGCGACTGGCAGCAGCTGCCCAAGTTCGCGAGCATGGCCAAGTGCTTCGCGAGCGACGTGGCCATGAAGGTGACGACCGACGCCGTGCAGGTGTTCGGCGGCTACGGCTACGTGCGCGACTATCCGGTGGAGAAGATGATGCGCGACGCCAAGCTCAACCAGATCTTCGAGGGCACCAACCAGATCCAGCGCGTGGTGATCGCGCGCGAGCTCATGCGCTGAGCTCGGACCGGTTGGCAGGGCCTATTCGAACTTCACGTTGTGCTCGCGCACTGTGGCGCCGAACGCGTCGTACTGCGCGCGAAAGAATGCGCCGAACTTCTCCGGGCTCATGCCGTAGCCCTCGAAACCCTGCTGGCCCAGCTGCTCTCGCACGTCCGGCCGCCTGAGCGTGTTCTGCAGCTCCAGCGACAGCTTCTGCGTGATGGCCGGCGGCAGGCCGGGCGGTCCGAAGAAGCCGGCCCACGGCGTGATGGTGAGCTTGCCCAGGCCCAGCTCGCCGCCCGTCGGCACGTCGGGCAGCAGGGCGCTGCGCTGCGGCAGCAGTGCCACCAGCGCGCGGATGCGCCCTTCCTTCACGAAGCCCGGCGCCAGCGTGCCGGTGGTGAACATCATGTGGATCTGCCCGCCCAGCAGGTCGGTCATGGCCTGCATGTCGCCCTTGTAGCGCGCGTTGACCACCTTGCGCTCGCCCAGCAGCTGCAGCATGGCGAGTTCCGACGCGCTGTTGCTCGAGGCCGAGTTGAGCGCGCCGGGCTTCGACGCCACCAGCGCGAGCAGCTCGCCCACGCTTTTGACCGGCAGGTTCGACGGCACCACGAGGAACATCGAGAACTGCCCGGCCGAGCTGATGGGCGTGAAGGCCTTGAACGGGTCGTACGGCGGCGTGGGCCGCATCGTGGGCGCGGCCACCATCGCGGTGTTGGTGCCCATGAGCAGCGTGTAGCCGTCGGGCCTGGCCGACGAGGTGGCCTGCGCCGCCAGCACGCCGTCGGCGCCGGGCCGGTTCTCCACGATCACCTGCTGGCCGAGCTGCTTGGCCAGCCCCTCCGCGATGATGCGCGTGAGCACGTCGGCACCGCCGCCGGGCGCGAAGCCGACGATCAGCCTCAGCGGCTTCTGCGGGTAGGCCTCGTCGGCCAGCGCGGCGGCCGCCGGCAGGCCGCACAGCGCGGCGGCGCCGCCCCACAGGGCCGCCGCAGTCAGGGTTCTGCGTTGCATGGTGTTCTCCTTTGGAGCAGGTTCAGAAGGCGTGCCGCACGCCGAACTCCCAGCCCGACGAACGCTGCCCGGCCGCGGGCGCCACGCCGCCGCTGACGACGTAGCGCGCCTGGCCGCTGTTCATGAGCCGCGCGTAGGTGCCGTACAGCGCGGTGCGCTTCGAGAGGTTGTGCACGTAGCCGATGCCGAACTGGCGCGCGTCGTCCCGGTTGCGCGGCATGCCGTCGGCGTTGCGCACGCTGTCGTCGCTGCGGTCGTTCAGGTAGGCGTAGCTGATGCGGATGCGCCCGACCTCGAAGGCCGGAATGTGCGCGCCGATCTCCGCGGTGTTCTTGCGCACGGTGCCGGCCAGGACCTCCACGCGCACCATGTTGTAGAGCGCGAAGAACTTCGCGAAGCCCGCGTCCCACGAGCCGCCGATGTTGGCGTGCGAGTACTTGCCGATGGCCGCGCCCGCGTTGTAGTGCGTGCGCGTGAACGCCGCCGCGATGTCGAACGCGCCCGACGCGAAGCCGATGCGCGCGCCCGCGAAGTTGCCGTCGTCGCGGTTCGCGGCGGTCGAGTCGTTCTCGCCGGTGCCGGCCATCGCCATGCCGTAGAGGCCGCCCAGGTTGGCCGGCAGCCAGTAGCTCACGGTGTTGCTGCCCGTGATGCCCGTGGGCAGCGGCCCGGTGCCCGCGGCCGCGAAGGTGAGGTTGCCCGCGCGCGCCACGCCGTTGGCGTTGAAGGGGTCGAAGTAGATGCTGTTGTAGTGCGTGGGAATGAAGTCGTGACCCAGCCGCAGCTCGCCCAGCCTGTCGTGCGAGAGGCTCACGAAGGACATGCGGTCGAAGGTGATCGGGCCGGCCGTGCCCGCGCCGCTGGTCTGGTTGTTGGAGTTGCTGGCGCGGCCGCCGCCGGTGTCGGGGTTCAGGCTGCCCTCGAGCCAGAAGCCCGCGCGCAGGCCGCCGCCCAGGTCTTCGGTGCCGCGAAAGCCCAGGCGGCTGGTCGACAGCCCGCCGTTCGACAGCGCCTTGACCGAGCCCACGCCGGCGCCGTGGGTGTACTGGATGCCCAGGTCCACCACGCCGAACATCGTGACGCTGGACTGGGCGTGCGCCGCCCCGCCCGCAAGACTCGCAAGGCCGGTGAGGCCCGCCAGACCGACCGCCGGCCACATGCATTGCTTTTTCATTTTTTCTCTGTCTCCTGCTTCTTTTCTTGGTTGAACAACTCGGCACGCGCGCAGGGCTGCGCCACCCGGGGCGCACGGGCATGCGCGCCGGGGTGGTCTCAGCCTGGGGAAAGGGGTGGGTCTAGCTCGCGGGCTCGCGGCGCTCCGCACGCACCAGCACCGCGCCCTGCGAAAGCGAGCCGACGTTGCGCCGGTACTGCTGCAGCCAGCCGGTGTCGTTCGCCGGCGGCGGCGCCTGCCAGTCGGCGCGGCGGGCCTGCAGCTCGGTGTCGGTCAGCGCGACGTCGAGCCGACGCGCATCGAGGTCGATGGTGATCACATCGCCGTCGCGCAGCAGGCCCAGCGGGCCGCCCAGCGCCGCCTCGGGCGACACCTCGGCCACCACGAGGCCCTTGCAGACCAGGCCCGAGAGGTGGCCGTCGGTGAGCAGCGCCACGTCGTCGCCGAGCCCCGCGCCGTCGACCGCGAACACCACGCGCGACGCCCCGCCGCCCATCGCGGGGCCGCCGCAGGCGCCGGCCCCGCGCATCACGATCACCTGGCCGGGCACGATCTCGCCCTGCTTCAGCGCGGTGATCGCGGCGTCGGCGCTCCAGAAGCACACGGCTGGGCCGGTGAAGCATCGCACCTTGCGCTCGGCGATGCCGGTCTTGATGAGGCCCGACTCTGGCGCGAGGTTGCCGCGCAGCAGCACGATGGCGGGCAGCGGCGCCACGGGGCGCTCGATGGGGCGTATCACCTCGGCATCGGCCACGCCGAAGCCTTGCAGGTTGTCGGCCACGATAGCGCCGGTGACGGTGCGCGCACCGGTGTCCAGCAGCGGCGCGAGCTGCTTCATGAGCGCGCGGCAGCCGCCCGCCGCCTCGAAGGCTTCGATCGAATGCGCGCCGATGGGCCGCACGCCGGCCAGCACCGGCGTGGTGGGGCCGAGGTTTTCGAAGAGCCCGTACACGTCGACGCCGCACTGCGCTTCGGTGGCCACCGCCTGCAGGTGCTTGGCGGTGTTGAGCGAGCCGCCGATGGCCAGCACCGCGCGCACCGCGTTGGCGAAAGCGCCGGGCGAGAGGATGTCGCGCGGCTTCAGGTCGTCCCACACCATCTGCACGATGCGCGTGCCGGCGGCGCGCACGTCGGCCATCATCTTCTCGCTGAGCGCGGCCACCGGCGCGCTGCCTGGCAGCGCCATGCCGAGCGCCTCGCACACGATGTGCATCGAGTTGGCCGTGCCCAGGCCCGAGCACACGCCGGGGCCGCGGATGGCCTCGCGGCTCATGCCCACGAGCTCTTCCACCGGCAGGTTGCCGGTGACGGCGTGCATCGCGCCGATGAACACCTCCTCGATGTCCATGTGGTGGCCGCGGTACTCGCCGCTGGGCTGGTAGCCGCAGGGCACCAGCAGCGTGGGAATGTTCAGCCGCGCGGCCGCCATGAGCTGGCCCGGCACGGTCTTGTCGCACGAGGTGAGGCACACCATGCCGTCGAGCTGCGCGCCTTCGACGGCCACTTCGATGTCGTTGGTCACCAGGTCGCGCGCGGCCAGCATGTAGGCGCCGCGCGCGCCGGCGCCGGTGATGAAGTCGCTGGGCGCGGCCGTGCGGATCTCGAAGGGCACGCCGCCCGCCGCGCGAATGGCGGCCTTCACCTCCACCGCCACGCGGTCGAGGTGGCTGAAGCACGCCGCCAGCTCGGACGAGCTGTTGACGATCGCGATCTTCGGCTTCTCGCAGTCCTCCTCGGGAATGCCGAGCGCGCGCCAGTGCGCGTTGCGCACCGACCAGAGGTAGGAGCCGCGCGGAAAGTTGCTGCGCAGGGGACGGGTCATGGCGTGCCTCTTTTTTTCTTGGTGATCTCGATCACGCCGCGGTCGGCGTCCACGCGCACCCAGTCGCCGGTCTCGATGCAGGCGAGCGGATCGCGCTCGAAGTCGGTCATGGCGGGCGAATGCGTGACCACCGCGCCCAGCGCCATCTTGGTGGTCATCTCGTTGAAGAGAAACGCGGCGGGCGCCACGTTCATGAGCCGCGTCATGTGGAACATGGCGGACCAGCCCGACGAACCCTTGGCGCCGGGGAACACCAGCACCTTGCCCGCGAAGCTCCGGCCGCGCAGCTCGTGCCGCGTCTCGATGACGGTGCCGGTGCGCGGGTCGATGCCGCCCCAGCCCGAGATGCGGTCGCGCGTGACCAGCGCCTCGCCCTCGGCCACGCCGCCCACGACCTTGCGCCCGTGAATGACGATGACCTGTTCGTTCAAGACGGCCGTGCTCATGCGTAGCCCCCGTTCCAGCGCCCGGTACAGGCAGCGTCGATGCATTCGGCGGTGCTGCCGAACCAGGCCTGCACGCCGAGGATGGCGGGCAGGTAGTGGGCCTGCTTGGCCGAGTCGAGCGCCACGGTCTTCGTGCCCTTGGGCACGGCGCGGCTCATGGCGGAGCAGCTGTCGCTCATGAGGATGCCGCCCGCGTCCTCGATGATCTTCGTGTAGCCGTTGCGGTCGGCCAGCGACTTGATGGCGCGCGGCGTGAAGATCCACAGCTCGCAATCGGGGTGCACCTTGCGGCCCTCCATGAGCTGCGCGGCCTCCCAGATCTGCTCGATGGTGTAGTGCGGGCAGCCGAGCATCACGTACTGCACCTCGGCGTCCTTGCCGGTCACGTTGATCTTCTCGTAGGTGGCGCGCCGCTCGGCCTCGCCGTAGCGCAGCACCTCGACCGGCGCCCTTCCACCCAGCGCCTGCTCGAGCGTCAGCGCCTCGGGCGTGACGCCGGCAATGTGGTACATCTCCACGCCGCCCGAAGACGAAGCCGCCGCGCCGAAGTGCTTGAGCCGCGGCAGGTTGGGCACGCGCCCGATGCCGCGCCTGCTGTGCACCACCGGCACGCGCTCCTGCACGTGCTCGCCGATGTAGTAGCCCAGCAGGCCCCAGTCCTGCACCGACTCGACCTCGATGTCGAGCTCGACCACGTGCGTGGCACGCCGGTTGTCGTCGAGGTGGTAGCCCCAGTACGGAATGCGCCCGGTGAGCATGGCCGCGCCGGTGCTCTCGCGGCCTTCGGTGTTGGTGCGCGCGCCCAGCACCGAGTTGCAATACACCACGGCCGACGATTCCATCCATGCGCAGTGCTCGCCGCGCGTGGGAATGTTGCCGACCTGGTAGGGCGTGCAGGTGTTCATGATCTGCGCGCCCAGGCCCGCGGCATGCCGCTCGCTGCGGTTGTAGAACTGCACGATCTCCTCGCTCACGCCCATGCGCTCGGGCTGGCCGGGGTCGAAGCCCAGCTGCAGGTGGCTGGTGAAGACCTTGAACTTGGGGATCTCGACCGTCTCCTGGCTGTCGAGGCTGAATTCGGAGAACACCGCGTCCATGCCGCCGCCCTTGGCGAGCGCGAAGTCGCGCTGGAAGGGCGTGGTCGAGGTGATGGTGGCGCAGACGTTGCGCGTTTCCACCAGCCGCTCGGCGCCCAGTGCATCGCCGTAGCGCATCAGCAGGTCCATCGCCTTCTGCACGGCCGGCCCGTCCCGGCCGTCCCGCATGGCTTTTTCTTCATCGCTCAGGTGCATGGCCTGTGTCTCCGTTCTTCTGTGGTCGTGGGGGAAGCCCCCCGGCCGGGCCTGCTAGCCCGGCGGGGGTGTCGGTGTCGGTGTCGGTGTAGGAACGTGCCCGCCGATGTCGCGCGCGATGCTCAGCGCGATGTCGTGCAGGCGCGGCGCGAGTTCGTTGCGCAGCCGCTCTTCGGTGAAGACGAACGCGGCGCCGCCGCCGTTGAGCGCCATCACTTCGCCGTCGGGCCCGATCAGCGGCACCGACACGGAATTGATCTCGCGGTGGAACTCGCCCAGCGACAGGCAGTAGCCCAGCCGGCGCGACTCGCCGATGGCGCGGTTCATGGCCGGCGCAATGCTGTCCCACTCGGGCCCGCGCAGCAGGCGCATGGAATCGATCAGCTGGTTGCGCTGCGCCTCGGGCAGCGCCGAGAGGTACGAGCGGCCGAGCGCCGAGTTGGCCAGCGGCGCGCGCGAGCCCACGTCGAGCCGGGCCGAGAGCATCGACGAGCGCGGCCGGCAGGCCTCGATCAGCACCATTTCCATGCCGTCGCGCACCGCCAGGTAGACCGAGGCGCCCACCTCTTCGGCCATCGCCTGCATGCTGGGCCGCGCGGCGGCGCGCACGTCGAGGCTGCCGAGGAACACGCGCGACAGCGACACCACGCCCGGCCCGAGCATGAAGCGGTCGGCCGCCTGCGCGGGCTTGAGCATGCCCTGCGAGAGCAGCGTGGCGACCAGCCGGTTGACGGTGGGGCGCGGAATGCCGGTGATGCGCGCCACGTCGGCGTGGCCCAGCACCGGGCGCTCTTCGCTGAAGCAGCGCAGCACCGAGATGCCGCGCTCCAGCGCGCTCACGGTGTCGGAGCGTTCGCCGCGCGTTTCAACCGGCTCGGCCGGTTCGGCGGCGGAATGGGAGGTGTCGTTTTTTTCAGTGGACATGGGAGGACCCTTCACAAGACTCTCCAATGTAGAGGCTTGCGCAGGGTGGTCTGCCGGGGTCATGGCAAAGGCTCGGGCCGGCGTTCAGGCGCCGGCTTCGGCGGTGGCCAGCGCGGCGGCGCCCTGCGCCGCGCCGGTGCGCAGGTACACGCCCTGCGCCAGCAGCTCGGACTGCAGCGCGCCCACGTCGATGAAGCGCGGCGCAATGCCGCCGCGCGAGGCCAGCGCCGCCGCCACGCCCGCGGCCTGGCCGGTGATCCAGCACTGCGGAATCTCGCGCATGAAGCCGTGCGAGTTGCGGTCGCACGAGATGTGGCGCCCGCAGGCCAGCAGGCCGTCGAGCTGCTGCGGCACCAGCGCACCGTAGGGAATGGAGATGTTCGGGAACTTGGGCGACACCGCCGGCGACACGCCGATCTCGTCCGCCAGCGGCACGCCGTCGGGCCACTGGCTGCGCAGCACGGCGCCCACGCCGGTCAGGCGCCTTGCGTGGCGCACGCCGATCTGCGGCGCGCTGAGCATCAGGTACGCATCTTCGAAGCCGGGCGCATGCGCGCGAAAGTAGTCCAGGTGCGCGGCCATGGCGCGGTGCGAGCGCACTTCCACCGCGGTGAGGTCGTCCACGTCGAGCGCCGAGTAGCCCGACTGGCGCGGCCCCATGAACAGCGCCACGTCGTTGCGCCACGAAACGAAGGGCCGCTCGAACAGGCCGCAGGCCTCGCGCCCGCGCGCCATGAAGTTCGTGAAGGCCTCGGGCTGGCCGGCCTTGAATTCGATCCAGCGGTTCATGTCGACGCCGCCGAACAGCCACGAGGTGTTCATGCAGTGGTGCACATCGGCCTCTTCGATGTCGTTCACGTAGGCGGCGCCGGCGCGGGCGAACAGGTCGCCGTCGCCGGTGGCGTCGACCACCACGTCGGCCATGATGGCCATGCGGCCTTCCTTGCTCTCGAACACCACGCCCTTCACGGCGCCGTCCTGCACGATGGGAATGGCGGCCCACGAGTGGTAGATGAGCTTGACCTTGCGCTCCAGCACGATCTCCTGCGACAGCAGCTTCAGGCGCTCGGGGTCGATGGTGGGCGACCACGTGACCACGCCGTGGTACGCCGCCGTGCGCTGCGACCAGTGCGCGGCCTTGGCCGCGTCCTGCGAGCCCCAGTCTTCGCGCACCGGGCCGGCAATGGCGTCGGCCGGCAGGCGGTCGAACAGCTCTTCGGCGAAACCGCGAATGACCAGCTCGCCCTGCCAGTCGGTCATGCGGTCGATCCAGATGACCAGGCCGCCGGTCGACAGGCCGCCCAGGTGGTTGTAGCGTTCCAGCAGCGCCACGTCGGCACCCGCGCGGGCCGCGGCCGCCGCGGCGGCGGTGCCCGACGGGCCGCCGCCGACCACCAGCACGCCGCAGCGGTGGTACACGGGAATGTCCTTGCCGGGCTCGGCCCAGCTGCCGTGGTCAGGGCGCTTGACGCGGCTGTCGCGGTCGAAGATGTCGGAAGACAGGATGCGCTCGTCGGTGCGGACGACAGTTTTCATGAATGCGTTCTCGGCTTGGCTTGTTTCGTCTTATTTTGATTTCACTTTCCATTTTGTCAAACTCAAAAGGTATATCTCTGGGGTATTCCCTAGTGAATATGGCTTTTTATGGTTTTCAAGATCAATATAAGAAAAGAAATTCCAAACGGAGACATCGATGAAGAAACTTCACGGCACCCGCCGTGCCTTTGGCTCGGCCCTGGGCGCCGCGGCCTTCCTGGGCCTGGCGCCGCTGGCCTTGGCGCAGGACTTTCCGGCGCGCGGCAAGCCGATCCGCATCGTCGTGGGCTTCACCGCCGGCGGTGGCACCGACGCGCAGGCGCGCATCGTGGCGCAGAAGCTCGGCGAGGTGCTGCACACCAGCGTGATCGTCGACAACAAGCCCGGCGCCAGCACCATGCTGGCGGCCAACGAGGTCTCGCGCGCGCTGCCCGACGGCTACACGCTGCTGTACGCGCCGTCGTCGACCATGGCGCAGAACCCGCACACCTTCAGCCAGGTGCCGTACGACCCGTTCAAGGACTTCACCGCCATCTCGATGGGCGGGCGCGGGCCGCTGGTGCTGTCGCTGAGCACCACCGTGCCGGTGAACAACGTGAAGGAACTGGTGGCCTACGTGAAGGCCAACCCGGGCAAGGTGAGCTACGCCTCTTTCGGCGCGGGCACCTCGTCGCACATCTACGGCGAGGCCTTCGTGAAGAAGACTGGCATCGACGCGGTGCACATCCCGTACAAGGGCGGCTCCGACGCGGCCAAGGACCTGATCGGCGGGCGGGTGCAGTACATGTTCGACTCGGCCTCGTCGGCCGTCATCACCTCGGCCACGGGCAAGGTGAAGATCCTGGCGGTGGCGGCCAACGCGCGCGTGGCCGCACTGCCCGACGTGCCCACCTTCGCCGAGCAGGGCTACGCCGGGCTCGACCTGCCGAGCTGGCTGGGCTTCTACGGGCCGGCGCGCATGCCTGCGCCCGTGCTCGAGAAGCTCAACACCGCGCTCACCAAGGTGCTGGCGATGCCGCAGGTGCGCGAGTTCTACCGCAGCGGCGGCTACGAAGCCGGCGCCACCACGCCCGAGGAGTTCGCGAGCATCACGCGCGCCACCTACGAGCAATGGGGCGCGATGGTGCAGCAGGTCGGGCTGGCCAAGCAATGAGCGGCCTGCAGGCCATGCTCCGTCGCCGCCGGTTCACCGCCGGGGTCTCGCTGGGTGCGCTCGCTGCGGTCCTGGCGCCGATGTGGCCGCTGACCGCCCGCGCCGCCGCGCCCTTCCCCGACAGGAACCGCACGCTGCGCATCGTGCTCGGCCTGGCGGCGGGCGGCGCGTCGGATTCGCAGGCGCGCTTTGTCGCCCACAAGCTCGGCGAGGTGCTGCAGATCCCGGTGATCGTGGAGAACCGGCCGGGCGCGAGCTTCATCCTCGCGACCGAGGAAGTGATCCGCGCCGCGCCCGACGGCTACACCCTCATGTACGCGCCCTCTTCCGTGGTGGCGCAGAACCCGCAGACGCTGGCGCAGGTGCGCTACGACCCGTTCAAGGACCTGACGCCCATCTCGCTCGGCGCGCGCGGACCGCTGGTGCTGACCGTGCACACGAGCGTGCCGGCGCGCACGGTGCAGGAGCTGGTGGCGTACATCAAGGCCAACCCGGGAAAGATGAGCTATGCCTCCTTCGGCACCGGCACCTCGTCGCACATCTACGGCGAGGCCTTCGCGCGGCAGGCCGGGCTCGACGTGGTGCACGTGCCCTACAAGGGCGGTGCCGACGCCGCGAAGGACTTTCTCGCCGGCCGCGTGCAGTACTACTTCGACGCGGCGCCCAACGCCATCCAGAACACGGCCACCGGCAAGGTCCGCATGCTGGCGGTGGCCGCGCCCCGGCGCAGCCCGATGCTGCCCGACGTGCCGACCATGGGCGAACAGGGCGTGAGCGGCGTGGACATGCCGAGCTGGCTGGGCTTCTACGGGCCGGCGCGCATGCCGGCACCGGTGGTCGAGAAGCTCAACGCCGCGCTGGCGCAGGTGCTGGCCATGCCGGCCACGCGTGACTTCTTCCGCCAGGGCGCGTACGAGGCCGAGTCGTCCAGCCCCGCGACACTGGCCGCGCTGACGCGCGCGACCTACGACCAGTGGGGCGACATCATCCGCAAGCTGGGGCTGGTGAGGCAGCCCCAGTAGACATCAGCAGGCAGCGGCAACGCCGGGATTCTGGCGCCTCAGCCGAAGAACTTCAGCAGGTGCGCGTTGACCTCGTCGGCGCGCTCGTACTGCGCCCAATGCCCGGCGCCGTCGATCACCACGCCTTCGCGCGCCGGCCCTTCGGCGACCAGCCGGGCCACCAGCGGGCGCGGGTCGGCGGTGACGTCGAACTCGCCCCACAGCAGCAGCGTGGGCACGCCCAGCGTGTCGAGCGCCTGCTGCAGCCCGCCCGACTGCGACACCTCCTTGCTGCGAAAGCGCGTGCCGTGGCACGAGATGTCGTGGATCTCGAAGGCCAGCGCGTCGATGGCCGCCGGGTCGTGCAGCATCAGCGCGGCCAGGTTGTTCAGCAGCGCGGCGCGCTCGGCCTCGCGGTCGGGGGCGGCGCGCCAGTCGATCATCTGCGCCGTCATGCGCCGCAACGTGCCGTGGCCGCCGCTGCCCACCACCGCAAAACGGCGGATGGCACCGCGCTTCACCGCGAAGCGCGCGGCGGTCAGCCCGCCGAAGGAAAAGCCGCCCAGGTCGATGGGGGTGCCCGCGCCGACGAGCTGGTCGAGCGTGCCGCCCAGCGCGTCGAGCAGCGGCGGCAGCGAGTCTTCGCCGGGCGCCACGCGCGGCGGCGCGTCGGATTCGTTGAAACCGGGCATGTCGGGCAGCCACAGCGTGCGGCCGGCCGACAGCGCCTGCGCGTTGCGCAGCCAGTGCATCCAGCTGCCATGGCCACCGTGCAGCAGCACCAGCGGCGGCTTCGTGGTGTCGGTGCCGAAACGGCGCCAGCGCACGCGCACGCCTTCGTGCACCGGGTCGTGGTGGGTCGAGAGTGCGTCGATGCGGGCGATGACCGCGCGTGCGTCTTCAGTGTCTTGCGGCGTCATGGCCACATCCTTTGCAGCTCGCGCTCGCCGTCCAGGAACTGGTGCTTCAGCGCGCCCAGCACATGCAGCCCGAAGATCACATAGAGCACATAACCCGCCCAGGTGTGCACCCCGCCCAGCACGGTGTGCCAGGTTTCCTTGAGCGCGGGCTCGATGGCCATGATCCAGCCGATGCGCGGCCACTCGAACAGGCCGAACAGGAACATCGGGTGGGTGCCGGCGTCCTTCCAGGCCGAGTCGTGCATCCAGCCCGACAGCGGCAGCAGGATCATCAGGATGTAAAGCGCCCCATGGGCCGCATGGGCCGCCAAGCGCTCCAGCGCGCCCAGCGAGCCCGCCATGGCCGGCGGCTTGTGCGTGGCGCGCCACAGGATGCGCAGGAGCACCAGCCCCAGCACCGTGATGCCGATCGACTTGTGGGTGTCGACGGCCGGGCGCACCCACTCGTCGGGGTAGTGGTCGACCAGCAGGATCAACGCGATGTTGACGGCCATGAGCACGGCAATGAGCCAGTGCAGCGCGATCGCGGTTCGGGTGTAACGGGTTTGTGCGAGCATGCGGGGAATTTTCGGGCGTGAGGCGACTCAGTCTGTGGCGCGAGCGATTGTCCCGGGTTTGCCATGGGACTTTCGAAACCGCAGGCCGAGTTTTTGCGTATCAACGACCAGTTCGCCCGGGCACCTTCTCTTGAACGATCCTCTCCAACGCGCCTTTGCGGCCGCCTCGCCGCGCCTGTCTCCCCCCGGCACCCCGCTGCGGAGCTGGCTGATCCACGGCGGCGTGCTCGTGCTGTGGGCCCTGCTCTTCGCCATGGCCTTCAAGGTCGGCAACGTGCGGGCCTGGTCGGTCGGCGTGGCCTACGTGCTGTACGACACCGTGCTGCTGCTGTTCGTGGCCTGGATGACGCTGCCGATCCTGCGGCAGCGGCCCTCGCCTTCTTCCGGCCCCGCTTCTGCTTCTGCTTCTGCCGCGGCCGCGATGCGCCGCAACACGCTGGGCGTGATCGTCGCCTCGCACAACGAGGCCGCCGTGCTGCCCGTCACACTGGCCGCCCTGCTCGGGCAGAGCGACGTGCCCGACCGCATCGTGATTGCCGACGACGGCTCCAGCGACGGCACGGCCGAGCTGCTGGCCGCGCGCTACGGCCTGGTCGCGCCGCCGCTGGGCGAGCTCAGCGCCGCCAGCGCCACGCACCCCTCGCTCTACTGGCTGCGCCTGCCCCACGGCGGCAAGGCGGTGGCGCTGAACGCGGCCATCGTGTGCATCGACACCGACACCGTGCTCACCGTCGACGGCGACACCCTGCTCGACAGCCAGGCCATCGGCGCCGTGCGCCGCGCCTTCACCGAAGAGCCGAACCTGGTGGCCGCCACCGGCGTCATCACGCCCGTGTGCAGCCGCACCCTGACGGGGCGCTGCTTCCAGTGGTTCCAGACCTACGAGTACATCCGCAACTTCCTCTCGCGCTATGCGTGGATGCAAGTCAATGGGCTGCTGCTGATCTCGGGCGCCTTCGCGGGTTTCCGGACCGAGGCGGTGCGCGCCGTGGGCGGCTTCGACACCGACTGCCTGGTGGAGGACTACGAACTCATCCACCGCCTGCACCGCCACGCCCAGGCCCACGGCCTGCCGTGGACCGTGCGCGTGCTCGGCGACGCGCAGGCGCACACCGACGCGCCCAGCAGCACCGGCGCCTTCCTGCGCCAGCGCCGGCGCTGGTTCGGCGGCTTCCTGCAGACGCAGTACTGGTACCGCGCCATGGTCGGCGACCGGCGCTACGGCTGGCTCGGCATTGCGATGCTGCCCGTGAAGGCCATCGACACGCTGCAGCCGCTGTACGGCCTGGCCGCCTTCGCACTGCTGCTGGTGTACCTGGTGCGCGGCGAATTCGGCGTGCTGGCGCCGGTGGCCGGCGTGATCGGCGCGAAGATCGTGCTCGACCTCGCCTTTCACCTGTGGTCGGTGTACCTGTACCGCCGCTGGATCGGCCACAGCAGCGAAGCCAACTTCATGCAGGCCTTCGCGGCCGCGCTGGTCGAGCCCTTCACCTTCCAGATCCTGCGCCACACGGGTGCGGCCTGGGGCTGGTGGACGTTCCTGACGGGGCGCGGGACGTGGGGGCGGCAGACGCGCGTGGGGCTGGTCGATGCCGATGGGGTGCAGCGCCGCAACAGCTGAGGCGGGGCGGCAGGGCCCGGCCGCTGACTGAACGGAACGGGCCGCGCTTCTTCGTTGTCTTCTTTTTAGGCGGCCGCTTCCCCGAACCGGAAGCTCGACACCACGAGCCCGCCCATGAAGGTCTCCTCGTGATAGACGCGCTCGCCGGCCTCGGCCTCGGCCGCGCCGACCGCCACCATCAGCGGAATCAGGTGCTCTTCACGCGGATGCGCCATGCGCGCCGCGGGCGCTGAAGCCCAGTCGAGCAGCTGCGCGCTGCGCTCGGTGGGCAAGCCATTGGCCACCGCCGCATCGAGCCAGTCGTCGAAAGCCTTCGACACGCCGTGCGCCTGCGGGCCGAAGTTGCGCAGGTTGTGATAGCTCAGCCCGCTGCCCACGATCAGCACGTGCTCGTCGCGCAGCGGCGCGATCGCGCGGCCCAGCGCGAGGTGCTCGGCCGGGTCGAGCCCGCGCCGCAGCGACAGCTGCACCACCGGCACGTCGGCCTTCGGGTAGATCGCGGCCATCGGCGAGAACATGCCGTGGTCGTAGCCGCGCTCGGGGTCGATCTGCACCGGCAGGCCGGCCTCGGCAATGAGCGACTGCACGCGCTGCGCGAGTTGCGGCGAGCCCGGCGAGTCGTAGCGCACCTCGTAGGTGTGGGCCGGGAAGCCGCCGTAGTCGTAGATCATGGGCGGCTTGGGGTTGCCCTGCACCGCGAAGACGGGCGCCTCCCAGTGCGCCGACACCATGAGGATGGCACTGGGCGTGCGGCCGATCTGGCGCGGCATGTCGGCCAGCGAGGCCGCGAGCTGGTCGTAGGTCGGGCCCATTTCCTTCTTCATCCACGGCCAGGGGCCGCCGCCGTGCGAGATGAAGTACGTGGGCAATCTCGAAAGCTGCGATGTGTTCGTTTGGTCGTGGGTCAAGTCGATGCTCCTTCAAGCGTTGCATCGACTGTAGACATTTCCCCGCAGGAAATCGACAGGCTGCGATGCATCGAATCGGTTCCTGTCAGGAAACATCGAGAACAGGAAGAACCGGCACATTCGGCGGCGCGACCGCCGTCACTCGTTGACTCGCCGATAGAGATAGTTGTCGGGCAATCCGAGCCGCCGGCACGCCTGCACGGCGGGGCTTTGGGCCAGCATCACCCGGTCGGCAAGGCTCCCGCTCCATCGCACCAGTCGCCTTTCAAAGCCGTTCAGGCCATAGGCGCGGCCAAGCCCCAGGTGTTCACGCAACGGCGGCGGCACGATCTCCACGGCCGCCCGCATCAACAGCCACTGTGCTGGCCGCAGCGCCCTGGGCAGGATGGGCGTGCGCCGGAGGATCTCGAGGAATTCGAAGATGACGGGCGACGGCCCCAGGCGGTCGGCCATGCTGTCGAACAGCGCCTGCATCTCGCTGCGCGACGTGGGGGCCTGCAGGGCGCCGTACAAACGCGCGGCCGGTGCGCCCTCGAAATAGAAGCGGTCGAATTCGTCGGGGCTCAACGGCCGCACGCAGGCATCGAACGCATGCGCGAAACCGAATCCCGCCGTGGCCTGCACCCAGCTCAGCAGCTCGACATCGGTGGCCGCGTACGCATCGCCCGCGGGTGTCTGCCCGTGCACCTGGCCATGGCGCTGAACGACGCCCGCGATCATCTTCTGCGCCACGCTGCTGGCGCCATACACCGTCACCATGGCCGCGAGACCGGTGCGCTGCAGCCTTGCCAACGGTTGCGTGCGAAACGTGGAGTGCTCCCACACGCCCGTGCGCACGCGCGGCTGCGCAAGCTCGAGGATCACGGCCGCGACGCCGCCCACGAACATGGCCACCGGGTTCTTGAAGATCTTCCAGGACATCGAGCCGTGCGGTGCCAGCGCGGGCTCTCCCCGCGGCTGCGTGAAGTCGACCGCCGACACGCCCGGCGGGCTCAGCATGTCCGACGCCAGGCCGTCGATGGCCTGCTGGATCCACGAAGGGAGCTGCAAGGTCGTGGCGCTGCTGGGCGATCGGGAAAGCGACATCGTGCGATTTTTCTTTTGTTGGTACCGGCCTTTCGTGGCACTTCCGACGCGGCCGACCGGCAAAAAAAGAGCGCCCGGAGGCGCTCTTCTTCATCGTACGGCAGCGGGTCAGCCCTTCATTGCCTTGATGTCGGCCTTGGCCTTGTCGTGGTCGGCCTTGGCCTGGTTCACGCAGGCGCTCTTGGCATCGCCGGACTGGTCGTCGCACTTTTCCTTGGCAACGTCGTAGTTCATCGTGGCGGTTTCTTCGGCCACCTTCTTGGCGTGGCCGGGCGTCGGCTTGTAGTCCTGCTCCAGCTGGGCCTTGGCCACGTTTTCCACGCCCTTGGCTTCCTTCTCGCAGACATCCTTGGCGTTGTCCTTCAGGGTGTCGCACTTGGCCTTGGCGACCTTGTAGTCGGCCGAGATCTTTTCCTTGGCAACGTTGTATTCGTCCTTCGTCATGGCATTGGCGGAAGCCATGGCAAAGCAGCTCGATGCAATCGCCAGAACCAGAAGATGTTTTTTCATTGGAAGTCCCTCTTGAAGCGGATGTTGGAAGGAGCCGCACCTCGCGTCTCCATGCAATGCAATGTAGGCAGCGCGAAGTGCGCGCCGGGTAGGACGAAGCCCGGCTTCGGCTTAGGCTGCGGTCATGCGAGTGCGTCGGGCACGTCGGGCACGTCGGGCACGTCGGGCACGTCGGGCACGTCGGGCACGTCGGGCACGTCGGGCACGTCGGGCACATCTTCTTCCAGCCACGCGCGAAGGTAGGGCGCGGTGCGGCTCGCCTCCACCGCCGCAACCGCGCGCGGCGGCCCCACGGCCACGATGCGCCCGCCTTCACCGCCGGCGCCCGGCCCCATGTCGATCACCCAGTCGCAGGCCGCGACCCAGCGCATCTCGTGCTCCACCACGATGACGGTGTTGCCGGCGTCCACCAGCTCGTTGAGCTGCACCATGAGCCGGTCCATGTCGGCCGGATGCAGGCCGGTGGTGGGCTCGTCGAGCACGTACAGGGTGTCGCCGCGCTGCGCGCGCTGCAGTTCGGTCGCGAGCTTGATGCGCTGCGCCTCGCCGCCCGACAGCTCGGTGGCGGGCTGGCCCAGCCGCAGGTAGCCCAGGCCGATGGCGCGCAGCAGGCGCAACGGGCGTTCCACCGCGGCGTCGGCCTCGAAGAACGCGTGCGCTTCGTCGACCGTCATGCCCAGCACCTGCGCAATCGTCTTGCCGCGCAGCGTCACCTTCAGCGTCTGCGGGTTGAAGCGCGAGCCATGGCAGGTGGGGCACGGCGCGTACACGCTGGGCATGAACAGCAGCTCGACGCTGACGAAGCCCTCGCCCTCGCAGTCAGGGCAGCGGCCCTTGGCCACGTTGAACGAGAAGCGCCCGGCGTCGTAGCGGTGCCTCCGCGCGGCCGGGGTGCCGGCGAACAGCTTGCGCACATGGTCGAAGAGCCCGGTGTAGGTCGCGAGGTTGGAGCGCGGCGTGCGGCCGATGGGCTTCTGGTCGACGCGCACCAGCCGGCGGATGTTCTCCATGCCCTGCACGATGCGGCCCGTGGCGCGCTGCATGACCGACGGTTCGCCCGATGCTTCCTCTTCGGCTTCGGGCGGCTCATGGCCCAGGTGCGCCGACACCAGCTCGACCAGCGACTGCGTCACCAGGCTCGACTTGCCCGAGCCCGACACACCCGTCACCGCGGTCAGCACGCCCAGCGGAAATTCGGCGCTCAGCCTGCTCAGGTTGTTGCGCGAGATGCCGGCCAGCCTGAGCCAGCCGGCGGGCGGGCGCGGCGCTTTCGGGTGCGCCGTGCGTTCCCCGAAGAGGTAGCGCGCGGTGTGCGAGCCCGCCACCCCGCGCAGGCCTTGCGGCGGCCCGCTGTACAGCACGACACCGCCCTTCTCGCCGGCTTCCGGCCCGACATCGACCAGCCAGTCCGCGCGCCGCATCAGCGACAGGTCGTGCTCGACCACGAAGAGCGAGTTGCCCGCGCGCTTGAGCATGTCGAGCGCCACCACCAGCGCCTCGCCGTCGGCCGGGTGCAGGCCGGCCGAGGGCTCGTCGAGCACATAGACCACACCGAACAGGTTCGAGCGGATCTGCGTGGCCAGCCGCAGCCGCTGCAGTTCGCCGGGCGACAGGGTCGGCGTGCGCCGGTCGAGCGACAGGTAGCCCAGGCCCAGGTCGAGCAGCGTGCCCACGCGCTCCAGCAGGTCGTGGGCGAGGCGCTGCGCCGCGATGCGCTTTTCTTCCGACTGCCCGGGCAGCTTGCCCGCGGCCACCGGCGCCAGCACGCGCGACAACTCGCCCAGGGGCATCTGCGATATCTCGCCGATGTCGTGGCCCGCCACGCGCACCGACAAGGCCTCCTTCTTGAGCCGCTTGCCCTTGCACGACGGGCACAGCGCGCCCACCATGAAGCGGGACACGCGGTTCTTCATGAGCGCGCTTTGCGTGGTGGCGAAGGTGTGCAACACGTACTTGCGCGCGCCCATGAAGGTGCCCTGGTAGCTCGGCTCCGTCTTGCTGCGCAGTGCGGCGCGCGTCTCGGCCGGCGTGAAGCCGGCATACACGGGCACCGTCGGTTGCTCGTCGGTGAACAGGATCCAGTCGCGCGTCTTCTTCGGCAGGTCGCGCCAGGGCTTGTCGACGTCGTGGCCCAGCGTCACCAGGATGTCGCGCAGGTTCTGCCCGTGCCAGGCCGGCGGCCACGCGGCCACGGCGCGCTCGCGGATGCTGAGCGAATCGTCGGGCACCATCGACTGCTCGGTCACCTCGAAAACGCGCCCCAGGCCGTGGCACACCGGGCAGGCGCCCTGCGGCGTGTTGGGAGAGAAGTCTTCCGCGTACAGCATCGGCTGCCGCGCGGGATAGTCGCCGGCTCGCGAATAGAGCATGCGCAACAGGCTCGACAGGGTCGTGACGCTGCCCACCGAAGAACGCGCACTCGGCGTGCCGCGCTGCTGCTGCAGCGCCACGGCCGGCGGCAGGCCCTCGATGCTGTCGAAGGCCGGCACGCCGACCTGGTCGATCAAGCGGCGCGCATACGGCGCCACCGACTCGAGGTAGCGCCGCTGGGCCTCGGCATACAAGGTGCCGAACGCCAGCGACGACTTGCCGGAGCCGGAGATGCCGCTGAACACCACGAGCGAATCCCGCGGGATGTCGACGTCGACGTCCTTGAGGTTGTGCTCGCGCGCGCCGCGCACGCGCACGAAGCGGCCGACAGGGTGCGCGGAATAGGAGGGGTCGTTGCGTTGATCGTCCATGGGCGATAGCGTACGGCCCCCACCCGAAAGCCGGAACGGCTCAGGCCGTGACCGGCGACGCCGCCACCAGGTGCTCGGTCAGGAACCACACCTGCAGTTCGTTGGTGCGCAGGATGTTGCTCACGAAGACGTCGTTGCTGCCGTCGTCGCCGGCCTCGTCCACCGCCTTAGCCGCCTTGCGGGCCTCGATGATGATGAGTTCGTGCGCCTCGGCCAGCCGGCGGATCTGCACGGCGGCCGGCTCGCGGCCGCGCGGCGGGCGCTTGATCTTCGTGGTCTCGGCAATGTCCGCCGCCATGGCCAGCGCGATGCCGCCCAGCAGCTGGATGCGCTCGGCGAGGATGTCCACCAGCAGCACCTGCGCCTCGAAGTGCTGGTCGTACATCAGGTGCAGCTGGTTGAACGTGGGGCCGACCACTTGCCAGTGGTGCTTCTTGTACATGTCGCGCAGCGTGATGGTGTCGGCCAGGCACTGGTTCAGCAGCGCCACGCTGCCCTTGCAGACCTTTTCGGACAGCCCGTTGGGCATCTTGACGATCTCGCCGAACTTCTGCGTCTCGTGGCTCGGCTGGTCGAGGTCGGGCGCCACTTCGCTCGACGAGGCGGGTGCGCCAGCCAGCGCGGACTTGTTGCTTGCGGAAGGTGCTGCCATCGGTAACTCCAGGTTTGTGTGTTGAGTGCTCGGGTTCTAGTCCGTTCTTCGCGCGCTGCCTGTAGGGCGGAAGGCCGCTTGCATCGAGGCCGTTCGACCGCGAGACGGCAAGCTGCCCGCTCCTGGTTGGTCGCTCACCGTTTCGCGGCGTGCTGGCGGTCCACCTCGGCTTCGGCCTCCAGCCAGTCTTGCGTTTCATGACCGCCCTCGCCGCCCCTGCGCTGGTAGGCGTCGTACGCGGCACGGCGGATCGCTTCTTCGCGGGAGGCCGAGTCGCCGGCGGGCTCGCTGCCTCCCCCGGGCTCCCGGTTGGTCTCCGGCGTGAGGTCTTCAGCCAGGCCGAGTGGCGCGGAGTCGTCGCGTTGGCTGGCCTCCGCGCTCTTGCGCTTGGACTGCATCCGCTCCTTCGGTGCCGGGCCGGAAACGTCTTCGCCGGCCTTGTTCTTCGTGGAAGAAAACTTCTCGCCGCCGCCGATGTTGTCGACGCCACCGCCGGTGGTGGGGCGGGTTCCGTCGCCGGAACCGAGGGGTGTGCTGCTCATGGGGTGCTCCTTTGGATGGACTGGATTCGGATGGACCGGATTTGGATGGAATGGTTGGAAGGTTTGGCGCCCGAACGCCTGCGCATCGCGAGCCTGTTTCCCTTCTCCAGGTCGGACACCACCTCAGCCGGGTTGCCGCCCCTGCGGGCGCAGCAGCGCAAGGGTGTTGTCGTCCCGCACGCCACCGAAACCTTGCTCGATCAGCCGGGCGAAGCGAGCCTCTTCCGGAGCCGCCGCTTCGAACAGCGTCATGCACGAGTGCAGCTTCATGTCGTCGGGCGAGCCGAAGATCTGGTGGATGCTCCGGCCGCGGACGTCGAGCACGAGCTGCGTGCACAGGGCGAGCCGCTCGCTCAGCACCGGATGCGCCCAGTAGGCCTTCGCCTCGTCCAGCCCCTCGATGCCGAAGAACTTCGCGGTCGGGCTGCGGCCCAGCGCGCGCAGCTGCGGAAACATGAACCACATCCAGTGGCTCGCCTTGCGCCCGGCGGCGAGTTCCGCGCACACGGCCTCGTGCACCGGCGCCTGCGCGCTCAGAAAGCGTTCCAGATCGAAAGGCATCGCTCGGGTCTCCGGTTCGTTGCTGCGGTCGGACGAGGCTACGGCGCCGGTGCCGGGAAGCCGTGGGCATGCGCCGGGGGCGCCGGTAGGCTTTCGCCGCGTGGGGCAAGCGGACCGGCCGATCGCAGCAGCACAAGCGCGGCCCGGCGGCGCCGCGACATTTCCTTTCAGGAAACCGGCAGGCTACGATGCGCCGGCCAAGTTCCTGGCAGGAAAGATTGAAAGGTGTGCCGATGGACCGAACATGGACCGAATGACCAGCCTGCGGGTGTTCCGCGAAGTCGTGGAGGCCGGCAGCTTCGTGGCAGCCGCCGGGCGCCTGGGCATGTCGCCGCCCATGGCCAGCAAGCATGTCGCGCAACTCGAGAAATCGCTGGGCGCGCGCCTCTTGCACCGCTCCAGCCGCCACCTGAGCCTGACCGAGGCCGGCACCGCCTGGTACGAGCAGAGCCGGCGCGCGCTCGACCTGCTCGACGCGGCCGAGGCCGCCATCGGCCAGACCCATGACACCCCGCGCGGCCAGCTCAAGGTGAGCGCGCCCGTGTGGTGTGCCACGCCGCGTTTCGCGCGCGTGCTGGCCGACTACCGCGAAAAGTACCCCGAGGTGCTGGTCGACATGCATCTGGAGAACCGCAAGGTCGACCTTGCCGCCGACGGCTACGACCTTGCGCTGCGCGCCACGCAGGAGCCCTCGCCCGCGCTGATTGCCCGGCCGCTGTGCCGCGTGCCCTTCTACCTGGCGGGCACGCCGGCCTACCTGGCGCGCAAGGGCGGCGTTCCGGCGCTGCCCGCCGACCTGGCGAAGCTGGGCGCCATCGTTCCGAGCTACGTGAACCTGGAGAACCTCGCGCTCAAGGGCCCGGGCGGGCGCATGTTCCCGCTGCGGCTGGCGCCGGCCATGCGCTCGGACGACACCACGCTCACGCTGCACGCGGTGCATGCGGACATGGGCATCGCCTTCATGCCGCTGTGGCTGATCGACGAGGACATCGCGCAGGGCCGGCTGGTGCGGCTGCTGCCGGAGTTCGAATCGATGCCGGTCACGCTGTTCGCCGTGTACACGAGCCGGCAGTACATGTCGCCCAAACTGCGAACTTTCATCGACTTCCTGAGCGAGCGGCTCGGCGCGCAGGCGCCGGCGAAAGCGCCGCAGAACGCACCTTTTCGGGGCAAGGTCATGCAGGCACGGCTAAAGTCCTGAGCTCTCTGGGAGACCGTGTCCTTGTTCCGCTTCTTCGAAAAACTCCTCCAACCGTACCCCGCCGCCGAACCCACGCTGCCGCCACAGGGCTTCTTCGCCTTCCTGTGGGCCTGCACGCACGGCGTGCGCGGCAAGATCGCCGTCATGGCGGTGCTCACCGCGCTGATGTCGACCTTCGAGGCGGCGCTGTTCGCCATCCTCGGGCGCATCGTCGACTGGCTCGGCGGGCAGGTGCCTTCGCGCCTGTGGGCCGAGCGCGGCGACACGCTGCTGTGGCTGGCCGCGTTCCTGGCGATCAGCATCGGCGTGGTGGCGCTGCAGACCATCGTGAAGCACCAGACGCTGGCGGTGAACCTGCCGATGCGCCTGCGCTGGAACTTCCACCGGCTGATGCTGGGCCAGAGCATGGCCTTCTACCAGGACGAGTTCGCGGGCCGCATCACGGCCAAGGTGATGCAGACCGCGCTGGCCGTGCGCGACACCGTGTTCGTGCTGGCCGACGTGCTGGTCGCCATGGGCGTGTACGTGGCCACCATGATCATTCTGGTGGGCGTGCTCGACGCGCAACTGGTGTGGCCCTTCGTGATCTGGCTGGCGCTGTACATCGCCTCGCTCGCGTACTTCGTGCCGCGCCTGGGCAAGGTCGGCAAGGCGCAGGCCGACGCCCGCGCGCTCATGACCGGCCGCGTGACCGACGCGTACACCAACATCGCCACGGTCAAGCTGTTCTCGCACACGCACCGCGAAGCGGGCTTTGCGCGCGACGCCATGCGCGATTTCATGAAGACCGGCTACGGCCAGATGCGGCTGGTGAGCGCCTTCGAAATCGTCAACCACACGCTGAGCATGGGCCTCACCGCCGGCATGGCCGGCATGGCGCTGTGGCTGTGGTCGCACGGCACGGTGGGCGTGGGCGCGGTGGCCGCGGCCACCGCGATGGCGCTGCGGCTGCAGGGCATGTCGCACTGGATCATGTGGGAGATGACGAGCCTGTTCGAGAACATCGGCACGGTGCAGGACGGCATGAAGACGCTGTCGCGCCCGCGCACCGTGCTCGACGCGACGGACGCCAAGGTGCTCGAGGTGCCGCGCGGCGAGGTGCGCTTCGAGCATGCGAGCTTCCGCTACGGCCTGAGCGACCAAGATGGTGGCCGCCGCGTCATCGACGACCTGAACCTGACGGTGAAGCCCGGCGAGAAGATCGGCCTGGTCGGCCGCTCGGGCGCGGGCAAGTCGACGCTGGTGAACCTGCTGTTGCGCTTTCACGACCTCGAGAGCGGGCGCATCCTGATCGACGGGCAGGACATCGCGCACGCCACGCAGGACTCGCTGCGCAGCCACATCGGCATGGTCACGCAGGACACCTCGCTGATGCACCGCTCGGTGTCGGACAACATTGCCTATGGCCGGCCCGACGCGCCGCAGGAGCAGATCGAGGCGGCGGCCAGGCGTGCCGAGGCGCACGACTTCATCCAGACGCTGGGCGACGCCACCGGGCGCCGCGGCTACGAGGCGCACGTGGGCGAACGCGGCGTGAAGCTGTCGGGCGGCCAGCGCCAGCGCGTGGCCATTGCGCGCGTGATGCTCAAGGACGCGCCGATCCTGCTGCTCGACGAAGCCACCAGCGCGCTCGACTCCGAGGTGGAGGCCGCCATCCAACAGAGCCTGTACACGCTGATGGAAGGCAAGACCGTGATCGCCATTGCGCACCGGCTGTCGACCATCGCGGCAATGGACCGCCTGATCGTGCTCGACGAAGGCCGCGTGGTCGAGGAAGGCGACCACCGCACGCTGATGGCGCGCGGCGGACTCTATGCGCGGCTGTGGGCGCACCAGAGCGGCGGCTTCCTGGGCGACAACCTCGACGAGGAAGAGGCGCTGCGGGCCTGATGAAGGCGTTCAGGTCGGCAGCGCGCCGGCCTCGTACTGCGCGGCGAACTCGCCGCTCGGCGGAATCGGCTTGATGATGTCGATCAGCACGCCGTTCGGGTCGCGCGTGATGAAGTGGCGCTGGCCGAAGGCCTCGTCGCGCAGCGGCAGCAGGATGGGCAGGCCGGCGGCTTGTAGCCGGTCGTGAACCGCGTCGGGGTCGTCCACCTCGAAGTTCAGCAGCAGCCCGCCCGCCACCTGGCCGCGCGCCGCCTCGGGAATGGTCTCGTGGCGGCCGTCCAGCACGGCCAGGTTCACCGAAGGCTGGTCCGCCAGCTGCAGGTGCACGTACCAGTCGCTGGTGAAAAGCGGCACGAAGCCGAAGTGCGACTGGTAGAAGGCGGCGGTGCCGGCCACGTCGCGGGTCATGACGACGGGGTAGTAGCTCGTGACTTTCATCGGAGGGTCCTTTCCATGAAACATACAGACTGTACGTACGTTAAATACTAACCTACAGACAGCCTGCATGTAAATTACCCGCCATGGCCACCAACCGCGAACGCACCGAAAACACCCAGCTCGCGCTGCTCGAAGCGGCGCGCGCCCTCTTCGTCAGCAAGGGCTACGGCGACACCTCCACCCCTGAAATCGCGCTGGCCGCGGGCATCACCCGCGGCGCGCTGTACCACCACTTCGCGGACAAGCGCGACCTGTTCCGCCAGGTGCTGGCGCGCGAGGCGATGGCCGTGGCGGCCGACATCGAAGCCGCCACGCCCAAGCAACTGGACCCGCGCGAAGCCTTGCTCGAAGGCAGCGAGGCCTACCTGGGCGCCATGACCGTCCCGGGCCGCACGCGGCTGCTGCTGGTCGACGGCCCCGCCGTGCTGGGCGTGGCCGAGACCATGGCGATCGACGATGCCAATGCGGCGCACTCGCTGCGCGAGGGCCTCAAGCGCGCCGGCATGGGGCGCGGCGAGGTCTCGGTGGATGCGCTGTCGCAGTTGCTGTCAGCCGCCTTCGACCGCGCGGCGCTGGAGATCGACGCCGGCGCCGACGCCAAGGAGGTTCGCGCCGCCATGCGCTGGCTGGTCGAGCAGGCGCTGGGGCCCGCAAGGCCTTCAAATTCCGCAAGGCCCGCAAAGAAGGGCTGAAGCCCCGTCAGACGACTCCGCGGCCGCCCATGCGCACCGGCCACCTGGCCACGGTGCCGCGCTGCATCGACTCGAGCACCGTCTGCGTGAACACGTTGATGCTCACGTGCCGCGCCAGGTAATGCTCCAGCACCAGGCCCAGCAGGTAGGGGCTGGTGCCCGAGAAGCCCTCTTCGTCAACGCTGAGCGTGCACTGCACGCCGCGCCCGTAGATCAGCGGCCCCGCGCCCGGCAGGCGCCGCGTCACGGGCTCGATGCGCGAGCCGACGAGGCTGTCGATCTGCCGGCCCAGCACGTCGTTGTCGGCCGTGACGAACAGCCGCAGCATGTCTCGCAGCGCCTGCGCGCCCTCGCGGTGCGGCATGTCGGCCAGCGGCAGGTGGTTGAAGCCCAGCTGGCGAATCAGCCGCCACGCGATCTCGCGCTGCGCGAACGGCGACTTGGGCGTGCTCGGCGGGCGGATCAGCCCCACCGCCGACACCGGCACCGAGTCGGACACGGCCAGATCGGCATGCCCGTTGCGCGGCACGAGGCACGGCAGGTCGCGGTTGGTGAGCAGCGCCTTCACCGAGAGGTAGCGCAGGCGCTCGGGGTACGGCGCCTCGTGCTGGTCGACCAGCGACAGGAACACCTCGGTGCCGATGTACGGCGTGCGCGTGCCGTACTTGCGCGCGGTGTTCGACACCAGCCGCGGCTCGCGGCGCACCGAGAAGTAGCGGCCGTAGTTGCCCTCGTCCTCGTTGAGCGTCTGGTAGAGCGGGCGAAATTCGAGTTCGGCCGTGGTCTGCGCCTGCTGCCCCGCGATGCGCCGCACCGCGTACACCTCGAAGTCGAGCGGGCGCGAGCGGTCGGGCACCAGGTGGAACTCGGGTTGCGCCTCGTCGAGCTCGATGCGGTCGGTGCGCCGCTCGAACAGGTTGACCACCGGCGTGCTGAACAGCGCGAACTGGCCCGCGTCGACCAGCGCGCCCAAGGCGCCCGGCGGCTTGCCCAGCAGCACGACGATCTCGACCTCCTTGCCGTGCACGCGCGCCAGCCCCGGTGCCAACTGCGTGAGCGTGAAGAAATAGAAGCGCTCGGGGCACGCGAAGTACTCGTGCAGCAGGTTGTGGCCGTGGAAGGTGTTCCATTCGAGCGGCAGCAGCCCCTCGCCCGGGCCCAGGCCTTCGTGCACCAGCGCGCCTTCGGTCACCACGTGGGGCCGTTCCGTCAGCTTGCCGGGCTCGCCCACGAAGGTGGCCACCGCCGAGGTGTGCAGCAGTTCGAACAGGTGCGAGGCCACCTGCTCGTTGCCGCGCAGGTAGATCGGCAGGCGATCGAGGCCCGCCAGCGTGCTGAAGTTCATCTCGCCCACGATGCGCAAGCGCAGGCGCAGTGCGCCCGTCACCTGCACGTGCGGCGGCAGGTAGCGCTCCAGCGCGGGAATGTCGGGCGGCGCGCCGGTGAGCCTGGCATCGGCGATCTCGACGGGCCACAGCGTCACGTCCTGGCTGGAGCGGAACTCGCACGGCGTTTCCTCGCCGGCGGGCACGCGCGCATGAAAGGCCGTGCCGCGCGGCACCACGAAGCCGCGCGTGAAGTCACCCTCCTTCACGCTCGGGTGCAGCTGCGCCACCGCCATCGACGGCGTGGGGCTCAGGTAGTTGGGGTACAGCACCTCGAGCAGGCGCTGGGTGAAGCGCGGAAACTCCGCATCGAGCTTGATCTGCATGCGCGCCGACAGGAAGCTGAACGACTCGATGAGCCGCTCCACGTAGGGGTCGGCCACCTCGATGCCGTGCATGCCCAGGCGCCGCGCGATCTTCGGGTGCGCGCTGGCGAACTCGCTCGCCGCCTCGCGCATGTAGACCAGCTCTTTGTTGTAGCAGTCGAGGAGTCGGGGGTCCATGAGGCTCGGGGTTCCTGAAGTGATGAAAAAGCGATGAAAGGTGGGCCTCAGCGCGCCACATGCAGCACGCTCATGCGGTTGGTCTCCAGATCGACGGCGCTCTGCACGGTGAACGCCAGCGGATAGGGCTGCAGGTTGATCAGCGCGCGAATCTCGAACAGCAGCACGTTGCAGGCCTCGGCCGCGCCGTCTTCCTTCATGAGCGGCACCACCGACACCGTCTCGGGAATGAGCCGCGGCTCGTAGTCGTACACGGCGCGGCGGATGATGCGTTCGATGTCCCCCCACTTGCGCTGCGAGAGGTAGCTGCCCGCCAGCGGCGGCACGCCGAAGTTGACGGTCGATGACGCGGCCTCGGCGTGGCGCTTGCGGTCGATCAGGTCTTCGGCATTGGTGGTGTTGAGCAGAAAGGCCAGGTCGCGCTGCACGATGTCGCGCATCTGCGCCGGGCTCACGGTGTAGTCCGAAGGCAGTTCCGAGCCGCGGCTGGGCGCCTCGTCGCGCAGGCGGTCGAACAGCGTGGGCAGCAGGTGGGCGTTGATACGCACCGCGGGGGCTTCGGGCGCGCCGGGCTCGCGAAGCGGGCGGGCGCCGGGATGAACGGGGTCGGCGCCCGTGAACCGGGTGGGCGGCGTGGAGGGGCTTGAAAGGCTGGAGATCGGGGGCTCGGCAGGTCGCATGAGGTCGGCTTCACAAAGAGGCGCCGAGTCTTGCGTGGGCGCCCGTTGCCCATTGCAAACAATCGTCACATTCCTCGGACAACCCACGGGAAACCCCTTGGCGCGGGGCGATGCCTGCGCCGCTCGCTTTGCGAGTCCTACAGCACACGCCGCCCCTTGCC
The DNA here is from genome assembly GCF_900115445.1 of Variovorax sp. OK605. Classification (NCBI taxonomy): domain Bacteria; kingdom Pseudomonadati; phylum Pseudomonadota; class Betaproteobacteria; order Burkholderiales; family Comamonadaceae; genus Variovorax; species Variovorax sp. OK605. Next base: position 199,456 of record NZ_FOWL01000011.1, read on the forward strand.
GACAGTCTTTCCGTGGCCTTGCGACGAAGCTGAATACATATTCAACACAAAGGAGTCCTCGCGTGAATTCCATCATCTACATCGTCGGTCTGGTCGTGGTCGTGGTCGCCGTGCTTTCGTTCTTCGGCCTGCGCTGAGACGAGGCCAGCGGCAGCTGCTCTCTCTACCTTGGACAACGGGGCCGTTCGCGGCCCCGTTTCTCATGGTCGCCCGTGGCGCGCCGGGCATAATTTGCGCGCCCCGTCACTGCACGGGGCCTCGTCATTCGCGAAGGGACCCTGTTGACCAACACCGCATTGCGCGACCCAGTTTTTTCGGATGCGGTCATCACCGAGGCGGTTCGATGGGCCGAACAGAACGGCCCGCTCGACGACGCGCAAGCCATGCGCATCGCCGCCTCGCGCCCGGCCGACGGCCACGCGCAAGTCACCGAACGCGCGCTCCAGCTCGGCGAGCGCATCGGCCTGCAAGCTGAACTCGCCCGCGCGCGGCAATGGGCGCCGTGGGTGCTGCTGGGCATGGTCGCGCTGATCGTGGCCGCCGGCCTCGGGCTCGCGGGCAACGTGGTGGGCGGCGGCGACCGCCACATCAACGTGATCGTCGCGCTGGTGAGCCTGCTGGGCCTGCACGCGCTCACGCTGCTGCTGTGGCTGGCGGGCCTGTGGATGCCGCTGGGCTTCGGCGGCACCGCCTCGCTCGGGTGGATCTGGCTGTCGCTCACCGCGCGCGTGGCGGGCGGCAAGCGCGGGCAGGCGCCCATGCTGGTGCGCGCGGCCACGGGGCTGATGTCGCGCGCCAGGCTGCTGCCCTGGGCCTTCGGGCTCGTGAGCCACGGCATCTGGTCGCTGTCGTTCGCCGTGGTGCTGGCCGCGATGCTGTTCGCGCTCGCCTTCCGCAGCTACACGCTGAGTTGGGAAACCACCATCCTCGAGCCGGCCTTCTTCGTGCAGGCCGTCCAGGTGCTGGGCTGGGCGCCCGCGAAGCTGGGCTTTCCCGTGCCCGACGCGGCCACCGTCATGGCCGCCCCCGGCGCGGCGAGCACCGGCGGCCAGCGCACCTGGGCGCTGTGGCTCACCGGCTGCATCGTGGTCTACGGCCTGCTGCCGCGCGTGGCGCTCGTGTTGTTGAGCGCCGCCATGTGGCGCAGCCGCCGCAAGGCCTTGCAGCCCGACTGGCGCGAGCCCTACTACCGCAAGCTGCTCGACCGCTTCGCCGCGATGGCGCCGGCCGCCATCGTCGATGCCGACCCCGGCCGCACGCACGGCGCCACGCCGGCCAGCCTGTCCGAGGCGCAGCTGCGCGACGTGCTGTTCGTCATCGGCTTCGAACTGCCGCCCGACACGCCCTGGCCGCCGGCCGCCCTGCCCGCCGCATCGACAGCCGACGCCATGGAGATTCAACGCATCGACGGCAGCGGGCCGGCCCGCCGCGCGCTGCTCGACCAACTGGCGCGCGTGCATCCGCGCACCGTGCTGCTGGTGTGCCACGCCGCCTCGAGCCCCGACCGCGGCACCGAACGCTTCCTGCGCGAGGTGCTGGCGCACTGCGGCGAATGCCGGCTGTGGCTGGCCGATGCACCGGGCGAGAGCGCGGTGCGGCGCTGGCTCGACTGGCTGCGCGACACCGGCCTGGAACGCATCGCGGCCAGCGACCGCCTCGACGCCGCGCTGCACGAAGCCGCCACAACGCCATGACCGCACAACAGCAGACGCAGCCCCTGCGCATCGCCGTCGTCGGCCACACCAACGCCGGCAAGACCTCGCTGCTGCGCACGCTCACGCGGCGCGTGCATTTCGGCGAGGTGTCCGACCGGCCCGGCACCACGCGCCATGTCGAATCGGTCGACCTCGAGGTGAACGGCGCCGCCGCGGTGCGCTTCTTCGACACGCCCGGCCTCGAAGACGCCGTCGCGCTGCGCGAGCACCTCGCCGGTTTCGACGCGCAGGCCACGCCGCCCGAGCGCATCCGCCGCTTCCTGCAGGGGCCCGAGGCCCACGGCGTGTTCGAGCAGGAGGCCAAGGTGCTGCGCACCATGCTCGACATCGACGCCGCCTTCCTGGTCATCGACGTGCGCGAGCCGGTGCTGCCCAAGTTCCGCGACGAGATCGAGCTGCTCAACTCCTGCGCGCGCCCCGTGCTGCCGGTGCTCAACTTCGTGCGCGACGCCGCCAGCCGCGAGCCGGCCTGGAAGGAACTGCTGTCGGCCTACGGCCTGCACGTGCAGGTTCGCTTCGATGCGGCCGCGCCCTTCGTCGGCGCCGAACACGACCTGTACAACGACCTCGCCACCCTGCTGCGCGATCGCCGCGAGCTGCTGCGCGGCGTGGTCGACGCGCTCGACACCGAGGCCGCGCAGCGCCGCCAGTCGGCCTGCACGCGCATTGCCGACCTGCTGGTCGACGCCGCGGCCGTGCGCCGCACGGTGTCGGCCACCGAGTTCGCCGACACCGTCCGGCGGCAGGCGCTCGTCACCGCCTTGCAGAAGGCGGTGTTCGACAAGGCGCAGCACTGCACCGACGACCTGCTCGCGCTCTACGGCTTTCGCCAGGGCGACGCCGACGAGGCGCCGCTGCCGATGGTCGAAGGCCGCTGGACGCTCGACTTCTTCAACCCCGAGGCCATGAAGGACGCCGGCCTGCGCCTGGGCAAGGGCGCGGTCATCGGCGCGGCCGTGGGCGTGGTCGCCGACCTGGCCGTGGCCGGCCTCTCGCTGGGCGCCGGTGCGGCGCTCGGCGGCGCCATCGGCGGTGCGGTGTCGCAGGGCTGGGGCCCGCTCGGGCGCAAGCTGGCCAACAAGCTGCGCGACATGCACGAGCTCACGGTGGAAGACGGCGTGCTGTTCGCGCTGGTGGCCTGGCAGCTGAAGCTCACGCAGGCGCTGGAGCAGCGCGGGCATGCGGCCACGCAGCGCATCAGCGCCGGTGCAGCGACAGAAGGTGCGGCCGAAGGCGCCGTGAACGACGCCGTTGTGCAAGCTACCGCAGCCGCCGTGCGCGCCGCGCAACCGGCGCGCAACCACCCGGACTGGGAAGCCGGCGGCAACGCGGCCACCCGCATCTTCTGGCGCGCATCACCGCAGCGCGAAGCGCTCGCCGCCGACCTGTCGCACGCACTGCTGCGCGCCTTCGAGCCCGCCTGAACACTGTCGAGCCAGAGGCTTCGTTTGCGGCGGAGCTGGCCGGCTCCTGCGAACCCGGCGCGGCGGGGCGCTCCAAGGTTTCGTCGAGCCTCTGCGCGAGTTTGTCGACGCCGCCGACATCGCCGAGGTGCACGCCAACAGCTTCCGCCAGGAAGCGGGGTCTCAGCCGCCGCGCATGAGCCGCACGCGAGACAACGCCGTCAGTTCGCGCCCGAGGCCAGCGCCTGCAGCCGCCGGAAGTCGCCCGGCCGCGCACCCAGTTGCTCGGGCGTCGAACGCTTGGCGATGCGTTCCAGGAACAGCTGCCGGTTCACCGGCGACACCGTCATGCCCTTGCCGCGCAGGAACTGCTCGTCTTCCAGTTCGCCCGCGATCACGCCGACGTTGGTCCACTTCGCGGTATCGGCCAGCGTTTTCTCGACCATGGCCTGCTGCGGCGCCGAAAGCTTCGCCCACGCGGCCTTGCCGATCACGATGCCCAGCGTGTCGTAGACGTGCGCGGTGAGCTGCACGTACTTCTGCACTTCATAGAGCTTCTTCGAGCGCACGATGCCCAGCGGGTTTTCCTGCGCCTCGACCTCGTTCTTCTTCAGCGCACCATAGAGCGCCATGAAGGGCAGCGTCACCGGCTTGGCGTCGAGCGCGGTGGCAAACAGCTGGTAGGCCGCGGCGTCGGGCACGTACAGGCGCAGGTCGCGAAAGTCTTCCGGCTTCGCAAGCGGCCTGGCCGAGGTGACCTGCCGCGCGCCGTAGTACACGGCGGCCACCATGCGGTTGCCGCTCTTCTCGTTGTAGCCCTTCATCAGTTCGGCCAGCAACGGGCTCGCCAGGTACCGGCGCATGTGGTCGAGGTCCTTGAAGGCGAAGGGGTAGCTCGCCAGGCCCAGCGGCGCATAGCCCTCGGCCAATGTGGCCTCGCCGACGTAGGCGATCTGCACCGAGTCGTTCGCCAGCATCAGCGGAAAGTCGGACTCCTGCCCCAGCTTCGACGAGGGCACCACCTCGATCCTGATCTTGCCTTCGGACTGCTCGGCGATCTTGCGCGCCGCCAGCTCGGCCTGCTGGTGGAAGATGCTCGTGGGCTCGTAGACGTGGCCCCACTTGAGCTGCACCACCTGCGCTTGCGCTTGCGCGGCCATCGCCATGGCGCCCCCCAGCGCGAACAGGACAAGGCCTGCGCGGCGCCACGGCAAGAAGCTTTTCATCGACTCTCCCTCGGGTTGAGAACAACCCGGGCTCATGCAAGATCGGCGCCATGGCGGCGGACAGGTGCCGGTCGATCGCGTCCGGCGAGCGGATCGTAAGGACTCGAAACAACCGCAGGAAGCGGGGTTTGCCCGACTGGGGTTTGCGCGGTCAGGAGGCGCGTGGCGCCGAGGGCTTGCGGGCGCGTGTGCGGCGCACCACCAGTGCAAGCAGCCCGACGGCCAGCAGCAGGAACGCGCCCGCGGGCAGCACCCACACCATGCCGGCCGTGGTGTAGACGCACTGGCATTCGGCGTCGTAGAAGCGGCCGAGCTCGTTGAAGTCGCGGCTCAGGTAGCGGTCGTACCAGGCCCAGAAGAAGAAGGCCGAGGCGGCCAGGGACAACGCCAGGCCGAGACCGGTGAGAGTGGCTGCTGGATATCTGGACATGGTGGGTGAATGGACCGGCGGATTGTCGGGCCGACGCGGCATGATTGCCCTGTCGACAGACCAGACAAGCCACGCCATGACTCACACCCTTCGCGCCTTGCGCGCCGACATCACCACGCTGCAGGTCGACGCCATCGTCAACGCCGCCAACTCCTCGCTGCTCGGCGGCGGCGGGGTCGACGGCGCCATCCACCGCGCAGCCGGCCCGGACCTGGTGCACGAATGCCGGCTGCTGGGCGGCTGCAAGACGGGTGAAGCCAAGCTCACGAAGGGCTATCGGCTGCCCGCGCGCTTCATCGTGCACACCGTCGGCCCGGTGTGGCGCGGCGGCACATCGGGCGAGCCCGAGCTGCTCGCCGCGTGCTACCGGCGGTCGATGGCGATCGCCGCCGCGCAAGGCGTGCGCAGCATCGCGTTCCCGAGCATCGGCACGGGCATCTACGGCTATCCGGTCGAGCTGGCGGCCGGCGTGGCGGTGACCACCGTGCGCGAGGCGCTGCAGGGCGAAACGTCGGTCGAGGAGGTGGTGTTCTGCTGCTTCTCGGCGAGCGACCTCGCGGTGTACGAGGCCGCGCTGCGCGCCGGCTCCGCAGAATGAGCGCATGACCGACAACTTCTACGACACCCTCGCGCCGCTCTACCACCTGATCTATCCGGACTGGAACGAGAGCGTCCGCGCACAGGGCGAGCGGCTCTCGCAGCTCATCGAGGCCGAATGGCCTGGCCAGGGCAAGCCCCGCAAGGTGCTCGACGTGTCGTGCGGCATCGGCACGCAGGCGCTCGGGCTCGCCGCGCTCGGCCACGGGGTGACGGCGTCGGACCTGTCCGCGCGCGAGATCGAACGCGCGCGCAGCGAGGCCCAGGCGCGCCGCCTCGACGTCGCCTTCTCTGTGTGCGACATGCGCGAGGCGCACACGCACCACGGCGGCGGCTTCGACATCGTGATGTCGTGCGACAACTCGATGCCGCACCTGCAGACCGACGACGACCTGCTCACCGCCCTGCGCCAGATGACCGCATGCCTGCGCCCCGGGGGCGGCTGCGTGGTCAGCGTGCGCGACTACGACAGCGAGGCGCGCGGCAGCAACCTCGTGAAGCACTACGGCGCGCGCGTCGAGAACGGCCAGCGGCACGTGCTGTTCCAGGTTTGGGACTTCGACGACGGCGGCCGGGGCGCGCATTACGACCTGGGCTTTTTCTTCGTCACCGAAGACCTCGCGACCCGCGAGGTGCGCACGCGCGTGATGCGCTCGCGCTACTACGCGGTGTCGACGACGCGGCTGTGCGAACTCATGCGCGAGGCGGGGCTGGCGCAGGTGCGGCGCATCGACGATGCCTTCTTCCAGCCGGTGCTGGTGGGGACGCGGCCCTGAGCGGGCGCCAGCACGGCGCGGTTCGGTAAAGCTGCTCGAGAGCTCTTGGTAGTGGTCGGTTGCGGCCGGTTGTGGTCGCGGGTGATTCGCAGTGTTGGAAAAGTTTGCCGGTCACTGTCCCGTCATGGGCCAAACCTAGCATCCGGCGGCTTTCGATCTCCTTCCACAACCATCCCAAGACCGCACATGACAACAACGAAGAGCGTTCCTGCACCCGCCCCCCGTCCGGTTCGCGCCGTCGTGGCGGCCATTGCCGCTGTCGGCGGCTGCCTCGTGATCGCCGCCTGTGGCGGCGGCAACGGTGGCGGCGGCATCGCGTTTCCGGTGCTCCCGCCGGCCCCGGCGCCAGCCCCGGCCCCGCCCGCACCCGCGCCGCTGGGCACGCTCGACGGTTCCGTGCCCCTTGTCATCGGCCACCGTGGCCTGCCGGGCCTGTATCCGGAAGAAACAAGGACCGCCTACGAAGCCGCGGCCGACGCCGGTGCCGATTCGCTGGAGACCGACCTGCACCTCACGAAGGACTGCGTGCTGGTGGCGCGCCACAACCCCTGGCTGAGCGACAACACCAACGTGGCCGACGTGGCCAAGACCAACGCCACCGTCGCCGGGCGCAAGCGCACGGTGAAGGGCGTGCTGGTCAACGTCACGTACCCGCCCATCGCAGCCAACGGCCCGGCCCAGTACCTGAGCGACCTGACCGACCCGAGCGATTCGAAGTCGGTGCTCAAGTCGCTCATCGTCGACGGCGAGGACCACACCGACGACTGGTCCATCACCGACTTCACCATGGACGAGCTGCGCCAGTGGATCCGCGGCACCACCTACGACGCCAAGGACCTGCGCCCCACCGACCTCAACGGCAAGCTGCCGATCCTGAGCTTCCAGGAAGTGATCGACATCGCCAAGGCCAAGAGCGCCTCCACCGGCCGCGCGCTCACCGTGTACCCGGAAACGAAGAACCCGATCTGGAACAACGCGCAGGCCATTGCCAACGGCTGCGGCCCGGTGGGCAGCCACCCGCTGGAAGACGCGCTGTTGAAGATCATGAATTTCAACGACCTCAACCGCAAGGACGCGCCGATCTTCGTGCAGAGCTTCGAGCCCGAGAGCCTGAAGTACCTGCGCTCGGCCGGCCTGAAGGCCCGCGCGGTGCAGCTGGTGGACGGCAACGACGTCAACTACCAGACGGGCGAGATGATCTACGTGACCACCGACGTCTACACCTTCGTCGACGGCCGCCCCTACAGCTGGACGCTGGCCGGCAACCCGAAGTGGTTCGGCGAAATGCTCACGCCCGCCGGCCTGGCCGAGGTGAAGACCTATGCCGACGGCATCGGCCCGTGGAAGCCGCAGGTCATGGCGCACACCATCGCGCCCTTCGTCACGCCCAACAAGGGCCTGGCCGACGTGAACACCGTGAAGCCCACCGCGCTGATCGCCGACGCCCACAAGGCCGGCCTCTTCGTGCACAGCTACACCTTCCGCAACGAAGCCAAGTACCTGGCCGGCCTGTACAAGGGCGACCCCGTGGCCGAGTACCTGCTGTACTTCCGCGCGGGCATCGACGGCGTGTTCTCGGACTTCGCGAACACCGCCTTCGCCGCGCGCAAGACGTACCTGACGGAAACGGGCCGCTGAGGCGCCGCACCGCACGCAGACCGAAGACAGCAGGCCGCGCACCCCATGTACCCTGGCGAAAGACTCAACGGCTACAGCCACCTGCTCGGCCTGCTGCTCGCGCTGCCCGCGGCGGCGTTGCTGCTCGCGAAGACCGTGCCCACCGGCGACCCCGCGCGCATCGCGGGGGCGCTGGTGTTCTCGCTCTCGGCGGTGGCGCTGTACGCGGCCTCCACCCTCTTCCACAGCACGCGCGGTCGGCTCAAGCGCATGTGGGAGCGGGCGGACCATTGCGCCATCTACCTGCTGATCGCGGGCACCTACACGCCCTTCGCGCTGGTCACGCTGCAGGGCGTGTGGGGCGGCCTGCTGCTGGCGATCATCTGGAGCGCGGCGCTCTTCGGCATCTGGCGCGAGCTGGCGCCGGCCAAGGGCGGCGCGCCCAAGCCTCCCCCGCTGTGGCTGTACATCGGCATGGGCTGGCTCGGCGTGCTCGCGGCCGTGCCGCTGGCCGCGCGGCTCGACGCCGCCGGACTGATGTGGCTGCTGGTCGGCGGCGTGCTGTACACGGCGGGCACGGTGTTCTATCGCAACCGGCAAGGCTTCCGGCACGCGCACGGGGCCTGGCACCTGTTCGTGCTGGCGGGCACCGCGAGCCACTACGTGGCGGTCGGCTGGTTCGTGCTGTAGCTGTAGCTCCAGAAGGGCGCGCAGCGCCGCCGCCGCGTCGGTTCAGCCGAGCTTGACGAGGTTCTTCAGCACCAGCGGCCCGCCGAGTGCCAGCAATGCGCCGCCTTCGTCGATCCTGCCAAGCGCGATGGGCGCAAAGCCCAGCGCGTCCACCAGCTGCGCGACCGATGCGCTGGCCGCCTCGTCGTTGCCCGCCACGAACATCACGCGACGCCCGCCGCTGTCGGCAGGGTCGGCCGCCAGCAGCTTCGCGGGCAGCTGGTTGAAGGTCTTGACCACCTTCGCGCCCGGGAACGCGCCCGCCACCACGTCGCTGGAGGCCTGGCCCTTCAGTTCTTCCGGCGCAATGCCATAGGTGTTCATCGCGTCCACGACGATCTTTCCGGTCCAGCCCTGGGTGGCCGCACGTGCCACATCGGCGTGCGCGCGAAACGGCACGGCCAGGATCACGACGTCGGCGGCAAGGGCCTCGGGCAGCGCGACCGCGGTGACATGGCCGCCGAGTTCTTCCGCCAGCGCGGCGAGCGAGCTGGGGCCGCGGGTGTTGGCAATGGCCACGTCGATGCCGGCGCGGGCGAAGTGGCGGGCAAGGGCGGAACCGACGTTGCCGGTGCCGATGATGGCGTAGGTCATGGGAGCTTTCCGTGAGGTGTTCGTTGATCGATGGGCCAATGGTGGGCGCTTCGGTCCGATCTGAAAAGACGGTATATTGAGATTCGATCCATCTCCTTTTGGGATGGATTGACATTCCATGCTCGACGGCGTTTCACTCGACCAGCTCCGCACCTTCATCGCCGCCGTGGACGAAGGCAGCTTCTCGGCCGCGGCCCGCAAGCTCAACCGCGTGCAGTCGGCCGTGAGCGGCTGGGTCGGCAGCCTGGAGGCGCAGATCGGCGTGGTGCTGTTCGACCGCTCCGGGCGCTACCCCAAGCTCACGCCCGAAGGCGTGCTGCTGCTCGCGGACGCGCGCAACATCGTGTCGGGCGTGGACACGCTGAAGGCACGCGCGCGGCTGATGTCCGCGGGCCTGGAGGCCGAGCTCTCGGTGGTGGTCGACGTGTTCTTCCCCACCGCCGCGATCACCGAGGCGGCGAAGGAGTTCGCAACCCGCTTCCCGCTCACGCCGCTGCGGCTCTTCGTCGAAGGCCTGGGCGCCGCGTACCAGCCCGTGATGGACGGCCGCTGCAGCCTGGGCTTTCTCAGCGTCCTGCCGATGGCCTTCCCGTCGCTCACGAGCGAGCGGCTGGGCCAGGTGCTGCTGGTGATGGTCGCGGCACCGGCGCATCCGCTTGCGGCCTGGGCGGGGCGGATCCCCCGCGATGCCTTGGCCAGGCACGTGCAGCTGGTGCTGACCGACCGCTCGCCGTTGCTCGCGGGGCAGGACTTCGGCGTGCTGTCGCCGTCGACCTGGCGCCTGGCCGACCTCTCGACCAAGCATGCGTTCCTGAGAGACGGCGTCGGCTGGGGCAGCATGCCGCTGCACATGGTCGAGCAGGACATTGCCTCGGGCAAGCTGGTGCGGCTGGACATCGAGGACATGCCCCGCGAAGGCACGCCTTTGACCATGGCCGCGGTGCACCCCGCATCGGCGCCGCCCGGGCCCGCGGGGCGGTGGCTCATCGCGCGCATGAAGGCGGGCGCGTCGGGCATGGCGGGCGTAGCGGGCATGGCAGGTGCGGCGGGCGCGGTGCAGGCCTGATCCTTTCGGAACAGGGGGACAGCAGTTGCGCGGCCACGCCACACGTCGCCGATAATCCGCGCCGATGTCTTCCACCCGCGCCATCCAGCACCTCATGCCCGCCACGCGCGCGGGCTTGCGGCGTCCGGGTGCGAGCCTGGTCCGAGGGGTGCTGCTCTGGTTCGCGCTGTCGCTCGGCGTGGCCATTGCGTCGCCGGTCGTGAACCCGCAGTCCATCGAACTCGTGTGCTCGACCAACGGCCTGGTGAAGGCCATCGTGCACACCGACGACGGCGCGCAGGAAATGGGCCTTGCCCACATGGACTGCCCGCTGTGCGTGATGGTCGGCGCGCCGCCCGCCACGCCGACGCTCGCGTTGCCCGTGCTTCAGCCGCTCGCCCATGCGACGCGGCCGGTTCCTTCGGCGCACATCGCCGCCGCCACCGCGGCGCCCCTGCCCGCGCGCGGGCCCCCTTCTCTCTCCTGACGCTTTCTCGAACCTGCCGCGCGTGACGTGCCGCCCGTGAATCGGGCGAACCGCGCGCGGCCCGTCCCTGCAATGAGTCGGCGCGCCCGTGCGTGGCTGGGCGCGCCCGAAGAGAGATTTCCCATGAACAAGACCCTCCTGTCGCTGGCACTGGCCGCGGCATTCCCGTGCGTGGCCCTGCCCGCTTTCGCCGCCTCCGCCTCCGCCGCCGATGCGCAGGCCACGCTGCCCGCCGTGTCGATCACCGCCACCCAGGACGCGAGCCTCGCCGCCCCTGTGTCGACCGGCTCCGGCCTCGGCCTCACGCCCCTGCAGACGCCCGCCAGCGTGAGCACCCTCACGCGCGAGCAACTCAGCGAGCGTGGCGACGCCAGCCTGGTCGACGCCATCACCCGCTCGCCCGGCATCAGCAGCCTGGCGCACCCCGGCAACGGCGGCTCGTCGCTGTCCGCGCGCGGCTTCACCGACACCACCTCGGTGATGCGGCTGTACGACGGCATGCGCCAGTACGGCGGCGTGGGCGTGACGTTTCCGTTCGACACCTGGTCGGTCGAGCGCGTCGAGGTGCTGCGCGGCCCGGCCTCGGTCGTCTACGGCGACGGCGCCATCGGCGGCGTGGTCAACGTCATTCCCAAGAAGCCGGCGCACGGCCCCATCGAGAACGAGGTGCAGGCCACGCTGGGCACCGACCGCACGCAGCGCCTGGACTTGGGCAGCGGCGGCGCCATCAACGACAAGCTGTCCTACCGCCTCGACCTGAGCGGCGACCGGTCCGACGGCTGGGTCGACAGGGGCGACTCGCGCAACCGCACGATCTCCGGTGCGGTGCAGCTCGACGTGTCGCCCGAATTCAGCCTGAAGCTCAGCCACGCCCAAGGCAGGCAGAACCCGATGCGCTACTTCGGCACGCCGCTGGTCGATGGCCGGCAACTGCCGGCGCTGCGCGAGAAGAACTACAACGTGGGCGACAGCGCCATCCGGTACGACGACCGCTGGAGCGAGCTCGCGGCGCAGTGGACGCCCGGCGCCGACATGAGCGTGCGCAGCCGGCTCTACCGCATCGAGAGCACGCGCTACTGGCGCAATGCCGAGGCCTATGCCTACAGCCCGCGCACGGGGCTGATCGACCGGTCGGGCAACACCGAGATCCTGCACAACCAGTCGCAGACCGGCAACACGACGGACGCCACTTTCAAGGGCCGGCTGTTCGGCCTGAAGAACCAGGCGTCGGTGGGCTTCGACGTGAACACGAGTTCGTTCACGCACACGAACAACACCTACGTGGGCGCATCGCCTTCGGTCGATCCGCTCAACCCGGTGCCCGGCGTCTTCTACAGCAGCGTTCCCTTCATTCCGCGCTACACCAACGAAGCGCGGCAGTCGGCCGTGTTCGCGGAAGACCGCCTCGAACTCAGCGAGCGCTGGTCGCTGATCGGCGGCCTGCGCCACGACCACGCGCGCATTTCGCGGCGCGACCTCGTCGCCGGCACGCCGTCGTTCGACAAGTCCTTCTCCAACACCGGCTGGCGCATCGGCACCGTGTTCGAGATCGTGCCGAACCTGGCGCTGTATGCGCAGTTCGCCAAGGCGGCCGACCCGGTCGGCGGGCTGCTCATGCTGTCGCCCGCCAACAGCAAGTTCGCGCTTTCCACCGGCAAACAGGCGGAGGTCGGGCTCAAGCAGGCCTTCTGGGGCCAGCGCGGCGAATGGACGCTGGCCGCGTACCACATCACCAAGAACAACCTCGTCACGCGCGACCCGGGCAACCCGGCGCAAAGCATCCAGGTGGGGCAGCGCTCGTCGAAGGGCATCGAGGCGACGCTGGCCATGGCGTTCGCGTCGGGGTGGCAACTCGACGCCAACGCCTCGCTGCTTCGCGCGCGCTACGACGACTTCTCCGAAACGGTGCGCGGCGTGGCCGTCTCGCGCGCGGGCAACGTTCCCACCGACGTGCCGCGGCGGCTGGCCAACGTGTGGGTGAGCTGGAGCTTCCTGCCGCAATGGACGCTCAGCTCCGGCCTGCGCTACGTCGGCAAGCGCTACGCGGACAACGCCAACACGCTGGCGCTGCCCGCCTACACCACCACCGACCTGGCCTTGCGCTGGCAGGTCACGCCCGACACCACGCTGACGCTGCGCGGCTTCAACGTGTTCAACAAGCGCTACTACACCACCGCCTACTACACCAACACACAATGGTTCGTGGGCGACGGGCGCCGCGTCGAGCTGACGGCGTACCACCGCTTCTGATGGACGGGGCCGTCCGATGACTTGGAGCAAACGCGCAAGACGCCTGACCTACCTCGTCCATCGCTGGACGGGCGTGGCTGCCTGCGTGCTGATGGCGCTGTGGTTCGTGAGCGGGGTGGTCATGCTCTTCGTGGGCTACCCGAAGCTGACGCCGTGGGAACGCATGCAGGCGCTGCCGCCGCTGGACGCGGGCACCTGCTGCGTGCCGGTCGACGCCGCGCTGGCGCCCGGCCGCGCGCACGGCGCCGCGCAAGAGGTGGTGCTGGGCACCGTGGGTGGCCGCGCCCGCTACATCGTTCGTGGCAAGGGCGGCGGATACGCCGTGGCGGATGCCGTCGACGGCACGCCGGCGCCGCCGGTGGACGCAGCGGCTGCCACGCGTGCGGCAAGGGCATTCGTCCCCGGCGCGGCTGCAAGCTACCTCGGCCAGGTGCGGGAAGACCGATGGACGCATTCGCGCGGGCTCGACGCGCACCGTCCGCTGCATGAGGTGCAGATGCACGATGCCGCCCGCACCCTGCTGTATGTGTCGTCGACCACCGGCCAGGTGGTGATGGACGCACCACGCGCCCAGCGCCTGTGGAACTACGTCGGCGCCTGGCTGCACTGGCTCTACATGTTTCGCGACCGCTCGGTGGACGCGACGTGGAGCTGGATCGTCATCGTGCTCTCGGCCGTGTGCGTGGTCACGTCCGTCACGGGCACGGTGGCGGGCATCTGGCGCTGGCGGTTCAGCGGGCGCTACAAGTCGGGTTCCCGCTCGCCCTACCGCGACTTCCACCTGCACTGGCATCACGTGCTGGGGCTGGTGTTCGCGTCGATCGTGTTCACATGGATCTTCAGCGGGCTGATGTCGATGAACCCCTTGGGCGTCTTCGACGCCAAGGGAGCGCGGCCGAACGTGGCGGCCTACCGCGGCGGCAGCCCGCAGGAGACGCGGCTCGCGCTGCCGGTGCCGAAGCTGCTGGCGCTGCTGCAGGCGGCGCACTTCCAGGCGAGCGAACTGGAATGGCGGGTGCTCGGTGGCCGGCCCTTCGTGCTGGCGCGCAACGCGGCCAACGACACGCGCCTGGTGGTGCAGGAAGGCAGTGATTACCGCGTGCTGATGCAGTGGCCGGACGCCGAGCTTCTGCGCGCGGGCCAACGCCTGATGAGCGCGCCGATGGTGTCGCACGAACAGCTCGATCAGTACGACCTGCACTACTACGGCCGCCAGCCCGAGGCCATGATGGGCGCCGCCGAGCGCCGCCTGCCTGTCTGGCGCATCCGCTTCGGCGATGCGCAGGACACCTGGGTCTACCTCGACCCGCACACGGGCGACATCGCCGTCAGCGCGGACCGCGCGCAGCGCCGGGGCCGCTGGCTCTTCAGCTTCCTGCACAGCTGGGACCTGCAGTCCATGCTGCGCTGGGCATCGGCGCGCGACGCGGTGTTGATCCTGTTGAGCGTGGGCGGCTTGCTGGTGAGCCTCACGGGCATCGTGATCGGGTATCGCCGTTTGCGAACCCGGCTTGCCCAGGCCTGATAGGCGGCACCCGCCGCTGGACGCCGGCGCGCTTTTTTCTCAATTGCTTTCTTTCGCGAACGCAACCGCAATCACCACGTTCATCTGCCGCGGCGGCTTCTCGAAAGGCACGCTGGACTGCGCGGCGCGCAGCGCGCTTTCGTCCAGCGCCGCATGGCCGCTGCTGCGCTGCACCGCGAGCGAGCCCGCCAGGATATCGCCACTCTCCGTGAGCGTGAAGCGGATCGCCGGCGCGCCGACATGGCCCGCCTCGCGTGCCTCGGACGGATAGACCAGCCTCGACTGCACCGCCTTCCTCAGGCTCGCGAGGTACTGCCGCAAGACGCTCGCGTCGGTCTCGCGCGCACGCACGGTCTGCCGGGCGCGATCTTCCTCGGCGCCGAGGGGCTGCGGTGCCGCAGCCACCGCAGCCGCGGGCGGGGCGGGTTCCGCCGGCTGCGCGGGAACCGACACCGGGCTCGGTGCTGCCCGCGGAGGCTCAGGCGCCCTCTCCCGAAGCTCTTTGCGTACGGGCTGCCTCGGCGCAGGCACGGGCTTCACCGCGGCTTGGCGCTCGGGCTGGGGTTGTGGCTGTGGGTGTGGCTCAGGCTCCGGTGCGGGCCTTCCCGCCTGCTGCTGCTCGACCTGCCGGTTGCCCACCAATCCGAGCAGGTCGACCACGAGCTGTTCGCGCGGAGGCGGTGGCGGCCGTGGCGGCGCTGAGGCGCGTCCAAGCAGCAGCCACGGCAACAGCACCAGCGCATGCAGCAGCAGCGAGATGCCGAAGCCGACCGCCAGCACCGGCCGCACGCGCTGCACCGGCGGCGCACCGGTCATCGCTTGCCGGCCTCCGTCTGCACGGCCACCTTGGCAAAGCCCAGTTGCTTCAGCACGTCGGCCACATCGATGAAGCGCTGCAGCTGCACCGTGCGGTCGGCGCGCAGCAGGAATGCGGTCTGCCGGTCCAGCGGCGCGAGCCTGGCCTTCAGCGCGTCGGTGTCGACCGCCTCGCCGCCGAAGTGCACCGTGCCCGCCGCGTCGATCGCGATGGTCTGCGTGTGCGCCGTGTCCGACCGGCTGGCGCTGGCCTGCGGCAGGTTCACCGGAATGCGCCCGCTGGCGATGAAGCTCGACGTCGTCAGCACGATGGTGAGCAGCACCAGCATGATGTCGACGAAGGGGAGCATGTTCATGCTGTCAATCGGCTTGTCGGTCACGCGCGATCTCCCATTCGAGGATCAACACCTGCGCCTTGCGCAGCAGCGTGTTGTAGAGCGCCACCGACACCAGCGCCACCGCCAGCCCCACGGCCGTGGCCTTCAGCGCGAGCGCCAGGCCGACCATGATCTTGCCGCTGTCGATCGCGCTGTCCTGCCCCATGTTGTAGAAGGTCAGCATGATGCCGAACACCGTGCCCAGCAGGCCCAGGTAGGGCGCATTGCTGGCCACCGAGGCAATGACGAAGAGCTTGCGCGTGAGCACCAGTTCGAGCGACTTGATGTCGCGCACGGCGTGGGTGTCGATGCTGCGGTACAGCCATGCACGCTCGATGCCGATGGCCACCACCACCACACTGAGCACCACCAGCAGTCCGATCACGCCGTAGTCGATGGCGGCTGTGAGCCAGTTCGCGTTCATTCGGTTTTCCTTTCTTCTCGGGCCATGTCAGAAGAGCACGCCGGCCTGCAGCAGCACGCGCGTCCTGCCGTCGCGCGCGAACTCCTGCGGCCGCGCGCCCGCAGCCCGCGCCACCTGCACGCGCGCGAACATCGACCGGTAGCGCGCGGAATAGCCCACGCCCACATCGGACAGCCGCACACCGTTGCCGGCGGCGTCATTGCTGTTCTGCTGCCAGGCGCGGCCCACGTCCGCGAACACACCCAGCGAATGCACGAGGCCTTCCTGCGCGGGCAGCGCATACCGCAGCTCGAGGTTGAACAGGTAGCCGTTGTCGCCGCTCACCCACTCGCGGTACGCCTTCACGCCGCCGGGCCCCGAGATGCCCATCTGCTCGCTGCCGTCGAGGTTCCTGTTGCGCAGCGCCTTCTGCAGGCTCAGCGTGCCGTTGGCGCTCCAGTCCTTCGCGAGTTCGAGGCCGGCGGCCAGCCGCAGGTTGAGCCGCGCGAAGCTGCCCAGGGTGTTGGCGCAGGCACAGTCGACCGCCCGCTGCGCGGGATCGTCGATGCCGAGGTGGCCCCAGGTCAGCCCCGCGCTCAGGTTGGTGTAGCCGGCGCGGCCGAAGACGTTGCCCCAGGCTTCGTGCTGCGCGCCGAAGGTGGCGACCTTGACGCGCCTGTCGCTCACCGAGTCGACCGCGCCAATCTCGTCGCGCAACTGGCGGGCCGCGAGGTTCAGGCTCAGCGACAGGTTCTGCTCTCGGCTGCGCACCAGCGGGTAGCTGAACGTGGCCTCCACCGTGTGCGCGCGGCCGCGGGCTTCGAGGTCGCTGTAGTCCGCGCCCAGGTGGTAGCTGGTGCGCGACGCGGCCAACTCCACGCGAAGGCCATTGGCGGCCAGCGGCAGGCTGTAGGCCAGCCGGGCGTTGTCGAGCCCGCCGCCCTGCGCGCCCATGAGGTTGAACGACAGCTTGTCCGCGATGCCGAAGGGCGAGTTGATGTCGAGCCCCGCGCTGAGCCGGTTGCGGCCGGTGTAGCGCGAGCCGTGGTTGTCGCCGGCCACGTAGCCGCCGACGCGCGGCGCCTCGCCCACGTCGATGTCGAAATCGGACGTGCCCTGCGCCTCGCCGGGCGAGACGGTGAGCCGCGGCAGCGTGGCACCGGGCATGTCGCTCACGAGCAGCATCGCGCGCTCGAGTTCGGCGCGAGAGACAGGGGCAACGGGCGTGACGGCGGCGGCGCGCTGCCCTCTCACCGAAGCGAACACGTCACCCAGCACGCTGTCGCGCACCAGCGAGCGGTTCTTCAGCGCGAAGTTGCCGTAGGTGCCCACGAGCACGCGGATCACCAGCGTGCCGCCGCTGGCGTCCTGGCGCGGAACGTAGGCACGCGCCACGAGGTAGCCGTGGGCGCGGTAGAGCGCGGAGACCTTCGCCGCGGCCTGCTCGATTTCGGCCATCGACAGCGCGCGGCCCTGGTAGGGGTCGAGCGCCAGCTGCAGTTCGGCCTGCGGCACGAGCTCGGCGCCCTCTTCCACGCGGAACGCGCGCACCGCCAGGGTCTCGCCGGCGGGCAGGTTCATGGGGCGCTCCTGCGGCGCGTCTATCACCGGCGCGGGAGGCCTGGCGGGCGCGGGCGGGCGCGGCGGTTGTTGCGCCTCGCGCACGGCGTCGCCGATGCCGTAGCTGGGCAGCGGCAGCGCCTGGCCATGGCTGTCGATGGCGCAGAGGCACAGTGCAAACAGGGTGGCGAGTGCGTGGGGCGGAAGACGGGAAGACAAGGCGCGGGAAGTCGGGTTCATGTCACGGCGGAAGAATCGGAAGATGACGGAGATGGCTGAGGATGAAAGGCGCGAAGCACTGTCAGCAGCCCGCGCGCGAAGCGGCCCCGCGAGGGGCGCGCCTCCTGCGCGAACGCGATGCCTGGCTAGGGCTTGCGGACCGGCGCTGTGGACGCTGGCGGTGCGGCCTCGTCCTCGAGGTCGAAGACCTGGCCATCGACTTCGATGCGCTGCACGTTCGCCGAGAAGTTGCGCCGGTCGGCAAAGACGATGTGGTCCGCGATGGCAACGGGCCGGGGGGCCAGGCTCGCGGTGGTGGCGAACACGGGGCGCTCTTCGGCTTGCCGGCGGGCGTCGGCTTCGGCGGCCGATGCGAGGCGCGCGCCGGCATCGGCGCGGGCTTGCAGCTCGGCGGCGCGGGCTGCGGCAAAGGCCAAGGCCTGCGCTGCGGCCGTGGCGTTGGCGGTGGCCTGGGCGGCCTCTTCTGCGGAAGCCCGTGCCGCGGCCTGCACGGCGGCTTCCGCGGCGGCTGCCTCGGTTGCGGCACGCGCTGCGGCCTCGGCTGCGGCACGCGCCGCCGCTTGCGCCTCGGCCTCGGCCGCCACATCGCGGTAGCTGCTGTTGGTGACGGTGCCCGTGCCTGTGCTGCTTCCGACCAGGGCACCGGGGCCGCCGCTCTCGGTCACGACCCTTCCGGTGGCAAACGACTTGTCGATCACGCCACCGCGGAATTCACCCACCAGCCCGCCCGTCACGTTGTCGCGGCCCGTCACGTCGCCGCTGGCACGCGAGTCGGTCACCGTGCCGCCCCCCATCAGCCCGACCAGGCCGCCAGCCGCGTTGGAGCCCGTCACATGGCCGCTCGCCTCGGAGCCCGTGATGGTGCCGGAGTGGCCGCCCGCCAGGCCACCCGCGTTCTCGCCCGTGACATCGCCCGAGGCGCGCGAACCGGAGATGGTGCTGCTGTCGCTGTTGTAGCCGACCAGGCCCCCCGCGTAGCTGCCGGCGCCGCCCTTGACGTCGCCGCTTGCATTGGAGTTGCTGATGCTCGCGCCGGTGCCGCCGCTGCTGCCGACCAGGCCACCGGCGAATCCCGAAGAAGCCGTCACCGTGCCGCTCGCATGCGAGCCCGAGATGGTGCCCGCGCTGTTCTCGCCCACCAGCCCGCCGAAGTTCGGGGAAATGGCGCCCACGCGGGCGCCGCCGGTGACGTTGCCTGTGGCATAGGAGTCGACGATGCGCCCGCCGGAGATGTTGCGCCCCGCCAGGCCGCCGATGTTGCCCTGCCCGCCCGTGACGTCGCCGGTGGCATACGAGTTCGTGATGAGGCCGGTTGCGCCCCCGGTCAGCCCGACCAGCCCGCCGACCGTGATTGCGTTGTCCGACACCGTCACGCGGCCGGTTGCATATGAATTGGCGATCGTGCCGTTGAGGTTGCCGCCGGCCAGCCCGCCGATGGAGCCGTTGTTGAACTCGAACGCATTGAGGGCCGTCACGTTGCCCGTGGCATGCGAGTCGGCGATGCGGCTGGCCGCGCCGCTGTTCTGCCCGACGAGGCCGCCGATGCTGCTGTAGCCCTCGTAGAGCGACGAGCCCGTCACGGTGGCGGTGGCGTACGAACGCTCGATGGTGCCGTTGTTCACGCCCACCAGCCCGCCCACGCTGCTGGCGCCGGTGACGGCACCGCTCACCCAGGCCTGGCTGATGCGCCCGGCACTCACGCCCGCGAGTGCGCCGACCCGCCCATAGGCGCTCACGCTGGCGTTCGACAGCCCGATGTCGCGCACGATGCTGCCGCTTTGCGCCGTGCCGATCAGGCCCGTCTCAACCAGGCTGGGGCCGCTCGTCTGCTTCGGCTCCGCGATCGTCAGGTTGGCGATCGTGTGGCCCAGCCCCGCCAGCGTGCCCGACAGCTTCGAGACCACCGTGTTGGTGTAGGTCTTGCCCGACGCATCGAGGTTGCCCGCCAGCGCGTAGCGGCCTGCCGCGACGCCACCCGCATCGTCGATGGCCTCCAGGTCGCTCATGCTGTGGACCAGCGTGTAGGCGTTGCCGTTCATGGCCAGGCTCGCATTCGCACCGCCGAGGGTGACCGACACGCCGTGGTCGGTGTCGATGCGGTAGTCGCCGCCGTAGTTCAGCCTCAGTCCCGCGTTCGCGCCGGTGGCCGTGATCGGCGCGTTGATGCGGATGTCGTTCGTCGCGCTCAAGGTCAGCGCGGTGTCGGCCGACCAGCTGACAGCGTCGTTGACGTGGATGTGGCCGTCCGCGCCGTTGCCGCCGGTCGATTCGATGGCGATGTTGTTGTTGCCCAGCAGCGCGCCCAGCGTGGTGCCGCGGATGTCGCCGCCCGCGCCGATGGTGAAGCCGTCGGGGTCGAGCGTCCACGTGCCGGTCTTGCCGTTCGCGGCCCGGGTGGTGACGCTGGCGTCGTCCGCCACCTTCACGCTGCGCCCCGAGGTCTCGATGGTGCCGCCGTCGCCGCGCACGGGCGCCGATGCGTCGAGCGTGCCGCCCACGCTGGCCGTGCCGCCGTAGGCATGCACGACGATGTCGCCCTTCAGGTCGTCCAGCGTGCGGGCCTGCACGATGCCGCTGTTGTTCACCTGGCTGCCCAGCACGTCGTCGGCGGCCCTGGCGGTGAGGAACACCTTGCCGCCGTCGGCCTGCACGGCCCCCTTGTTCTCGACGAGCGCGTTCAAGGTGCCTTCGTCGATGCTCACGCTCACCAGCGAGTCGCCGTTGAAGTTGAGGCTGATCTTCTCGCCGCTGGCGAGCGCCACGGTTCCCTTGGTCGCCACGATCACGCCCTGGTTCGACACCGTGCCGCCCAGCAGCGCGACGTAGCCGCCGCTGGCCGCGGTGAGCGTGCCCATGTTGACGACCGAGCCCGAGCCGCCGCTGCCCTTGAAGACGTAGCGGCCGGCCTCGAAGTCGGCGTTGTCGAGGTCGAGCGTGCTGGCCACGAGGCCGGCGGTGTTCACGCTGCTGCCCCTTGTGAACAGCACGCCGCTGGCGTTGACCAGGAACACCTTGCCGTTGGCGTTGAGCACGCCGTCGATCACGCTGCGCTCGTTGCCGACCACGCGGTTCAGCGTGACCGCGGAAGCATTGGGCTGGTTGAAGTTCACGGTCTCGCCCGCGCCGATGCTGAAGCCCTGCCAGTTGAT
Source organism: Variovorax sp. OK605 (assembly GCF_900115445.1). NCBI lineage: Bacteria > Pseudomonadati > Pseudomonadota > Betaproteobacteria > Burkholderiales > Comamonadaceae > Variovorax > Variovorax sp. OK605. The sequence continues at coordinate 220,395 of NZ_FOWL01000011.1, forward strand.
CACCGCGCGCTGCGTGCCCTGGTCGATGTGGGTGACGCTGCCCGTGCGCGTGACGGCCGCCACGCCGCCGGCCACGCTGGCGCCCTGCGGCGCGGCCCAGCCCGGCGATGAATAAGAAAGCAGAAGCGCCGAAATGGCGAAGGAGACTTTTGTTTTAAACAATCCCGCGCAGGGATGTTGACCGGACGGCGCCCTCTTCATTTATCCACCTTCTTCGTTATATTTCTGCGAGTATAGCGACCGCTTAACTTTTTGTTTCTCGGTGCAAACCAGCGGCGCGCATTCCAGGCATGCAACCCGATTTCTTATGCGCTCTATATGCCGGCAAATATACGGCGCAAATCAGATTCATCAAAAAAAGAAGAGCAGGGAGAAATTCATTCGACTCGCCCGAATTGCGTTTTTATTCGAAACGCACCACGGCCCATTTAATTCAACGAGGAGAAACCGTGTCCCAAACAGTATCGAAACAGGCAATCAGGAAAATCGCATTGAGTGTTTCAGCCAGCGTGCTGATGCTGGCCGCGCCCGCCACCTGGGCGCAAACGGTCACCGTGGCGGTGGCTGCGAACTTCCAGGGCGCGTTGAACCAGCTCATCGACGCCTATGCGCTGGCCGGCCTGCCGTATTCGGGGACCTCGTTCACCGTGACGTCGGGCGCCACCGGGGATTTCCAGACCGCCATCGGCACCGCCTTGTCCTCGCCCGGCGGCACCACGCCCTATGACCTGTTCTTTGCGGCGGACGACACCACGCCGGCCGCATTGCGGACCAGCTATTCCAGCGTGGTGCAGGTGCCGTTCCGCTATGCGGAGGGCAAATTGATCCTGTGGTCCAAGTACGGTGCGAACGTGAGCAGCTCGGGCTCGGGCGGCTTTCCCAGCCCCGCGAGCTATGCCTACGCCAATGGCCAGGTCGCGATCGCCAACCCCACCACGGCGCCCTATGGCACCGCCGCGCAGCAGGTGCTGACGCGGGTCAATGGCATCACCTACCCCAGCGGTTCGTACGACGCCAAATTCACGCAATATTCGACGATCGGCACCACCTATAACGCCGTCAATGCCAGCACCGGCGCAACGGCATATCCGAACATGGGCTTCGTCGCCAAATCCCAGGTGTGCAATGGCGCGGGCGCGGTCCGTTCCCTGACGGGCAGCTATTTCGAATACACGCCGGCCACCGTCAACGGCAATCCGCCGCATGACCGCCTGCTTCAGGACGCCGTGGCCATTCGCGGGCGCAGCGGGTCGAGCAATGCCGCGGTCGACGCGTTCATTGCCTACCTGGCGAGCACCGATGCGCGCAACATCATCCTGAACAACTGCTACGTGCTGTAGCCCGCCTCGGTCATCGGTCGCACGCGGATAATCGCCGACCGATGATCGTCCGACCCCGCCCCCATTGGCTGCGCATGCTGTTCGTATGGCGTGGCTCGGTCTTGCTGGCCATCCTGCCGCAGCTGCTGTGGACCACCGCCTTCGCCGTGCTCGTGACCGTGCTGCACGGCCGGGTGTTCCAGTGGAAGGTGCCGCTGAATTTCGTGCCCTTCTCGCTCATCGGCCTCACGCTGGCCATCTTCCTGGGCTTTCGCAACGGCACGAGCTACTCGCGCTACTGGGAGGCGCGTACGCTGTGGGGTGCGCTGCTGAACGAAACGCGCTCGCTGGTGCGGCAGGTGCTCACGCTGGCCGATGCGCCCGCGCAGGCCAACGTGCCCACGCTGCGCCTCATCGCCTTCGTGCATGCGCTGCGCCACCAGCTGCGCGGCACCGACCCCGCGGCCGACCTCGCGCGGCTGCTGCCGCCCGAAGACTGCGCGCGCCTGCAGGCCGTGCGGTTCAAGCCGGCGGTGCTGCTGCTCATGGTGGGCGAATGGATGCGCGGCCAGCGCCAGGCCGGCCGGCTCGACCCGATGCTCGCCCAGTCGATGGAAGTGCCGCTGGGCCGCCTCACCGAGGCGCTGGGCGGTTGCGAGCGCATTGCGAGCACGCCGATTCCGTTCACCTACTCGGTGATCATTCACCGCACCATCTACCTGTACTGCGTGCTGCTGCCCTTCGGGCTGGTGGACGCCATCGGGCCGATGACGCCGGTGGTGGTCGCCTTCATCGCCTATACCTTCTTCGCGCTGGAGGCGCTGGGCGCCGAGATCGAGGAGCCCTTCGGCACCGAGCCCAACGACCTGGCGCTGGACGCGATGTCCCAAATGATCGAGTCGACGCTGCGCGAGATGATGGGCGAGCCGCAACCGGGCGCCAAGGCAGGCGCCGCGCAGGTGTCCGCCCCCTACATCCAGACCTGAGCCGCTGGCTCAGCCCTCGCCCGGCGGAAAGTCGGCGCCCAGCGTCGCCGACTCCCACGCATCGAAATCGCCGCGCATGAACTCGAGCTTCTTGCGCGCCAGGTCGAGCGCCGCCTTGCCCAGCACCAGCCGCAGCGGCGGGTTGTCGGACAGCGCGGCATCGATGATGGCCTGCGCCGCACGCACCGGGTCGCCGGCCTGGTTGCCGCTGCGCGCGGCCGTCTGCTTGCGGCGCTCGCCCGCCGTGGCGTCGTAGGCCTCGATGCGCGTGGCCGACTGCTTGATCGACGGGCCCGCCCAGTTCGTGCGAAACGGCCCCGGCTCGACGATCAGCACGCCGATGCCCAGCGGCCTGACCTCGATGGCCAGCGACTCCGAGATGCCCTCCGCCGCGTACTTGGTGCCGTGGTAGTAGCCCGTGGCCGCAAAGCTCGACAGCCCGCCGATGGACGACACGTTCACCACCAGCCCGTTGCCCTGCGCCCGCATCACGGGCAGCACCGCCTTGGTCATGTCGATGAGCCCGAAGACGTTGGTCTCGAACATGTCGCGCACTTCCTTGTCCTCGCCCTCCTCGATGGCGGCGAGGTAGCCGTAGCCCGCGTTGTTGACCAGCGCATCGATGCGCCCGAAATGCTGGCGCGCCTGCGCCACCACGTGCTCGACCTGCTCGCGCCGCGTGACGTCCAGCGGCAGCACCAGCGCGCGCTCGCCGTGGCCTTCGGCAATGTCGGCCACCTGCGCCGCGTTGCGCGCCGTCACCACGGCGCGCCATCCGCGCGCGAGCACCAGCTTGGCGAGTTCACGGCCGAAGCCGGTGGAACATCCGGTGATCAGCCAGACGGGGTCGGTTCGATTCATCATGCGCAGGACTCCATGCAAGGGTGGAAACAAGACGACAAGGGCGCAGAGGCTACGCCCGATGAATGACCCTGTCCCGCGCGCGAGAACCGCACGGCACCGTGCCGTGTTGCGCCGTGTTCAGAGCATCTTCAGTTCCACCCGCGACAGTCCGCGCAGGTGGCGCGGCCCCAGCCGCGTGTCGTTGGCGGAAATCAGGCAGATGCGCCCGAGGTGCGCGTCCAGCGGCTCGGCGTTCTTCTCGTACAGCACCAGCGCCTTCTCGCCGATGGCGCTGTTGTAGAGCTCGTTCCAGCTGAACACGGCCTGGTAGCCGTCGCCGCCCTGCGCCACCACCACGCAGCGCTTGAGTTCGGAGCGCGGCCGCTGCGACAGCCCGTGCGCGTCGAGCACGTCGACCAGCCGCGCGCCCGCGTAGCTGTCGACCTGCGCCACGGGGCGGCCGGAATAGCAAAGGACCTGGGTGGGGCCGAGGTCGTGCCGGGGCAGGCCCTGCAGCGCCTCCAGCGTCAGGAAGCCGGGCTTGGGCAGGCCCGCGACCTGCAGCAGTTCGGCGTTCGCGATGGTGTCGGGATTCATCGTCGCTCCGGGGTGGAGAAGCTGCGCATTGTGCGGCAGCGGGCCGGCCGGCGCGATCCGCCAAAGCGTATGGGTTGTATCCGGACATGCATGACGCCGGCCGGTTCCTGTCCGCCGGGCGCCACGACGCTCAACCGAAGGTGAACGCGAACGCCTCCGCGCCCGGGTCGAGAAACTCGATCTCGAAGCGCCGGTCGGCCACCTCGCCGCGCTGGCGCACCAGCTGGTAGAGCCGCTGGCCGTCGATGGTGCCCAGGCCCTGCGCGTCCACGTCCATGCCGTGGTCCTCGCCGGGCGGCTTGCCGTCGATGGTCACCTTGATGCGAACCGGGCGCCCGTCGTATGCCGAGCCGAGCACCAGGTGCAGGTCGCGTGCGTGAAAGCGGTAGGCGATGCGGCCCTGCGCCTTGCCGAGCACGGCGCTCTGCTCGCCCACGGTCCAGTCGCCGCCCAGCGCCCACTGGTTGGCCTGCAGTTGCCCGGGCACGGCATACGCGTGCGGCTTGCGCTGCACCAGGCCGCCGGCCGACGCGAAGTTCTCGGCGCGGCCGTAGCCGATGTAGGTCTCGGGCGACTTCACGTTCGCGCTGTCGGCGGCGGCCTGCGCGCCCTGCGCCTCGACCTTCACCAGGTCGCCCGCCGCCGGCGCCTGGCCCGCCTCGGCCAGCAGTTGCCGGATGACCTGCTCCGACTGGTCGTAAGCGCCCTCGCCGAAATGGTGGTGCCGGATGCGGCCCTGCGCATCGATGAAATAGTGCGCCGGCCAGTACTCGTTCTTGAACGCGCGCCAGATCGCGTAGTTGTTGTCGACGGCGACCGGGTAGCCGACCTTCAGGTCTTTCACGGCCTTGCGCACATTGCCGATGTCCTTCTCGAAGGCGAACTCCGGCGCATGCACGCCGATCACCACCAGCCCCTTGTCCCGGTACTTCTCGGCCCAGGCCTGCACATACGGCAATGCGCGCAGGCAGTTGATGCAGGAATAGGTCCAGAAGTCGATCAGCACGACCTTGCCGCGCAGCGCCTCCATGGTCAGCGGCGGCGAGTTGAGCCACTGCACGGCACCGTCCAGCGAAGGGCCCTGGCCTTCGACGGGCAATGCCTCGGCGGCCTTGTCCGCGGACATCATCGCGTTGTTGGCGGCCATCATGGCGTTGCCCGGGGCCATCATGGCGTCGGCGCCGGCCATCATCACCGCCGAATCGGGGCTCGTGGCAACCACCGCGGGCGCCTCGGCGGAATTTTCGGCCGCCTTCTTCGGCCGCACCTTGTCGATCAGCGCCTGCTCCACCGACGACGTGCCCGCCACCGACAGCTGCGCCAGCACGCCGGTGTCCAGCCCCAGCGCGATGGCGGCCACGCCGCACAACAGCGCCGCGCCGATGCCGCGGCGGATCCACTCGCCGGCGCCCAGCGACTTCTTCATTGCCTTGAACAGGCGCCCGCCCACCAGCAGCGCGGCCGCCAGCGAACTGGCCGCACCCGCCGCATAGGCCAGCAGCAGCAGCGAGGTCTGCGCGCTCGCGCCGCCCAGCGCCGCGCCGGTCAGCACCAGGCCCAGGATCGGCCCCGCGCACGGCGCCCACAGCAGGCCCGTGGCCACGCCGAGCAGCACCGACGTGACGAAGGACGAACGCTGCCCACCCGCCGCATCGCCGCCGGCCGAAGCCGACAGCCGCTCACCCCAGCTCACCAGCGGCCGCATGAGCCGCTGCGCCAGCTGCGGAAACAGCAGCGTGACGCCGAACAGCGCCATCAGCACGATGGCTGCCATGCGGCCGTACTGGTTGGCCTGCACCGCCCAGCCGCCGCCCACCGCGGCCAGCGAAGCCACGCCCGCGAAGGTGAGCGCCATGCCGAGCAGCAGCGGCAGGCCGTTCTTCAGGAACGGCTGGTCGCCGCGCGCGAACACGAAGGGCAGCACCGGAAGAATGCAGGGGCTGAGGATGGTCAGCACCCCGCCCAGGTAGGCGACGAGGAAAAGGAGCATGGCGAAAGGGCAGGCAGTTCAGTGAAAGGTCCGGGGTGGTCCCGGGGGCCGAGGGGTCAGGCAGCGCCCGCGTTGAACTTCATGGCCATCCCGTTCATGCAGTAGCGCAGGCCGGTGGGCTTCGGACCGTCGTCGAACACATGGCCCAGGTGGCCGCCGCAGCGGCGGCAGTGCACCTCCGTGCGCGTCATGCCGACCGAGCTGTCGACCTTCTGGCCCACCGCGTTCGGCAGCGGCTGCCAGAAGCTGGGCCAGCCGGTCTTGCTGTCGAACTTGGTCTTCGAGGAGAACAGGTCGAGCGCGCAGCCCGCGCACGCGAACCTGCCTTCGCGGTGCTCGTCGTTCAGCGGGCTGGTGTAGGGCCGCTCGGTGCCCTCCTGGCGCAGCACCGCGTACTGGTTGGGCGTGAGCAGCTTGCGCCACTCGGCGTCGCTGCGGCTGACTTCGAACTTGCCGTTCTCGGCCGCGTGCGCCAGGCTGGCGCTCCAGCCGAAGGCGTTGACGACGGCCAGGCCGAATGCCGAGGTGCCGGCCTTGAGAACGAAGCGGCGTGCGGGATGGTGGTTCATGGCGAGTGGCTCCTTGAGGTGATGACCTGAGTACGCAGCATCGGTGTATACGGATGTGCATAGCGAAGGACGTGCCATCCGCCGGGTTCAACGCTGCGTCTCATGCAACGTAGTTCGGGCGCTTCGCGCAGAAGGTTACGCCCCCGGCCGCCGCGCCTTCAAAAAAAGGAGCAGCGGCGGCGGCGCAGATGCCAGGCGCCAGACACCAGGTGCCAGGCGTCAATCGGCCGGGCGCATCCGCTCGGCCAACGCGGTGCTGCCGCGCGCCTGCAGCGCATCGGCCGCGCCGGCGCGGTCGCGCAGCTCCTTGTTCTGGCTGAGCTTGAACTTGCCCACCAGCGACGTGAGCGCCACCTCGATGCCCACGATGTTGCGCAGCAGGCTGTCGATGTACTCGGGCGCCGAATCGCCCATCTTCCATGGCATGGGCTCGCCGGCTTCGTGGCGCCGCGTCAGGCGCGCGACGATGCGGCGCACGAAGCGCTCGTCGTCATGCACGCTCAGCACGCCGTGCGCATGCACCACCTCGTAGTTCCAGGTGGGCACCTGGCGGTGCGCCTCGTGCTTGGTGGGGTACCAGCTGGGAGAGATGTAGGCCTGCGCACCGCGAAAGATCACCATCGCCGGGCTCCCCGAGGCGCAGCGCTGCCACAGCGTGTTGGAGCGCGCGACGTGGGCCAGCAGCAGGCCATGCGCGCCCTCGTCGGGATCGAACTCGAAAGGCAGGTGGTCCGCGTCGAAGCCGTCGGCCCCCTGGGTGACCAGCGCGCCCAAGGGGTGCTCGCGGATGACGCGGTGCAATTGAGCGGGGTCGGTTTCGGCGAAGTGTGGGGGGATGTACATCGGGAGCGGTCGTGGACGAGGGAATGAGGCACCGACTTTCGCTCGCAACCGGCACAATGCGAAGATCCAGTTTCAGGCATTTTCGATGGACCAGTTTCGTCGTCCCGTGCGTCCTCTGCATCCGCCGATCCCGGCCCTCACCGCCCCGGGCGCAGGCCGGCGCATCTACGACCTGCTGCGGGCCCAGATTGCCGACGGCACGCTCGCCGCGGGCGCCAAGGCGCCGTCGACACGCGCATTGGCCGCGGACCTCGGCGTGTCGCGCACCACCGTGACGGCCGTCTACGAGCAGTTGGCGGCCGAGGGTTTCATCGCCACCTCCGTGGGCCGGGCCGCCCGCATCGCCAGCGCGCCCCCGGCGGTGCCGGCCGTTCGACAGGCTTCGGCCCGCCGCGGCAAGCCGCCGCTCGCGCTGTCGGGCTTCGGCCACCGCGTGAGCGGCATCGCAATGCCTGCGCTCTCACGCGCGGAGCCCGCGGCCATCGACTTCGCCTACGGAGCGGTGGCCTCGCACGACTTTCCGGCGCAGGCCTGGCGGCGCGCCTACCAGGCGGAGCTTCTGCGCCGTCAGCACAGCCTGTACTACGCCGCGCCCGAGGGCGACGCGTCGCTGCGCCGCGCGCTGCAGGGCTATCTGCGGCGTGCGCGCGGGCTGGCGTGCGACGCCGGGCAGATCGTGGTGGTCCACGGTTCGCAGCAAGGCATCGACCTCTGCGCGCGGCTGCTGCTGGACCCGGGCGATGCCTTCGTCTTCGAAGACCCCGGCTACCTGATGGCGCGCCGCTGCTTCGAAGCCACCGGCGCCGACCTGCTGGCGGTTCCCGTCGATGCCCAGGGCCTGGACACCGCGCGCCTGCCGCCAGACGACCGTGCGCGCCTGGCCTACGTGACGCCGTCGCACCAGTTCCCGCTGGGCGGCGTGCTGCCGGTGGGCCGGCGCCTCGCACTGCTGCAGTGGGCGCAGCGGCACCGGGCCTGGATCGTCGAGGACGACTACGACGGTGAGTTCCGCTACGGCCAGCGCCCCATCGACGCGCTGCAGTCGATGGACAGCGACGGCCGCGTGATCTACGCCGGCACCTTTTCGAAGGCGCTGTCGCCGCAGCTTCGCATCGGCTACCTGGTGCTGCCCACCGCGCTCGTCGCGGTCTTTCGGCAGGCCAAGCGCCTGGCGGACCGGCACGCGCCGTTGCTGGAGCAAAGGGTGCTTGCGTCGTTGATCGACAGCGGGGCCTACGAGCGCCATGTCCGGCGCGTGCGCCGCGAGAACGAACGCCGGCGCGCCGCGCTGCTCGATGCCGTCGTGCGCCACCTGCCGGACAAGGCCCACGTCGCGGGCACGGCGGCCGGGCTGCACGTGGTGTTGTGGCTGCCATTTCTGCGGGCGCGCAGCGAGCCGGCCCTCGTGGCCGCGGCCCTCGGCAAGGGCGTGGGGGTCTACCCGGTGTCGCCCCTCTTCGCCACGTCGGCACACCGCGCGCAGCACAAGGCCGCGGGGTTGATCCTCGGCTATGCGAGCCTGACACCCGAGCAGATCGACCGGGGCATGCGGGCGCTGGCCGGTGTCATCGCAACGATGGCGGTGAAGGGCTCGTAGGTTGCCGACGTCGGCCGGTCGCCCGCGCGACGGCGTGGCGCTTCAGCGAAACGCCGTGCTGCGGTACGGGCTGCGCGCGTCGCTCAACAGCAGCCGGTTCGTGCGCAGCAGGTGCTCTTCGCGCTCGCTCGAATAGCGCCAGATGAGCCCGCCCGCGATGTAGGCCGCGCTCACCTGCGACCAGTCGGCGTAGGCCTGTTGCACCTGCCGCTTCAGCCCGCCTGCAAAGCCGGCGAACTCCGCGCGCTCGATGAAGCCCAGTTGCACCGCCCAGCGCGACAGACTCACCAGCCGCACCGCGTCCCATGCGACGAGGTTGGCGATCTGCGCGGGCTGCGCCTTGAAGTGCTTGCGCAATTCATCGACCCATGAGCGGCTGCTGGTTACCAGCTGCGCAAGCTCGGGGACCGAGTGCCCGCTCTGCGCGCCCAGCGCCTTGTAGTCGAGGCTCTTGCGGGCCTTGATCTGGAAGAACGCGGGGAACATGCCGTCGGCCAAGGCGCGCATCACCGGATGCGTCGTTTGCACGGCGTCGTCGACGGCCGCGATCGATTGCCACAGCGACGCGTACTTCGCGCGCTGGCCTTCCTGCACGAGCCATTCGGCCTTGTCCTCGAAGCTCGCGCGGTCGTTCACGCCCCACACCTGCGCAATGCCATCGCGCAGGTCGCCGGCCTCCTTGCCCGTGGCCACCGTGTTCACGTGGTCGCCGTTGAAAGCGGAAAGCGGCGCACCCAGGGTGACCAGCCACGCCTCCTGCGGCGTGGCGTCCGGCGTGGTGCTGAAGTGAAGCTTGTCGTTGTCGAGCAGCGAATGGCCGACGATGTCCATGATCCCCATTGAATATCCTCCCAAAGTTCGAATGCGTTGTGCGCTTGTTGGCCGCGCCATCCGGGACTGGCCCGCGCGTTCATTTTCTACACAGCCGCGCTGTTTTCCCAAGTGAATATCGCTGCCACCAAAGTTCACACAGCCACCGCGCCCTCGCTTCACGCGAGGCGAATCGAAGCGAGAACCCGCGCCGCATCCTGCGCGGGCGGCAGGCCGAACGCGCGTGCGTACTCGCGGCTGAACTGGGTCGCGCTTTCGTAGCCGACATCGAACGCGGCCGAGGTCACGCTCCTGCCACCCGACACAAGCAGCATGCGCGCCTGCAGCAGGCGAATGCGCTTCTGGTACTGCAGCGGGCTGAGCGCCGTCACCGCCTTGAAGTGGCGATGAAACGCCGACGCGCTCATGGCCGCCCGGTCGGCCAGCGCCTCGACGCGCAGCGGCTTGTCGAAGTCGCGCCGGATCCATTGAATGGCCAGGTTCACGCGCGACAGCGCACTGTCGGGCGTGGCAATGTCGCGCAGCATCCAGCCGTTCGCGCCTTGCAGCACCCGGTACAGGATCTCCCTTTCGTAGGCCGGCGCCAGCGCGGCGATGTCGTCCGGCCGCTCCATCAGCCGCAGCATGCGCACCCAGGCGTCCATCAGCTCCGGCGTGACGGCTGCGACGGAGAAGCCCGCCTCCTGCGCGACGGCGCCGGCAGGTTTGGGCAGGTCGGCCAGCAGCGTGGCGAGCAGCGCCGGGTCGAGCGTGAGGCTCACGGCCAGGTAGGGCTCGCCGGTTGCGGCCGGCCGCACGACGCCCACCGCCGGCAGGTCGACGGACATCACGAAATACGTGGCCGGGTCGTAGTGCAGCGTGCGGTTGCCGACCGTCATCGACTTGCTGCCCTGCAGGATGAGATTGACCATCGGGTCGTACACGGCCGCCAGCTGGTGCTCGGGGATCGCGCCCTGCACCATCGCCACGCGCGGAATGCCGGTTTCGGTGCGGCGGTTCTCGGCGCGCGCGGCGAGCCTCCTGAGTTCTTTCAACTGGTCTTGCATGGGCACGCATCTGACCGCAGCACGGCGCGAAGCGCAAGCAAAAAGCAGGAACAGGCAGGCCCGAGGCAGGAACGGGCACGGCTGCGGCAGGCGCGCTGGCTATCGTCGACGCATCCCTCACCAACCTGGAAAACACACACATGAGCGTCATCGTCATCACCGGCGGCAGCCGAGGCATCGGGGCCAGCGCCGCCATTCAATGCGCCCGGCGCGGCATGGGCGTCATCCTGACGTGGAACAGCCAACCGGACGCGGCCGGTACCGTGGTGCGGCGCATCGAAGCCGAAGGCGGCAAGGCCGTGGCGCTGCAGCTGGACGTGGGCGCGACCGAGAGCTTCGGCGGCTTCCGCGACACCGTGCAGCGCTCGCTGCAATCGACCTGGGGCCGCCAGACGCTGGCCGGGCTCGTCAACAACGCCGGGTACGGGCTCTTCAACCCGATCGACAGCGTGACGCCCGCGCAGTTCGACGGCCTGATGAACGTTCACCTCAAGGGCCCGTTCTTTCTCACGCAGGCGCTGCTGCCGCTGCTCGAGGAAGGCGCGAGCATCGTGAACCTCACCAGCGCGACGACGCGCGTGGCCACCGCGGGCGTGGCGCCGTACGCGGCCTTCAAGGGCGGGCTCGAAGTGCTGACGCGCTACATGGCCAAGGAGTTCGGCGAGCGGCGCATCCGCGCGAATGCCGTGTCGCCCGGCGCGATTCGCACCGAACTCGGCGGCGGCCTTACCGACGCGTTCGAGGCACTGCTCGCATCCCAGACCGCGCTCGGCCGCGTCGGCGAGCCGGACGACGTGGGCCGCGTCATCGCCACCCTGCTGTCCGCCGACAGCGGCTGGATCAACGCGCAGACCGTCGAGGTTGCCGGCGGCTACTTCATCTGAGCGGGGAGAATCCGCGCATGCTCGATCACGTCTTCATTTCAGTGAGCGATCTCGACCGGTCGATCGCCTTCTACACCGCCGCGCTGACACCGCTGGGCATCACGAACCGGCTCGACTACGACGGCAGGAACGGCCCGCCGGGCCACCCGGACCTCAAGGGCTTCGGTGCCAATGGCCGCGTGTTCTTCTGGCTGCGCGAAGGCACGGTGGAAGGCCGCGCCGCGCACATCGGCTTCGTGGCGTCGAGCAACGCGGAGGTCGACGCGGCCTATGCGGCAGCCATGGCCGCCGGCGCCACCGACAACGGCGCACCCGGCGCGCGGCTGCACTACGACCCGCGCTACTACGCCGCCAACGTGCGAGACCCGGACGGCTACAGCCTGGAGTTCGTCTACAAGAGCTGGCAGCACCCGTCCATCAGCGACGATTCCGGAGGTTGAAGATCCAGGTGAAATTAACGGCCGTCAACGACGCAAGAGATCCAGAGCCGTCAGGTACTGCATGCCGGCATACGGTGGGCGAGCGCCATTCTCGTGTCGCGCGATGGCACGCATCATGACAACCAGACTTTCGTCGACGGTCGCATCCACGAAGTCGTCCGGACCCATGCCCAGCGCCAGGGCGAGCTGCGTGGCGTAGCTCGTGACGTCGTTGTTGTCGCCGGCCGGAGCCCAGCGGGCGATGATCTTGCGCGGCGTGTCGAGGCCGTGCTCGGTCTTGTAGCGGCGCAGCAGCATGGCAAGTGCGCGCAAGCCCCATTCGGGCTCCCGAAAAACGCAAAAGCTTGACTCACGCTGTTGAAATTCGGTTTTGTCGATCGGATCGGCAAGACCCCGCCACATCGACGAACTGACGCGGATGTTGCCTGGATTGTTGTTGCGAAATCCTCGCGGCATGGCCTCGCCCACATCGGCGCCGCCGAAGACCGCACGAGCCGGATCTTCGCCGCGTCCCTGCGCGAAACCTCGCTTGCCGAGCAGCGAAATGAGCGCATCGGCACGCGCCACGGGATCACTGAACACATCGCCGGCCCTCGCGACAGCCTCCGTCCACCACGGCATCAACTCTCCCGCGAACGCCGCCATCTCGAACGCTTCACCGGCCGTGTCGTTGTCAGGAACCTGTCGTCGGAAACAAGCCCAGTGACATATCTCGTGCAGCACTTTTGCACGAAGGAACCGCCGAGCCACGGTATCGCTCGCATCCGATGTGAAGCGACTCAAGACTTCGATGGCGATCTCGACGCGCCCGGGGATCTGCGGGTCGAACTGGCCATAGACGGAGGCGCCAAGATCGGAGGCGAAGATGAGCGGCGCACCGCCGTCCATCGTGAGGACCTGAACCGCCTCTGCATCCGCCAGATGCGCGTTCTTCAGCAATGCGTCCCAAATCGACGGGTCAGATGTTTTCAGCGCCGGCAGGTCCTGCGACAGGAACTCGAACGCCGCGCTGTAGCGTGTCTGGTGGATCTTCAGCATCTGGGTCATAGCAGCCTCCCTGCGTCAGCCGATCAGCTGCGCCGTCTCTTCGAAATAGCGGAAGGGCCGCGGATGAAGGTCGGCGCGGTCGATGCCCAGCTTCGCGAACTCGACGCCGATGGCCCGTTCCGTCGCCGCGTCGGCAATGCCGCTGACTCGGACACCGGCATATCCGAGATCGCAAAGCCGTTGCTGTACCTTGCTGACCGTTGCAGGCGACGGCGCGTCGTAGATCTCACGCCCCGAGGGCGCGCCAGGCTGCGCGCCCAGACTGGCGCGCAGCGCGTCGATGCGGCCTTCGAGGTTCGCCAGTTCCTCAGGCTTGAACTCGACGCCGGCGAAACGCCCTGGCAACGCCGCGGCCTCGGCAGCCAGGCCTTGCGACAGCGCCAGGCCGCTGCGCAGCCAGTCGAGGCGTGAATCGCCCGCCACACCCGCGTCGAGCCGCACTTGCAGGTCGGCCGCGAGCGACGCCGCGCGCTGGCTGGCCTGCAGTGCTCTTGCTCCATATTGCGGCGCGGCGGCCGGCACAGCCGGGCTGGTGGGGATCAGCTTGCCGGCGATGTAGCCGCCATGGCTCACGAGCACCAGCAGCAACACGGTCGAGCTCAGCTTGGGAAGTTCGACCAGGAACGACGCACCGGTGCCAAGAATGTGCCCGATCGCACCGCCATAGGCGAGCACGACGACTGCGGTGATGAGGAGCATCTGCAGGCGCGGCAGATCGACCACATTGGCATTTCCGATGTCCTCGCCGCGAATGAAATCCGCAAGGCGTGCATCGCCCGGATTGTTCTTGACGAGTACGCGGCCGGTGGCCGAAGGCATCGCATCGAGGTCTTGCGCGTCGCGCAATTGCCGGCCGGTACGTGCAAGCTCGCTCGCGTCGGCCGGTTGCATCGTCTTGAGGCTCAGCACCATCGGCGCCGTGACAAAGCTCGCGACACTCAGGCCCATCAGCATGATCAGGTTGGGGTCGAGATCCACCACCAGGGCCAACCGTGCATCGCCGCGCACGACGTTGACGACAAACACCACATACACCGAGGCGAGCACCAGCACCGTCCACAACGAAATCTGCAGCCGAGACAGTGAATAGCGGTTGCGTTCGTCGACCAACACGCCGAGCACGCGCCGTCGGATCTTCAGCCCCGCAAGCACGAACAGTCCCAGCATGCCGACAAGACAGCAGAGCCACGCGCCGAAGCGCGGCCAGTCAAACGCTCCGGCAGCGGGCACGCTTCCCGACAGCAGTGGAATTGCGAGCGGCGCGGCGGCAGCCAGCAGCACGAAGATCGCTCGTAACAGGTACTGGGGCATCTTCATGGCGCATCTCCTTGCGTGTTACCTGAACACCAGCATCGACGCCACTTCGGCCAGCAGTTGATCGGCGCGTTTGGGTATCTGATCGTCGTGCGCGCCCTGGTCTCTCATGAACTGCCGCATGGCTTCGATCGAGATCTTTCCCATCTGGCCGTCGGCCAGCACCTTTTCATCCTTGCCATCGACTTTGACCGTCGTGATTCCCTTGTCGATCAAAACTTGCTGGACCTTGCGCAACTTCGGGTCCGGCGTAGCAGCAGCCGCTCTGGTGTTGGGGGATGCCGGCGGCTGGGCCCCGCCGGAACCACCGATCGCCACATCGACGGACTCGCGGCCCTGCCCCGCGTCCAGGACAAGCAACTGGTAACTGCCCACCGTGACGCCGCCCTTCGCTTCGACGGTGATGAAGCCTTGCCCCGATTCGACTTTCAGGCTGACGCCATCGGGCGGACGCTGACCGATCCACTCGGCGCGATAGGGAAGCACCCCGCCGGAGACCACGACCGTCGCGGCCCCGCCGGGCCTGACCGTCAGCGCGCCAGCAGGTGCCAGCTTCATGGCCAGTCCCGCCTGCTTGAGATCCACGCTGCACAACCTGAGCTTGTCGTCGCCAGGCTTCAGGTTGAGCGAGGCAACCGTCTTTGCCACATCGCTGACAAGCGCATCGAGAGCTTTGGCCTTGTTCGCAAGCTCGTTTTCCGCGGCCGAACCGGCAGTGAAGGCCACTTGCGGCATCGGTGGCAAAGACACGCCGATGATCTTCGAGCCTGTTGCCGGCAACGATTTTCCGAGCGCCTCCACCAAACCCTGCAGGTTCGGCGAGTTCGCAAGATACGCATTCGTCACCTGCAACTGGATCGCGCTCAAGGAAGAGCGCAATGCGACACCCGCGCCGTCCAGCGCGGCGAGCATCTCTTGCGCGGCAGGCAACACCGCCTTCGCGCGATCGATCGCCCCGCGCGCGCTTTTCTCGCCCGGCGTCGTGGGTGAGCGTGCCCCCAGCAGGCGTTGGAGTTCGTCGGAGTCAAGCCTGATCTTCGCGATATCCGCGCGCAGTGACGGCCGAAGCCCCTCCGCCAGCTGGAAAGGCTGAGTCACATCGAGTGCGCACTGCACAGCGCTCGCACCCGCCGCATAGATCATCTGTTGCGGCTTGCTGAACAGCCAGTTCCCCCCCGTGTAGAGCGCCGCGCCTGCAAGTCCGAGTCCGAGAATCTCGGACTTGGCTACGCCTCGCATCGCGAGGTCCGCCGCGACCCCGGTAACCCCGATCAGTCCGACTCCGATGCCGCGCTCCCAGGCGATCTGGCTCTCGATCTTCTCGGCATAGCGATCGCGCATCGATGCACCAACCGCGATCGCATTGGACAGGCTCGGCGCGCTGTCGTACGCGGCCAGTTTGTCGGACGCCGGGCCGAGATTCGGGTGCGTCACGGACACGCATCCTGCGAGCGACAGAAGCGCGAACGCGAGCAGGAGCCTGCAAACAAGTGCTGCCATGGGCCTCCGTCGGCGAATGGTGAAGTCGGGCCGCGAGGCTAGGCGGCAAGCCTGAGCCGCGCATCCCACAAACAGGTGAGCCGTCGTCCTCAGCCGCCCCCGGCCCGCGCGAACTCCACCGGCAGTTCCTTGAACTGCTTCTTCACCGCCGCGGCCGGCGCGCCGCCCACCACGATGCGCGCGAACGCATCGAGCGGGCTGAAGAACGCGGGCCTCAGCTTGCCGAGCTTGCTTTCGTCGACGATCAGAAAGCTCTCCGACGCGCTGCGTATCGCCGCCTGCTTCACCGGCACTTCATGGAAGTTGGAGCAGCTCGCGCCGCGCTCCGGGTCCAGCCCGCCGGCCGAGATGAACGCCTTGTTCACGCCCAGCTTGTTGAGGTACTGCAGGCCTTCGTCGGAGAAGAACGTGGCCGACGACGGGTGGTACAGGCCGCCCAGCAACATGAGCTGCGTATTCGGCCTGCGGCTCAGCACCGCCGCAATGTTCGTGGAGTAACACACCACGCTCAGCGGCATGTCCGGCGGCAGCGCTTCCGCGAAGTGGACCATGGTGGTGCCGCAGTCGATGAACAGGCTGTCGTGCGGCTGCACCCATTCGGCCGCGCGCTCGCAGGCCAGGCGCTTGTTGGCCGCGTGCTGGTCGCTGGCCTCGTCGAGCGAGTAGCGCTCGGCCCCCGGCAGCGTGGTCGCCAGCACATAGCCCCCCAATGCGGACAACGGCGAATCGGCCGACGACAGGTCGCGGCGGATGGTCATCTCGGTCACGTCGAGCCGCTGGGCGGCCTGCTTGATCGGCAACGGCCCGCCCGCTTCGACGAGTTCCTGCATCCGGGCCAGGCGCACGGCCCGGGCCTCGGCTCCGGCGGTTTTTCGCATGTTCGGGTTCCTCTGGTCCAAGCCCCGGAGTATCGGTCATCGCTGGTTCGAAAATGTTATTTCAAAAACATCTTGCCTAATTAAATGTTGTTGCCATAACATTCACACCTACGCGCCGCCGGCCCTGCACGACGGCACGCAAGACAAGCCAGACACCACCGCGGCATCGCACGGCGATGCCGCCACGGAGACAAGAGACATGCCCTTTGCCTGCCTGCCGCACCCGCGGCCCCTGTGCGCCACGGCGCTCCCCACTCCATGACATCCACTTCCCTCGTTCGCGCCAGCGGCGCGGTGCGCTCGCGTCCGGCGCCGTCGGCCACGGCGGTTGCCGCGCTGGCATCCGAAGCACCCGCGGCCGCGGTCGCCGCCGCACCGGCACAGTCCCACGCCGCCGCGCGCAACACCGCGCAACCCTTCGACAGCGGCTGGTTCGACAGCATCCGCATCAACCTCTCCGCCGCGGAGCGCCGCGTGGCCACGCTGCCGGGGCGCCGCTCCGTCAAGAAGGACGCGCAGGCCGGCTGGCTGCTGAAGGCCATCACCTGCATCGACCTGACCACACTCAATGGCGACGACACGGCCGAGCGGGTGCGCCGGCTCTGCGCCAAGGCGGTGACGCCCGTGCGCCCCGACCTGTTGGCCGCGCTGGGCTTTGCCGACCGCACGCTGCACACGGGCGCGGTGTGCGTGTACCACCGCTTCGTGTCGACCGCGGTCGAGGCGCTGGCGGGCACCGGCATTCCGGTGGCGGCGGTGTCCACGGGCTTTCCGGCGGGGCTGATTCCGCACGAACTCAAGCTCAAGGAAATCGAAGCCTCGGTGCGCGACGGCGCGTCCGAGATCGACATCGTCATCACGCGCGAGCACGTGCTCACCGGGCAGTGGCAGAAGCTCTACGACGAGATGCGCGACTTCCGCCGCGTGGCGGGCGACGCGCACGTGAAGGCCATTCTTGCAACCGGCGAACTGAAGACGCTGCGCAACGTGGCCAAGGCCTCGATGGTCTGCATGATGGCCGGCGCCGACTTCATCAAGACCTCCACCGGCAAGGAAGGCGTGAACGCCACGCCGCTGGTCACGCTCGTCATGCTGCGCATGATCCGCCAGTACGAAGCCCGCACGGGCCTGCGCGTGGGCTACAAGCCCGCCGGCGGTGTGTCCACCGCCAAGACCGCGCTCGACTACCAGGTGCTCATGAAGGAAGAGCTGGGCCGCCCGTGGCTCGAGCCCGACCTGTTCCGCATCGGCGCCTCCACGCTGCTGGCCGACATCGAGCGCCAGCTGGAACACCACGTCACCGGCCGCTATTCGGCCTTCAACCGCCACCCGATCGGATGACCCGATGAGCAGCAGCCAGAACAACAGCAACGTCGCACGCTATTTCGACACCATGGACTACGGCCCCGCACCGGAGAGCGACACCGACGCGCGCCAATGGCTCGCGCGCCATGCCGAGGGCTTCGGCCACTTCATCGACGGGCGCTTCACCGCCACGTCGGCCGGCGCACATTTCGAGACGGCCGAGCCGGCCACCGGCCAGCGCCTGGCCCGCATCGCGCAAGGCAGCGCGCAGGACGTGGATGCGGCTGTGGCTGCGGCACGCGCCGCGAAGCCCGGCTGGCTGGCACTCGGCGGCCATGGCCGCGCACGCCATCTGTACGCGCTGGCCCGCATGGTGCAGCGCCATGCGCGCCTGCTCGCGGTGGTCGAGGCGCTGGACAACGGCAAGCCGATCCGCGAGACGCGCGACCTCGACGTGCCGCTGGTGGCGCGCCACTTCTATCACCACGCCGGCTGGGCGCAACTGCAGGAACGCGAGTTCGCCGACCAGGTGCCGCTGGGCGTCGTCGGCCAGATCATTCCGTGGAACTTTCCGCTGCTGATGCTCGCGTGGAAGATCGCGCCCGCGCTCGCGCTGGGCAACACGGTGGTGCTGAAGCCCGCCGAGTTCACGCCGCTCAGCGCCCTGCTCTTCGCCGAGCTGGCCGCGCAGGCCGGCCTGCCCGCGGGCGTGCTGAACGTGGTGACGGGTGACGGCGCCACGGGCGCGGCACTGGTCGCGCACGAAGGCGTCGACAAGATCGCGTTCACCGGCTCGACCGACGTGGGCCGCCTCATTCGCGAAGCCACCGCCGGCTCGGGCAAGTCGCTCACGCTCGAACTCGGCGGCAAGTCGCCCTTCATCGTGTTCGACGACGCGGACATCGACGCCGCGGTCGAAGGCGTGGTCGACGCCATCTGGTTCAACCAGGGCCAGGTGTGCTGCGCCGGCTCGCGGCTGTTGTTGCAGGAAGGCATTGCGGCCGACTTCATCGAGCGCCTCAAGCGCCGCATGCAGAGCCTGCGCGTGGGCTCGCCGATGGACAAGGCGATCGACATGGGCAGCCTGATCGACCCCACGCAACTGGAGCGCGTGCGCGCGCTGGTGGCGACCGGCGTGCGCGAAGGCGCGAGCTGCTTCCAGGCGCCGGGCGCGCTGCCGCCCGGCGGCAGCTTCTTTGCGCCGACGCTGCTGACCAACGTGCACCCGGCCTCCACCGTGGCCACCGAGGAAATCTTCGGCCCGGTGCTGGTGACGATGACCTTCCGCACGCCCGACGAAGCCGTTGCGCTGGCCAACAACACGCGCTACGGCCTGGCCGCGAGCGTGTGGAGCGAAACCATCGGCCTGGCGCTGGGCATTGCGCCGCAACTGCAGGCCGGCGTGGTGTGGGTCAATGCGACCAACCTGTTCGACGCGGGCGTGGGCTTCGGCGGCTACCGCGAATCGGGCTACGGCCGCGAAGGCGGGCGCGAGGGCTGCTACGAGTACATGAAGCCGCGCGCCTGGGCAGAGCGCAAGCCGCGCACTGCGGCAATGACTGCGGTGGCTGCAGCGGCCACGCAAGCCGCGAACGAGGCACCGGGCGAGGCCCCGAAGGCGCAAGCCAGGCTCCCGGCCATCGACCGCACGGCCAAGCTGTTCGTCGGCGGCAAGCAGGTGCGGCCCGACGGCGAACTCTCGCACCCGGTGTTCGCCGCCAACGGCCAGCGCATCGGCGAGGTCGGCACCGGCAACCGCAAGGACATCCGCAACGCCGTGGCCGCAGCACGCTCGGCCGCCGGCTGGTCGAGCGCCACGCCGCACCGCCGCGCGCAGGCGCTGTACTACCTCGCGGAAAACCTCTCGGCCCGCGCCGACGAGTTCGCCGCGCGCATCGCCAGCCTCACCGGCTTGGCCGCGCGCGCCGCGCAGGCGGAAGTCGATGCGTCGGTGGGCCGCCTGTTCGCCTACGGCGCCTGGGCCGACAAGTACGAAGGCACGGTGCATGTGCCGCCGCTGCGCGGCGTGGCGCTGGCCACGGTCGAGGCCATGGGCGTGGTCGGCGTGGTGTGCCCCGACGAGGCGCCGCTGCTGTCCTTCGTGAGCCTGTTCGCACCGCTGATGGCCATGGGCAACCGCACGGTGATCGTGCCGAGCGAGAAGCACCCGCTGATCGCCACCGACTTCTACCAGGTGCTGGAAACCTCCGACCTGCCCGCGGGCGTGATCAACCTCGTGACCGGCCCCGCCGCCAGCTTGGCGCAAACGCTGGCCGAGCACGACGACGTCGATGCACTGTGGGCTTTCGGTGCGAAGGAGCTGTCGCGCAACGCCGAGCGCCTGTCGGCCGGCAACCTGAAGCGCACGCTGGTCGACCACGGCCTGGCCACCGACTGGCACGACGCGGCTTGCGCTGAAGGCGCGCTGTTCCTGCGGCACGCCACGCAGGTCAAGAACATCTGGATCCCGTATGGCGAATGAGCGCCGTGCGCGCAACGCGCGCATCTGGAAACCAAGGGAAACCCCCATGAATCTTCGAGCGGCAAACGTTTGCGCAAACGTTTTCTTTCTCTAAGATCGCGGCCACAAGAACATATCCATTCGTGGAGACAAACATGCTGAAGTCCATCCATCCGCTGCTCAACGCAGACGTGCTGTACGCCCTGCGCGCCATGGGCCATGGCGACGAGCTCGTGCTGTGCGACGCCAACTTCCCGGCCGACTCGGTCGCACGCCAGACCACGCTGGGCCGGCTGCTGCGCATCGACGGCGTAGGCACCACCGAAGCGGCGCGCGCCATTCTTTCGGTGCTGCCGCTGGACACCGCGGTCGACGATCCGGCACGGCGCATGGAGATCATGGGCGAGCCCGACACGATTCCGCCGGTGCAGCAGGAGATGCAACGCGAGATCGATGCGGCCGAGGGCCGTTCGCGCCCGCTGGGCTCCATCGAACGCTTCGCCTTCTACGAAGCCGCGCGCCGCGCCTACTGCGTGATCGCCACGGGCGAGCGCCGCTTCTACGGCTGCTTCGTGTTCAAAAAAGGCGTGCTCGCGCCCGAGGCCTGACCCCATGACCGTCGTCTCTTCACAGCAGCAAGGGCAGCACGGCGTGGCCGTGCTCGGCATCTTCGTGGCCGACCTCGCGTTCCGCGCGGCCAACCTCCCCGGCGTGGGCCAGACCATCGCGGGCTCGGGCTTTGCCATGGGCCCCGGCGGCAAGGGCTCGAACCAGGCCGTGGCGGCGGCGCGTGCCGGCGCGGGCGTCACCTTCATCTCCAAGCTCGGGCAGGACGCCTTCGGCGCCAACGCGCTCGCGCTGTGGGCGCAGGAAGGCATCACGCCGCGCGCACCGCAGGTGGCGAACCAGCCCACGGGCGCGGCCTTCATCTACGTGCACGAGGTCACCGGCGCCAACGCGATCATCGTGGTGCCCGGCGCGGCGGCGCTCATCGACGCGGCCGACGTGGACGCGGCGGCCGATGCCATTCGCGGTGCGCGCGTGTTCGTCACGCAGCTGGAGCAACCGGCCGGCGCCGCGCAGCGCGGGCTCGAACTGGCGCGCGCCGCCGGTACCGTGACGGTGTTCAACCCGGCGCCCGCCCTGCCCTTCGACGACGCGCTGTACCCGCTGTGCGACTACATCACGCCCAACGAGCATGAAGCCGCCGCGCTCAGCGGCATTGCCGTGGACACCCTCGACGACGCGCGCCGCGCGGGCGACTTCTTCCTGGCCAAGGGCGTGGGCTGCGCGCTCATCACGCTCGGCGACAAGGGTGCGCTGCTGCACAGCGCCAGCGGCTCGGTGCACATCCCCGTGTTCAACGCCGGTGCCGTGAAGGAAACGGCCGGCGCGGGCGACGCCTTCAACGGCGGCTTTGCGGCCGCGCTCGCCGAAGGCGCCTCGCCGCTGGACGCCGCGCGCTTCGGCTCGGCGGTGGCGGCCATCTCGGTCACGCGCGCCGGCACCGCGCCCTCGATGCCCACGCGCGCCGAGGTCGAGGCGCTGATGCGCCGCGACCACTGAAGGACCTTGCCATGACCTCCAGGTTTTCAGACCGCGAACTCAACTTCCTGGTTGCCATCAACGTCGTGATCCTCGTGGTTGCGACGGTGCTGTCCAAGGGCGATTTCCTCGACGTCTACAACTTCCAGTCGATGGGCGGCCAGCTGCCCGAGCTCGGCCTGCTGGCCATGGGCGTGGCGCTGTCGATGATCTCGGGCAACGGCGGCATCGACCTGTCGGGCGTGGCGCTGGCCAACCTCGCGGGCGTGGTGGCCGCCACCGTGGCGCCGATGCTCGCGGCACCCGATGCCTCGCCCTGGCTCTACACGGCGTGGTTCGCCGTCATCGCGCTGGCCGTGGGCCTGGTGGGCGGGCTGCTCAACGGCGTGCTGATTGCGCGCGCCGGCCTCACGCCCATTCTCTGCACGCTGGGCACGCAGCTGCTGTACACGGGCTTTGCGGTGGTGCTCACGGGCGGCTCGAGCCTGCGCGTGGGCGACGCCGAGGCGCTCTCGGCCATCGGCAACGAGATGGTGCTGGGCGTGCCGATTCCGTTCGTCATCTTCGTGGCGATGCTGCTGGGCGTGGGCTGGCTGCTCAAGCAGAGCCCCTTCGGCATCCGCCTGTTCCTGCTGGGCACCAACGCCAAGGCGGCGCGCTACGCGGGCATTTCGCAGCACCGCATGCTGGTGGCCACCTATGCGCTGTGCGGCGTGCTGGCCGCGGTGGCGGGCGTGATCATCGCGGGCCGCACGGCCAGCGTGAAGTCGGACTACGGCAACTCCTACCTGCTGATTGCCATCCTCATCACCGTGATGGCCGGCGTGCGGCCGCAGGGCGGCTACGGGCGCATGGTGTGCCTGTTCTTCTCGGCCGTGGCGCTGCAGCTGCTGTCGAGCACCTTCAACCTGCTGGGCATTTCCAACTTCTTCCGCGACTGCGCCTGGGGCCTGCTGCTGCTGTTCTTCCTGGCATCGGCGCGGTTCAGCCTGAGCGACCTGCGCAGCTTCATTTCCGTTTCGCGCTCCAGCGCACCGCCGCACCAGCCCCCTCCTGGCGCGACGCAAAGAACCACCGAGGGCTAGGAGACAAGACATGCTGAAGAAAACAAAGATCGCCTGCACCGTACTCGCACTGGGCACCGTGGCCTTCGCCTCGGCGCTGCATGCGCAAGGCAAGCCGCAAGACATCGTCACCGTGGTGAAGATCACGGGCATCAGCTGGTTCAACCGCATGGAAGTGGGCGTGAAGGAGTTCGGCAGCACCACGCCGGGCGTGGCCACGCGCCAGATCGGCCCGGCCCAGTCGGACGCCGCGCAGCAGCAGCGCCTGGTCGAAGACCTGGTGGCCAAGAAGGTCGACGCCATCGCCGTGGTCTCGATGGACCCGCCCACGCTGGAGCCCGTGCTCAAGCGCGCCATGGAGCGCGGCATCAAGGTCGTGACGCACGAGGCCGACAACCAGAAGAACACCATGGTCGACATCGAGGCCTTCGACAACACGGCCTACGGTGCGCGCATCAACGAGCGCCTGGCCGCCTGCATGGGCCAGCAAGGCAAGTGGACCTCGCTGGTGGGCTCGCTGGGCAGCCAGTCGCAGGTGCAGTGGGCCGACGGCGGCGCGACCAACGCCAAGAAGTACCCCAAGATGCAGCTGGTCGACGCCAAGAACGAGTCGCTCAACGACGCCGAGAAGGCCTACGGCAAGGCCAAGGAAATGCTGCGCAAGCACCCCGACCTGAAGGGCTTCCAGGGCTCGTCGTCGCTCGACGTGCTGGGCATCGGCCGCGCGGTGGAAGAAGCCGGCCTGCAGGGCAAGATCTGCGTGTACGGCACCGGCCTGCCGAGCGAGGCGGCCAAGTTCCTCGAGTCGGGCGCGGTCGGCGGCATCGCCTTCTGGGACCCGAAGGACGCCGGCATCGTCATGAACAAGGCCGCCAAGATGCTGCTCGACGGCAAGACCATCACCGACGGCACCGACATGGGCGTGCAGGGCTACAACAAGGTCTCGGTCAAGAAGGGCCCCGGCGTCGGCATCATCGTCACGGGCCAGGCCTGGGTCGAGGTCGACAAGCAGAACTACAAGAAGTACGCCTTCTGATCTTCCGGAATCCTTGAGCGTATGACTCTGACCGCGCCTCTCGCACCTCTCGCACCTCTCGCGCCTTCCACGCAAGCCCCGCCCGGCACTTCGAACCAGGCCGTGCGCCGTGTCTTCCTCGAAGTGCAGGACGTGCACAAGCGCTTCGCGGGCGTGCACGCGCTGCGCGGCATCGACCTGACGATCGAAGCCGGCGAGATCTACCACCTGCTCGGCGAGAACGGCTGCGGCAAGAGCACGCTCATCAAGATCATCTCGGGCGCGCAGCCCCCGAGCCAGGGGCGCATCGTGATCGACGGGCGCCCCCACGAATCGCTGTCACCGCTGCAGGCGCTCACGCTCGGCATCGAGACGGTCTACCAGGACCTCTCGCTGCTGCCGAACATGAGCGTGGCCGAGAACGTCGCGCTCAGCGAACAGCTGGTCGAAACCGGCGGAAAGCTGGCGCGACGTTTCGACCGCAAGGCGGTGGCCGCCACCGCCGTGCGCGCACTCGAAACAGTGAAGCTGCCGACCGATGCCGCGTTTCTCGCGCGGCGCGTCGACGAGCTGCCCATCGCCACGCGGCAGCTGGTGGCCATTGCGCGCGCCGTCGCCACGCGGGCACGCATGGTCATCATGGACGAGCCCACCACCTCGCTCACGCAGAAAGAGGTCGACAACCTCGTGCACGTGGTGGAGGCACTGCGCGCGCAGGGCGTGGCGGTGCTTTTCGTGAGCCACAAGCTCGACGAGTGCATTGCCATGGGCGGCCAGGCCATCGTGTTCCGCGACGGCACCAAGGTGGCCCAAGGGCCGATCCGCGACTTCACCAAGGCCGAGCTCGCGCACTGGATGACCGGCAAGCAGCTCGACGGCGCACGCTACCGCCACCAGACCCACGGCGGCGACACGCTGCTGAAGGTCGAGGCGCTGGGCCGCGGCGCGCAGTTCAGCGACGTGAGCTTCACGCTGCACAAGGGCGAGATTCTGGGCATCACCGGCCTGCTCGACTCGGGCCGCAACGAACTGGCGCTGGCACTGGCCGGCGTGCAGGCGGCCGACCGCGGGCGCCTTGCGCTCGACGGCCGGCAAGTCACGCTGAAGACGCCGAGCGACGGCATTCGCCAGGGCATCGGCTACGTGCCCGAAGACCGGCTGAGCGAAGGCCTGTTTCTCGACAAGCCGATTCGCGACAACATCGTCACGGCCGTGCTCAACCGCCTGCGCGGGCGCTTCGGCGCGCTCGACGCGAAGCAATGCCAGGAACTGGCCGAGCGCACCGTGCGCGACCTGCAGATTGCCACGCCCGACGTCGACCGCCCGGTGCAGTCGCTCTCGGGCGGCAACCAGCAGCGCGTGCTCATCGGCCGGTGGCTCGCCATCGGCCCGCGCGTGCTGATACTGCACGGCCCCACCGTGGGCGTGGACGTAGGCTCCAAGGACACCATCTACCGCATCGTGCAGCGGCTGGCCGAGCAAGGCCTGGGCGTGATCCTGGTGAGCGACGACCTGCAGGAACTGCTGCAGAACTGCGACCGCATCCTGCTGATGCGCAAGGGCCGCATTGCCACCGACTTCGACGCGCAGGGCCTGGCCGAGAGCGAGCTCTACCACGCGCTGGTTTCCGACACACCCTCCCCCGCATTCTCATGACGGCTTCCACCATGCAAGCGCACTCCACGACGGCGCCTTCTTCCGTGGCACCCGCGGCCCCCAAGGCGCCCGCCTCCTGGCGCGGCTGGCTCGCGCAGCGGCCCTCGGTCTTCACGCTGGCGCTGATCGTGCTGGTGTGCCTGGTGGTCGGCGCCATCAACCCGAGCTTCTTCCAGCTGCCCGTGCTGTTCGACATCGTGCGTGCCTGCACCGTGCTGGGCCTGTTCGCGCTGGGCGTGCTCATCGTGCTGGCGGCGGGCGGCATCGACGTGTCGTTCGCGGCCATTGCCGCGCTCACCATGTACAGCATCACCAAGCTGGTGTTGAACTACTTTCCGGACACGCACATTGCCGTGCTGCTGGTGGCGGGCGCGGCCAGCGGTGCGGTGCTGGGCGTGCTCAACGGCCTGCTGGTGCACTGGCTCAAGGCGCCGTCGCTCATCGTGACCATCGGCACGCAGTACCTGTACCGCGGCATTCTCCTGACCTTCGTGGGCACAGTGTTCTTCATGAACGTTCCCGCGCCCATGGACGCCTTCGGCAAGCTCGCGCTGTGGCGCTTCGACACGCCGCAGGGCCTGCACGTGGTGCTGCCCGCCACGGTACTGGTGCTGGCCGCCGCGGCGGTGCTCACGTGGTGGCTGCTGAACCGCACGCTCATCGGCCGCGCGGTGTACGCCATCGGCGGCAGCCTGGCCATTGCCGAGCGGCTGGGCTACAACCTGCGCACCGTGCACATCTTCGTGTTCGCGTACGCCGGTTTCCTGTCGGGGCTGGCGGGCATCGTGCACGTGTCGAGCACGCGGCTGGCGAACCCCTTCGACCTGGTGGGCAACGAGCTGGACGTGATTGCAGCCGTGATCCTCGGCGGCGCGCGCATCACCGGCGGCAGCGGCACCGTGGGCGGCACGCTGCTGGGCGTGGTGCTGGTCACGCTGATCAACAACGTGCTGATCCTGGCGGGCGTGCCGAGCACCTGGCAGAAGGTGATCATCGGCGCGTTCATCCTGGTGGCGGGGGCGTGCTTCGCGATGCGCAAGCAGGGCTAAGGCCCGGGCGCAAGCCTAGGCCTTCAGCAGCTTCAGCCTGACCAGGCTCTCGGCCGTTGCAACGATCGCTTCCTCGGCCGGGCGCGGGTTCCAGCCGAGCAGGCGCCTTGCCTTCGCGCTCGTGGCGTTCATGTTCACGCCGAGCATGGGCACGATGTCCTTCATCCTCGGGTCCTTCTTCGCGCCCAGTCGAACCAGCCAGTTCGGCAAGGTTCGCGCCGACACCCTGCTTGCCGACGCGCCCATGCGCGCGCGGAGCACCCTCGCCACCTCGGCGAGCCACATGCTCTCGCCCGAAATCGCGAGGAAGCGCTGGCCACTTCCGGCCGGGTCGGCCATGGCGCGCAGGTGCAGGTCCGCCACGTCGCGCACGTCGACAAAGCCCGAGTTGATCTTGGGCATTCCCGGCTGGCCGTCCATCATGTTCTTGATGAGCCGGATCGAGTGGGAGTAGTCGGCGCCCAGCGCCGGGCCCAGAACCGCCGTCGGGTTCACCGCAGCCAGCTCGAGCCCCCCGCCCTCCTTTTCGATGAAGTCCCACGCGGCCCGTTCGGCCAGCGTCTTCGACTTCTGGTACGGGGCCACGTTGCCTGCGAGGTCGCTCCAATCGGCTTCATCGAAGGGCCGGCTCATCGGCTTGTGGCCGACGCCGACGGCGCCGAACGCCGACGTGAGCACCACCCGCTTCACCCCCGCGTCACGCGACGCTCGCAGCACGCGCAGGTTGCCGTCGACCGCGGGCCTGATCCAGTCGTCCAGCGTCGCGTGCGCGCCGGAAGGCGTCGGCGAAGCGCCGTGCAGCACATAGCCGCACCCGCTGGCGGCCTCGGCCCATCCGCTGTCCGCGGCCAGGTCGGCGACCACGAACGACAGCAGGTCGCCCGGCTGCGCGCCTCCTGTCCTGAGGTTCTCGCGAACCTCCGCTTGCCTTGAAAGCGATCGCACCGTCGTGCGGACTCGAAAGCCCCGGCGCAGCAACGCCAGGATGCAATGCTGTGCAATGAACCCGGTGCCCCCGGTGACAAGCACCAACTCTTGACTCATGGATGTTCCTCGGTTTTGTGTGACGCAGCGGCCATGGCGACCTTGTCGCAGCAAGGTCCGGCAGCACAGGGAGAACGATATTTTCGAAACGCCGTACTGTGAATGCTTGAAAGTCCGCTTTGCCTGCGCGATAGTCCGCGAATGAGTGCCGACCCTTTCTCCGACATCCTCAGGCTCACGCAGGCGCAGAGCCTGCTTACAGGCGGCTTCACCGCCGGCGGCGCATGGGCGATCCGCTTTCCGGCGCCCGACAAGATCAAGTTCTTCGCGGTCGTGCGCGGCCATTGCTCAGTCCGGCTGGAAGGTCAGCCCGAGCCGGTGCGCTTCGAGACCGGAGATGTGGGCCTGCTGTCGGCGCCCCTGTGGTCCGTGCTGTCGAGCGCGCCCGACGTCGAGCCCGTCGACGCCATGGCGCTCTTCTCGGGCGCCGGCCGCGCCTCGGCGCAGTTGGGCGACGGCAGCGAGTTCGCGCACATCGGTGGCCATGTGCTGCTCGACCCCGTGAGCGGGCCGCTGCTGCTGAACGCGCTTCCGCCGTGGATCCACATCCAGGCCGCCGCACCGCAAGCCTCGGTCTTTCGCTGGTTGCTCGACCAGCTGGTGCAGGAGCGGGCCGCGGGAGAGCCCGGCGCGCAGGTGGCGTCGGCGCAGCTCGGCCAATTGCTGTTCGTGCAGATCCTGCGCGCGCACCTGAAAAAAGCCGGGCCTCTTGCCGCGGGATGGTTGCAGGCGTTGAGCGACCCGCGCATTGCACCAGCCCTCCGGTTGATGCACGACGATCCCGCGCGCACCTGGCACCTCGAAGACCTGGCCAAGGCATGCGCGATGTCGCGAACCACCTTCGCCTTTCACTTCAAGACGGTGGCCGGCGTTGCCCCGCTGACGTACCTGACCGAGTGGCGCATGCGCCTGGCGGAACGTGCGCTGGGTGAGCACGCCACGCCGGTGGCGGTGGTGGCCCAGACGCTGGGCTACGCGTCCGAGAGTGCATTCAGCAACGCATTCAAGCGCGTCACGGGCAGCTCGCCCACGGCCTACCGCCGGGCGCTGCAGCTCGCCGGGACCTCAGACCGCTCAAGCCGCTCAAGCCTCTCAGGGCAGGCGCCTGCAGCGCCAGCTGCACCGCCTACCCCGCCAGCGCTGTCACCGCAATGCGCGTAGCCGAAGCGACCACGTCGTTGCGCGTCTTCGCGTCCTTCTCGGGAAACGTCAGGTAGACCGACAGTACCAGCGGCGCGCCCGCCGGCGGCCACAGCACGCCGACGTCGTTGTTGCTGCCGTACGAGCCGCCGCCCGTCTTGTCGCCCACCTTCCAGCCGGCCGGCACGCCCGCCAGGAAGCGCTCCTTGTTGGTGGTGTTGCCAAGCAGCCAGGTCTTGAGCTGGTCGCGCTGCGGCGCACCCAGTGCGTCGCCCAGCACCAGCCGCTGCACGCTGTCGGACATGGCCGCGGGCGTGGTGGTGTCGCGCAGGTCGCCGGGAATGCTGGTGTTCAGCTCGGGCTCGGTGCGGTCGAGGCGGAAGGTCTGGTCACCGATGCGGCGCGAGAAGGCCGTCACCTCGGGCGGGCCGCCCAGCAGCTTCAGCAGCACGTTGGCGGCGGCGTTGTCGCTGTACTGGATGGTGGCCGCGCACAGGTCGGCCACGTTCATGCCGGTGGCCACGTGCTTCTCGGTGACGGGCGAGTTGGCGATCAGGTCGCTCTTGCCGTAGCTCAGCTGGCGCGACAGCAGGCTGGCGTCCTTGGCGCTGCGCTCCAGCACGGCGGCGGCCAGCATCAGCTTGAAGGTGCTGCACATCGGAAAGCGCTCGTGCGCGCGGTGCTGGAAGCGCGCACCGCTGCCGGTGTGCAGCCCCGCCACGCCGATTCGCCCGCCCGAGGCGCGCTCGAGCTCGGCCAGCTGCGCTTCGGCCGACAACGACGATGACGCTCCTTTCTCGGACCAGGCGGTGCAGGCACTGGCAAGCGGCAGCACGGTGGCGGCAAGCAACAAGCTGCGGCGCTGGACGGATGACTTCATGTCTTTTCTTCTTTCTCTCGGTGAATGGATGGGATGAACGCGATCGTAGGAGCGCCGGTCCGGGCGGGCCAGCGGCCCGCGCGTGTTTTGCGTCCCGGGTGTATCCGCTGTAACGCCGAACCTTAATTCAACCGATGAGTTGAACGTTTGCTCCAACAGGTCTATATTCAACCTCATGGTTGAACTAGAACTCCAGGACGCCCGGCTCGACGCCGTTTTCCACGCGCTGGCCGACAGCACGCGCCGCACCATGCTGCAACTGCTGTCGCACGGCGAATGCAGCGTGGGCGAACTCGGCGCGCCGTTCCGCATGTCTTTTGCGGGCGCCTCCAAGCACGTGAAGACGCTGGAGCGCGCGGGGCTGGTGTCGCGCACCGTGCAGGGCCGCGCGCACATCTGCCGCCTGGAGCCCGCCGCGCTGGCCACGGCCGACGCGTGGCTGCGCTACTACGAAGGCTTCTGGAACAACCGCCTCGATGCACTGGAGCAGGCCCTGCGGCGCGACGCCGATTCTGGCAAGTGATCTTTGCCTTTCGCTTTACCCCTTCCCCTTTCACAAGGAGCACCCGCAAATGACGATCAAGCACAGCCTGGGCACCCAGGTCGACGCCGCCACCCTGCGCATGGAACGCACGCTGCCCGCCCCCATCGAGCGCATATGGGCCTACCTCACTGACCCCGACAAACGCGCCGCATGGCTCGCCGGCGGCACCATGGCGCAACAGCCGGGCGAGCTGTTCGACCTGCGCTTCGACCACACCCAGCTCACCGGCGAGGTGGCACCCGAGCGCTTCGCCGAATGCCGCAAGCCCATCGTGCAGAAGTCGAAGCTGCTGCGCATGGAAGCACCCACGCTGCTGACCATCAGCTGGGACGAAGGCCCGGCGCCATCCGAAGTCACCTTCGAGTTCACGCCGCAGGGCGACGCCACGCAGCTCGTGCTGACGCACCGGCGCCTGGCCAGCCGCAAGGACATGCTCAGCGTGGCGGGCGGCTGGCACGCGCATGTTGATGTGCTCATCGACGTGCTGGCGGGGCGCGAGCCGCAAGGGTTCTGGACGAACCTTGCGGAGGTGGAGAAAGGGTACGAGGCGCAGCTCACCTGAGACCGCGCACCCTTTCCTCTCGTTTCTCTCACGGGGCCTTCGGGCCCCGTTTTTCATGTTCGGACGATCGCGCACGGTGTCAAACCGTTGTCACCTTCGGCACGCAACATCTGAGGCATTAAGAGTGTTTGTGTGTTTTGTTGCAATTCCATTTCATTGCCAAAGCACAGGAAATACCACAGTCCCGTGGCGTGGCTGCGGGGCGTACATGTCAATTCACCGGAAACCAGAATGATCAGAGGAACGAATGCGCGCCGCGCGTCGGCGGGAGGAAGCCTGTGCGTCGCTTTGCTGCTGGCAGCCTGCGGCGGCGGAGGTGGCGGGGGCTCCGGCTTCTCGCTGGTTGGCAACACACCGGCCGCGGGTGGTGGCGGTAACGCGGCACCGACCGTCAACCAAGGCAAGAGCGGCCCCAAGGCGCTGGTGGTCGAGATCGACGGCCTCACGCACGCCGCGCTTGCCGACGCCATCGCGCAGAAGCGCGCGCCGGCACTGCAGTCGTTGCGCGTCGCCCCCGCATGGACGGGCGGAGCGAACGGCTCGCTCACGCAGCAGCGCCTCACCGACGGCCCTTCATGGGCCACGCTGCTCACAGGCACCTGGGTGCAGCGCCACGGCGTGCGCTGGGACACCAGCGACCAGAGCATCGACGCCAAGCTCGCACCGTCGATCTTCGCCATGGCCAAGCAGAACACGGCCGCTGGCTACAAGACCGGCGCCATCACGGCCAACCCGCTGTACCCCGCCCTCGTGCGCAACGACACCGGCGCCATCGACACCGCGTTCGACTGCGCCGGCTCCGACGCCTGCGTGACCGAGCACACCGCGCAGCTCATCGATTCGGGCCACGACCTGGTCGTGGCGCAATACGGTGCCCCGGCCAGCGCCGCGGCGGGCAGCGGCCTGGGCAGCGACACCTACCGTCGCGCCGTGACCGACACCGCCGCCGGCGTCGGCCAGCTGCTGGAGCGCATTGCCCGCCGCACGGCCAACGACGCCAGGGAAGACTGGCTGGTGATCCTCACCACGGGCCACGGGCTGGACGCCTTCGGCGGCGCCACGGGGCTGCAGACGCTCGAGAACAAGACCATCTTCATTGCGAGCAACAAGGAGCTCGCGGGCCTGCCCGGCACGGGCACGGCGGCACCGGCGGACAACACGCTGCTGCAGCTCGCCGCGGCCACCGACATCGCACCGACGGTGCTGCGCCACCTGGGCTCCACGCCCGCCGCCGCAAGCTACGGCCTGAACGGCATCGCGCTGCAAGGCACCACCAGCCTGCGCGAGTTCGCCGCCAGGACCGGTGCCGACAAGGACAACATCGAGCTGTCTTGGAAGCTCGCCGGCAACGCCAACCTGCCGGTGCAGGTGCTGCGCAACGGCAAGCTGGTGGCCACGCTGGCGGCCGGCAGCACCTCGTATGCCGACTACGTCGACGCGGTGAGTGACGGCACCTACAGCTACGTGTACACGCTGGTGGCCGGCGACACCGTGGTTTCGCTGACCGCGCAGATCGCGTACCTGAAGCCGGTGCCGCTGGCACCCACGCTGACCAACGGGCTGGTCAGCTACTACCCGCTCGACGCACTGCCGGGTGTCGACGTGAAAACCGGTGCCTCGACCTTCGGCCCGTGGGCTGTCGACGCCGACGGCGGCTCGCTGGTGACCGACGACGGCATGCGCACCCGCGACCGCGCCAAGGCCCTGCGCGTGGACAGCCGCACGGCCAACGCCAGCGGCATGGCCGGCTACCGCGTGAAGCAGATGACCGACGTGACGACGGACGCAGCCACCACCGCCTTCACCATCGGCTTCTGGGTGCGCACCGACGCCACCTGCAGCCAGGGCGTGGGCAACGGCGGCACCGTCATCGCCAACAAGAACTACGACACCGGCAACAACGAAGGCATTGCCATCGGCCTGTTCAGCAGCTGCGAGCTGCGCTTCAACACCGGCACCGGCAGCGCCCGCGGCGAGATCAAGGGCGCGCACTACCTGAGCGCCGGCCAGTGGGCCTACGTGGCCATGGTCATCGACAAGGCCGGCCTGGCCATGGATGCCTACGCCGTCGACCCGGTGCGCGGCATCCAGACCGGCCACGTGGCGCTGTCGCCGGCACTGGTGGCCAAGCTCGGCGGCCTGAAGAACGGCATCGGCCTGAACGAAGACGGCTCCGGCCTTTACTACAAGCGCCAGTCGGCCTCGCCGCGCGGCGCCATGGACTTCAACGACTTCGCGATCTGGAACCGCGCACTCACCGCGGACGAAGTCACCAGCCTCTACAAGGCGGCGCGACCGTTGTCGACGCTCATTCCCTGACCCCTTCCACAAACGCCCCGTACACAAGTACAGCCCCCAAAGGACCCCTATGAGATTTCCGACCCTGCGCGCGCGGACCCTGCCCGCGTTCCGACCCACGTTCCTTCCCGCGTTGCTTTCCACGCTGGTCGCGGCCTGCGCGCTCTCCGCCTGCGGCGGCGGTAGCGGCGGCGGCACACCGGTGATCCCGGTCACCCCCACCACACCGACGACCCCGACGCCCGAAGCAGGCACGCAGCCCGACATGCGCTGCGCCCGCTGACCTCACGAACACGCCAGAACAAGACCATGACTTCACGCCGCAATTTCCTCTCGGGCGCCGCCACCACCGGCGCCGCTGCCCTCGCGCTCACGGCCTTTCCGCCAAGCATTCGCCGCGCGCTCGCCATTCCGGCCAACAACACCACGGGCACCATCAAGGACGTCGAGCACATCGTCATCCTGATGCAGGAAAACCGCTCGTTCGACCACTACTTCGGCATGCTGATGGGCGTGCGCGGCTTCGGTGACCGCTTCACCATTCCGCTGCCCAAGGGCCGCAGCGTGTGGCAGCAAGGCGATGCCACGGGCAACCCCGTGCTGCCCTACCACCTGGACAGCCGCAAGGGCAACGCGCAGCGCGTGAGCGGTACCCCGCACTCGTGGAGCGACGGCCAGAACGCCTGGGACGGCGGGCGCACCTACCAGTGGCCGCGCTACAAGACCAACGCGTCGATGGGCTACTTCAAGGAAGCCGAAGTCACCTTCCAGTACGCGCTGGCCAACGCCTTCACGCTGTGCGACGACTACCACTGCGCGATGCACACCGGCACCAACTCGAACCGCCTGTTCCACTGGACCGGCACCAACGGCCCCACGGGCGCCGGCGTGGCCACCGTGGTCAACGAGTGGGACGGCATCGACGCCTCCACCAAGGGCTACGAGTGGAAGACCTACCCCGAGCGCCTGCAGGAAGCCAATGTCAGCTGGATCGTCTACCAGAGCATGCCGGACAACTTCACCGACAACCCGCTCGCCGGGTTCAAGAAATACCGCAAGGCCAACGAGGATTCGGGCAAGCCCGTGAGCAACGACACGGCATCGCCGGCCTACGACCCGGCCAGCGACGACGCAGGCAACCCGCTGTACAAGGGCATCGCCAACACCATGCCCGACGGCGGTTTCCTGGAGCAGTTCCGCCAAGACATCAAGAACGGCAAGCTGCCGCAGGTGTCGTGGATCGTCGCGCCTTCCAATTTCTCCGAGCACCCCGGCCCCTCGAGCCCCGTGGAAGGCGGCTGGTACATCCAGGAAACGCTCGACGCCCTCACCGCCGTGCCCGAGGTGTGGAGCAAGACCGTGCTGCTCATCAACTTCGACGAGAACGACGGCTACTTCGACCACTACCCGTCGCCCGCAGCTCCCTCGCTGAACCCCGACGGCACCATGGCCGGCAAGACCACGCTGGCCGACGCCGACCTTGCCGTGGAGCGCTTCACGCACCCCGCCCCGCCCGGCACCACCAGCCAGCCCGCGCCCGACGGCCGCGTGTACGGCCCCGGTGTGCGCGTGCCGATGTACATCGTGTCGCCCTGGAGCCGCGGCGGCTGGGTGAACTCGCAGGCCTTCGACCACACCTCGGTGCTGCGTTTCATCGAAGCGCGTTTCGGCGTGAGGGAAACCAACATCTCGCCGTTCCGGCGCGCGGTGTGCGGCGACCTCACGAGCGCCTTCAACTTCGCAACGCCCAACACCGAGGCACTGCCCGCGCTCGCCGGCCGCACCACCAAGACCGCGGCCACCAAGGTGCGCACCGACCAGGAAGCACTGGCGCAAGTGGCCTTGCCGCTCGATCCGCAATTGCCGCGCCAGACCACCGGCACGCGCCCGTCGCGCGCCCTGCCCTATGAACTGCACGTGAGCGCGCGCGCCGATGCCATCAGCGGCAAGGTGCAGCTGCTGTTCGACAACACCGGCAAGGCCGCCGCCGTGTTCCACGTGTACGACAAGCTCAACCTCGACCGCCTGCCGCGCCGCTACATGGTGGAGCCAGGCAAGGGCCTGGACGACGCATGGAGCCCGGCGATCGACAACAGCGGCTTCTACGACCTGTGGGTGCTCGGCCCCAGCGGCTTCCACCGTCACTTCAAGGGCAACATCAACACGCTGCGTGCAGGCGGCGCGGCCAGCCCCGAAGTGCGCGTGTGCTACGACATTGCCAACGGCAACGTGTACCTGAAGATGCTCAACGGCGGCACGAACGCAAGCAAGTTCAGCATTCGCGCCAAGGCCTACCGCACCGACGGTCCGTGGACCGCCACCGTGGCCGGCGGCGCCGCCGCGGAGCAGCACTGGGAGCTGGCCGCCAGCGGCCAGTGGTACGACTTCGAGGTCACCTGCGACACCGACGCCGCCTACTACCGCCGCTTTGCCGGCCGCGTGGAAACCGGCAAGCATTCGGTGAGCGACCCGGCCATGGGCCTCGGCGACCTCTGACGCGTCGGCACGGGTCAACGCGCCACAACGGTGCGTTGACCGGCACAATGGCGCGCAATCCGCGCCACCCGTGTCGACCCGGCCTTTTCACCTGCAGACCGGGGCGGCCGTCACATCGACGCCGCCCTTTTTCTTTCTCATAGCCAGCATCCTTCATGCTCCAAGAAGAACGATTCCTGCGCATCCGCAGCCTGCTCGCCACCTTCTCGCGCCTCAGCGTCGAGCGCATCGTGCAGGACCTTGCGGTGTCCCGCGAGACCGTGCGCCGCGACCTGCTCGAGCTCGAAGGCCTGGGCGAGCTGCGGCGCGTGCACGGCGGCGCCATTGCCACCAGCGCCGAGCCCGAGCCGCCGCTGGCCGTGCGGCTGGTGGCGCGCCAGCGCGAGAAGCGCACCATTGCCAAGGCCGCCATTTCGCTGCTGCAGCCCGGCCAGACCATCTTCATGGACGCCGGCAGCACCATGTCGATCTGCGCCGAAGAGCTGGCCACGCTGAGCGGCATGACCGTCATCACCAACTCGCTGAACATCGCGCTCAAGCTCGCGGGCGCGGGCGAAGGCCGGCTCACGGGCAACCGCACCATCCTGCTGGGCGGCGAGATCGACGTGAAGGCGCAGGCCACCTGCGGCGACACCACGGTGGAGGCCATTCGCCGCTACCGCGCCGACGTGGCGCTGCTGTCGCCCGTGGGCCTGCACGCCAAGCACGGCGCCATGAGCTTCGAGCACCACGAGGCCGCCGTGGCGCGCGCCATGGCCGAGCAGGCGCAGCAGCTGTTCCTGCTGGCCGACCACGCCAAGATCGGCCAGGCCAGCCGAGTGACTTATGCGCGCACCGCCGACATCCACGTGGTGGTGACCGACGTGAAGGCGCGCGACCTGCCGGGACTGCCCGCGCTGCGCAAGGCGTGCGAGCGGGTCGTGTTGGCCTGAGGGTGTCTGCAAGGGCAAGGCCCTGCAATCCCTGCGCGGGCCATTGCACACCTGCGGCCTGGCAGCCGAAAATCGCCCCGGCAGCGCATGGCTTTGCCACTGCGCCTGCTGCCGCCGCAGACTCCCCGCACCGGCGCAGCGGCCGTTCGCGGTACCGGTGACGCACGATCGACTTGTGTCGTGCCAACAGGAGGTGTTTCGATGAACTTGATGCGATCAAAGTCTGCGCGTGCCTTGCCTGCGAGTGCCACGGGCGCGCATGCCGTCGGTACGGCTGCGTTGGGCTCCATCGTGATTGGCGCTGCGGCACTCGGAGCGCTGGCCATCGGTGCCTTGTCTGTCGGCCGGCTCTTCGTGGGCCGGGCTCGCATCCGCCGGCTGGAGATCGACGAGCTGGTTGTTCGCCGCATTCGAATCATCGAACAACTGACGCCGCCGCCAACGTCGGAGCCCGGCAACGCCATCGACGATTCGAAGCCGGTTGCCGAGCCCGTGAAAGCACGGGCCTAAACTTCAGAATAGGTTCCGGATCCCGGCCCCGCCGCTGGCGGGGGCAACAGCCCTCGACTTGTGCAAGGACAGCATGCCGCTGCAGCGGCGCTGGCCTACATGCCGATCGGCCGTGACCACTCATCGTGCCTGCGTCAGAAGGCGCTCTTGACGACGCCGCCGTCGACGCGAAGGGCTGCGCCCGTGGTCGCCGACGCGAGCGGACTTGCCACGTAGGCCACGAGAGACGCCACCTCCTGCGGCGAAGCGAAGCGCTTGATGAGCGATGTCGGGCGGATGTGTTCGAAGAACTCTGCCTCGACCTGCTCGAAGCTCTTGTCGCTCGAACGGGCGAGGCCTTCGACGAAGTCGCCTACCCCACGCGATTTCGTCGGCCCTGGAAGCACGCTGTTCACGGTGATGTTCGTGCCGGCGACCGATTCCGCAAGCCCGCGCGAAACCGCGAGCTGCGCGGTCTTCGTCACACCGTAGTGGATCATCTCGGTCGGTATCTGAACCGCGCTCTCGCTCGAAATGAAGATGATCCGTCCCCAGTTCGCTCGCCTCATTTCAGGCAGTACGAGCCGTGCAAGGCGCACGCCGCTCAGCACGTTCACGTCGAAGAAGCGCTGCCAGTCTTCATCGGGAATGTCCTCGAAAGCCTTGGCCTCGAAGATGCCCAGGCTGTTGACGAGGATGCCGATGCCGGCGTGACGACGCACGGCCTCCTCGGCGGCGTCGGCCCGGCTCAGGTCGCCCGCATAACCGACCACCGTGCCATGCGTCTCCGATCGGATGCGGTCCACCGCCTCGTCGACCGCAGTCTGCGACCTGCCGTTGACGATGACGCTTGCGCCCTCTTGTGCCAGTGTGTGCGCGATGGCGTAGCCGATGCCGGCCGTGCTGCCGCTCACCAGTGCGAGCTTGCCGTTGAGTTGAAGGTCCATGTTGAATCTCCTTGGAGGGTTGGACGTTGGTGTCCGTTGATGTCTGCTGTTCGTGAAGCCGGGGTGACCGGCGCGCGGCGGGCGCCCGTCGTTCGATGCCGATGCTGTTCCCGCTCAGCCCAGGAAGTTGATCAGCGCCGGGATGACCTGGTCTGGCGCCTCTTCCATCAGCCAGTGCCCGGAACCCTTGACGATCACGCCCTGCACGTTGGTCGCAACCATCCTGCCCTGCTCGATCAGGAATGTCCCGCCGGCCTTTTCGCCGGAGAGGACCAGCATCGGCATGGGCAGCGGCGTCTTGCCCAGTTCGGCGAACTCGGCCGCGTCCTTCTCGAAGGCCTTGAAGTATTCGAACCCGGCACGCATGCCGCCGGGCTGTGCGTAGGCCTTGGCGTAGAAGCGGCGATCGGCTTCGGGCACCGAATGCTTGGGGTCGGCCGCAAAGTCATTCCAGAAATGCTCGAAATAGATGCGCTCGCGCCCGCTCACCAGCGCCAGCGGCGTTGCGCCGTGGAAATGGAAATGCCAGAGGTCGCGCAGAAGCCACACGTTCTGCCATTCGCCGATGCCGGGCAGGAACGCGTCCATGAGCACCACCTTGTCGGTCTCCGAAGGAAACTGGGCGGCATACGCGTAGGCCACCATCAGGCCGATGTCATGTCCCACGATGCTCACGCTGCGAAAGCCGAGCGAGCGGACCAGTTCGTGGATGTCGACGGCCATGTTCTTCTTGCCGTAGCCCGTCTCGGGCTTCGACGAATTGCCGGCGCCGCGAAGATCGGGCACGACCACGGTGTGCGTTTTCGCCAGCAGCGGCATCAGCGGGTTCCACATGTGCCCGGTCTCGGCGTAGCCGTGCAGCAGCACGACGACCGGTCCGGTGCCGCCGATGCGGTAGTTGATGCGGGTGCCGTTCACCTCCGCGCTGCCGGCGCGGAAGCCGGGCACCGCGTCGACGAGGGGTGCCGCGTTCGCCGTCGGGGCCAGGGTCAGAGCGGCGCCAAAGGCGGCTGCGCCGGCAATCAGTGCACGGCGGGTGGGGGCGGGATGGGTGTCGGTCATGTCGAGGTCCTTGGTGTCGGTTGCTGGGGTGACGTGAATTTATGATTCAGCTTCACTTCCAGAAAGGCCCCAAAAGTGGTTTACTCATTCAGCTTTCCTGAATGATTGGAGCCGACCCCATGGACCGATTGCGTGCTTACGAGGTGTTTGTCACCGTGGTCGCGCGTGGCAGTTTCACCAAGGCCGCCGACGCGCTGGACACCTCCCCGGCCAACGTGACGCGCTACGTCAACGAGCTGGAGGCGCACTTGCGCACGCGGCTGATCAACCGCACGTCGCGCCGCTTGTCGCTCACCGAGGGCGGCGAAGCATTGTTCGACCGGGCGAAGTCGATTCTTGAAGAGGTGGCGGAGACAGAAGCGCTGGCGACCACCGCGTCACTGCAGCCGCGGGGGCGCCTGCGCATCAACGCGCCGCTGAGTTTCGGCAGCCTCGTGCTGGCGCCCCTGTGGCCGAGGTTCATGGCGAAGTACCCCGATGTCGAGCTCGACATCGCGCTCATCGACCGCGTGGTCGACATCGTCGAGGAGGGCTACGACCTGGCCATCCGCATCTCGCGGACCACATCGGGCAACCACATTGCGCGCCGCCTGGGCTCCTCGGACAACCTGGTCTGCGCCTCGCCCGGATACCTCGCGACCCATGGCATGCCCGAGGTTCCGGCGGACCTTTCGCGGCACCTGTGCCTGGGCTACACCTACGGTGCGACATCCGACGAGTGGCAGTTCGCCGGCCCTGGCGGGACGCTCGAATCCGTACGCGTTCGCTGGGCGATACGGGCCAACAACGGCAACACCGCTCGCGCGGCGGCAATCGCCGGCGCCGGCGTGATCTGGCAGCCGAGTTTCGTGATCGGCGAGGATGTGCGCGCCGGTCGATTGGTCGAGGTCATGCCGGGCTATTGCATGCCGCCCATCGACATCCTGGCGATCTACGCCAGCCGCCGCCACCTCAGCGCCAAGGTGCGAGTGATGGTCGACTTTCTGGTCGAGGCCTTGCAGGACGTGCCTGCGCGAGATTGCGAATAGGCGCCGATCTGCAAGCGACCGTCCGCTGCCGCCATCAGGGTTGCGGCAGGCCGACGCGGCCAACAGCGGCCTGTCGCCGGTGCGGCAGACCCCGACCGGCATCGGACCTCACGCGAGACGGCTGGCGTGAAAATCGACACGCGTAGACTCCGCGGCTTTTCCTTTCCGCACAGGAGCGACCCGCGATGGCTATCCCGGACGACGGCCCCTACTTCCACGGCACGCGGGCAGACCTTCAGGTGGGTGATCTGCTCACGGCCGGCTTCCGGTCGAACTACGACGGCTGCGTCGTCATGAACCACGTCTACTTCACCGCCTTGCCCAAGGGCGCCGGGCTGGCTGCGGAAATGGCGAGGGGCGACGGCCGTGGCCGCGTCTACATCGTCGAACCCACGGGCGCCTGTGAGGACGATCCCAACGTCACCGACAAGAAGTTTCCGGGCAACCCTACGCGCTCGTACCGTAGCCGGCAGCCGCTGCGAATCGTCGGTGAGCTGGACACCTGGGAACCCTTCGATCCGGATTACATCCGGCAGCTCAGGGAGCGCGTACGCGTTGGCATGGGAGAGATCATCAACTGAGTCGCGCCTGCCATGCAGGCTGGGGCGCGAGCGGCGGTTGCACCAGCTCGAGGGCACCGTAAGTCAGTCAAGGATCGAAGGGCCAAGAGGGCCAAGAGGGCCAAGAAGCAAGCCTCAGGAGAACGGGAGCACCTTCACATCGAAGACCCGCTCGCCGAGCCAGATGGCCGCCACCAGCACTGCCAGCGCCGAGCCACCGCGCAGCACCAGCCGCGGATAGCGCCGCCAGTGGCGCAGGGCCAGCAGCGCGATCAGCACCACGGCCACCACCATGAGCTGGCCAGCCTCCACGCCCAGGTTGAACTGCAGCAGCGCCACGACGAAGTCGCGCAGCGGCAGGTCCAGCTCGGCCAGCGCGCCCGCGAAGCCGAAGCCGTGGATCAGTCCGAACAGGAAACTGAAGAGCTTGCGCCGCCCGCGCAGCACCGGGTAGA
The DNA here is from genome assembly GCF_900115445.1 of Variovorax sp. OK605. Taxonomy (NCBI): domain Bacteria; kingdom Pseudomonadati; phylum Pseudomonadota; class Betaproteobacteria; order Burkholderiales; family Comamonadaceae; genus Variovorax; species Variovorax sp. OK605. The sequence continues at coordinate 261,611 of NZ_FOWL01000011.1, forward strand.
TGTTGTCGATGGCCGCCAGCATGATGGTGATGGCGATGCCCGGCTCGATGATGCGCGGTGAAATGCTCACCACCTTCAGGCCGGCCAGCGCCAGGGTGATCGAGTGCGCAATGGTGAACATGGTGACGATGCCCAGCATCGGCCACACGGCCTCGCGCCAGGTGATGACGGGCTCCCAGCCTTCGGGCCTGCGGCGCAGCACGGCGGGCAGCAGCAGGCAGACCAGGAACAGGATGTGGTCGTAGCCGATCAGGATGTGGTGAATGCCGTCGCGAAAGAAGCTGGCATCCGACGCAGCGGCCGGGTCCGTGGCGCCGGTGACCCCGGGCCACGCCAAGGCGACCGGGCCGCCCGAAGGATCCAGCGAGCGCACCGTGGGCTGCGCGCCGCCGTCCACCTCCATGCGCAGCAGGCCGCGGTGCGTAGGGTCGACCTCGCGGAACAGCCGGTAGTCGATGTCCAGCGCGGCACCCGCGCCGCATTGCCCCTGCAGCCGCAGCACGAGGTAAGCGCCGTCGATGCGGTCCTCGATGGCGGGTGGCTCGGCCTCGGCCAGCGTGCATTGGCCCTGCTGCAGCCGCAGGCTCGCCAGCGCATAGGCGCGAATGTCGGTCAGGCGCGTGCGCACCTCGCCCCAGCTGAGCTTGCGGTCGGCGTTGCTGTCGAGGTCGAGCACGGCGTCGAGGTCGCGCAGCGCGATGTCCCATCGCAGGTCCAGGGTGTCGCCGCTGCGATGCAGCTGCAGGTAGGCGTCGCTGGCCTTGTGGGCCTGCGCCGGAGCCGCGCCGAGGAGCAGCGCTGCCAGCACCAGCATGGCCAGCACCATGCGCTCAAGGCGTTGCGTCGACACGCGCATCCTTCAGTCCGATCTGTTGCATCAGCGCCTTCACCTCGCCGCGTGCGGCGGTGTCGTTGGCAGCCGTGGCGGCGCGCGCGAACACCAGCAGGTCGATAGGCTCGCGCTGCAGCTGCACGTTCATGCGCGCGAGTTCGAGCGCGCGCTTCGGGTCGTTCTGCACGTCGAGCGCGAACATGGCCTCTTCGCGCGCATGCAGTGCGGTGGTGCCGGGGCGCAGCGCGGCGGCTTCGAAGCGCTGGCGCAACTCGTCGGCCTCTGCCTGGGCGCCTTTGCTGCGGGCGGCACTGCTCGCAGCACCAGCGATGGCCAGCCTCAGCAGCACCGCGTCGCTTCTGGCTTCGTTGGCCAGCAGCCTTGCGATCTCGGCGTGCCGGCCGGCGCGCTGCAGGTAGTCGCTGTAAGCCAGCAGCAGATAGCCCGAGGGCTGCGCGGCCATCGCTTGCCGGTACGCCGCATCGGCTTCGGCGGGGCGCCCCGCCAATTCTTCGACCTCAGCCACGCTGGTCAGCAGCCACTGGCGCGTCGCGGCCTGATGGGTGTCGCGCAAGGCCGGGTCGGACAGAAGCGCCCGCAGCGCGTCCCTGGCTTCGGCATGGTGGCCGCGCAAGCCGGCGTTTTCCGCCAGGCAGGCCACGCCGTAGAAGGTGGGGCCCACGCGACCGAGCGAGCGGCAGGCGGCGTCGGACTCGTTGTAGCGCCCGCGCACGCGAAGAATGGTGGCCAGCGTGATCCACGCCTGCGCGTCGCTGGGGCGCCGGGCCAGTGCTGCTTTCAGCGTGGCCTCCGCGCCGTCGAAGTCGTGGAGAAACTGCGCAACCGTGGCGCGCATGACCAGCACGCCCGGCGGCGTCTGCACCAGGGGCGTGGCCTCCCAGGCCTGCAGCGCGCCCATGGCATAGCCGGCATAGCGCGCGTCGCCTTGCTCGCGCGCCAGTTCGAGGTAGGCGGTGGCCGCTGCGATGGCCGTGGCCTCGTCGTTCGGCCGCCGCGCGAGTTCGCGGCGCAGCTTGCGCTGCTCGCCGGACCAGCCGGAGACGACGGGCAGTGCCTCCACCACCTCGTCATCGCTGGTGGGCACGCGCGGCACCGCATGCGCCGCAACGGCGGCCAGCGCGAGCGCCGCGCCGGCCACCCAGAGGGTTGCGAATGCGGTCCGGCGCATGGGGTTACTGCGTAGCGACCGGGTCTTTGGTTTCCGACGTCGGCGGCGGGTCGAAGGCCGCCACGTTGGCCGGCTCTTCCGTGTCGAGCACGCTCGCAACCAGGGCCTGCACATAGGCCACGAACTGGTCGTACGCGTCGAGCTGGTCGGGCGGCGGGTTGTTGCCGCCAACGGGGAACGGGTAGAACCCGCCCCCGCCACCCCCTCCGCCGCCGCAGCCCGTGAGGGCCGCTGCCAACAGGAGCGCGCCGCCGATGCGTTGAATGTTGCGCTTCATGCGGTACTCCTTGCTCACGGTGCCGCAGCGGCGTTGACGGCGCCCGGCAGCGGCGTGTTCAGGTACGGGAAGGCGGCCGGAAACTCCGACGGGCTCTGCAACGCGCCGTCGGTGATGGCCGCGCCGCCCGCCGGTGCGTCGCTGGGCTTGCAGCCGACCTTCAGCGTGTCGTTGGCGCCCGTCAGCACGCACAGCGCGCCCATGGCCACGCGCAACTCGATGTCCACCACGTCGTCGCCCGGACGGCGGCCGTTCGGGAAGCCCGCGTTGTCGCTGCCGGCCACGCCAAGGTTGCTCTGCATCGCCAAGGGCGTCGGCGCGATGCTGGTGTTCAGGCGCAGCATTTCAGAGGCCTTGACGTTGGTGGGCTTGTTCACGCCGTCGATGCCCGTCAGGAAGGCTGCGACCAGGTCGGTACGCGGGAAATTGGTGGGCGCGGGGGCGCTGGGGTACAGCGTTGCGATCAGCGCTGGCAGCGTCGGATTGGTCACGTAGGTGGCGAACTGGCCGTCGTCCATCGGCTTGGAGCTGTTGAACTTGTCCTTGTCCTTCAAGCCGATGACCACTTCGTTGACCAGCGGCATGCCCAGGCGCGAGACCTGTGCCCAGGCGCCGCCGTTGATCGTCGTGGTGCCGTGGCCGCTCTTCGGCGGGCTGGCGATCAGGCGGCCCTGGCGTGCGCTGGCCGTGGTCCAGCCGCCGATGATCGGGCCGGTGCCGCCCGCGGTCAGGCAGGCAATGGGCACCTCGAGCGCCAGCGTGCTGACGTTGCGCGTGGCGAGCGTGCCGGTACCGTAGGCGCTGGTCGAGCCGAGCGGGTTGAGGTTGATCAGGTCGAACACCTGGCCGAGCGCCACGGCAAACGGGTCCTGGCGCTGGCCCGCGAACACGCGGCCCGCCGTGGCGCAGCCCGGAATGTTGACGTTGTAGACCTGCTGCGCCGCATAAGCGGCATAACCGTTGGGCCCGCCGAAGGTCTTCTCGCCGATGTTGTCGGTCGGCCGGTCGAATACCGCGCCGCCGCCTGCGGCGTTGGTGACAGGGGCGGCCTGCCCCTTGCGCCGGTCACCGCGCACCACGGTCAGCGTGAAGGTTTCGCGCAGGTTGCTTGTGGCCTGGTTGGGCGCGGTGATGGCGCCGGCCTGCACGAGCGGAATGGAGACCTGCTTGCCCGCGATCGGCAGCTGGATGTCGCGCAGCGTGTTGGTGAAGCGAAACTGGAAGGTCAGGTTTTCGGTGGCGCCGCCGGTGTTGTCGATGTGAATCTCGTACAGCCCGTTCGGGTCCATCGTGTAGTAGTTGGGGCCGCCGTAGGGCCCCTGGTCGGGCTGGTAGTTGGCGATCAGCGTCACGAAGTCCTGGCGGTTGGTCTCGTAGCTGCGGAACATGTAGAAGTCGGTGGCGTCCAGTTTGGGCATTCCCGCGATCGAGGGCGCCTCGCGGTGGCTCGAGGCGAAGGCCCCTGTTGCGGCGACCGCGCACAGGGCGAGAACACAGGCCTGGACAGGCGTTTGGAGCAATCTCATCGGCGTCACCTCGAAATGGAAATGTTGAAATGGGCACGAGCGACTCACACGGCGCGATGGCCGGCGCTGTCTGAGTACGCGCAGCAAGCTCACCTGGATGTGCGGGCGCGAGCAGGGATTGCCTGCTTGCGCTCGGCCCCGAATAGAGCAATAAGGCGCGAGGCTGGCGATGTCCGTGCCGCCATGGTCCTGCGGCAATGGAAGGCCGGCCCCTCTTGACGACGCCACAGCACAGGCAACCGACATCACCGGGGCTGCGCTCCGCTCCAGCCGTTTTCGACATCGGTCACCCAAGCGGGTGGCCCGCTACTCGGCGTCGAACCGATCCCGCCGCATCGCGCGCCACAGCGCAAGGTCGTAGGAAATCTTGAGCAGCCCGCATGCGACAAGCGGCAAAGAGATCCATCCGGCCGCGAACAGCGCACCGCTGAGCGTCGGGCTGATGGCCGCTGCCAGGCTCCGTGGAACGGCGGTGAAGCTCGCGGCAGCGCTGCGCTCTGCGGGCGTCACCACGGCCATCACATAAGCGGTCCGGGTGGGAACGTCCATCGAAGACAGCGCACTGCGAACCATCAGCAGCCCCAGCGCCATCGGCAAGCTGGGCGCCAGCGCAGCCAGCACCAGGCAAACGTTGGCCGGCAGGTGCGTGAAGACCATGGTGTTGAGCAGCCCGATTCGTTGCGCAACCACGGGAGCCGCAAGTTGGGACGCGGCGCTCAGCAGGCCAGTCCAGAAGAAGAACACGCCGGCTTGGGTCAGCGAGAAGCCGAATCGCTCCAGCAGCCACAGCGACATCAAGGCGTTGACCGTGAGCCCGCCGGCGAAGGCATCGACGCTGAAGAGAGCTGCCAGTCGAACCACCACGCCGCGCGAAGGCCCCAAGGGGGCAGGAGCGGCCGGAGTGCCATCCGAGCCGGCTCCTCTGCCAGCGTCTTTGCCAGCGTCTTCGTGGGCCTCCGGCAGCCGCCGATAGAGCCAGAAGACGGCCAGGCCGATAGCCGCATACACCAGAAACATTCCGCGCAGTGCCTCAGGACGTACCAGTCGGCTGTGCTGGACCAGCCAATCCGGCACGGCAGCTGCCAGTGCGCCGAATGCAGCGCACAGCGCTCCCACGAGGCTGTAGCGGGCAAACAGCGCGGTGCGCGCGTGACCACGCGCCGCCGCGGCGAGCCGAACATGCTCGAGAGGAAGAAAAATGCTCACGTCGCCCGAACTGGGATTGAGGGTTCCCACCAGCACGACAACCAACAGGGGCCAGAACGCCGACAAGCCCGCAAAGCCGAGTCCGGTTGCCGCCATCAGCAAGGCGGCAACGCGCAGCAATCGTCCTTCGGCAAAACGATGTCCCCATGCACCGACCGCCAATGTGCTCAACGCCGACCCCAGCATCGTCGCTGTACTCAGGATGCCGACCTCCAACGTGCCCACCCCGATCGATAGCAAATAGGCCGGCAGTAGCACGGCCATGTATCCGTCACCGAAGGCGCGCAGCCCTCGTGCAGCGAGCAAGGGCATGGCGCTGGAATCGACGCCGGCGGGCAGCAGGCATGCGAGGCCGGCACGTGGCCGAGGCGATGGCAACGGGTTCATTCTTGACTCGCAACCGGTAAGGCAGCTCTGCCGCTTCTGTCGGGCCTGCTCTGCGGGCTGCTTGATTGTTTTGTGATGCGCTCAGCGCAGCCCGGGCGCCAACGTCACCAGCAGCCCGACGACGGCGCAGCCGCCGAGCAGCGGCAGCACGCCAACCTTGAAGCGGAACAACGCCACTGCCGCAGCTGATGCAATGACGGCCGAGACAGCGTCGAAGTGCCCCCCAAAACCCTTCGGCCACAGCACGTGGTACGCGAAGAAGAGCGCCAGGTTCAGGATCACGCCGACCACCGCCGCGGTGATGGCCGACAGCGGCGCGGTGAAGCCGAGCCTGCCGTGGGTCGCCTCGATCAGCGGACCGCCCGCGAGGATGAAGACGAACGAGGGAAGAAAAGTGAAGAACGTCACCACCGTGGCTGCCAGCGCGCCACCGAGGAACGGCGCGCCGGCACCCGCCACCTGTTGCAGCCAGCCTCCGACGAAGCCGACAAAGGCCACCACCATGATGAGCGGGCCCGGTGTGGTCTCGCCGAGCGCGAGGCCATCGATCATTTGCGTGCCGTTGAGCCAATGGTGTTGTTCCACCGCACCTTGGTACACGTAGGGCAGCACGGCATAGGCACCCCCGAAGGTCAGCAGCGCAGCCTTGGTGAAGAACGTGCCCATCTGCGCGAGCGTGCCGTGCCAGCCCTGCGTGGCGGCAAGGCTGCCGATGGCAAGCGCCCACAGCACCAACCCTGCGGCGAGTACCTTCGCGAACCGGCTCCGGGTGAAGCGGGCATGTGGCGGCGCGGGCGTGTCGTCGTCGATGAGTGCCGGCCCGTAGCCCGCCTGCGCGCTGCCATGGCCGCCGCCCGGGGCGAACACGCCGGGCGCCCATCGCGCGCCGAAATGTCCGGTCAGCCCGGCACCGATCACGATGGCTGGGAACGGCGTATCGAAGGCGAAGATCGCCAGGAAGGCCGCAGCCGCGATGCCCCACATCCACGGGTTCCTCAGCGCCCGCGTGCCGATGCGGTGCGCCGCATGCAGCACCAGCGCGGTCACCGCCGGCTTGATGCCGTGGAAAACGCCAGCCACCGCAGGCACGTTGCCGTAGGCCATGTAGACCCAGGACAGCGCGACCAGGATGAACAGCGACGGAAGCACGAACAGTGCGCCAGCCACGATGCCGCCCAAGGTGCGGTGCATGAGCCAGCCGATGTAGGTAGCGAGCTGCTGCGCCTCCGGGCCGGGAAGCAGCATGCAGTAGTTGAGCGCGTGCAGGAAGCGCTTCTCCGAGATCCAGCGTCGACGCTCAACCAGCTCGGTGTGCATGATGGCGATCTGCCCCGCGGGGCCACCGAAGCTGATGAAGCCGAGCTTGAGCCAGAAGCGGAAAGCTTCTGCGAATGAAATGGGCTGGATGGGCGCGGAACGCGCGAGTGAGGTGTCGGGCAAGGCGGTGTCCACGGAGAGCTCCGTTGTGAGTCACCAGCGCTTGGACGGCATGCCGTCGGACTTGTCAGAACGGGAGGCTGTTTTCCCGTGGCCGGAGCGTATCAGACAATGAATTGAGCGGGTTGCATATCTATGCAATCGGCAAGCTCCGATGGCGCAGGATCGATGGGAACCGCAGTTGCGTGCCAGTTCGACGAGCGCCCGAGCAAGACGCTCAGATTCCGCACACCCGCTGAGATGTTCCGCCAAACTGTTGCACTGACCGCTTGAACCCGAAGCCGCAAACCGACGTCCAGCGCTGCTGGCCAACATCAACTCCAAATCCGTTCCACAAGTGACGAAGCGCGCATACCGAGGAATTGACCATGTTGTGATTCGCACAGGGGACGCGGCGCAGCTCTATGAGCTGTTCAGCGAGCATCTTGGCCTCCCCGTGACCTGGCCGCTTGAGGTCGCCTCGTTCGCGACCTTTGGCTGGATAGGGCTTGGAAACACGAACCTCGAAATCTGGGCTGCCACAGACAACTCTGATCTGCCCTCGGATTGCCCTCTCCCGCTTTTCCACCAGATTGCCCTCGAACCTGCGGGACTCTCGCAAACTCTGGCTCGGCTCAAGGTCCTGGGGCTCAGCTGCAAAACTCCCCGGGCCCATGCCTCGAAGGACGAGCGCGGCGAGGTACGGACGAACTTCACGAATTCAACCGTCCTGGACCTCTCAACCGACTCGTGTTGCGTGTTCCTGTGCGACTGGGGCACCCATGCGCCCATCGTGCCTTGGAGGAAGGGGTTGAGCACGCCAGAGCGTAGAGACCTCGAACGAGACAACCTAGATGCCTGCGGCGGCGGCCACCTAGGCTTGGTCGGGTTGAAGGAGTTGGCGATATCGAGCACCGACCTTGCAGGGGCACTCGACAGATGGCAGCGGCTTGCTGAGTCAAGCGCGGACCCTGTCGCTATTGCGGACGATGTGGAGCTACGGCTGTCGGCCGGCACGCAAGACCTCATTCAGTCGCTGACATTCGCGGTGCATGACCTCGCCGATGCGCGACGTTTCCTCGCCAGGCACGACCTCCTGGACGAGGATGAGGCCGATGAAGTCGTGCTTTCCCGGCGCGCCACTGGCGGACTGACTTTCCGCTTGGTCGAAGCTTCGGCCAAGCGCGGGTAGCTGATGTCGCGCACTGGCGTACGGCAGAATCCGGTCACGACCGGTCATTCATCGCAAGGAAATTTCGATGCTCAGGAGATGGAAAACGGCGGCGACGACAACCCTGACCAGCGTGCTTTTCTGTGGCAGCACCTTGGCATGCTCGCACGTCCAAAACGATTCCAGCACCTCGAAAGACTCAGAATCGTTTCGTTATGACTTCGTAGCCGCTGTAGTTGATGAGGAAGTGGTTGATGACCCACGGAGTCCGGGCAAAAAGATGATCGCTGCGCTCAGATTTCGCGTGATTCGTTCGTCAGGAACCGAGCCGGTTGTTGGTTCAATCGTAGCCATGGGTTATCAGTACACAGGGGCAGTCAGTTCCACTTGCAATCGTGTCACGCGAGATCTCACGCTTCGAGACTGGAGCGCCGAAACACGGGTGCGAATTCAAACGAACGACCTGTATTCAGCAGAATCGATCTCCACCGTCGACTAGCGTCAAGAACCAGCCATTTAGCTGGTCCCTTAAATGAACCCCGCAACCCCTGGTCGAGGGCAGGACTTTTCAGTTTGCGCGTTTCGCTGCCCGCCAGCCTGCTCCAAGTACTCTACAAATCCGTCGAAGCCATCCAACAAGGGCTGGAACCGCGCCGCACCGCCTTCCAGTTGGCACAAGGCGTAGCAGGTCGCCTCCAGTGTGGACAGTTGGTCGGGCCCATGGGCTTTGCGGATACGGTAGTGCGAAGGCGGGAGGTTGCGCAGGGCCAAGCGCGGCAACTGTTGCAGTGGCGGGCTTTGGTAGAGCATCTTTCGGCTTTTGCGCCAGGTGCCGTCCAGCACGACCAGGCGCAGGCACGACGGGGCTTGCGGCCACTCGGGCGGTAACAGGGGTGGGACCCGCAGGTCCGGGGCGGTATCTTGCAGACTGTCCGGGTACAGCAGCAGCGTGTGCTTGCCGTCCGCCGGCCAGACCGGCGCGGCAAATGCCTCACCCACCACCAAGCGGCAGTGCGCCAAGCTGAGGTGCAGCAGGCGGGCACTGCCTTTGGCCTGGTGTACCTCCAGCGGGTGCTGCAGCACCAGTACCTCCACCGCGTGGGCGGTGGGCGCGACCCAGCGGCAAATGCAGGCGCTGAGCGGGCGCAGGCAAGCGGTGCACTGGGGGCGTGGGACTAAAGCGGCGGACATGGCTGGATTTTATTCAGCGTGCCTGGCCAGACAATGCGTGGAAGGGGATGTCTCTTGGCTCTGGCGCGACGACCTGCGGCTTTGGACAATGTCGGAAGACCGCAGTGGGCCCGAAGCGGAAGTTCCCATCTATCGATAGCAGACGCTCAATGTTTAAATTGAGTCGTGCGCGGCGACCTGACGACGCGAGTCGGTTCAAACGACTGGTTAGATGTCTTCGCGTTCGTCCCAAAGATGCAATAACCTGTGCTCAAGATGAAGTGCAGCCAGCGCAGACCGGATATCTCGGGAAAGCTGCCGCTGATGCTTCAGATCGACTTCAATGATAGGAAAGACGCTCACGTCATACTCGTATTTTCGTAGGTCGGTAGATTTCAAAATGGACTCAGGGGGGTCGTCAAACATCCAATTTCGTTCGAAGTCGAAGATGTTTCCGCTGTACTCGATGAACCCTCGTACCAGCCTAGCGCCCACTAGCTGCTCGCAAAATTGACCGAGGAGCTCCCCCTCTGAAAGAGGCGAACTAAGAAAGAGCCGAAGTCTGTAATCGATGGGTGGAGTTAGCGTCACGGCTGCTCTTGTTTTCTGGCTGACGTCTATTGTGCAAGCTCAGCGTGCAGCGAAGCCGTCCGCCGACGAAGGTCCGCTTCTGGCCGAGGCTGTGTGAAAACTCCCCGGAGTCATCTTTTCAGGGGTCCTTGACCCCTCGGCACATCCAAAAAAATGCAGCCTGGGCCCATCTGAGAGGTCGACTTTCGGATTGATGGCGATGGAATTGAGTTTTCACACAGCCTCGGCCGACTGTAGCCGGTCGCGCTGGCGTCGCGAAGGGGCCCCAAAAGACGTTGGGCTGGTCATTCAGCGCCCCGGCGGAGCGACACTTGGGCGCCGATGCTCTCAAGGGAATGGCACATCCCACTCGCATGGCAGTCATCAGCAAGAAACACCTCAAAGATTTCCCGGCCGGCGATCTTCTTCACCACGTTCTTCGCTTCAGTGCGGGACATGGGAGTGCTCAGCTGTAGTGACCGCATGAACAGTCCTTCCACGTAGCCTCCCATGCCGGGAAACCATGCAATGGATTCGTCCCAACCCATGACTAGCAACGTGCATGAACTTGAAAGTACCCGCTTGGAAGTGGCCATTTGAAAGTCTGGTTCTGGCCGAAAGGCGCTGAGTTTGGCTGCTTCTCAAGTCGAAAAAGCTCGCCCATAGAACTGGAGAACCAAGTCGTCGAGTTGCAGCTTTCCTGCTGCAAATTCCTCCAGAACCCTGTCGTCATCTGCCGAGATCGTCACACCTTGCTGAATCAGCCCAATGCGGATCGCGGAGACCCCTTGTTTCCGTTTTTCAGGACTCCAGGCTTCAATTTGTCCGTCGATTTTCCTGATCTCGTTGCGGAGTTGGTCAGATTCATTCATTTTGGTTCGAGCAGTTGAGCAACTACATCGTGCACTGGAATGGCTGCGCCTGGCCGCGCACCGATCTTCGTTAGTCGTTACCAGTTCAATGGGTCGTCATCAACGTCGGTCATCAAAGATGCTTTCAGTGCGCGTGCGACCGCCGCCAGCTTGCTGCGAACTTCGTTTCCTGGCTCCTCGAACTCGGGCCTGTACTTGGTGACCAGCTTGCCGCGAACGAGGCGCAGAAACGGTTGCCAATCACCGCCACTAAAGAACTCCAAGCGGCCTCCCCTGCTTGCAGGCGAATCTGCTCGCCCGCCGTGGGGTCGACCGCAACGTGCGCGTCAGTGCGAAAACGAAGTTCTGGCTCCTGCGAAACGACTCGCCTCCAATCTTCGAGGGAGATTGACCGCTCAGCCCCGGTGGGGCGCTCGACGAATAGGCTAATGCTCAAGTTTGGTCCTTGTTGGCGCAACCGCGAAGGTCAGCTTTTGCGCAAATTCTGCGCCGCTAGCACGCGACCGGTTCTGGCCGATCACTGTCGGTCACGACCGGAAAGACGGCCTCAATCACGTACTAGCGATGCCTCCTAAGGGCGTAGACGCCGTCTGAGGGCGCGGATGCATTGCATGTCTGCACTTGGTCACTTGTCCACCAGCTTTTGAAGTCGTCGTCGAGAACCGACTTGGGGAATCTGGCCATGACACTCGACACAGCGGCTAGGGCATCACGTGCCGCGTTGCCATGTCTGCAGCTAATGTGTACGGCGCACGACGGAACCTGCCCCAATGCTTTTACAAGCTCGTCAAGCTCGTCAAGCTCGTCTCCTTCGAGTTCGTCTTTCCAAGTGTCGGCTTCATAGGGAAAGACTGAATATTCGTGAGAGCCAACGTCGCGGCGCCGAACTTCGTCGAATTCATTCAGCACGTCAAGTAACTTAGCTTCAGTGAAATAGATGACGACCCCGTCCATGATTCTCCTGTACTGAGCAGCGAAAGCGAACTCATTGTGGCGGCATCGCGAACGACCGCTTCTGGCCGAGGCTGTGTGAAAACGTTCGAAGGTCGTGTTTTTGGGGGTAGCCAAACCATTCCCGAACCCTTGATCGTCGATCCTGGCGCGATCTGAGAGGTCGGCTTTCATGCAATGGGTACAGCGCTAGCGTTTTCACACAGCCTCGGCCGACTGTAGCCCATCCCAAGCGTTGGCCAAACTACGATGATTTCCCGCGCAAATCTGTTCGAAAAGCTCCAATACTGCTGTCTGTCAACGCTCGGCGAGAGCGCATGGAACGGCCCCAGGCGCATTTCAATACTGAATCGCCTCGCCACAAGCCGGACACGACATTTCCATGTCATCAGCCTGTATAAATAAGTACACCGCCAAGTCTTTTAATCCTTGGAAGGCTGCTACCGTTGCAAGCAACTGCTGTGAATCGGCTGGGTCCAATCCGTCGGCGGATTGGAGCGCTTCAGCCGCAATGCGTAATGCGTAATGCAGCTTGATTGGCCGCTACGAATTCGAATCGCCATTCGTCTCGAATCGGTGCTGCGCTTTCAGGATAGGCGAGAAGTGCTGCTGCCACCGTGCCAATAATGCTGAGCGGTCGTATCTGTTGTCGGCGGCCGGCAGACCGTGCGATTTCTACCAGATGCGGGACTGCGACATAGGCCACGGCTCCTGCTGAAAACTGATGACAAACTTGATGATGAAGCTCATCGTAAGCTGACTCGTCACCGTCGCGAATATTGCGAAGAAGCCTTGCCGTCAGAGTTCCAGTGCCACCAGGGCTTGCGGGAATGGCGTCCCATGCGGGGGAGTCAAGACTCAGCATCTTCTGTCTCTGTTTAAAAGTAATTCCAGATGGAACTGTAGGCTGTCAAGCGTGCTCACCGCGAGTGGTTCAGGTTGAGAACTGCGGCGAACGACTGGTCTTGGCGCCGAATGTAGCCGGTCGTCGTTTCTGAGCTTCGTCCACCACGACGGCAATCTTAGCCACCAGGTACCTCGCTCATTTCGTCGGGCGGACTACCGAGGGTGAATAGGAATTGGGCACGGTACGTCGTGGCTCGCTCCATCTGGCCAAGCGTCTCAGCCGCTCGTTCCATATCTCGCCAGAAGCCGCTTCGAGGGCGTTCCTGAACACCGCGCGTCGCCAGGAGGTCCATGCAGGTGAGCAGTGCTTCCTCGGGAATGTTCTTCTCCACCTCCGCCAGCGCGACATGGCTATCCGGTATGCCGGGTGGCAGGCGCAGGGAAACGTACCGCTTCGCAGAACGAAGATGCGCGTGAGTCACTGAAAGCTGTTTGATGCGAACCGGGTCGGTCATAACGTCGCTGGGCCGCAGTACGGCCGGATTTCGTCGCAATGTGCCGGCATGGCGGACGACTGGTTGTGGCCGGGTACGGCCGAACGCCAGCAAGGAGTTCGAGAGGTCGGCGAGTCGAGCGCTTAGTGAGCTCGTTGCGCGCAGGTCAGTGGTCAGCGCTAGCGATAACCCACGATCTCGACCGATTCCTTTTCCGATGGGCTACCTGACCGCCAGTCCGGCAAACTTGTTGGCCAGGGCATCTCCCTCGAAGCCTGCCGTCAGTTCGCGCAGCCACGCTGGCTGCCGGCCTTTGGTTCCTCCGGTCCACTCTTCGCCATTGGGCCCGCGGTAGACAACGCCGTCCTGATAAGCCTTCTCAACCTTTACAACGCTGCCGCGCAAGGCCCGCTTTCGCGTGGACGTGTCGTAGTTCGCTAGCTCAGCTAGACCTTCTTTGATGCTGAAGCCCGCGGCCTGAAGCTTCTTCGCACACGCATCAACAATCACCTTTAGTTCTTCACCGCGCTTGGCGTCGCGTGCCGCTTCAGCTTCTTGAATCAGCTTTTGCAGCTCGGCGTAACTAAGTTTGGTAATGTCCATCTCATTTGCCATGCTTGAATCCAATGTTGATAGTGTTCTAATCTTAACTTGTTGCCGACGGAAAGTCTTTTTCGAAAACCCGAGGATGCTCACAGAAACAAATGCCGATTTCAGTCGAAACCAGGATTTTCGTGTCTGGCGGAAGCGGATTCAAGAAGATTATTCCCGGTGGCGGGGAAACATTCGGCTCGTTGCTAAGGGCCCTAGGCCGAAATTGCTGTCTCACGAAAACGGACGTTCATCGAACCACTTGCTATCACGCTTGGGCGACTGCAGTCCTGTCTCCTGAATTTTCGCACGCGCGAGTTCTTGCGATCCTGGAGGCGCCCATATGAGACCTCCCTAAGGCAGCTTGTCTATCGGTTTCCATTTGCCTTTTTCGATGCGGACCTCCCAATCTTTGCCGTTTCTACTTCGGTGAGGACTAATTCCACCCGCGCACCCTCCACCTGCTGCAATTGGCGTTTTGCAGAACTCTATTTTTACGTATTCGCCGTCATATTCCACATTCTCGCGGCTGCATGCCGACGGAAGAGGGTAAAACTCAGCGACTTCCGGTACATAAACCCACTCGGTAACTACGCCTTGCTCAGTCTCGGCACGGTAGACCTTGCAGTCTTTCAGACCTATCAAAATAGACTCGCCTTTCCCGGCTGTATTTAGTCGGACGAGATTGCCTCCAAAGGGATTTTGCAAGAGGAGAATTCGCGCCCTATCTTCTTTACTTAGCTTCAATTTCTCAATGTTGTCGGTGCACCCGGCTATCAGGAGAAAAGACAGAAGCGCTTGAAATGTTTTCTGAGACTGCTTCATAGGTTATTGACAACATCGCACGCTAAACAAAAAAGTTCATTGGCCGGCCAAGCCGGTCCAGTGCAACGCCAAGGGCTGCTGCTGGCCGAATTTTGCGTTACGGTGCGACTGACTGGTTGTGGCCGTCTTTGACGTCGGGAGGTAGCTTGTCAATCATGCAGTGCTTGAGCGAGAAGTTGCTTAGGAGGTCGAACGCCGCGTCGGAGACGATAAGCCGGTAGTCTTCGCCTACCCAAAAATCGCCCCCTTCGCCATGGGCCCGAAGGATATGGAAATCTGGCAGAGTGCATCGCGGGTTTCGCTCCACGAAGTGTTCTGACGTCGTGATGGCGATTGGCTCCAGCGAGTAGCCAGTCAGCTGTGATTTCCGGATTGCCTCAGCGAGCCTGGTGGTCACAACGAAGCAAGGAAAGGTTTCGAGCAGGTCATCCCCTAACCAATCCTCGAAATGGTAAACAAGCCGTCGCACCAGCGGAGGGTGAACGGAGGTGTCGGCGTCTGTACCAGGTCCCCACCCACCTGCAACTTCGGGTTCCAGAACGTAGCTCAAGCAATGCTTCCTCAATCAGTTCAGGTTCAAGTCGATGCTGGCGCCAATTCTTGTCGCGCCGCGGTGGGTGTGCACGCGCTTCAACACAATCTACAAGAAGTCGTTGCGCGTTGCGCGCGCGCCGCGAACGTCCGCTATCCCACGAATTCTGAGGCGCGGCCGACCGACTGCTACTGGCCGACTGTAGCCGAAGCATTGCCAGCGGCGCCGGCCCCTGAGCGGTCATCGGGAGTTCTCCAAAGCGGCCGCTCGGCGCGGAGTAGTTCACGAGTGTGCGCTTCCGGTGCCAAGCTGGTCATCGTGCACAGGCATCATCGAACGTCACTTCTATGGAAACTTCAATGGGCGCAAAACGGAATCTGTCACACGAAGAAGTCTGCCTAAGTCTCGAAGGACCGCTGCCTGCGAACCACAGCGGACGGATACCTCCGGAATGCTTCCAATGGTTGTCGCGCGACGCGAGCAGTTATTTCCAGACCTGCCACCGCGACTTCTTCGGTGCAGCCTGCGTGCTCGGTGCCGACGCGGCCGGTCCCAGCGTTGCAGCGACATTCGAGATGCGGCCGAGTTCGTCGAAGCTGATCTCGATGTGTCCTTCGCCCGCTCTCTCGGCGCGGATGCCCCCCACCCCGTTGGATGCCGCATGCAACCCTTGCTGCCGCAGAAAACTTGCCACCATTCGGCGATGGTCCACGTCGAACTGCGAGATCACTTCCATCAGCACTGTGTTCACGCGGGGCAGCGACACCGGCGCCAGCACCTCGGCCGGCACATCGTCGAGCAGCACGAACAGTGCGCCGCCGTCGTAAGGCGCGCGGTAATAGCAGCGGCCTCCCTCTAGGCCGCTGCAGGTCATGGCGATCATGTGATCAGTGATGTCGTCCAGTTGCAGCGAAGGTTGGGTGAGCGCCTCTACGGCCTGCGCCTCACCGAGCTGCCGGATGCGCAAGGCGGCCTCAGTGAGTTGCGGCGGAAGATTGCTCTGCGTGTTGGCCCAGACCCACAGCCATGTGCGGGGTTCGAAGGCATGCGTGCCGAGCAGTTGCACGGGGTATTCCAGGTCATCGCCGAAGCGCAACAGGCCTTTCTGCATGTCGATGCCCCAGGGCCTTTCACCGATTACATCGCCCAATGCTATTTGTCTGGCGAACGAGGAAGCCGCGTGGTCCGCAAAATGATCTTGAAATGTGCTCATGTTGATTTATGGTCAATCTCGGTTGTTCTGTTGAAGGTCAGGACTTTCCGCGCATCCTCGACATGCGAGAGAAAGCCGTATTCGCGCATCGCCACGATTGCGCGAATGACTGCTTCGGAGCGATTCAGAACATCTCGGCAAGCGTCTGCTTGTGGCCGCATCCTGCCACACCTCCGCCGGCGCCACCGGGCCCGTTGCTGTCATTGACCGTGCTTCAAAGCGGTCACAAAAGGGAAAGCTGAAACAGGTCCAAATGAAACGTTGATGCCATGGTGGTACCGGTCTGCAGCCGAAGGCGCTTGTTTCAGCTACCGGACACTATCGAATTTTTTGCGTGGCCCACAAGCTGGGTTATTCGGGTCAATTGGTTGCTCGACAAAATTCATCTCGAGTGCCACCTGCCGATTAAAAGCACGCCCCTCAGCTGTTGCATTGCTCCGCCAAGGCTGTTCGTCGGAGCCGTTCGCAATGGCGATGTAGTCATAGACAGCAGGTGAGGCCATCAACCACGCCCTCACCGCCAAAGCACGGCCCATCGCAAGATTGCCCGGATTCCGCTCTCCCTTCGCGGCGTGCGCGGATAGGTTCAAATACCTAACTCTGCCGCCATGAAGTGCGCAAACGAGCCGCTCGAGTTCGATCACGGAATCCCGCTCAAGCGCCGCGCTGTTTTCTTTAAACCAAATTGTTGATTCCATGTGCAAGAGGTAGCCCGCAAACGCGACGGTGCTTACCAACATGAATGCGAGGACCGTCGCTAGGCGAACGGTAGTTGGCAGCACGGCCACGGAGTTGCGGGGCTTCATTCGACTGATTTCCTTGTCTTGCCGTGGTTGACTGCAGACGACCGGTGATGTCTGGATTCTGCCGGTCGCGGCGAATGACAGGTAGTGGCCGCATGCTGCCCGTTGTCGGTGTCACGCGGTTTGAACGAGCTCCAGTTCATCGGCAAGGAAGTCGCCCAACCAGACTGTCGTGCCGTTGCCGTCGCTGCTCTCAACGACGTACCGGTCAGCCACGCCAGGTGCAGCTAGGACATCGAGCAAGGTTCCGATGTCTCCAACGGCTGGAGCCCGTTGATTCACTCGCCAGCCGTCATAGTCATCAGCTTTGCCGACCAACCTCAGAACATGCACGACGGCGTAGGGCTTGAGAATCTTGTCCATAACTTACATGTTCGAGGACGACGCGAACGGCCGGTTCTGGCCGAAGGCGATCAGGCGGCTTGCCAGTCTTTCTGGCTGGTCTTCACCCAGATCAGACCGCCCAACACAGTTCCAATCGGAAAGCCAACGAGGAGCAATGTGGCCAATACCCGCGACAGAGTCTTCCCCCAGCCAGCGCCTGCCTTTGCGCCTTGCCCTGCCCAAAGATGTAGGCCGATGGGAACGGCAGCAATAAAGCCCAGTACCCAAAGTCCGGACAGACTAGCCGTTGACTTGCTCACCACCGCGTACACGATGAAGAGAAAAACGGCCATATAGAAAGCTGCAATACCTCTGTGCAGGCGCACCAACGACTTGTTCCGCATACGGGCCTCCGCTCCATCCGACTTGTAACTTAAATGTAGCATGCAGTTTTTGAACTGAGGGAGCGAGCGGCCGCTATTGGCCGAACTCCGTCTTACGGCCTTGGAGCACCTGTCCACCATCCCAGTTTTGGAGGCGGCTCCTCCAAGGACTTACGCTTTACATCTGGCCTATACGGGCGCACGAACAAAAAGCCCAAGGCCAAGGCGAGACAAAAAAGTGCAACGACCAGATTGCCAAGGGCGCTGACGCCAGGAGTTGAAAGCGAAGAACCCCTTAACTGAAACAGAGCCGTGAGTCCAAACGCAAGCGAGACCAGCGCGGCCATGAGCCCGAAGAGTCTCGCCAAGATGTTAAAGATGCTCCAGTGCAGTGACGTATAGCTCATGTTCTTCGGTGGTTCGTGGGCCCCGTCAGTGAATGTCGGGTCATGGCCGACGGACGCCGTTCGCATTTCCTGCTTGGCTTATTGCGGTCAGGCCTGACCTCGGATGATCGCCAAGCGGTTCGCCGGCGCATCCGGCGCCATAAAGTCTGGAATTGTCTGCGGCGTTCGGCGCGGCCGCGCGAGAAATTCAACCTGCCACTCCGCTACACGCCTCTTCTTCACATGCCGATACTTTCCGGGAGCGGACTCGTCGATGTACTCCTCTTGCACGATCAAAGCGAGCGGCTTCTCCGCGCCTGCGGTGTGATCGGCAAAGGCTTGGGCGTCCGCGAAGGAAGCAAAAGAGTAGTAGTAGTCACTGCCGTCTTCAAGGTCAGCTGCGCCGCGCTCTGGATGGCACCAGACACGGTACTCCAGAACGACATCCCAAACGTAGCCTCCGCCTGACATCGCTGAGGCGGGGTAGGAGCCAACCAGCGTTGGATCGATGGCGTCGGGATAGGAGCCAGTCATTGTTTCGTGGTTCGAAAAGGTCTCTTTGGCCGAATTCTGCCTTGGTGCCCAATGTCAGGTTGTGGTCGACCGTAGTCTGTCGCCTCGTGGGCGGTCGCGGACACTGTCGACCGGAGCCCCAAGGAATCATTCCTCGCGTCGGATTGCTGGCGGCCCGTAGAGCTCCGTTTCCCAGTCCTCGAGGGTCGGCTCGACCTTGAAGGATGGGTTGCAATAGGATTTCAAGTAGTCGGTCGCCCTTCTTTGCGCATGGGTGAAATTGAGGACTCTGCCTTCGTCATCAACTTCGAGGACGTTCGCGAATATAGCGAAGACCATCTCAATTGCGCTCGGCTCCGTGCCGTACAAGTCGAGGTATTCGACGTCTTCAAGCATGTAGTGAGTTCCGCTTGCCATGAAGTACGCAAACGTTCGTAGGGCACCACTGAAATCGTGACTTAGCTTCATACCGGTTGATGGTCTCAAAGACTGCTTTCCGCTAAATTTCCCCGGCTTGGCGAATGACTGGTTATGGCCGACTGTAGCCGGTCGCAAGTTGGCTCAGGTGAGACACTCGCACTGCTCTTGACTGGTAGTTTAAGAAAATGTGCTTAATTCCAACCTCGAGCAAGCTGTCAATCGCCAATATCGATCAATTTGAAGTCAAGCTCGCCAGGTATGGCATTGACCATTTTTGCGCCGGCAACAACCAAGTGCGCCCCATCATTACCGATGTAAAAATCGCCGCCGGGCATTTGCTTCCAGTTCTTAAAAATCCATTTCTTTATTTTTTGGAAGTGCGGTCTTGCAATTTTTTCGAAATCAGCGTCAATGTCTGGGCACTGAATGAAGCCATTAACAAGATATGGATTCTTAAAGTAGCCGCGCATAAACAAAATAAGAGGATCCTTCGCGTAACTAATGTTAATTGGAGGATTGCCGTAGGGGTGCAATTCAACAATCGGGTTGAGTGAGATATAGCACAACGGGCCCTCGGACGGCTCAAGAGCTACAACACCGCCGATTTGAAGCGGAATTAAGTGAAGGCCGATAGATTCCATATATGCATTTATTGCATCGAGGTCTTTTGGCCCACAATAAAAAGCAATGCTGCTAGCCATAATTATTTTTGAAGAAACTAACGAAAACCAGTTCAACAACCGCTTCTGGCCGCATGCTGCCACAGCCGTGGGAGCAGGCATTCAGCTTGTGCGGCAGGCGAATCCACGCGCGGTCTCCCTGATGCGACAAGCGCGTCCAATGCGAGCCAGTGCTCCGCCTTCGGTATAAAGGTGGCGATGTCGTGAGCAATGTCGGCAGTAGTTCGAGGCATGACCAGGATGTGTATGCGAGTGGCTGCTGTTGGCCGACTGTAGCCTGTCGTCGTTTCGGAGCTTCGTCTCTCGGGACGGAAATCTTAGCCACCCAGTACCTCGCTCGTTTCGTCGGGCGGACTACCGAGGGTGAATAGGAAGTGGGCACGGTACGTCGTGGCTCGCTCCATCTGGCCAAGCGTCTCAGCCGCTCGTTCCATATCTCGCCAGAAGCCGCCTCGGGGGCGCTCCTGAACACCGCACGCCGCTAGGAGGTCCATGCAAGTGAGCAGTACCTCCTCGGGAACTTTCTTCTCCACCTCCGCCAGAGCGACATGGTTATCCGGTATGCCCGATGGCAGGCGCCGGGAAACGTACCGCTTCGCAGAACGAAGATGCGCGTGAGCCACTGAAAGCTGTTTGATGCGAGCCGGGTCGTTCATAACGTCGCAGGGCCGCAGTACGGCCGGATTTCGTCGCATTGTGCCCGCATGGCGAACGACTGGTTATGGCCGATAAACGACTACCGCCGCCTATCTGAAGACGCGGTACGCGCCAAAGAAAAGTAAACCCAGCGCGCCGATTCCTATACACCAGCTTAGTGCGCGCTCATTGAACTTAGAAAGAGCAGCGGAATGTTGCCGCCGCACCTCTTCTTGAACATGGTTGAACTCACGCCAATCGACTGGGTTTTGGACCACATGATTCGGATTGCCCAAGAGCAGGCACGCATCCTCATATTGGTTGTCAAGCCACACACACAGCGTCCGACTTCGAGGGCCAACAAAGTAGCCGGGCATTTCCGAATGGTTCGGAGGCTCTGTGACAGGAATGCCTGCCTCGGTAAGCCGCTTGAATGCCGCTTGAAAATCGAGTTCGCTTTCAGTTGAAAAGACGGGCTTCATGTCTGCTGAGGAAGAAGAACTGCATCCGAGATGTTGGGTCAAGTAGCAGTAACAGTTTTCTGTTGGCCCTTCGACGGTCGCGACCCGCTCTCGAGCTTGACTCACCTAATTGTTCCCGAGGCTAGGTGGGTGTGCACGCGCTTCGGCCAGAGAATCGACGGCAAGTGGCCGCTTCTCTGATCGGGCCAGTTTGTCAAGCGCAGTGAACCTCACCTTCGCGAGACCGAACTGGCGCTTGATCACGCGGAACGGATGCTCCACCTTTGCCCGCACGCTGGCCTTCTCATATTCGTTCTTGCGTGCTCTGGCCTTGGCGCGTCCCTCGGGCATCTTCGCGATGTCGCTTGGCCGGCCTGCAATGTTCCACAGCACATCGCGCTTCACGCGTGCCTGCGCGCCCCGGTAGCCCGAGTCGGCCCACACCTGCTCTTCCTTGCCGTGCAGCAAGTCAGCCACCTGTT
>NZ_FOWL01000017.1:0-171197 GCF_900115445.1 Variovorax sp. OK605
CCACCACGAAGCCCACGAACAGCACGCCCGACAGCGCCAGCAGCCGCGGCTGCACCGGCGCGGCCTCGGCCGCCGGCTTGAGCGCGACGGCCGTGCGCGGCACCAGCAGCCACACGGCCACGAAGAGCCAGAACAGCATCACCAGCACGGTGGGCGCCATCATCAGCATGAAGCCGCCGAAGCTCTCGCCGGTGCGGTGCCACAGGTACAGGTTCTGCGGGTTGCCGATGGGCGTGAGGGCAGAGCCCGCGTTCACCGCCAGCGCTTCCAGCACCACCAGCCGCGCCAACGGCAGGTGCGCCTGCGTGGCCAGCACGCGCGTGAGCGGCACCAGCAGGAACAGGCTCACGTCGTTGGTGACCAGCGCCGACAGCACCGCCGCCGTGGCCACCAGCAGCAGCGCGAGCTGGCGCAGGTCGGTGGTGCGCGCCAGCAGGCGCTGGGCGGCCGACTGCAGCATGCCGCTCTTCTCCACGCCCTGCGTGATGGCCAGCAGCCCCGCCAGCGCGCCCACGGTCTGCCAGTCGACCAGGCCGAGCCAGTCCATCGGCGCGCGCGGGCGCAGGAAGGCGAACAGCACGGCCACGGCCACCAGCACCCAGAGAAGGCCGTTGCCGCCGCCCTCGTGGGCAGAGGGCGCGCTGTCTGCAGGGGGGGCGGGCAGGGTCGTGTCTTTGGTCATGGGCCGCGATCCTGCCTTGTCCGCGGGTTGCACCGCGTCAGCCGGGGGCGCGTTCGCGCAGTTCCCGCTTGAGCACCTTGCCGATGGCGCTGCGCGGCAGTTCGTCGATGAAGCTCAGCCGCGCCAGGCGTTGCGTCTTGCCGAGCTGGTCGTTGGTCCACTGCAGCAGCGCGGCTTCGGTGGTGGCGTCGCCCTCGCGGCGCACCACGAAGGCAACCGGCGTCTCGCCCCATTGCTCCGACGGCACGCCGACCACCGCCGCGTCGGCCACCGCCGCATGGCCGCGCAGCACGCCCTCGAGGTCGCTCGGGTAGATGTTGAAGCCGCCGCTGATGATCATGTCCTTCTTGCGGTCGAACAGCGTGAGGAAGCCCTCGGCGTCGAAGCGGCCCACGTCGCCGGTGCGGATGAAGCGCTTGCCGGTGGTGTCGAACCACTCGGCCTCGCGCGTCTTCTCGGGCTGGCGGTGGTAGCCGGTCATCATGCCGGCCGAGTGGCCCACCACCTCGCCGGCGGCATCGAGTTGGTCGCGCGGCAGCTCGAGGCCGTTCTCGTCGATCAGGCGGATGTCGCTGCCCGGCGCGGCCTGGCCCACGGTGTGCAGCTTGGTGGGGTTCAGGTGCGCCTCCAGGATGCAGGTGCCGCCGCCCTCGGTCATGCCGTAGAACTCGATCAGCCCGCCGGGCCAGCGCTTGAGCACGTCGGCCTTCAGCGCGGCGTTGAACGGCGCGCTGGTGCTGAACTTGAACCGGTAGGACGACAGGTCGTGCGCGTCGAAGCGCGGGTGCGCCATGAGCCGCTGGTACTGCACCGGCACGAGCATGGTGTGCGTCACCCGGTGCTTCACGGCCAGCTGCAGGTAGACCAGCGCGTCGAACTTGGGCATCAGCACCACGCAGCCGCCGAAGGCGATGGTGGGGAAGAACACCACCAGCGTGGTGTTGGAGTACAGCGGGGTTGACAGCAGGGTGACGGTGTCGGTGTCGTACTCGTACTTGGCGCCGCGCTGCACGTGGGCCCAGCGCATGCCGTGGCCCTGCACGATGCCCTTGGGCTCGCCCGTGGTGCCCGACGAATAGATGATGTTGAAGGGCCACGAAGGCTCGGCTTGAACGGTCTTCGGCTTCGCGCCCACCGGGGCCAGCCAGGCGTCGAACGCGCCGCCGACCTGCGAGCCGTCCAGCGCGATGCGGGGAATGCCGCCCGGCGCGGCGGGGCCGATGACGTCGGCGGCCGATGCGTCGCTGAACAGGATGCGCGCGTCGGCGTCGGAAATCATCCGCGCCAGGCTCGCGGGCGTGGAGCCGGGCGCCAGCGGGGCCACGGCCACGCCCGCGCGCAGCGCGCCCAGGAACACCGCCGCGTAGTTGACCGACGAGGCGGCGCACACGGCAATGGCGTCGCCGGGCTGGAGGCCGTCGCGCTGCAGACTGGCCGCGATGCGGTCCATCAGCGCGTCGAGCGCGCCGTAGCTCAGCGTGTGCTGCGCGTCGGCCAGCGCGGCGTGGCCGGGGGTGTGTTGCGCGTGGAGTCGAACCAGGTCGGCGATGGCGCCGAAGCTGTGTTCCATCGCGGCTTGAACAGCGGGGTGCATGGGAGAGTCGGTCCTTCAATCTTGGCCAGCCGGCAGGATAGCGGAGCCACCGTTTCTGACCAGCGCCTTGGCGACGGCGGCCGGCGCGAGCAAACCCCCGTCAGTTGCCGCTCAGGATGGGGGCGCCACGATCCCTGCGCGCCCCCGCCGACAACGCGGACGCCTTTTGCAACAACAGGGAGTTTTCCGTGCACATCCTCTGGACGATCGTGATCGGCTTCATTGCCGGGCTGCTGGCCCGCGCCGTGTTGCCTGGCAACAATTCGATGGGCTTCATCCTCACCGTGGTGCTCGGCATTGCCGGCTCGCTGGTGGCCACCTATGCGGGGCAGGCGCTGGGGCTCTACGCCGCGGGCGCGGCCGCCGGCTTCGTGGCCTCGGTGATCGGCGCCGCCGTGCTGCTGCTGGCGTGGCACCTCGTCAGCCGCTGACCCTTTCACAACAGTTCCACAACCGTTTCACGCAAGGAGTTCCCCATGGGTCTACTCGACATCCTCCAACAGGCCATCGGCCCCCACAACGCCGAAGCCCGCATCGACCAGGTCACGCAGAACGCCTCCCCCGGCGAGCTTGGCGCGGGGCTCGCCGCGGCCATGCGCTCCGACCAGACGCCGCCCTTCGGCGACATGGTCGGCAAGATGTTCGGCCAGTCCTCGCCCACGCAGCAGGCCGGCGTGCTCAACCAGATCCTGGCCACGCTCGGCCCCGCGGCCGCCTCGGCGCTGGCCGGCGGCGTGCTGGGCCGCATGCTGCAACCGGGCCAGACGCAGGTCACGCCCGACCAGGCCTCGCAGCTGTCGCCCGCGCAGGTCACCGAGATCGCCGCGCATGCCGAGCAGCAGCATGCGGGCGTGGTCGACGAGGTGAGCCAGTTCTATGCGCAGCACTCGGGGCTCATCAAGACGCTGGGCGGCGCGGCCATCGCCATTGCGCTGGCGAAGATGAAAGAGAACGCCACGCGCGGCTGAGGCCGTTCGTTCAGCGCGACGACACGGTGGCGGCCTGGGTCTCCCCCGGGGCCGTGTCGCCCCCGCCCATCACCTTGTAGAGCATGATGCGGTTGCTCTGCTCCGACAGGCGCAGGCCGATCAGCGTCTGCTGCGCGGTGTACAGCGAGCGTTGCGCGTCCAGCACTTCCAGGTAGCTGTAGCTGCCGTTGCGGTACAGCGCGTTCGACAGCGTGTAGCTCTTCTGCGTGGCGTCCACCAGCGACTGCTGCGCCGCCAGCTGCTCGCCCAGCGAGCCGCGCACGGCCAGCGCGTCGGCCACTTCCTTGAACGCGGTCTGCACCGTCTTCTCGTAGGTGGCGAGGTCGATCTCGCGCTGCGCCCTGGCGGCGTCGAGGCTCGCACGGTTGCTGCCGGCGTTGAAGATCGGCAGGCTCACCGACGGCGCAAAGCTCCACGCCCCGTTGCCGCCCTTGAACAGGCCCGACAGTGCGGTGCTCGTCGAGCCCGTGCTCGCGGTCAGCGAGATGGTCGGGAAGAACGCCGCACGCGCCGCGCCGATGTCGGCGTTGGAGCCCTGCAGCGTGTGCTCCGCGGCCAGCACGTCGGGCCGCTGCTGCAGCAAGGCCGAAGGCAGCCCGGCGGGCACATCGACCAGCGCGCTGGCCGGCGCCATGCCGGCCGCGGGCAGCAGGTCGTCGGGCACGCCGGCGCCGGCCAGCAGGTCGAGCGCGTTGCGGTCCTGCGCCACCTGCGCGGTGTAGCTGGCCACGTCCACGCGCGCCGAGTCCACCGTGGTCTGCGCCTGGGCCAGCACCAGCGCCGAGCTGGCGCCCAGCGCGTGCATGCGGCCGGTCAGCGCGTAGGAGCGCTGCCGGCTGGCCAGCGTGTCCTGCGCGAGCTGCAGCCGCGCGTTGTCGGCGGCCAGCGTGAGCCAGGCCGAGGCGACTTCCGCCACCAGGCTGATCTGCGTGCCGCGCCGCGTGGCCTCGGTCGACAGGTAGCTTTGCAGCGCCGCCTCGTTGAGGTTGCGCACGCGGCCGAACAGGTCGAGCTCGTAGCTGCTGAAGCCCAGCGCGGCGGTGTACTGCGTGCCGATGGACGATTCGCCGCTGCTGCTCGCCGACGCCGAGGTGCGCTGGCGCGTGCCGCCGGCCGTGGCGGCGACGCTGGGGAACAGCTCGGCGCGCTGCACGCCGTACTGCGCGCGCGCCTTCTCGATGTTCTGCACCGCCACGCGCAGGTCGCGGTTGTTGGCCAGCGCCAGCGTGACGGTGCGGCGCAGCCGGTCGTCGGTGATGAAGCTTTCCCAGCCGGTGGCGGCTGCGGCAGTGGCTGCAGTCGCGGTGTCTTTCGCAGCCTTGGCACCGGTCGAGGCCGGCCACGCCGAGGCCACGGGCGCGTCGGGCCGCGAATACACGGGCGCGAGGTTCACGCAGCCCGCCAGCAGCGCGGCCGCCACCAGCGCGCAGAGTCTGAAAGCGTGTGCGGTCATGGGGTTCCTTCCGTTGCAAGCAGGGGCAGCGTGGGCGCGGCCTCGGGTTTTGTCTTCGGCGCGAAGAAGCGCCGGATCACGACGAAGAACAGCGGCACGAAGAAGATGCCCAGCGCCGTGGCGGTTGCCACGCCGCCGAGCACGCCCACGCCGATGGCGCGGCGGCTGCCCGAGCCCGCGCCGGTGCTCAGCGCCAGCGGCAGCACGCCGAACATGAAGGCCAGCGAGGTCATGAGGATGGGCCGCAGCCGCAGGCGCACCGCCTGCAGCGTGGCATCGACCAGCGCCATGCCCTCGTCCTGCAGCTGCTTGGCGAACTCCACGATCAGGATCGCGTTCTTCGCCGACAGGCCCACGGTGGCCAGCAACCCGACCTGGAAGTACACGTCGTTCGACAGCCCCGCCAGCTTGGTGGCCAGCACCGCGCCCAGCACGCCCAGCGGTACCACCAGGATCACCGAGAACGGCACCGACCAGCTCTCGTACAGCGCGGCCAGGCACAGGAACACGAACAGGATCGACACCGCGTACAGCAGCGGCGCCTGCGAACCCGACAGCCGCTCCTGGTAGGAGCTGCCCGCCCATTCGTAGCCGATGCCCTGCGGCAGCTGCTTCATGATGCGTTCCACCGCCGCCATGGCCGCGCCCGAGCTCACGCCCGCGGCCGGGTCGCCGATGAGCTCGAAAGACGACATGCCGTTGTAGCGCGACAGCTGCGGCGAGCCATAGGTCCAGCGGCTGCTGGCGAAGGCCGAGAACGGCACCATCTCGCTGTTGCCGTTGCGCACGTACCAGCTGTCGACGCTGTTCGGCTGCATGCGAAAGGGCGCGTCAGCCTGCACATAGACCTTCTTCACACGGGCGTTGTTGACGAAGTCGTTCACGTAGCTGCCGCCCATCGCGCTGGACAGCGTGTCGTTGATGTCCGAAGTCGACAGGCTCAGTGCCGCGGCCTTGCGGTCGTCGATGTCGATCGCGAACTGCGGCGTGTCGTCCAGGGTGTTGCTGCGCACCTGGCTCAGTGCCGGTTCCTTGCGCGCCAGCGCCAGGAACTGTTCGCGCGCCTTCACCAGTGCGTCGTGGCCGATGCCGCCCAGGTCCTGCAGCTGCACGTCGAAGCCCGCGTTGGAGCCCAGGCCGCGCACGGCCGGCGGCAGCATCACGAACACGCTGGCGTTGTTCGCGCGCGCCGCGAGGTCCTGCGTGAAGCGGCGCGCCAGCGAGGCGGCGTCCTGCGCCTTGCCGCCGCGCTCGCTCCAGTCCTTCAGCGTGATGAAGGCGTTGCCGGTGGCCTGGTCGCCGCTCAGGCCGGTCAGCATGATGAAGTGGCCGACCTCCTGCTGCGAGACGAGGTACTGCTCGAAGCTCTTCATCGTCTGCTGCAGCTGCTCGTCGGTGGCGCTGGCGGGCAGCTTCACCTGCGCCATCAGCGTGCCCTGGTCTTCGTCGGGCAGGAACGAGGTGGGCAGGCGCATGAAGGTCACGGCCAGCACGCCCACCAGCAGCGCGTACACCAGCAGGCTGCGCTTGCCGCGCCGCAGCAGGCCGCCCACCCCCGAGCGGTAGCGGTCGGCGTTGCGCTCGAAGCCGCGGTTGAACCAGCCGAAGAAGCCGCGCCTGGCCTGGCTCTTTTCGTGGTGGCCGGCCTGCACCGGCTTGAGCAGCGTGGCGCACAGCGCCGGCGACAGCGTGAGCGCCACCAGCACCGACAGCAGCATGGCCGCCACGATGGTCACCGAGAACTGCCGGTAGATCACGCCCGTGGAGCCGCCGAAGAAGGCCATGGGAATGAACACCGCCGACAGCACCAGCGCAATGCCCACCAGCGCGCCGGTGATCTCGCGCATCGACTTGCGCGTGGCCTCCTTGGGCGAGAGCCCCTCTTCGCTCATGAGCCGCTCGACGTTCTCCACCACCACGATGGCGTCGTCCACCAGCAGGCCGATGGCCAGCACCATGCCGAACATGGTGAGCGTGTTGATCGAGTAGCCCAGCGCCGCCAGCACGCCGAAGGTGCCCAGCAGCACCACCGGCACCGCAATGGCGGGCACCAGCGTGGCGCGCAGGTTCTGCAGGAAGAGATACATGATCAGCACGACCAGCACCATCGCCTCGGCCAGCGTCTTGGCCACTTCCTCGATGGAGATGCGCACGAAGGGCGTGGTGTCGTAGCCGACCACGGCCTTCATCTGGTTCGGAAAGAAGGGCTCCAGCTCGGCGAGCTTGGCCTTCATCGCGTTCGACACCGTGAGCGCGTTGGCGCCCGTGGCCAGCTTCACGCCCATGGCGGCCGAGGGCTTGCCGTCGAAGCGCGTGTTGATGGTGTAGCTCTCGCTGCCGAGCTCGATGCGCGCCACGTCGGCCAGGCGCACCACGGAGCCGGCGCTGTCGGACTTGACGATCACCTCGCGGAACTGATCGGCGGTGCGCAGCTTGCTGCGCGCGGTGATGGTGGCCGTGAGCCGCTGGCCGCCGGTGGCGGGCAGGGCGCCCAGTTGCCCGGCCGAGACCTCGGTGTTCTGGCTGGTGAGCGCGCTGGTCACGTCCGAGGGCATGAGCGAATACTTCTGCAGCTTCGCCGGATCGAGCCAGATGCGCATGGCATAGCCCGAGCCCAGCGCCTGCACGTCGCCCACGCCGTCGATGCGGCTGACCACGTCGAGCAGGCTGCTGGAGATGTAGTCGCCGATGTCGGTGGCCGAGGCGCTGCCGTCCTGCGAGGTGAGCGAGACGATCATCAGGAAGTCGGTGCCCGACTTGGTGACCGTCACGCCCTGGCTCTGCACCGACTGCGGCAGCTGCGACATGGCCTGCTGCAGCTTGTTCTGCACCTGCATCTGGGCCACGTCGGCGTTGGTGCCGGCCTCGAAGGTGAGCTCGATGCGCGCGGTGCCCGACGACGTGCTGCTCGACGACATCGAGACCAGCCGGTCGAGCCCCTTCATCTTCTGCTCGATGACCTGCGTGACCGAGTCCTCGATGGTCTTGGCGGAGGCGCCGGGGTAGGTCGCGTTGACCGAGACCTTGGTGGGTGCGATGTCGGGGTACTGCTCCAGCGGCAGCGTGCCGATGGACAGCGCCCCGGCCAGCATGATGACGATGGCGATGACCCACGCGAAGATGGGCCGGTCGATGAAGAAACGTGCCATGTGCGGTGCCTCAGCGGGTGGCCACGTTGGTGGTGTCGCCCGCGGCCACCGGCTTCACCGTGTCGCCTGCCTTCACCTTGAGCGAGCCTTCGACGATCACGCGCTCGCCGGCCTTCAGGCCCTCGGTGACCTGCCAGCGGCTGCCGATGGCGCGCGACACCTTCAGCGCGCGCTTCTCGACCTTGTTGCCGGCCGTGACCACCAGCGCCGACGCGTCGCCGCTCGCGGTGCGCGTCACGCCCTGCTGCGGCACCAGCAATGCCTGCTCGGCCACGCCCTCTTCGAGCACGGCGCGCACGTACATGCCGGGCAGCAGCGTGCGCTCGGGGTTCGGCACCAGCACGCGCAGCGTGACCGCGCCGGTGCCTTCGTTCACGGTGACGCTCGCGAACTGCAGGCGACCCGCGTGTGCGTAGGCCGTGCCGTCCTCCAGCATCAGCCGGACCGAGGCCTCGGCCTTGTCGGCGCTGCTCTTGAGCGCGCCGCTGGCCAGCTCGCGCTGCAGCTGCAGCAGGTCGGTGGTCGACTGCGTCACGTCGATGTAGATCGGGTCGAGCTGCTGCACGGTGGTGAGCGCCGTGGTCTGGCTGGCCGTGACCAGCGCGCCCGGCGTGACGGTGGAAGCCTCGATGCGCCCCGCGATCGGTGCGGTGATGCGCGTGAAGCCGAGGTTGATGCGCGCCGTGTCGAGCGCGGCGCGCGCCACGCCGAGGTCGGCCTCGGCCTGCTGCAGCGTGGCCTGGCTGTCGTCGTCGGTCTGCTGGCTCACCGCGTCGATCTTGGCGAGCTCGGCGTTGCGGCGCGCCGCGGTCTTCGCGGCGTTCACGGTGGCCTCGGCCTTGGCGACGCTGGCCTGCGCGCTGGCGTGGGCCGCCTTGTAGCTCGCGGGGTCGAGCTGGTAGAGCACCTGCCCGGCCTTGACCAGCGCGCCTTCCTCGAACAGGCGTTGCTGCACGATGCCGCCGACCTGCGGCCGGATCTCGGCGCTCAGGCGCGAGCGGGTGCGGCCCGACAGCTCGGTGGTGATGGGCTGGTTCTCGGGCTGCAGGGTGACCACGCCCACTTGCACTGCGGGCGGCGCTGCAAGGGACTGGGGCGATGCGGAAGAACCGGAGCACCCCGCGATCGCGCCCAGCAGGCCGAGGGCCAGGGCGCACGCGAGGCCGGTGCGGGTGAAGCGGGAAGACATGTTCAGGATTCCAATCAGGTTGGAATCCATGGTCTCCAGTGAATGTGGAGTCAATGTGAAGGTCCCCCGCACCGCGCGGCCTTGGCTGCGCAACGTACCGCGCGGGCCGCATCTGGCTTATCTTGTGGCCCTTCATGAAGATCAGCATCACCACCAAGCTCTTTCTCGCCGTGCTGGCCACCGCCGTGCTGGCCGTGGTTGCCATGGGCGCCGCCTCGCGATGGAATTTCGAGCGCGGCTTCGTCGGCTACCTCAACGAGCAGGGCGTGGAGCGGCTCGACGCGGTGCTGCCCAACGCCGTGGCCGCGTACCGCCAGCACGGCAGCTGGGAGTTCCTGCGCGAAGGGCCCGGACCGTGGTTCGAGATCATGCGGCCCGCGCCTTCAGCGAGCGGCGAGCGTTTCGAGCCGGGGCGCACGCCGCCGCCCGTGTCCGACCTCACCGGCGCCATGCTGCGCATCGCATTGCTCGACATCAACCGCCAGGTGATCGCCGGCTTCCGCGAGGTGCGCCGGGGCGCCACCGAGCGCGCCGTGTCGGTCGACGGCAAGACCGTGGGCTGGGTCGTCATGAACCCGTTCCAGAGCGTGAGCGAAGCGGGCGACCAGCGCTTCCAGCAGAACCAGGCGCGCGCGAGCTGGGTCATCGGCAGCCTCTGCGTGCTGCTGGCCGCGGGCATCGCGTGGTGGATCGCGCGCGTGCTGCTGGCGCCCGTGAAGCGCGTGGCCGGCGCCACGCACCGGCTGGCCGCGGGCGACTACGAAAGCCGCGTGGCCGTGTCGTCGAACGACGAAGTGGGGCAACTGGCGCGCGACTTCAATTCGCTGGCCCACACGCTGCAGCGCAACGAGCAGATGCGGCGCGAGTTCATGGCCGACGTGTCGCACGAGCTGCGCACGCCGCTGGGCGTGCTGCACGGCGAACTGGAGGCGATGGAAGACGGCGTGCGCCGTCTCGACGCGCAGGCCGTACGCTCGCTGCAGCACGAGGTCGGCATGCTCAACAAGCTGGTGACCGACCTGTACGACCTGTCGCTGGCCGACGTGGGCGCGCTGGCCTACCGCAAGGCCGACGTGGACCTGCGCGAGCTGATCGAGGCGAGCGTCGATGCCTTTCGCGAGCGGCTGGCGTCGGCCGGCCTGCGGCTCGAACTCGACCTGCCGGCGCAGCCGCTGGTGGCGTTCGCCGACGAGCGGCGCATGCAGCAGCTCTTCAGCAACCTGGTGCTCAACACCTGCCGCTACACCGATGCGGGCGGCGTGCTGCGCATCGCGGCGCGCGAGCAGGGCGAGGGCATCGCGATCGACCTGATGGACTCGGCGCCCGGCGTCGAGGCGGCCCAGCTGCCGCGCCTGTTCGAGCGCTTCTTCCGCGGCGAGGGTTCGCGCAACCGCGCCAGCGGCGGCGCGGGGCTCGGGCTGTCGATCTGCCGCAGCATCGTGGAGGCGCATGGCGGCACCATCGAGGCCAAGGCCTCGCCGTTGGGCGGGGTGTGGGTCGCCGTGCGGTTGCCGCGAGCCTGATGCACGAAGAGAAGCAACGATGAGCGACGCACCCGTGACCCCGATGACTCCTGTGACTTCTGCCCACATCCTGATCGTCGAGGACGAGCCGCGCATGGCTGCGCTGCTCGCCGACTACCTGAAGGCCTCGGGCTACACCTCGGCGTGGCTCGCCAACGGGCTGGAGGTGGTGCCGTGCGTGAAGGCCCGCCGGCCCGACCTGGTGCTGCTCGACGTCATGCTGCCCGGCCAGGACGGCATGAGCGTGTGCCGCGAGCTGCGGCTGTTCAGCGACGTGCCCGTGATCATGCTCACCGCGCGCGTCGAGGAGGCCGACCGGCTGATGGGCCTGGAGATCGGCGCCGACGACTACATCTGCAAGACGCCCTTCAGCCCGCGCGAGGTGGTGGCGCGCGTGAAGGCGCTGCTGCGCCGCAGCGGCCATTCGGCGCGAGAGGCGTCGCCGCTGGTGCTCGACGCGCAGGGCTACAAGGCCGCGTGGCAGGGCGCGCCGCTGGACCTCACGCCCATCGAGTTCCGCCTGCTGAAGGCGCTGGCCGATGCGCACGGGCGCGTGCTGTCGCGCGACAAGCTGCTCGACCACGTGCATGCCGACCAGCGCGCGGTGACCGACCGCGCGGTCGACAGCCATGTGAAGAACCTGCGCCGCAAGCTCGACGCGGCCACCGGCGGGCAGGAGCTGATCCGCTCGATCTACGGGGTGGGCTACCGGCTCG
The DNA here is from genome assembly GCF_900115445.1 of Variovorax sp. OK605. Lineage (NCBI taxonomy): Bacteria > Pseudomonadati > Pseudomonadota > Betaproteobacteria > Burkholderiales > Comamonadaceae > Variovorax > Variovorax sp. OK605. Next base: position 11,296 of record NZ_FOWL01000017.1, read on the forward strand.
ACCTGCCTTAGCTGCTGCCTTAGCTGCTGCCTTAAATGCTGCCTTAGCTGCTGCCTTGGCTGCTGCCCTGGTTGCCGTCCTGGCGGCTGCGCTCGTGCGCGTCGCGCGCCAGGCTGCGCAGGTTCCACGCATGCATCGACGCCGCGCGCTGCGGCGTGTGCTGCGTGGGGAAGTGAACGAAGTGGCTGTCGGGGGTCGCGTAGATCGCGGGCGCGTCGAGCGAGAGCGTGTCCACCACCTGCGCCTCGGTGATGAGGCCGCGGGCCGTGAACACGTTCGCGAAACAGGTCTGGTCGCCGCCGTTGGCATGCACCGACGAGCGGTCGGGCGCGGCCTCGATCTGCCGGCACACCTCGTCCACCAGGGCATGCATGTCGGGCGTGTTGCGCACGCCGACCACGCTGGAGTTCATGTTCCACGCCGTGTGGTCGTTGCCCACCAGCGCCTGCCGGCCGGCCACCAGCGGCTCCATGCGCAGCGACTGGTTCATGGCGAGGATGTCGGCGTCGACCCACAGCAGGAAGTCGTGCGCCGCGAGATGGCGGCGCATGACATGCGGCTTGGCCCATGACCCCGTGAGCCCGTTCGCGAAGTCGGGCACGCGGCGGTAGAGGTGGTAGCCGTAGCCGTGGCGCAGGCAGTAGCGCGCGAAGCTTTCCTCGTGCAGGCGCCCGTAGCTGGCGATGTGGTGCGTGTAGATGCTGACGAACGCGATGGGCGCGCCGGGGTTCAGGTGCAGCTCGTCGCCGGGCGGCGGCGCGGCTTGCGCCAGCACGACGAAGGGCGGGAGCTCTCCGGCCGCCAGTGCCGCGGCTTCGTCGACGAGGTTCTGCACCCCGCGGAAGTCGTAGTCGAGCGAGGGCGTCCAGTGGCCGTCGGCGTGCTGCCAGCAGGGCGCGTCGTTGGCCACGAACGGGCGTACCGTGTGCAGCGACTCGTAGTAGCTGCCGGCCCGCCAGTTGGCCTGCACGTTCGCATGGAGGCCGTTGGGCAGCGCGGCGCTGCAGGGGCGCGGCGTGAAGACGTGGCCGACCAGCGCGTTCTCGGGCTGCTCGTTGTCCTCGAGGATGCGCACCGCCCAGTGCGAGACGTGATCGACCAGCCGGCGCACCTGCTCGCGCACGGCGGCGGTGTTGCGCAACAGCAGCATGCTGGTGTTGCACAGCGTGTCGTCGCCGGCCTGCGCGCAGACCAGCGAATCGATGCCCTCGAAGTTCGGTTCCAGCGGATGCGGCCAGTAGACGACCGCGAACTGGTCGAGCACCAGCAGCAGGCTGCCCTCGCCGGCCTGCGCCAGGTGCTGGTAGATCGCGTGAAAGCGGTGGAACACCGGCTGGCGCGGGCCCCACACATGGGTGCTGTCGGCCACGTGGTGCGCATAGCCATGGCGGCGCGCATAGGCCGCGTGGTTCTCGACCAGGCCCGGGACGGGCCGGGTGGCCAGCGTGGTGAGGATGGTGGCCATTTTCTATTTCGCTGGGATGTGGTCCATCGGCGTATCGAGGGTGTCCCGGCCGATGGCTGCTGCCGACGGTTGTCAGGCGGCGGCTTGCCGCACGACGCCGATGATGTACTCGATTTCCTCGTCGCCGAGCATCGGATAGAGCGGCAAGGCGAGCGAGCAGCCGGCCAGTTGCTCGCTGTGAGGCAGGGCGCGGGCGCCGTGCCAGGGCCGCAATGCCTCGTGCCGGTGCAGCGGGTGCTCATAGTAGACCCGGGTTGCGATCCCGCGGGCTGCCAGCCGGGCCGCGAAGCTCGCACGCAGGTGCGGGCCGGGCAGCTGGATGACGAAATAGTTCCACGCGTGGCCCGCCGAAGCCCTCGGCAAACGGATCGGCAAGTCGGCCCAGGCCGCCAGATAGCGTGCGGCGATGGCGCGGCGTCGCGCGATGCTGTCCGGGAAGTCGTCCAGGGCAGCCTGCAGCAGGCAGGCCTGCAGTTCGTCCATGCGGCTGTTGTGGCCGAGGCAGCGGTGCTGGCCGTCGTCGTAGCCGTGGTTGCGCAGCAGCCGGGCCTTGTCGGCGTGGTCCGGGTTCCTGAAGGCCAGCGCACCGGCGTCGCCTGCGGCGCCGAGGGTCTTGGTCGGGTAGAAGCTCATCGCCGCGGCGTCGCCCCAGCTGCCGGCGTTGCCGGTACCTGTCTTGCCATCGGCTTGCGCGCCGAGGCACTGCGCCACGTCCTCGATCAGCCACAGCTCTTCGTCGCGGCAGTAGGCCGCCAGCTCGGGCAGGCCGCTCGGGTCGCCGAAAAGGCCGACCGCAAGGATCGCGCGGGTCCGGGGCGTGCGGGCGTCGCGAAAATGCGCGAGCGTCGGCAGGAAGTCTTCCGGCGCACTGTCGACGAAGACCGGCCGCGCGCCGGCGGCCAGCACCGCTTCCGCGCACGCGACGAAGGTGTAGGTCGGCAGCAGGACTTCGTCCAGTGCACTCCCTCCGCCCGAGCTTCCGACGCCCAGGCTCTTGAAGGCCAGCAGCAGTGCTTCGGATCCCGACCCTACGGCCACGGTCTCGCGGCCATGCAGCAGGTCCGACAGCCGCGCCTCGAAAGCTCTGACCTGCGGGCCCAGGATGTACACGCCGCTGCGCAGCACCGCAGCGAGGGAATGAGCCAGCTGCGCTGCCATCGGCTCGGCGGAAGCGGCCGACCGGAACAGCGGGATCTTCATGCGCGCAGTATCTGGCAAGCGCGGGTCACGGCGGCCAGGCCGTCGGCGCCCGACGCAACGTGGCTGGGCTGGCCCAGGATGGCACGCCTGAAGCCCTGATACTGCCGCGCCAGGGCATCGTCGGTGCCGGCCGTCGTCGCACGCGCATTGCAGCGCAAGTTCAGTACCTGCGCGTGGCGGCCGTCGCCTACCTGCAGCTGGGCGCTTGCTGGCAGGCTGTCGTAGCCGCTCTCGAAGTCCGCGACCAGCGTACCCAGCCGCACACGCGCGTGAGCGCGCTGTTCGCCGATGTGCCGATCGAGCACTTCCAGCGGTGCTTCCGCGGGCATCGCGCACAGCCAGGCGAACAGGTCGAGGTCGTGCACCATCAGGTCGAGCACGCTGTCCCTGGCCGTGGCGACGCGGGCCGAATAACGGCGAAATCGCATGAACGGCCGATGGCTCTCGCGATGGTGTACGGCCGCATTTCGCAGCCGGGCGACGGTGGCTGCATCGAACACGGGGTTGAAGCGCTCGATGTGGCCGGTGCTCAGCGTGACGCCACATTGCCGTGCCGTGCGGATCATCAGGGCGCCGTCGTTGCGGTCGGTGCAGAGCGGCTTCTCGACCAGCACGTGACAGCCGCGCCGCATCAATGCCAGCGCGATCGGCGCATGCGCGTCGTCGCTGGTGGCGATGGTGGCCGACTGGATGCCCGGCGGCAGGTCGTCCAGGCTGGACACCAGCGGCAGAGCGGCGAGTTCGTCGATGGCGCGCGCCGACGACGCGCAGTCCACCAGGGCACGCAGCTCGAAGCCACCGAGGGCGAGGAGTTTTCGTGCATGGACGCAGCCGAAACGTCCCACACCCACGACCGCGTGGACGAGTGCGGCGTCGACCGCGCGTGGGGCTGCCGGATCGGCGGCGATGGCTGTCGTGCGGTCGTCGCTGGCAAGCATCGTGAAGGTCATCGAGGCGTCGATGGGTCAGCGCGCGGCGCCGCGCAGCCGGTCGGCCACGGTCTGAAGATGGGCGCCTCGGATGACATGTTTGTAGATGCCGGCGGCAACGCGTTCTTCGCCGACGATTTCGAACAGGGGCTTGGTCGCGGGCGCCTGTGCTTGCTCATAGTGCGTGGGCTGCGCGGCGAAGAGGCATTCGCGGCCATAAGCCTGGGCGCCGAACTTGGCGATGAAGCCCGCCAGCTCTCGTTCCAGTTGACCGCCGAAGCTGCGTGCGTAACCGTGCATGTCGTCGAGCTTGGCTTGCAGCTCCCTGTCGTCGAGCTCGACCACGACGTGGTGCTCGGACGACAGCCGCGCTTCAGGACTGGGATGTCCCACGGTCGGGTAGCCGAGCGAGACGACCGGGCGGCCACGCGCCGCGGCGTGCGCGGCGACTTGGTTGGCCAGCAGGCGGCACAGGTCGTGCGATGGGTTGTAGTCCTCTGCTTCGTCGGCGACGATGCAGTCGATGCCTTGCGCGAGGACATGCGCTGTCAGCGCATGGACCCATTGCAGGAAGAGGTGCGTGTCGCCTTCCAGCAGCGCCTGGTAGATGTCGGCATCGGCGACCGGTTGCACCACCTCCGGAATCCAGTTGGCACCCGCCCGCGCGAGGTTGTCGACCGTCGGTTCGAGCCGCGGCACGCCGGTCGATCCGGCGCCGTTGGTCAACACCACGAAGTCCGGTCGCTCGTTGCGCAGCCACTTCCAGAGCAGCAGCTCGTGGCCCGAATGAGCGGCGATCACCAGCGGCTTCATGCGCTGGGGCCGCCCGATTGGACGCGGGTTGAAATTCGGCGCAGCAGTCCGGTCACGCGCCATGATCGGCTGGCGTAGACCTCATGCAGCTGCGCCTGGAGCACGGCGAGTTCGGCGCGCGCTTGCCGGGCCTGCTGCTCGGCTTCGACCAGCCGTGCCGCACAGTCGGCGGATGCTTGGTCCGCCTGTTGTTGCGCCTCCGTCTGCAGGGCACCAATCTGAGCCTGGTGCATGCGTTGATGGTCGTTGACGGTTTGCTGGAGCCACGCAACGTTCTGCTGCAAGGAAGCAATGCCCATGTGCGCGGCCGAAGGGTTGCCGCGCCGAATCCAGTCTTCCATGTAGCGGGACACTTCCGCCGCCCGCTGGCTTGCAGGCACGTCGATCGCGGGGTAGCGCGACGCCATGCGTTGCGCACAACTCTCGAGCGCTGCGAGCGCTGTGTCGAGGTCGCCATGCGCGCGCATCCACTCGCTGGCCTTGCCCGCGTCTGCGGCATCGTAGCGGTCGAGTTCGGCACCTACGCTCTCTCGTGTGATCGGTCGGACCAGCAGGGCGCGGCCGAAATTCCAGCGGCGGGCGTGCGCGACAGCCGCCGCCGTCATCATCTCGCTCATGCCCCAGGTCGGGTCGAGCACCACCACCGCGTTTCCGGTGCACAGTGCCTCGGTGGCGCAGCGCCCCTTGCCGAAGACGATGTCGTAACGGCCGAGCGCCTCGGCCGGATTGGGCAGGTGGTTGCCGGTGCCGCTGCCGATCACATCCAGCGTGAGTCCGCGTTGCACGCAGGCAGCGCGGATTTCCTCGAGCGGTGCGCCATGCGAGGCGTAGTTGCTGAACACCAAAGCCGTTTTGGGACGGGCCGGCAGATCGCTGCGTGGTGGAAAACGTGAAAGGTCGACTCCGTTCTGGATCAACTCGATCTGTTCGCGTGCGATGCCGAACTCGTGCACCAGGCGCTCCGCGCAGTTCTCGTCGACGGCCACATGGCAGACGACCTGCGCGAACTGGGCCGGGCGCCCATGCTCGGCGCTGCGGTCGTGGCATACCGTGACGACCGGCACGTCGTGGAAGTGCAGAAGCGCGCGAACCGTCTCGTAGTGGGTGTTCCCGATGATCACGTCCGGCCGCGCTGCCATGTCGGTCAGGTCGGTGACGCAGGCAATGGAGGCAAAGCGCAACTCGTCGGCCATGTCGCCGAAGGCCGTTGCGAAGACGGTGACGGAGTGCCCGCGACGGCGCAGCCACATCGCCAGGTCGCGGGTGAACATTTCGGCACCCGTCCGGTGCATGAGATAGCACATCGCCAGCAGGATGTGCAGGGACCTGCCGGACTGTGACGCGTCCAGCACGGGAGCGGTCGCCGTGGCGTTCAATCGAGCGCTGGCGCGCCGGCCAGAACGTGTCCTGCCTGCTGGTCCGCGTGGTAGCTCGAGCGCACCATCGCACCCACGGCCGCATGGCTGAAGCCCATCTTGTAGGCCTCTTCCTCGAACATCTTGAAGGTGTCGGGGTGCACGTAGCGGCGCACCGGCAGGTGCGAGCCCGACGGCGACAGGTACTGGCCGATGGTCAGCATGTCGATGTCGTGGGCGCGCATGTCGCGCATGACCTGCAGGATCTCTTCGTCGGTCTCGCCCAGGCCGACCATGATGCCGCTCTTGGTCGGCACGTTCGGGTGCAGCGCCTTGAACTTCTTCAGCAGGTTCAGGCTGAACTGGTAGTCGCTGCCGGGGCGCGCTTCCTTGTACAGGCGCGGCGCGGTTTCCAGGTTGTGGTTCATCACGTCCGGCGGCGCGGCCTTCAGGATTTCCAGCGCGCGGTCGTCGCGGCCGCGGAAGTCGGGCACCAGGATCTCGATCTGCGTCATCGGCGAGAGCTCGCGGATGTTGGTGATGCAGTCCACGAAGTGCTGGCTGCCGCCGTCGCGCAGGTCGTCGCGGTCGACGCTGGTGATCACCACGTACTTCAGGCGCAGCTTGGCGATGGTCTTGGCCAGGTTGAGCGGCTCGTCCTTGTCCAGCGGGTCGGGGCGGCCGTGGCCCACGTCGCAGAACGGGCAGCGGCGCGTGCACTTGTCGCCCATGATCATGAAGGTGGCGGTGCCGTTGCCGAAGCACTCGCCGATGTTCGGGCACGAGGCTTCTTCGCAGACGGTGTGCAGGTTGCTTTCGCGCAGGATCTGCTTGATCTCGTAGAAGCGCGTGGTCGGGCTGCCGGCCTTGACGCGGATCCACTCAGGCTTCTTGAGCACTTCGCCGGTCTGCACCACCTTGACGGGGATGCGCGAGAGCTTGGCCGCCGCTTTCTGCTTGGCCAGGGGGTTGTAGTTTTCGGCGCTTTGCGCGTCGCGGACGACTTCAGTGGTGCTCATTGGCAGTTCAAGGCGCCAGGAAGGTGGTGAGCTTCTGGCTCAGCACCGTGGCGGCTTCTTCCCATGTGGTTTGGATGCCGATTGTAGAAAGATCGACCGTTTGCAGCCCCGCATAGCCGCAAGGGTTGATGCGCGAGAAGGGTTCGAGGTCCATCGCGACGTTCAGCGCCACGCCGTGGTAGGTGGCATGGCGGCTCACCTTGATGCCCAGCGCGGCGATCTTGCCGAGGCCGCGGAAGGGGTCGCCGGCGGGCTGCGGGCCGGTCAGGGCCGCGTGCGAAAACGGGTCGTCCAGGCGCACGTAGATGCCCGGCGCGCCGGGCACGCGGTGGCCGGTCACGCCGAAATGGGCAAGGGTGCGCAGCACCGATTCCTCGATGCGGTAGACGTATTCCTTGACGAAATAGCCCGCGCGGCGCAGGTCGATCAGCGGGTAGGCCACCACCTGGCCGGGGCCATGGAAGGTGACCTGGCCGCCGCGGTCGGTCTGCACGACGGGGATGTCGCCGGGGTTCAGGATGTGGTCCTGCTGGCCCGCGATGCCCTGGGTGAAGACCGGCGCATGCTCGCAAATCCATAGCGCGTCGGGCGTGTCGGGCGTGCGTTCCAGGGTGAATTTCTTCATGGCCGCGAAGGTGGCGGCGTAGTCGACGCGGCCCAGCGGGTGCAGTTCGATGGCGGGAGCGGCGGTGGTGGTGTCGGTCATGGCGTGGCCTGCCGCGCGGGCAGCTTGCGGGTCTCGCCGATGGCGAGCGTGAAGAAGGCGTCGTCGGCCACGCCCTGGGCCTTGCGGGCCGTGGCCAGGTCCTTGGGCGGCTGGTCGAGCGCCTCGTCGGTGAGCGAGAAGGTGGCCCAGTGCACGCCCAGGCTGCGCTTGGCGTGCAGTTCGCGGTGGATGCGCACGCTTTCGTCGGGGTTGACGTGCTGGTCGGTCATGAACCAGCGCGGCTCGTAGGCGCCCACGGGCAGCAGGGCGAGGTCGAAGCCGCCGCCCTGGGTGCTGCCCTGGCGCGGCGCGAGGCGGGCCTGGATGTCGGCGAAGTCCTTCGAATAGCCGGTGTCGCCGGAATAGAAGAGGTGCATCTTCGGCGAGAGCAGCGCGAAGCCGCCCCACAGCGTCTGCATCTTGTCGCCGAGGCCGCGTGCGCTCCAGTGCTGGGCGGGCACGAGGAACACCTGTACCGCGTCGGGCGTACCAGGCGTGCCGGGTGTGTCGGTGGCAATGCCCGCGCCGTCGCGCTGGATGCGGGCCTGCTTCGCCTGCAGCGAGCCCTCGGCGGCCGGCAGCGTGATGCTGTCCCACCAGTCGAGCTCGACCGCGTTGGCGATGCCGCGCTCCGCCAGCCACGGCGCGATGCCCAGCGGCACCACGAAGAGCGGCGGCCCGCCGGCCTGCGCGTTCAGCGCCTTCACGCTGCCTTCGTCGAGGTGGTCGTAGTGGTTGTGGCTGATCAGCACCAGGTCGATGTGCGGCAGGTCTTTCAGCGCGACACCCGGCGGCTGGAAACGCTTCGGGCCGGCGAACGAGAACGGGGAGGCGCGATCGCCGAACACCGGGTCGGTCAGCACGTTGAGGCCGCCGCCGGCGGTGGGCACCTGCACGAGCACGGTGGCGTGGCCGATGAAGGTGGCGGCGGGCTGCGTGGCTGCGCCTGTGTTGGCCTGCAGGAATGCGAGATCGGGCGAGACCACCGGCGGCGCCGCCTCGGGCGCGGGCGGCAGGCCCTTGAACCACGAGGGCAACTGCCAGCCCAGCAGGACATCGGTGAAGAAATTCTTCGGCTTGAACGCGATGTAGTTGTCCTGGAAGCCGTCGGGCCGGTGGTGCTTGCGGCTGGCGTCGTAGTACGGGTTGGGCGCCGTGGTGCAGGCGGCCACGAGGCCGCTTGCACACAGTGCCGCCGCCACGAAGCGCCAGCGCAGGGTCAAAGCACGACCTTGACCATCGGGTGCGCGGACAGCGCGCGGTACAGGTCGTCGAGCTGCTCGCGGCTGGTGGCCGTCACGGTGATGGTCACGCCGAGGTAGTTGCCGGCCTTGCTTTCGCGCAGCTCGACGGTGGTGGCGTCGAAGGCCGGGTCGAACTGCTCGGCGATCTGCGTGATCGCGTGCACGATGCCGTCGACCTTCGCGCCCATCACCTTGATGGGGAACTGCGAGGGGTACTCGATCAGCGATTCCTTGCGGGGATCGGGGACCGGCGTGGTCTCGGTTGCCGCCGGTGCTGCAGTCGCTGCAGTTGCCGCGGTGGTCGCGGTGTTCTCGATGGGGGTCGTGTTGTCGGTCATGCCGGGGCTCCGTGCTTCTGTGCGTTGCGTACCTTGGCCTGTTGGTAGGCCTTGTACAAGCTGTCGTAGATGGGGCCGGGACGGCCATTGCCAATAGCCTGGCCGTCGAGGGTGACGACGGGCAGCAGCTCCTTGCTGGCCGAGGAGATCAGCAGCTCGTCGGCGGCGAACACTTCGTCGCGCGTGATGCGGCGCAGCTCGTACGCAATGCCCTGTTCCTCGCACAGGCGCTCGAAGAGGCCGTAGCGGATGCCGGTGAGCACGAGGTTGTCCTTGGGCGGGCCCATCAGCTTGCCGTTCTTCACGACCCACACGTTGCTCGACGAGGCCTCGCTGAGCCATTCGCCGCGGAACATGATGGTCTCGGTGGCGCCGGCCTCCACGCTGATCTGCCGCGCAAGCACCGCGCCCAGCAGGCTGGTGCTCTTGATGTGCGCCTTCTGCCAGCGGAAGTCGTCCGCGGTGACGCAGGCCACGCCCTTGGCGCGAACGGCGTCGGAGATCGGGGGCAGCGGGTTCACCATGACGAACACCGTCGGCACCAGGCCGCGCACCATCGCGTGGTCGCGCGGGGCCACGCCGCGTGTGACCTGAAAGTACACGGATTGCGGGGCTTCGCCGCCGGGTGCGACGAGGTGCATGACAATATCGCGCCACTGCGCGAGCGTGTGCGGGTTGTCGATCTGCAGCTCGGCGAGCGAGCGGTCGAGGCGGGCCATGTGCTCCTCGAAGCAGAAGGGCTGGCCGAAGTAGACGGGGACGTATTCGTAGATGCCGTCGCCGAAGATGAAGCCACGGTCGAGCACGCTGATCTTGGCGTCGCGCAGGGCGGTGAATTCGCCGTTGAGGTAACAAAGCGTGGCAGGCAGGGCGTCGGTGATAGGGTGCATGCCGAGAATTATGGTTGTGCAGGCATCGTCGGGCTCGCGTCAGGGAATGCGGTGCCGATTTGCATGCGGGACACTCAGGGTGGCCGGATGGGTTGGGTTTTTACTTATAATCAATGGCTTTGTAGAAATTCTGGGTCGTCATCCGGGCTTCATTCGAAATGAAAACAATCGCCCGTCAAGACTCGGAGGTCGCTGAAGACCTCGATGCAGAATTCAAGCCGTTGACCGCCGAACAGGCGCGTGAACTGCGAGCAAAGAACCCTTCGGTCTCCCCATGGCGGGTGGTCGCGGGTCAGTTGGTTGTCGGTCTGGTGGTGGCTTTGGCCGCCTGGGGACTGACGGGGAGGCAAAATCTGGGTTGGTCCGCCGCTTACGGTGCGATCGCGGTGGTTGTTCCATCGGCGGTCTTCGCACGTGGGCTGACCGGTCGATTTTCTTCCTTGAATCCTGGCACTGCGGTGTTCGGATTCTTCCTGTGGGAAATGGTCAAGATGGCCTTGTCGGTGGCGATGCTGATCGCTGCGCCAAGGCTCGTAACGGCGCTGAGCTGGCCAGCAATGCTGGTCGGCCTGGTGGTGACAATGAAGGCGGCCTGGTTGGCGGTGATGTTCTCGCCCCGGCGCCGGAAACAGAGAGACGAGTAACGGAATGGCTGCTGAAAACGCTGCGGAACATGGTCAGACCGCGGGTGAATACATCGTTCACCACTTGACGCACCTGCAAAGCTCCAAGCCTGGGGGCGTTGCGGACCTGACTGTTTTCAATTTCGACTCGCTGTTCTTTTCGATCTTGCTCGGTGTCATCGGCTGCTGGCTGCTGTGGCTTGCTGCTCGCAAAGCTACTTCGGGCGTTCCCGGCCGTTTTCAAGCGGCTGTCGAACTGCTCGTCGAAATGGTCGACCAGCAGGCCAAGGGCATTGTCCACAACGCCACGAGCCGCAAGTTCGTTGCTCCGCTGGCGCTCACGATCTTCGTGTGGATCTTCCTGCTCAATGCAATGGACTTGTTCCCCGTCGATTTGTTCCCGGCCATCTGGGCGAAGATCTTCGGCATTGCCGGTGAAGACCCGCACCATGCCTACCTGCGTGTCGTGCCCACCGCCGACCTCTCGGTGACCATGGGCATGTCGGTGGCGGTGCTGCTGATCTGCATCTACTACAACATCAAGATCAAGGGCGCTGGCGGCTGGATCCACGAGCTGTTCACCGCACCCTTCGGCAACCATTGGGCGCTGTACCCCTTCAACTTCGCCATGCAGATGATCGAGTTCGTCGCCAAGACGGTCTCGCACGGCATGCGGTTGTTCGGCAACATGTACGCCGGCGAACTGATCTTCCTGCTGATCGCCTTGATGGGCGGTGCCTGGTCCATGTCGGCCACCGGCATCAGCCTGGCCATCGGCCACATCATCGCGGGCACGGCCTGGGCCATCTTCCACATCCTGATCATCACGTTGCAAGCCTTCGTGTTCATGATGCTGACGCTGGTCTACATCGGCCAGGCCCACGATCACCACTGATCATCGGTTTTCGTTTCTGTTTTTTGTTTTCTCTTCAACCAAAGTCCTCTAGGAGTCATCATGGAAGTTATTAGCTTTGTTGCACTGGCCGCCGGCCTGATCATCGGTCTGGGCGCTGTTGGCGCATGTATCGGCATCGGCATCATGGGCAGCAAGTACCTCGAGTCGGCCGCACGTCAGCCTGAGCTCATGGGTGAACTTCAAACCAAGATGTTCCTGCTGGCCGGTCTGATCGACGCTGCTTTCATTATCGGCACCGGTATCGCTCTGTGGTTCGCAACGGCCAACCCGTTCCTGGCTCAGATCGCCAACCTGCCGAAGTAAGTCTTTCTCGTCGGACCTGCGTCGTCGTTCTCTAGGACATCTAGCGAATGGCTTCGATTCAATCCCATAGAGAGGGTGAAAAGTGAGCATTACCGGTACCCTGATCGTTCAGATGATCGTGTTCCTGATCCTGGTCGGGTTCACGATGAAGTACGTGTGGCCGCCGATCGCGAAAGCGCTGGACGACCGCGCTGCGAAGATCGCCGAAGGCCTCGCTGCCGCCGACAAGGCAAAGTCCGAGCTGAGCGCCGCCAACAAGCGCGTGGAAGCCGAACTGGGCCAGGCACGCAACGAGTCCGCACAACGTCTTGCTGACGCCGAACGTCGCGCCCAGGCCATCGTTGAAGAGGCCAAGGCCCGCGCGACCGAGGAAGGCAACAAGATCGTTGCAGCCGCCCGCGTCGAAGCCGACCAGCAGGCCGTGAAGGCCCGCGAAGCCCTGCGTGAGCAGGTCGCCGCGCTGGCCGTCAAGGGCGCAGAGCAGATTCTGCGCAAGGAAGTGAATGCGGGCGTTCACGCCGATTTGCTCGCCCGTCTGCAGACCGAACTCTGATAGAAGCCATGGCAGAACTCGCCACCATTGCACGCCCCTACGCCGAGGCGCTCTTCAAGGCGTCGTCGTCCGACGTCGCCGGCACCAGCGCATGGCTCGAAAAGATGGCCGTCATCGCGGCCAATCCCGAGCTCCAGCAGTTCGCCGACAACCCGAAGGCCACGGCCGAACAGGTGGTTGGCGTGGTTGCCGGTGCATTCGGCGCGCCGCTGACCGCTGCTGCCCAGAACTTCCTGGCCGCGCTCCTCGAGAACGGGCGTTTTTCGGTGCTGCCGGAAATTGCGAAGCAGTTCCGGACACTGGCCAACGCGAAGAGCGGCTCGTCCGACGCCGTTGTCTACAGCGCCTTCCCGATCGACGCCGCGGCCCTGGCCGGTGTGTCGGCCGCGCTCGAAAAGCGCTTCGGTCGCAAGCTCCAGGTCACGGTTCAGCAAGAGCCGGAACTGATCGGCGGCATTCGTGTGGTGGTCGGCGACGAGGTGCTCGACACCTCCGTCAAAGCGCGCCTTGAACAAATGAAAGTTGCGCTGGCGGCCTGACGGTCTCCATCGCCTTACAAAGAAAGAAGGAAAGAGTCATGCAACTCAATCCCGCAGAAATTTCCGAACTGATCAAGAGCCGCATCGAGGGCCTCGGGGTCAGCGCCAACATCCGCAACGAAGGCACCGTGGTGTCGGTGACCGACGGCATCGTGCGCGTGCACGGCCTGTCGGACGCGATGCAAGGCGAAATGCTTGAATTCCCGCCGAGCGCGGACGGCACGCCGTCCTTCGGCCTCGCACTGAACCTCGAGCGCGACTCTGTCGGCGCCGTGATTCTGGGCGAATACGAACACATCTCCGAAGGCGACACCGTGAAGTGCACGGGCCGCATCCTGGAAGTGCCGGTGGGCCCCGAGCTCATCGGCCGCGTGGTGAACGCACTGGGCCAGCCGATCGACGGCAAGGGTCCCATCAACGCCAAGATGACCGACGTGATCGAAAAGGTCGCACCGGGCGTGATCGCCCGCAAGTCCGTCGACCAGCCGATGCAAACGGGCCTGAAGTCCGTCGACTCGATGGTGCCGATCGGCCGCGGCCAGCGCGAGCTGATCATCGGTGACCGCCAGACCGGCAAGACCGCCGTGGCCATCGACGCGATCATCAACCAGAAGGGTCAGAACATGACCTGCGTCTACGTTGCGATCGGCCAGAAGGCTTCGTCGATCAAGAACGTGGTGCGCGCACTCGAACAAGCCGGCGCGATGGACTACACCATCGTGGTGGCGGCATCGGCCTCCGAATCGGCGGCCATGCAATACGTGTCGGCCTATTCGGGCTGCACGATGGGCGAATACTTCCGCGACCGCGGCCAGGACGCCCTGATCGTCTATGACGACCTGTCCAAGCAAGCCGTGGCCTACCGCCAGGTCTCGCTGCTGCTGCGCCGCCCGCCAGGCCGCGAAGCCTACCCCGGCGACGTGTTCTATCTCCACAGCCGCCTGCTCGAGCGCGCAGCCCGCGTGAATGCCGACTACGTCGAAGCCTTCACCAAGGGTGAAGTCAAGGGCAAGACCGGTTCGCTGACCGCACTGCCGATCATCGAAACGCAAGCCGGCGACGTTTCCGCGTTCGTTCCGACCAACGTGATCTCGATCACCGACGGCCAGATCTTCCTGGAAACCAATCTGTTCAACGCCGGCATCCGTCCCGCCATCAACGCCGGTATCTCGGTGTCGCGCGTGGGCTCGTCGGCTCAGACCAACCTGGTGAAGAACCAGTCCGGCGGTATCCGTACCGACCTGGCGCAGTACCGCGAACTCGCGGCCTTTGCCCAGTTCGCTTCCGACCTCGACGAAAGCACCCGCAAGCAGCTCGACCGCGGTGCCCGTGTGACCGAATTGCTCAAGCAGAACCAGTACAGCCCGCTGCCCATCTCGTTGATGAGCGCCACGCTGTTCGCGGTGAACAAGGGCTTCATGGACGACATCGACGTCAAGAAGGTGCTTTCGTTCGAACACGGCTTCCATCAGTTCCTCAAGTCGAGCCACGCACCGCTGCTGGCCACGATGGAAAAGAACGGTGCCAAGTGGGATCCCAAGCCCGCCAAGGCCGATGACAGCGAAGAGAAGAAGGCCTTCAAGAAGGTCTGCCAGGACGCCGAAGCCGAGCTGATGGCGGCCGCCACTTCGTTCAAGAAGTCGTTCGCCTGATCGACGCAAGAAGGAACTCTCATGGCAGCTGGTAAGGAAATCCGCGGCAAGATCAAATCGGTGGAGAACACCAAGAAGATCACCAAGGCCATGGAAATGGTCTCGGTTTCCAAGATGCGCAAGGCGCAGGAACGCATGCGCGCCGCGCGCCCCTACAGCGAAAAGATCCGCAACATCGCGGCCAACCTTGGCAAGGCGAACCCGGAGTACACCCACGCGTTCATGAAGACAACCGAGGCCAAGGGCGTCGGTTTCATCATCGTGACCAGCGACAAGGGCCTGTGCGGCGGCTTGAACACCAACCTGCTGCGTGCCGTCACCGGCAAGCTGCGCGAAGCGCAGGCGGCGGGCAACGTGGTCGAGTCGGTGGCCATCGGCAGCAAGGGCCTGGGCTTCCTGAATCGCATTGGCGCCCGCGTGGTGGCCCATGTGACGCAGCTGGGCGACACGCCGCATCTCGACAAGCTCATCGGGCCCGTCAAGACGCTGCTGGACGCCTATGCCGAAGGCAAGCTGTCGGCGGTGTACCTGTGCTACACGAAGTTCATCAACACCATCAAGCAAGAGCCGATGGTGGAGCAGTTGCTGCCGCTGAAGGCCGAAACGCTGCAGGCCGATCCGGGACATCATTCGTGGGACTACATCTACGAACCCGATGCCCAGAGCGTGATCGACGAACTGCTGGTGCGCTACGTGGAATCGCTGGTGTACCAGGCCGTGGCCGAGAACATGGCGTCCGAGCATTCGGCGCGCATGGTGGCCATGAAGGCGGCGACCGACAACGCGGGCAATGTGATCAGCGAACTGAAGCTGGTCTACAACAAGACCCGTCAGGCTGGCATCACGAAGGAACTGTCCGAAATCGTGTCCGGCGCGGCCGCTGCTGCAGGCGTGTGATCAAGGCAGTGCAACGGGCCGCATTGCTGACCGGGCGCGCTCTGCGCGCCTGGTAATACAAGGCCTATTTTTAGGGGACTCGCAAAAAATGAAGAAGATTCTTGCTCTGGTGGCCATCGCTGCCGCGCTGACCGCCTGCTCGAAGAAGGAAGATGCTCCCGCGCCCGCACCGGCTCCCGCCGCTGCACCCGCGCCGGCGCCTGCTCCCGCAGCACCGGAACCCGCAGCAGCACCGGCGGCACCTGCCGCAGCCCCGACGGCCTCCGCCGCCGACCTGCCGCAAGAGTGCAACGACTACCTGGCCAAGGTGCAGGCATGCGTTTCTGCGCAAAGCGGTGCTGCCGCCGATGCAATGAAGTCGAGTCTCGATCAGACGAAGGCCACCTGGGCTTCGATGGGTGCCGACAAGGCTGCGCTGGGTCAAGCCTGCAAGGCTGCCTCGGATGCCTTCGCCGCGCAAGCCACGGCCATGAAGTGCTGATCTGAACCATTCAAGGGTGCCGGCCTGTCCGGCATTCTTGCAAAAGCGGCCCGTACTGGCACCAGGACGCTTCTGCAAGAACCTGTCGCAATTATTTAGAGATCCATCCAGAAGGAAACGTCATGGCTGAAGGAAAAATTGTCCAATGTATCGGCGCCGTGGTCGACGTGGAGTTCCCGCGTGACCAGATGCCGAAGATTTACGACGCACTGAAGTTCGAAGGCAGCGCGCTGACCCTCGAAGTCCAGCAGCAGCTCGGCGACGGCGTGGTGCGCACGATTGCACTCGGCTCGTCCGACGGCCTGCGCCGCGGCATCATCGTCACCAACACCGGTGCATCCATCACCGTGCCAGTCGGCAAGGCCACCCTCGGCCGCATCATGGACGTGCTCGGCTCGCCCATCGACGAACGCGGTCCGGTCAGCCAGGAGCTCACGGCTTCGATCCACCGCAAGGCCCCAGCGTACGACGAACTGTCGCCTTCGCAAGACCTGCTGGAAACCGGCATCAAGGTGATCGACCTGGTGTGCCCGTTCGCCAAGGGCGGCAAGGTGGGCCTGTTCGGCGGCGCCGGCGTGGGCAAGACCGTGAACATGATGGAACTCATCAACAACATCGCCAAGGCTCACTCGGGTCTGTCGGTGTTCGCCGGTGTGGGTGAACGTACCCGCGAGGGCAACGACTTCTATCACGAGATGGCCGACTCCGGCGTCGTGAACCTCGAGAAGCTCGAAGACTCGAAGGTGGCCATGGTCTACGGCCAGATGAACGAACCCCCGGGCAACCGTCTGCGCGTGGCGCTGACCGGCCTGACCATCGCCGAGTCGTTCCGCGACGAAGGCCGTGACGTTCTGTTCTTCGTGGACAACATCTACCGCTACACGCTGGCCGGTACCGAAGTGTCGGCACTGCTGGGCCGCATGCCTTCCGCCGTGGGCTACCAGCCGACGCTGGCCGAGGAAATGGGCCGTCTGCAAGAGCGCATCACGTCGACCAAGGTCGGCTCGATCACCTCGATCCAGGCCGTGTACGTCCCTGCGGATGACTTGACCGACCCGTCGCCCGCCACCACCTTCGCCCACTTGGACTCGACCGTGGTGCTGTCGCGTGACATCGCCTCGCTGGGCATCTACCCCGCCGTGGACCCGCTGGACTCGACCTCGCGCCAGCTCGACCCGAACGTGGTCGGCGAAGAGCACTACAACGTGGCCCGCGCCGTGCAAGGCACGCTGCAGCGCTACAAGGAACTGCGCGACATCATCGCCATTCTGGGCATGGACGAACTGGCTCCCGACGACAAGCTCGCCGTGGCCCGCGCCCGCAAGATCCAGCGCTTCCTGTCGCAGCCGTTCCACGTGGCCGAAGTGTTCACCGGCGCGCCTGGCAAGTACGTGCCGCTGGCCGAAACCATCCGTGGTTTCAAGATGATCGTGAACGGCGAAGCCGACCACCTGCCGGAACAAGCGTTCTACATGGTGGGCGGCATCGACGAAGCGTTCGAAAAAGCCAAGAAAATCGCCTAAGGCGACAGAGGAACTCAGATGGCAAACACCATTCACGTCGACGTGGTCAGCGCGGAAGAGTCGATCTTCTCGGGCGAAGCCAGGTTCGTCGCGCTGCCCGGTGAAGCCGGTGAGCTCGGCATCTATCCGCGCCACACGCCGCTGATCACGCGCATCCGCCCCGGCGCGGTGCGCATCGAAACGGCCGACGGCAAGGAAGAATTCGTCTTCGTGGCAGGCGGCATTCTCGAAGTGCAGCCCAACGCCGTCACCGTGCTGTCCGACACCGCGATCCGCGGCAAGGACCTCGACGACGAGAAGGCCAACCAGGCCAAGGCCGCCGCGGAAGAAGCGCTGAAGAACGCGAAGAGCGACATCGACATCGCGATGGCGCAATCGGAGCTGGCCGTGATGGCCGCCCAGATCGCGGCGCTGCGCAAGTACCGCCAGAAGAAGTAATCGGTCTTCCGATTGCGCTGACAAGAAGCCGCCCTCGGGCGGCTTTTTTGCGTCTGGAACGCATGAGTTTTCGTTCGACTTCGATCTGAATTTGGTCGAAGTTCAGCCTTGTCTGGCTGAAGACCTCCGCCTAGTATTCGCCTTCGCCCGGACCCAAGGGCGGCGAAGACAAGAACACCGGAGACAAGACGCGTGGCACGCTGGAGTGGCATCACCGCCGATGAAATGCGGCTGCTGGAAACGACCTTCTGGTCGGCCGGCGGCTCACGCCACGCCATGGCCGAGCAGCTCGGCTTCTCCAAGAGCAAGGCCAACGGCCTGATCGCGGGCCTGGTCGAGCAGGGCCTGCTGTCCGAAGCCGGCCTGCAGCGCTCCTCCGGCGGGCGCCGCGCCGAGAACCTGCAGCTCCACGCCGGCCTCGGCGTGCTGGTGGGCATCGACATCGGCGCCACCAGCCTCGACGTGGCCGTGCTGCGCCCCGACCTCACCGTGCTCGCCCAGCATGACGAACCCGCCGACGTGCGCCAAGGCCCGGCCGTGGTGCTGGCGCGCGTGCGCACCCTCATGCGCGAGCTGCTGGCCCGTTGCGGTGCCGTCGCCAAGGACGTGCTCGGCATCGGCATCGGCGTGCCCGGCCCGGTGAACTTCGAGATCGGCCAGCTCGTGAACCCGCCGCTCATGCCGGCCTGGGACAGCTTCTCGATCCGCGACTACCTGCGCGAGGACTACAGCGCGCCGGTGTTCGTCGACAACGACGTGAACCTCATGGCGCTCGGCGAGCTCTGGCGCCTCAAGCGCTCGCTGACCAACTTCCTCGTCATCAAGATCGGCACCGGCATCGGCTGCGGCATCGTCTGCCACGGCGAGGTGTACCGCGGCGCGGCCGGCTCGGCCGGCGACGTGGGCCACATCTGCGTCGACCAGGAAGGCCCGCGCTGCCATTGCGGCAACCTCGGCTGCGTCGAGGCCATGGCCGCCGGCCCCGCCATCACGCGCATGGCCATCCAGGCCGCCGAGGCCGGCGAAAGCGCGGCGCTGGCCGAGTGCCTGCGCGTGCACGGCCGCATCGACGCCATCGACGTGGGCCAGGCCAGCCGCGGCGGCGACACCGCGGCCAACGACATCATCCAGCGCGCGGGCAGCCTGATCGGGCAGATGCTCGCGTCGGTGGTCAATTTCTTCAATCCGTCGCACGTGTTCATCGGCGGCGGCATCACGCGCATCGGCCCGCTGTTTCTCGCCGCCGTGCGCCAGAGCGTGTACCAGCGCTCGCTGGCGCTGTCCACGCGGCACCTGGAGATCCAGTACACGCCGCTGGGCATGCAGGGCGGCCTGGTCGGCGCCGGCGTGCTCGCGATGCACGAGACCCTGAAGGTCCGCGGAGTGGCGCCATGAACGCAGAAACAAAGGGCAGCGTGGCCGTCGAGTTCGACGGCGTGGTGAAGGCCTTCGGCCCCGTGCAGGTGCTGCACGGCGTGAGCTTCGCGCTCGCGCCCGGCCGCGTGTACGGCCTGCTCGGCGAGAACGGCGCGGGCAAGTCCACGCTGATGAAGATCCTCGCGGGCTACGAGTCGCTCACCGGCGGCACGCTGCGCATCAACGGCCAGCCGCCGCAGTTCGCGAGCTCGCGCGACGCCGAGGCATTGGGCATCGTGCTGATCCACCAGGAGTTCAACCTCGCCGAAGACCTGAGCGTGGCGCAGAACATCTTCCTGGGCCATGAAAAGAAGAAGGGCTGGCTGCTCGACGACGCCTCGATGGCGCATTCCGCGGCCGATGCGCTCGCCGCCGTCGGCCTGCACATCGACCCGCGCACCAAGGTGCGCCGCCTCATCGTCGCGGAGAAGCAGCTCGTCGAAATCGCCAAGGCCATCGCCCGCCGCGCGCGCCTGCTCATCATGGACGAGCCCACCGCCACGCTCACGCCCGGCGAGACCGCGCGCCTGTTCAAGCTGATCGCACAGCTGCGCGCCGACGGCGTGACCATCGTCTACATCTCGCACAAGCTCGACGAGGTGGAGCAGGTGACCGACGAGGTCATCGTCATGCGCGACGGCCGCTTCGTGGCGCGTTCGCTCACGGCCGACGTCACGCGCCAGCAGATGGCCAACCTCATGGTGGGCCGCGAGCTGGCCGACCTGTACCCGCCGCGCGACGCCGTGGTGGCGGCCGACGCGCCCGCGATGCGCGTGCGCAATTTCACCGTGCCCGGCTGGGCGCAGGACGCGGGCTTCGAGGTGCGCCCCGGCGAGATCCTCGGCTTCGCGGGCCTGGTCGGCGCGGGCCGCACCGAACTCTTCGAAGGCCTGCTCGGCCTGCGCCCGGCCAGCGGCAGCGTCGAGATGCTCGGCAAGCCCGTGCCCGGCAACAGGGGCTGGCGCAACCCGCGCGATGCCGCCAAGCACGGCCTCACCTACCTCAGCGAAGACCGCAAGGGCAAGGGCCTGCACGTGAGCTTCGGCCTGCGCCAGAACCTCACGCTGATGGCGCTGGAGCGCTATGCGCAGCCCTGGCTCAAGCCCGAGGCCGAACGCGGCGCGCTGGCCGAGGCGGTGAAGGACTACGGCATTCGCACCGGCTCGCTCGACGTCAAGGCGTCTTCGCTGTCGGGCGGCAACCAGCAGAAGCTCGCGCTCGCCAAGGTGCTGCAGCCGCGGCCCAAGGTGGTGGTGCTCGACGAGCCCACGCGCGGTGTCGACGTGGGCGCCAAGCGCGACATCTATTTCCTGATCCAGCGACTCGCCCGCGAAGGGCTCGCGGTGATCGTCGTCTCGTCGGAGCTGATGGAACTGATCGGCCTGTGCCACCGCGTCGCGGTGATGCGCGCGGGCCGGCTCGTTGCCACGCTCGACGCGGACCATCTGACAGAAGAGGAGCTCATCGCTCATGCCACCGGAACCGCAAACTCCCCCGCCATCGCTTGAGGCCGCGCAGCAGCAGCACCGCAGCGAGTCCAGGCCGCGCTGGACGGAGCGCCTGCACGGGCTCGGCCCGGTCATCGGCCTCGTGCTGCTGTGCATTGCCGGCACGCTGCTGAACAGCGACTTCGCCACGCTGGACAACGCCATGAACGTGCTCACGCGCACGGCCTTCATCGGCATCATCGCGGTGGGCATGTGCTTCGTGATCATCTCGGGCGGCATCGACCTGTCGGTGGGCTCCATGGCCGCGCTCATCGCGGGCAGCGTGATCATGTTCATCAACTGGGCCGGGCCCGCCTCGGGCTCGCCGATGCTGGCGGTGGTGATGGGCGCGGTGCTCGCGGTGGTGCTCGGCGCGGTGTTCGGGCTGGCGCACGGCCTGCTCATCACCAAGGGCCGCATCGAGCCCTTCATCGTGACGCTGGGCACGCTGGGCATCTTCCGCGCCTACCTCACCTACTTCGCCGACGGCGGCGCGCTCACGCTCGACAACGAGCTGTCGGACCTCTACGCGCCCGTGTACTACGCGAGCCTGGCGGGCATTCCGGTGCCGGTGTGGGTGTTCGTGATCGTCGCGGTCATCGGCGGCGTCATCCTGAACCGCACGGCGTACGGGCGCTACGTGCAGGCCATCGGTTCCAACGAGCAGGTGGCGCGCTACGCGGCGGTGGACGTCGACCGCGTGAAGATCATGACCTACGTGCTGCTGGGCGTGTGCGTGGGCATTGCCACGCTGCTGTACGTGCCGCGCCTGGGCTCGGCCTCGCCGACCACCGGCCTGCTGTGGGAGCTGGAAGCCATTGCGGCGGTGATCGTCGGCGGCACCGCGCTCAAGGGCGGCGCGGGCAGCATCACGGGCACCGTGGTGGGCGCGATCCTGCTCTCGGTCATCAGCAACATCCTGAACCTCACCAGCATCATCAGCGTGTACCTCAACGCCGCGGTGCAGGGCTTCGTGATCATCATCGTGGCGTTCCTGCAGCGAGGGCGCCGCTAGGTCTTTTCGTTCGTTCCCGTTCCATCAACCACAAGGAGACACCCAGCATGACGACTTTCACCAGACGCCTCGCACTCACGGCCGTGGCCGCCGCAGCGTTCGCCAGCCTGCCCGCGCTTGCCGCAGAAAAGGTCAACCTCGGCGTTTCGATTCCCGCGGCCACGCACAGCTTCATGGGCGGCATCAACTACTGGGCCAACCAGGCGAAGAAGGACCTCGAGAAGGAACACAAGGACCTGAAGATCACGATCAAGACCGCGGCCAACGCGCCCGAGCAGGCCAACCAGCTGCAGGACCTGTCAACGGTCACCAAGATCAACGCGCTGGTCGTGTTCCCGTTCGAGTCGGCCGCGCTGACCAAGCCCGTGGCACAGGTCAAGGCCAAGGGCGCCTACGTGACCGTGGTCGACCGCGGCCTGACCGACACCAGCGCGCAGGACGCGTACGTGGCCGGCGACAACACCGCCTTCGGCAAGATCCCGGCCGAGTACATCGTGAAGCAGCTCGGCGGCAAGGGCAACGTGGTGGCGCTGCGCGGCATTGCGACCACGCTCGACAACGAACGCATGGACGCCTTCAATGCCGTTCTCAAGGGCAGCCCCGACATCAAGCTGCTGGACGCCAAGTACGCCAACTGGAACCGCGACGACGCCTTCAAGGTCACGCAGGACTACCTCACGCGCTTCAAGAGCATCGACGCCATCTGGGCCGCCGACGACGACATGGCCGTGGGCGTGCTCAAGGCCATCTCGCAGGCCAAGCGCGACGACATCAAGATCGTGTTCGGCGGCGCGGGTGCCAAGGACATGGTCAAGACCATCATGGACGGCAAGGACAAGCGTATCGGCGCCGACGTGAGCTACTCGCCCAAGTTCATCTACGACGCGATCAAGCTCACGGCCGAAGCGCGCCTGAAGGGCGAGAAGCTGCCGGCGACGACGATCATTCCTTCGGTGCTCATCACCAAGGACAACGCCAAGGACTTCTACCACCCGAACTCGCCGTTCTGAATGCCATCGGCCCAGTGGCCGATCGCTTCACACCCTCTCCCCTTGGGGAGAGGGGCGGGGTGAGGGCCTGCGGCGATGGCAAAGGCTGTGCGTGTGCGACGGCCGCTGCCCTCACCCTGGCCCTCTCCCAGAGGGAGAGGGAACAGTTTCAGGAACACCGAGGAGATCGATGACCGATTCACCGCTTCGCAAGCTGCGCTACGCCATGGTCGGCGGCGGCCGCGACGCCTTCATCGGCGCCGTGCACCGCAAGGCCATGGCGCTCGACGGCCAGATCGCGCTCGCTGCCGGCGCGCTGTCGTCCAGCCCTGACAAGGCGCGCGCCTCGGGCCGTGACCTCGGCCTGGCCGACGACCGCAACCATGGCGACTGGCAGGCGCTGCTGGCCGACGAGCTGAAGCGGCCGGTGGACGAGCGCATCGACTTCGTGTCGATCGTCACCCCCAACCACGTGCACTTTCCGGTGGCGCAGGCCTTTGCCGAGGCGGGCTTCCACGTGGTGTGCGACAAGCCGCTGGTGCACACGCGCGAGCAGGCCGATGCGCTGGTCGCCACCGTGGCCAGGCGCGGCACCGTGTTCGGCGTCACCTACAACTACACCGGCTACCCGATGGTGCGGCAGGCGCGCGAAATGGTGCGCTCGGGCCAGATCGGCGAGGTCCGCAAGGTCGTCGTCGAATACAACCAGGGCTGGCTCGCGAGCCATGTCGAAGGCGGCACCAACAAGCAGGCCGACTGGCGCACCGACCCCGCGCGCAGCGGCGCCGCCGGCGCCATCGGCGACATCGGCTCGCATGCCGAGAATCTCGTGGCCACCGTCACCGGCCTGGACATCGAGAGCCTGTGCGCCGACCTGGGCGCGCTGGTGCCGGGCCGCACGCTCGACGACGATGGCAGCCTGCTGCTGCGCTTCCAGGGCGGCGCGCGCGGCGTGCTCATCGCCTCGCAGATCAACACGGGCCTGGAGAACGACCTGCGCCTGCGCGTGTCGGGCACGCTGGGCACGCTCGAATGGCACCAGGAGCAGCCGAGCCAGCTGCTGCACCTGCCGCACGACGGCCCCAAGCGCGTGCTGACGCGCGGTGCGCCCTGGCTGTGCGAATCCGCGCAACGCGCGAGCCGGCTGCCGGCAGGGCACCCGGAAGGTTTCATCGAGGCCTTCGCGAACGTGTACGCGGGCGTGGCGGCGGACATCCGCGCGCGGCTCGCGGGCCAGGCGGCCGATCCGCTGTCCGCCGACTACCCGCGCGTGGAAGATGGCGCGCGCGGCGTGCGCTTCATCGAGCGCACGGTGGCCTCGGCGAAAAGCGAATTAAAGTGGACGCCCTGGTAGCGCACGGCGCGCTGCGCGGGCCTCCATGACGCCTTCCACCTCCAAAGCTCCCGACGCTTCCGACGCTTGCTCCTCGACGGCGCAGCCCTGGCTGAGCGCCCTGTGGCGGCGCTGCGTCACGCTGTTCCCGCTGAAGCTGGTCGGCAACATGGCCGCCACCGTCGGTTTCTTTCCGCTCTACTTCTGGATCATGAAGAACGCGGGCCAGGCCCGGGTGCTGCCGCTCACGGCCGTCGACCACCTCATCGCCTTCTGGCCCGCGCTGCTGCCGGTGTACCTCTCGCTGTGGGGCTACATCGCGCTGCCGGTGCTGCTGGCCAAGGACAAGCGCGAGCTGTGGCGCTTCTCCTTCGGCTGCGCGGCCATGACGGCGCTGGCGCTGCTGGTGTTCTGGTTCATGCCCACGGCCATTCCCAACTTCACGGTCGACGCCGCGCCCGGAACGTCGCTGCAGTTCCTCAAGATGGTCGACTCGGCCGGCAATGCCTTCCCTTCGCTGCACGTGTCGTTCTCGGTGTTCGCCTGCGTGGTGCTGGCGCGCCAGCTGCGCGAGGTGGGCGCGCCCGCGTGGCTGCGCATCGTCAACGTGGCGTGGGCCGCGGGCATCGTCTATTCGACGATGGCGGTGCGCCAGCACGTGCTGATCGACGTGATGGGCGGCTTCGCGCTGGGCGTGGCGCTCGGCGTGGCCACGCGGCAGCGCACGCCGGCTTCGGTGGCCGCGCAGGACACGCAGGACGCGCAGGACGCGCAGGTCACGAAGACCCGTCCGGCGTAGGCCGATTGCGGTATTCCGCCGCCGCGGTGCGCGCGGTACAACCCGGGCATCACCGTTCACCGATGCGGAGCCCGCAATGAAGATCCGTCTGTCCGCCTGCCTGCTCTGTCTGCTGGCCGGCGCCGTCGCCGGCCCCGCCTTCGCGCTCGACTTCCCGGCGCGCAAGCCCGGCCTCTGGGAAATCCAGACCGGCGACGGCACCGGCAAGGGCCCCGCCGGCGCGCACACCATGCAGCAGTGCATCGACGCGGCCAGCGACAAGGCGATGCGCGACATGGGCCAGGGCATGGGCAAGGACATGTGTTCGAAGCAGGAGTTGCGCGCCGACGGCGGCAAGCTCGTGATGGACTCGGTCTGCAAGATCGGCAACACCACCGCCACCTCGCACGCCGTGCTCAGCGGCGACTTCAACACGGCCTACCGCATGGAGAGCAAGTCGAGCTACAACCCGCCGCTCATGGGCCGTGCCGAGGGCGCCAGCGTCATGGAGGCGAAGTGGGTCGGCCCCTGCAAGGCCGACCAGAAGCCCGGCGACATGGTCATGTCCAACGGCATGAAGATGAACGTGCTGGACATGATGAACACCCGCCCGAAAAAATAACGGGCCGGCGCAGAGCGAGTGCAGGGGAGCGCCCAAGTAGGCGCCGGCCCACAGCGCCTCGCGGCCGAGGCTCGGCGCCACGGCAGCCGGGCTGCGCCTACGATGGCGTGCCATGCCCCTCTCACAAGATGCGCAAAGTGCGCAAGAAGTGCAGGAAGATCTCGTCGTCGCCCGGCCCGAGGGCCTGTACTGCCCGCCCGGCAATTTCTACATCGACCCGTGGCGGCCGGTGGGGCGCGCGATCATCACACACGCCCATTCGGACCACGCCCGCATCGGGCACGCGCACTACCTCGCCCACACCGACAGCGAAGGCACCCTGCGCACGCGGCTCGGGCAGGACATCAACCTGCAGACGCTGCCCTACGGCGAGGCCATCGAACACCACGGCGTGCGCGTTTCTCTGCACCCGGCCGGCCATGTGCTGGGCTCGGCGCAGGTGCGGCTCGAACACGGCGGGCGCGTGTGGGTGGCCTCGGGCGACTACAAGACCGAGCCCGACGGCACCTGCGCGCCCTTCGAGCCGGTGCCCTGCGACACCTTCATCACCGAGTCGACCTTCGGCCTGCCGATCTACCGCTGGCCCACGCAGGCCGTGCTGTTCGCGGAGATCGACGCGTGGTGGCGCGCCAATGCCGAAGCGGGGCGCGCGTCGGTGCTGTTCTGCTATGCCTTCGGCAAGGCGCAGCGCATCCTGCATGGCGTGGACGCGAGCATCGGGCCGATCGTGGTGCATGGCGCGGTGGAGCCGCTCAACGCGGTGTACCGCGCGGCGGGCGTGGCCCTGCCGCCCACTCTTCGCGTGAGCGACGAGGGGGTGGATGCGGCGATGCTGAAGCGCGCATTGGTGCTCGCGCCGCCTTCGGCGCAGGGCACGCCGTGGATGAAGCGCTTCGGAAACTACGCCGATGCGTTCGCCAGCGGGTGGATGCAGCTGCGCGGCACGCGCCGCCGCAGGGGTGTGGACCGCGGCTTCGTCATGTCCGACCACGCCGACTGGCCCGGCCTGCAGCAGGCCATTGCGGGCACGGGCGCCGAGCGCGTGTTCGTCACGCACGGCAGCGTGCAGGTGATGGTGCGGTGGCTGACCGAGAACGGGCTGGATGCGCAGGGCTTCAAGACCGAGTACGGCGATGAAGACGACCAGGAGGCTCCGTCGCTTGTAGGCGGCGCGCAGGGGCAAGTGCCGGTGCCGGTGACGCGCGACGCAGATGCCGTCAGCCCCCATCCCGGCCTTCCCCTGGCAGGGGAAGGAGCCGGTACATGAAGGCCTTTGCCGCGCTGTACCGCGAGCTCGACGCGAGCACATCGAACCTCGCCAAGCAGGCCGCGCTGCAGCGCTACCTGCGCGAGGCCGACGCGGGCGATGCCGCATGGGCCGTGTACTTCCTGGCGGGAGGCAAGCCACGCCAGCTCGTGCCCACCAAGCTGTTGCGCCTGCTCGCGCAGGAGTCGGCGGGGCTGCCCGAGTGGCTGTTCGACGAGAGCTACGACGCCGTGGGCGACCTGGCCGAAACCATCGCGCTGCTCTTGCCGCCGCCCAGCGAGGCGCACGACCTCGGCCTCGCAGGCTGGGTCGAGCAGCACCTGCTGCCGCTGCGCGAGGCCGCGAAGACGGCGCCCGAGCAACTCGCCGACCGCCTGCGCGCGCAGTGGCGCCAGCTCGCGGCCGAAGAGCGGCTGGTGTACTTCAAGCTCATCACCGGCGCGTTTCGCGTGGGCGTGTCGAAGCTGCAGGTCACGCAGGCGCTCGCGGCGGTCGGCGGCATCGACGCCAAGCGCGTGGCGCAACGGCTCATGGGCTACACGCACATCGGCGCGCGGCCGCAGCAGTGCGACTACCTCGCGCTGATCGCGCCCGAGTCGAGCTCCGAGCAGGTGCAGAAGACCAGCGGGCAGCCGTACCCGTTCTTTCTCGCGCATCCGTTCAACATTCCGCTCGAGCAGTTCGACGCGGTGCTCGGGCCGCCGGCCGACTGGGTCGTCGAATGGAAGTGGGACGGCATCCGCGCGCAGTTGGTGAAGCGCGCCGGCGCGGTCTGGGTGTGGTCGCGCGGCGAGGAGCTGGTGACGGAACGCTTCCCCGAGCTGGCGATGCTGGGCGAGGCCTTGCCCGATGGCACGGTGATCGACGGCGAAATCGCCGTGTGGCGCGAGGACAAGGTCCAGCCCTTCGCCGAGCTGCAAAGGCGCATCGGCCGCAAGACGCTGGGCCCCAAGCTGCTGCGCGAGATTCCCGTGGTGCTGCTGGCCTACGACCTGCTCGAATGGGAAGGCCGCGACCTGCGCGCGCTGCCGCAGTCGCAGCGGCGCGTGCTGCTCGACGACCTCGTCACACGCGTGCAGCACCCTTCGCTGCTGCCGAGCCCGATGCTCACGGGGGCCGACTGGACCGATCTCGCCAGGCAACGTGAAGCCGCGCGCAGCATGGGCGTCGAAGGCATGATGCTCAAGCGCCGCGACGCGCAGTACGGCGTGGGCCGCACCAAGGACGTCGGCGTGTGGTGGAAGTGGAAGATCGAGCCGCTCAGCATCGATGCGGTGCTGATCTATGCGCAGCGCGGCCATGGCCGGCGCGCCAGCCTCTACAGCGACTACACCTTCGCCGTGTGGGACGGCCCGCCCGGCCAGGAAGACCGCAAGCTGGTGCCCTTCGCCAAGGCCTACTCGGGGCTTACCGATGCGGAGATGGGGCGCGTGGACGCAGTCATCCGCAAGACCACCGTCGAGAGCTTCGGGCCGGTGAAGAGCGTGAAGCCGACGCTGGTGTTCGAGCTGGGCTTCGAAGGCATTGCGCGCAGCACGCGGCACAAGAGCGGCATCGCGGTGCGCTTTCCGCGCATGCTGCGGTGGCGTGAAGACAAGCCGGTGGCGGAGGCGGACACCTTGCAGACGCTGGCTGCGTTGCTGCCGTCATGACCGAGCCGGCGGACCCCGTATTTCTCCCCCCCTCCCGGGGGAGGGCCGGGGTGGGGGCAAGCGGCCTCGAAGCCCGCGCGGCGTTGAAGGCCGCGAGCCCCCATCCCAGCCTTCCCCCGGAAGGGGAAGGAGCAAGACAGTCGAAGCCGCTCAAGTGACAGAGCCGGCGGACCCCGCATTGCTCCCTCCCCTCCCGGGGGAGGGCCGGGGTGGGGGCAAGCGGCCTCGGAGTCCGCGCGGCGTTGAAGGCCGCGTGCCCCCATCCCAGCCTTCCCCCGGAAGGGGAAGGAGCAAGACAGTCGAGGGCGCTCAAGCGACAGAGCCGGTGGACCCTGCATTGCTCCCTCCCCTCCCGGGGGAGGGTCGGGGTGGGGGCAAGCGGCCTCGGAGTCAGCGCGGCGTTGAAGGCCGCGTGCCCCCATCCCAGCCTTCCCCCGGAAGGGGAAGGAGCAAGACAGTCGAAGCCGCTCAAGCGACAGAGCCGGCGGACCCCGCATTGCTCCCTCCCCTCCCGGGGGAGGGCGGGGGTGGGGGCAAGCGGCCTCGGAATCCGCGCGGCGTTGAAGGCCGCGAGCCCCCATCCCAACCTTCCCCCGGAAAGGGAAGGAGCAAGACAGTCGAAGCCGCTCAAGCGACAGAGCCGGCGGACCCCGCATTGCTCCCTCCTTTCCCGGGGGAGGGCCGGGGTGGGGGCAAGCGGCCTCGGAGTCCGCGCGGCGTTGAAGGCCGCGAGCCCCCATCCCAACCTTCCCCCGGAAGGGGAAGGAGCAAGACAGTAGCGGCTGCTCAAGCGACAGAGCCGGTGGACCCCGCATTGCTCCATCCCCTCCCGGGGGAGGGCCGGGGTGGGGGCAAGCGGCCTCGGAGTCTGCGCGGCGTCGAAGGCCGCGAGCCCCCATCCCAACCTTCCCCCACAGGGGGAAGGCGCAATTCAAAGTCCGTCAAGGCAGCGCTCGACGCATGGTTCGCCGCGCGCGGGTGGAAGCCGTTCAAGTTCCAGCGCGAGGTGTGGAAGGCCGTGGCCGAAGGCAGGTCCGGAATGCTTCATGCGACCACCGGCGCAGGCAAGACCTACGCCGTGTGGCTCGCTGCGCTGCTGGCCTTCTCGCAGGCCCGCAAGGAAACGGCGCGCCCCGCCGCCCCGCCGCTCACGGTACTGTGGATCACGCCCATGCGCGCGCTCGCGGCCGACACGCTGCGCGCGCTGCTGCAGCCGCTGGAAGCCCTTGGCGCCGAGGTGCATCCCTGGAGCGCGGGTGCGCGCAGCGGCGACACCTCGTCCGCCGAGCGCAGCGCGCAGAACCAGCGCCTGCCCACGGTGCTCGTCACCACGCCCGAGAGCCTCTCGCTGCTGCTCGCGCGCGCCGACGCGCGCGAGGTGCTCGGCCATGTGCGCATGACCGTGGTCGACGAATGGCACGAGCTGCTGGGCAACAAGCGCGGCGTGCAGGTGCAGCTCGTGCTGGCGCGGCTGAAGCGCTGGAACGCGGGCCTTGCGATCTGGGGCATGTCGGCCACCCTGGGCAATCTGCAGGAGGCCATGCATGCGCTGCTGGGCTATGAAGACGGCGTGCTCGTGCAGGGCCAGGTGCCCAAGAAACTGGTCATCGATTCGCTGTTGCCGGGCCGCGCCGAACGCTTCCCGTGGGGCGGCCACCTCGGACTCACGATGCTGCCGCAGGTGATCGAGGAAATCGCCGGCAGCAAGACCACGCTGGTGTTCACCAACACGCGCTCGCAGTCGGAGATCTGGTACCAGGCCCTGCTCGAAGCCAGGCCGGAGTGGGCCGGCGCCATCGCGCTGCACCACGGCTCGCTCGACCGCGCGGTGCGCGAATGGGTCGAGCTGGGCCTGAAGAGCGGCGAGCTCAAGGCCGTGGTCTGCACCTCGAGCCTCGACCTGGGCGTGGACTTCCTGCCGGTGGAGCGCGTGCTGCAGATCGGCTCGCCCAAGGGCGTGGCGCGGCTGCTGCAGCGCGCCGGCCGCTCGGGCCATGCGCCGGGTCGGCCGTCGCGCATCACGCTCGTGCCCACGCACAGCATCGAGATGGTCGAGGGCGCGGCCGCGCGCACCGCGATTGCGCAAGGGCACATCGAGGCGCGCCACTCGCCCGACCAGCCGCTCGACGTGCTGGTGCAGCACCTGGTGACGGTGGCGCTCGGCGGCGGCTTCGTGCCCGACGACCTGTACGGCGAAGTGCGCGGCACCGCGGCCTACGAGCACCTGTCGCGCGAGAGCTGGCAGTGGTGCCTCGACTTCGTGGCGCAAGGCGGCGCCTCGCTCGCGGCCTATCCGGACTACCGGCGCGCCGTGCCCGACGCCGAGGGCGTGTGGCGCGTGCCCGATGCGCGGCTCGCGCGGCGCCATCGCATGAACATCGGCACCATCGTCAGCGACGCGAGCATGTCGGTGCAGTACCTGGCCGGCGCGAAGATCGGCAGCGTGGAAGAGGGCTTCGTCGCGCGCATGAAGCCCGGCGACTGCTTCCTGTTCGGCGGCCGCCTGCTGGAGCTGGTGCGCATCCACGACATGACCGCGTGGGTGCGGCGCGCCAGCGGCAAGCGTCCCGCGGTGCCGCGCTGGAACGGCGGGCGCATGCCGCTGTCGAACACGCTGGCCGACGCGGTGGTGCAGCAGCTGGCGCTGGCGGATGAAGGCCGGTACGACTCGCCCGAGCTGCAATGCGTGCGGCCGCTGCTCGAGATCCAGCAGCAGTGGTCGGCTTTGCCGACGCCGCAGACGCTGCTGGCCGAGACGCTGACGACGCGCGAAGGCTCGCACCTGTTCCTCTATCCGTTCGCGGGCCGGCATGTGCACCTCGGGCTCGCGAGCCTGCTGGCGTGGCGCGTGGCGCAGCACGAGGCGCGCACCTTCTCCATCGCGGTGAACGACTATGGCTTCGAGCTGCTGAGCGCGACCGGGGTCGACTGGTCCACGTTGCTGCCGCAGGTGCTGCGGCTGCCGCAGGGGGAGGGCGATGAAGCGCAGGCCGTGTTGCTGCACGAGGTGCTGGCCTCGCTCAACGCGGGCGAACTCGCGCAGCGGCGTTTCCGCGAGATCGCGCGCGTGTCGGGGCTGATCTTCCAGGGCTACCCGGGCGAGAAGCGCAGCAGCAAGCAGCTGCAGGCCTCGTCGTCGCTGTTCTGGGAGGTGTTCCGCAAGTACGACCCCGCCAACAAGCTGCTGCAGCAGGCCGAGCAGGAACTGCTCGCGCAGGAGCTCGAGATCGGCCGGCTGCGCGCCAGCCTCGTGCGCATGGCCACGCAGCAGCTGGTGCTGAAGCCGCTCGCACGGCCGACGCCGTTCTCGTTCCCGCTGATGGTCGAGTTGTTCCGCGAGAAGCTGTCGAACGAGAACGTGGCCGACCGCATCGCGCGCATGGTCGAGCAGCTGGAGAAGGCCGCGGGCGGCGTGGTCACGGCCGGCGGCGTGGAGCGCGTGAAGAGCACGCTGGCCTTCGGGCAGGAGGGGGCCGGCAAGCCGCCGGCGCCGCGGCGGGAGCGCAGGCGGCCATCACGGCCATCGCGTCCGCTACCGCCGCTGTGAAAGCCTGCTCAGCCCCCGCCGTGCGACTTCACCCACCGCACGATGTCCGCCGCGCCCATCGCGCCGGCCTGCCGTGCCACCTCGCGCCCGCCGCGGAACAGCGCCAGCGTCGGGATGCTGCGGATGTTGAAGCGCGCGCCCAGGGCCGGCACCGCCTCGGTGTCGACCTTGGCCAGCCGCACGTGCGGTTCGAGCTGCGCGGCGGCCTGCTCGTAGCCCGGCGCCATCTGGCGGCACGGGCCGCACCATGGCGCCCAGAAGTCGACCAGCACCGGGATCTCGTTGCGCGCGATGTGGCGGTCGAAGGTGGCCTCGTCGGGCAGCGCGGTGGAATGGCCGGCGAACAGGGGGCGGTGGCAGCTGCCGCAGTCGGGCGCGCTGCCGAGTTGCGCCGCGCGCACGCGGTTGGTGGTGTGGCAATGCGGGCAGACGATGTGCAGCGGGGGCGATTCGGTCATCAGCAAAAAATAAGGGCTGCGGGGGCCAATTGCAAGCCGGACGCGGCCAGGGGCGTCTTTTGCGACACTTCCAGCCCGTGACGCATCCAGACACTCCCGCTTCGTCGTTGCCGGTCCATTGGGCAGGCGAGCTGCTGCAGCTGCTGCCCGAAAGGGCGCTCTGGTGGCCCGCCGGGCACGTGCTGTTCGTGGCCGACCTGCACCTGGGAAAGGCCGCCACCTACCGCGCGCTTGGCCAGCCGGTGCCGGGCGGCACCACGCAGGAGAACCTGGCGCGGCTCGATGCGTTGATCGCACGGCTGGCGCCGCAGCGCCTCGTGTTCCTCGGCGACTTCCTGCATGCCGCGCAGGCCCGCACCGTGCTCGCCACCGTGGCGGACTGGCGGGCGCGCCATGCGGGCATCGCGATGACGCTGGTGCGCGGCAACCACGACAGCCGCGCGGGCGACCCGCCGGCGTCGCTGGGCATCGAGGTGGTCGACGAGCCGCACCTGCTCGGGCCCTTTGCCTGCTGCCATCACCCACAGCCGCATGCCACGCATTTCGTGCTCGCGGGGCATCTGCACCCCGCTTGCATGCTCTACGGTCCGGGGCGCGACAGGGTGCGGCTGCCTTGCTTCGTGAGCGAGGCGGGGCAAGCGGTGTTGCCGGCCTTCGGTGAGTTCACGGGCGGGTGGTTGATGCAGGCAGCGCCGGGGCGGCGTTTCCATGCAGTGGGCGGTGCGGCCGTGTGGGCACTGCCTGCGTCGGACTGATGCATTTGCACCTTTCCCCTCTGGGGGAAGGTGGGGATGGGGGCAGGCCTTCGATCAGGCGCCGCGTATTTTCGGAGGCCGTCGTGCCCCCACCCCGGCCCTCCCCCGGGAGGGGAGGGAGAAAGTCAGAACACCAAGCCGCGCAGGTCCGGTATGGCTCCTTCCCCCTCCGGGGGAAGGCTGGGATGGGGGGCAGGCAGGGCGCCCATCGGATGCGCCACTTGCCCCCACCCCGTCCTCCCCGTGCGGGGAGGCAGAAAGTCAGAGCACCACAGGCTCGT
Source organism: Variovorax sp. OK605 (assembly GCF_900115445.1). Taxonomy (NCBI): domain Bacteria; kingdom Pseudomonadati; phylum Pseudomonadota; class Betaproteobacteria; order Burkholderiales; family Comamonadaceae; genus Variovorax; species Variovorax sp. OK605. The sequence continues at coordinate 44,780 of NZ_FOWL01000017.1, forward strand.
CAGGCAACTCGTTCACGTCGACGTCACCTTCGCCCAGCGGAAAGTGTTCCACCAGCAGCGCCGAGATTTCTTCCAGCGCCTGCGTCAGCCCGTCCTCGAAGCGCCCTTCGCGAAACGCCGCGCTCATGCGCTGCGCCATCGCCGCCCATTCGGCATCGTCGACCTGCGAATGGATGCCCCGGTCGGCCACGATCTCGATCGCGTGCTCGGCCAGCAGCAGGTAGATGAGCACGCCGTTGTTGTGTGCCGTGTCCCACACGCGCAGCTTGCCGAACAGCATCACGGCGCGTTCGCGGGCCGGGGCATGGCGCCACAGGTAGGACATCGGCAGGCCGGCCTCGACGCAGATGCGGATCTCGCCGCTGTGGCGCCGCTCGCTCGCGGCCACGCGGCCCGTGAGCCGCTGCATCACGGCTTCGGGCAGCGCGCGGCGAACTTCGGTTTCATCGATCCAGCGATGGCGCCAGATGCGGCCCAGCCTGGCGAACAGGGTTGCGTCGGTCGTCATCGTGTTCACCAGTTTCCCGAGGCGCCGCCGCCGCCAAAGTTGCCACCGCCACCAGAGCTGAAGCCACCGCCACCACCACTGCTGCCGCCGCTGCTCCAGCCACCACCGCCGCCCGAACTGAATCCGCCCCCGCCGCCACCCCCCGACCGGCCGGCGGCTTCGAAAAGCGTGACGACGAGCGCGACAACCCCGGCGATCACCGCGATGGCGATGCTGGCCGTGATGACGAACACGAGCAGCCCCACGCCGGCGCCGACCACCACGGTGCCCAGCTTCTTGCCCAGGATGGCGCGCACGATCGGCGCGCCCATGAAGACGCCCACGAACAGGAAAACGCCGAAGTGCTTCAGGAAATCGAAGGCGCTCTCGCCATCGTCGTTGTTCTGGCTACCAGCGTTACCGCCGCCGCTGCGCGAAGGCGCGGGCAGCGGCTCGCCGTCGACCAGCCCGATGAGCCGGTCCAGCGCCGCGTTCAACCCGCCCGCGAAGTCGTTGTTGCGAAAGCGCGGCTTCATCTCCTCGTCGATGATGCGGCTGGCCGCCAGGTCGGGCACCGCGCCTTCGAGCGCCTTGGCCGTGGCGATGCGCATCGCGCGGTCGTTCTTGGCCACCACCACCAGCAGGCCGTCGCCCACGCCCTTGCGGCCGATCTTCCAGGCGTCGCCCACGCGCTGCGTGTAGCTCGCGATGTCCTCGGGCGCCGTGGTCGGCACCATCAGCACCACGATCTGCGAACCCTTGCGCTGCTCGAAGGTGGCGAGCTTGTTTTCCAGGCCGCTGCGCTGCGCGCCGTCCAGCGTCTGGGTCTGGTCGATCACGCGCGCGGTGAGCGCGGGCACCGGCAGCAGGCCTTGCGCCAGCGCCGGCAGCGCGGCCCAGGCCAGGCCCGTGACGACGAGCGCGGCCAGCGCGCGGCGAAGCAATGCGGCAACGGCCATCGGCTGCGGCCCTTACTTCTTGGGTGCGCTGAAATCGACCGTGGGCGGCGTGGAGATCTGCGCCTCGTTCTGCACCGAGAAGTTCGGCTTGGGCGCGTAGCCGAAGACCTTGGCCGTGAGGTTGCTCGGGAAGCTGCGCGCGAGCACGTTGTACTCCTGCACGCTCTCGATGTAGCGGTTGCGCGCCACGGTGATGCGGTTCTCGGTGCCTTCGAGCGTCACGCGCAGGTCGCGGAACGCCTGGTTGGCCTTCAGGTCGGGGTAGCGCTCCGACACCGCCATCAGCCGCGAGAGCGCCGAAGACAGCTCCCCCTGCGCCTGCTGGAACTTCTGGAAGGCCTCGGGGTTGTTCAGCGTCTCGGGCGTCACCGTGATGGAGGTGGCCTTGGCGCGCGCTTCGATCACCTTGGTGAGCGTGTCCTGCTCGAAGCTGGCCTCGCCCTTCACGGTGGCGACGATGTTGGGCACGAGGTCGGCGCGCCGCTGGTACTGGTTGAGCACCTCGCTCCAGGCCGACTTGCTGGCCTCGTCGAGGGACTGGAACTGGTTGTAGCCGCAGCCGCTCAGGGACACGACCGCCGCAAGGATCAGGAACCAGCGCTTCATCATCATTTGCATTACCTCCGCAGAAGACGCGGAAGTTAGCATAGATACCCCATGGCCCTCGACCCGCTCCAAGCCCTGCAAGCCGCCAACCGCGCGGTGCTGCCCGTCGCCTCCGATGCCTTCGGCACCCTGCTGATCGCCGGCGCGACCGGCGCATTGGGCGCGGAACTGCTGCGGCGGCTGTCGGGCAGCCACCGCCATGCCCACACCCGCGTGCTGGCGCGCGAGCCCATTCGCGATGGCCTGCGCGGCGTGGAGACCTACCTGAGCCCGACGCAGCCGATCGCGCAGTGGCCCGTCACCTCGGCCCACACCGCCATCGTGGCCTTCGACCCGCCGCGCCTGTACCACGACCGCGAGCGCGCGCTGTGGGTGCCCGAGCCCGCCCAGCTGCCCGCGCTCGCGCGCTGGCTTCGCACCTGCGGCGTGCAGACGCTGGCCATCGTGCAGCCGCACGACCAGGGCCGCCTGCCCGAGGCGCTGAAGCACGGCCTCGCGAGCCTCGACGAGCAGGCGGTGGTGGCCTGCGGCTTCGAGCGCGTGATCCTCGTGCGCTCGGCACGCAAGCCCGTGAACGCGAAGTTCGCCAACCCGCTGGAGCGGCTGGCCGCATGGATGCTGTCGGTCGTGCGCTTCATGGTGCCCAGCAGCGAGCAGCCGGTGCGCGCATCGAAGGTGGCCGAGCTGGTCGACCTTGCACTGCGCATCGCGCCGCCGGGCGTGCACGTGGCCGCGCCCGAGCTGGTGTGGCAGGCCGCGCAGGGCGACATGCAGGGCGTGGCCGCGCGCTGGCTCGGCCTGCCGGGCTAGAACCCTAGCTGCGCCACTGGCGCAGCAACTCCGCCGAATCGACCACCAGCCCCAGGTGCAGCGACACCATCGCGAGCGCCGCGCCTTCCAGGTGCGGGTCGGTGCCGCGCACCAGGTCGCGCAGCACGATCACGCGGTAGTTGTGGTTGTTGGCGTCGAAGGCGGTGTTGAGCACGCAGCAGTCGGTGAAGCCGCCGTTGAGCACCACGGTCTCGATGCGCTGGTTGCGCAGCAGAAAGTCGAGGTCGGTCGGGTAGAAGGCAGAGAGGCGGCGCTTGCTGTCCACGCGCATGTCGCCGGGCTCCACCCGCGTGACCCATTCGGTCCACCTGGAGCCTTCGATGGCGTGCGCGTCGGCATTCGGAATCTCGCCCACGTGCAGCGCAAAGGTGCGCCGCCATGCCGCCGGAATGCCGCGGATGTCGTCCTCGCCGCCGGGCCGCAGCACCGACTTGATGTGCACGATGCGCACGCCCAGCGCGCGCACCTCGTCATGGAAGCTGTCGATGGGCGCCACCACGTCGCGCGCACGCGGCGCGGGGCAGGGGCAGTCGGGGCTGTCGTCGAGGTGGCCCCGGTGCATGTCGATGGACACCACCGCCGTGGCCGCGGGGTTCAGGTAGTCGGCGAACTGCGCCGCGTCGAGCGTGCGCTCCTCGTTGTAGACCCAGGCCTTCATCGGCGTTCTTCTCTCACATAGGGTTGGCCCAGCGCACCGGGCTCTTCGTCGGCGCCGCGCCGCGACAGCGCGACCCACACCATCACGCCCAGCGTCACCGCGTAGGGCGTCATCATCACGAAGTACTGCGGCAGCTGCACGCCGGCGGCGGCCAGCTGGGGAATGAGCGCTTCGATGCAGCCGAACAGCACCGCGCCCACCAATGCCTTCCACGGCGACCAGCGCGCGAAGATCACCAGGCCCACCGCGATCCAGCCGCGCCCGCCGGTCATGCCCGCGATCCACAGCTTGGTGCTGACCACCGAGATGTAGGCGCCCGCCAGCCCCACCAGCGCGGAGCCCGCGAGCACGGCCGCAAAGCGCCACGCCGTCACGTCAATGCCCGCGGCGTCGGCCGCCTGCGGGTTCTCGCCCACGGCGCGCAGCCGCAGGCCGGTCGAGGTGCGCGCGAAGAACCACGCCACCGCCCCGAAGATCGGCAGCGTGAGCCACACCATCGCGTTCTGCTCGAAGAGCTTGCCCGCACCCGGCAGCATCGACAGCGGCCACAGCGCCATGCCGCCGATGCCTTCGGTGGCGTGGTTGGTCCACTCGGCCATGGAGCCGACCAGCGCGGTGAGCCCCTGGCAGAAGAACACCAGCGCGAGCCCGGCAATCACCTGGTTCACGCGCAGCCAGATCACCATCACCGCGAACAGCATCGACACCACGCTGGCCGCCAGCATCGCGAGCACCAGCGACACGGCCGGTTGCCCGATGGCGATCTGCGCGCCGATGCCCGCCAGCGCGCCGACCAGCATCAGCCCTTCGGCGCCGAGCGAGAGCACGCCCGCGCGCTCGCTGATGATCAGGCCGAGCGCCGCGAGCGCATAAGGCACCGCGAAGTCCGGCGTGCTCGCGAGCCAGTTGAGGATGACGCCGCCGTTCATTGGAGAGACTCCCCGCCCACGCGGCGCAGCCGGTGGCGAATGAAGAAGTCGCTCGACGCGACGCACACCACGATGATGGCCTGGATCAGCTGCACCATCGAGAACGGCACCTGGTAGAACACCTGCAGGCTGCGCCCGGTGACGAACAGCGCCGCCACCAGCAGCGCCACCACCGTGGCCGCCAGCGGGTTGTTGCGCGCGAGGAACGCAATGAGGATGCCCGAGAAACCGTAGCCCTGGTAGAAGGCCTGCGTGAGCCGGCCTTCCTGCCCGGCCGCGACCGCGAAGCCCGCGAGCCCGGCCATTGCACCCGACAGCAGCACGGCGCCGTAGATGGTGCGCCGCACCGGCACGCCGTTGGCGTGCGCCACGCGCGGGTTGGCATCGACGAAGCGCAGGTACAGCCCCGCGCGACTCACGCTCACCAGCCACCACGCCAGCAGCGCGACCACGCCCGCCAGCAGGATCGAGCTGCCCACGCCCGAGCCCAGCTCGGGCAGGCGTTCGAACGCGCGGAACTGCGGCGAATACGGAAAGTTGTCCTTCGGGTCCTTCCAGCTGCCGTACACCAGGTGCAGCAGGAAGTTGGCCGCCATGTAGTTGAGCATCAGCGTGGAGATGATCTCGTTCACGCCGAGCTTCAGCTTGAGCCATGCCGGCCCCAGCACCCACAGCAGGCCGCAGAAGACGGCCGCCACGAACATCAGCGGCAGGCGCAGGTTCTCGGGGCCGACCTGCCACATCGAGATGGCCGTCGCGCCGATGGCGCCCCAGACCATCTGGCCTTCGAGGCCCAGGTTCCAGAAGCGCGCGCGAAACGCGATGGCGCCCGCAAGGCCGACCAGGATCATCGGCGCGGCCTGGAACAGCACGGCGCGAAAGTTCTGCCCGTCGAAGAAGGTCTGCGTGACGAACTCGTTGGCCAGTTCGTCGGCCGGCACGCCCGCGGCCACCAAAATCGCGGCGGAGATGGCCAGCCCGACGAGCAGCGCCACCGCGAGGATCAGCGCCTGCCAGCGCCACGCCATGTGCTGGCGGATCTCCAGCGCGTAGCGGCGGCGCGCCAGCGGCTGCACCGCGCGCGGTGCTTCCTGAACGGGGTGGGCGGAAGAGGGGGGCTTGTGCGCTTGTGCCATGTCGGCCGTGAGGGTTGCTTCAGCCATGGTCGACCATCGCCTGTCCAATGGCCTGCCGGTCGGCGGGCTGCGTGAATTCGCCGGCAATGCGCCCGCGCGTCATCACGCCCACGCGGTCGGCCAGCTGCAGCACTTCGTCGAGGTCTTCGCTGATCAGCAGCACGGCGGCGCCGGCGTCGCGCGCGGCGCGCAGCCGTGCATGCACCTCGGCGCTGGCACGCACGTCGAGCCCGCGACTCGGGCTGTGCGCAAGCACCAGCGTGGGCGACTTGCCGAACTCGCGCGCCAGCACCAGCTTCTGCGCATTGCCGCCCGACAGCAGCGCCGCCTTCTGCGCGACCGAGCGCACGCCCTGCACGTCGAAGGCGCGCACGGCGTCCTGCGTGTCGCTCTGGATGCGGCCCCGGCGCAGGCGCCACACCGGGCCGTAGCGTCCGGTGTGCACGCGGCCGATGGCGTAGTTCTCCGCCACCGACAGCCCGCCCGCGAGCGCGAGCCCGTAGCGGTCGGCCGGAATGGCGGCAATGCCGATGCCGCGGCGTGCCGATGCGGCCAGGGTCTTGAGGTCGCCGTGGCCCTCGAGCCGGATCTCGCCGTCGGTGGCTTCGCCCGGCAGGCCCATGATGGCGCCTGCGAGTTCGCCCTGTCCGTTGCCGCCGACACCGGCCAGGCCGTAGATTTCTCCGGCGTGCAATTCGAGGTCGACACCGTCGAGCACGCGCCGGCCTTCGGGCGAGGCCGGCGTGCGCAGCCCGCGCACCGACAGGCGCACCGCACCGCGCGGCGCGGCCGACGGCCTGAAGTTCTCGTTGGCAATCGATTCGCCCACGGTGAGCTTCACCAGCTCGGCCACCGACGCCTGCGCGGGTTGCAGCGTGGCCACCGTGCGGCCGCCGCGCATCACCGTCACGCGGTCGGCATAGCTCTTCACGTCGGCCATCTTGTGCGTGACCAGCACCACGGCGGCGCCGGCGCGCGCCAGCCCCTGCACGGTCTGCAGCAGCCGCGCGGCCTCCTGGTCGGTCAGCACGGCCGTGGGTTCGTCCAGGATCAGGATGCGCGCGCCCGCAAGCAGCACCTTGAGGATCTCCACGCGTTGCTGCTCGGCGATCGACAGTGCGTCGACCCGCTTCGACGGGTCGATGTCGAAGCCCAGCTCCGAGGCCTTGTTGCGGATGTCGCGCGCCATCTCGCGCAGCCGCTCGCCATGGCTCTGGAACTCGGCCGGCGGCGGCGCGGTGAGCAGGATGTTCTGCGCCACCGTGAACGGCCGCACCAGCTTGAAGTGCTGGTGGACCATGCCGATGCGGTGCTTCGCCGCATCGCGCGGGCCGCTGAAGCGCACCGCGTTGTCGTCCACCAGCAGCTGTCCGGCCTCGGGCGCATAGAGCCCGGCCGCGATGTTCATCAACGACGACTTGCCCGCGCCGTTCTCGCCCAGCAGCGCATGCACCTCGCCCCAGCGCGCGGCGAAGTGGGCGTCGGTCAGCGCCGCAAAGCCGTCGAAGGACTTGCGGATGCCGGTGAGTTCGAGCGCGTTGGGCATGGCGTCGTTCGGTCCTTGCTTGCTTGCTGGCCGCCTGGTTGGGCGGTTGGCCTACTTCTGCGTGACCACGCCCTTGACGAACCAGTCCATCTTCCACAGGTCCGCATCTGAGAGCACCGCGCCCTTGGCCACGCGCTCCTTGCCGTCGCGGTCCGCGAGCGGGCCGGCGTAGACCTGCTTGCCCTTCATGATCGCGTCGCGCTCGGCGGTGATGGCCGCGGCCTTGTCCTTGGGCACGGCGGGGCCGAAGCCCGCGATGTCGGTGCCGCCGTCCTTCATCTCGATGAAGGCGCCGTATTGCGCGGGCTTCCATCCGCCGGCCATCACCTTCTTCAGCTCCGGCGCGAGGAACCTGTCCCACACCCACACGGAAGAGCACAGCGTGGCCTTGGGTGCGAACTGGCGCAGGTCGCGGTGGTGGCCGGTGCCGTACACGCCGCGCTCCTGCGCGACGATCTGCGGCGTGGGGCTGTCCACGTGCTGGCCGATCACGTCGGCGCCCTGGTCGATGAGTGCGGCGGCGGCCGCGCGTTCCTTCACCGGGTCGTTCCACGCGCCGGTGTAGATCACGTTGACCGTGGCGTTCGGGTTCATCTTCTGCGCGCCGAGCGCGAAGGCGTTGATGGTCCAGTTCACCACGCCGAAGGGGTTGGCCGCGACGAAGCCGAGCTTGCCGGTCTTCGATGCCGCGCCGGCGGCCATGCCGCAGAGGTACTGGCTCTCGTAGGTGCGACCGTAGAACGACTCGAGGTTGCTGCCGTTGGTGGTGCCCGAGCCGTTCAGGAAGGCCACGTCGGGGTACTTGGCGGCCAGGTCCTTGAAGCTGTCGGAATAGCCGAAGGCCGTGCCGATCACGATGTTGGCGCCGCGCTGGATGAACTTCTCGGCCGCGGGCTTGATGGCCGAGGCGTCTTCGGGCACGTTCTCCACGAACTGGATCTTCTGGCCGATCTCCTTCTCGATCTTCACGCGGGCCTCGTCGAAGGCCTGCGTCCAGCCGCCGTCGTTCTTCGGGCCGAAGTAGAGCATCGCGATCTTCGGCTTGTCCTTCAGCGTGAAGCCGTCGGCGGCCGCGGCGGGCAGCGTGGTGAAGAACGCGCCGCCGGCCGCGACGGTCATCGCGAGGCCCAGGCCGGGAGTGAGGGTGCGCAACTGCATGGAACTACCTTTGGTGGAGAGGCTTGGAGGAATGGAAGGGGCGAAGAACAAAGCAGCGAAGGCAGCGCGCGTCACATCATGAAGTTGATGCGGAACACGTTGCCCTCGGGGTCGAGCAGCACCGACTGGTACCAGTTGTAGTAAGTGACGTACGGCGCCTTGACGAGCGTGGCGCCGGCCTCGAGCGCGACGGGCACCATGCGCTCGACGTCGGCCTGGCTGTCGACGTCGATGTTCAGCAGGAACTTCACGCCGCGCGTGTCCGAGAACTCCGCCAGGTGCAGCAGCTCGTAGGCGTCGAGCGCGTTGAAGCCCAGGCTCGACCTGCCGGTGTCCAGCCCGCGGAAGATGGGCGAGCGGATCGCCTCGATCTCGGGGAAGCCGAACACGCGCTGGTAGAAGCCGCTGAGGGCGACCACGTCCTTTGCGAAGACGTTGACGTAGGAGAGATGGGCCATGCGTGGTTCAGGTGCTCAGGTGTCCAGTTCAGGCCGTGGCCTTGGTGCCGCCGAAGGTCGTCTGCTTGACGAACTTCGAGGTCAGGTGGTCGCCCGAGGAAATGGGCGCGTACTTGGCCTGCTCGCCCGGCGCGAGGCAGCTCGGCAGGCACTCGACCATCGCGTCGTAGTTGGGCTGGTGGAAGAACACCAGCGACTGGCGCCGGTTGGTGCTCGCCACCTCGAACGGCGGGTTGGTCACGCGGTGCAGCGTGGACACCCACTGGTCGTTGGTCCACTGCATCATGAGGTCGGCGATGTTGACCACCAGCCCGCCTTCGACCTGCGGCACGTCGACCCACTGGCCGGCCTTGTTGAACACCTGCAGGCCCTTGTCGTCGGGCAGCACGATGGTCAGGCTGCCGTAGTCGCTGTGCGCGCCCGCGCGCAACTGGCCGGGCAGCGGCTGCTCGCGCTGCGGCGGGTAGCTCAGCACGCGGAACATGCTGATGTGCTCGTCGATCTTGTCGTCGAAGAAAGTCTCCGGCAGCGAGAGCCCGAGCGCGAAGATGCGCATGAGCGAGCGCGAGAGATCGCTCATGGCCCCGAAGTAGCCTTCGCAGGCTTCGCGGAAACCGTCGATGGGCGGCCAGCTGTTGGGCTCGAAGTGCGGGCCGGCTGCGGGGCCGCGGTGGTAGTCGTCGTTGGGCACGTTCGACGGGCCGATGGAGAACGACTCCTTCAGGTCGCCGGGCGCGGCTTCTTCGAGGCTGTACGAGAGGCCTTCTTCGCCCACCGCGCTGTAGCCACGCACCGCGTCCTCGCGCGGCCGGTCGACCTTGCGCTTCTCGCCCAGCGGCATGTCGAAGAAGCTGCGCGAGAGCGACGACACGCGCGAGATGAGCGAAGGCGCAATGCCGTGGTGGGTGATGACGAGGAAGCCGATGCTGCGGCAGGCTTCATCGACTTTCCTTGCAACCTCGGCCTTGCCTTCGGCCGTGCCGGCGAAGTAGGGCGCGAGATCGATGATCGGGACGGACAGCAGGGTCATGGCGAGTTCCTCATGCTTGGCATGCCTTTCTCCATGCAACGTCTGTGCCAGTTGGACCAAATGGACAAATCGCAATTGCCGCGTCAGCATGGTGCGCGGCGAGCTTCTTGCGGAGGTTCGCGAAGGCCGTTGTGGCGCAAGGCGATGCACCCTGGCCTTACAGTGGTGCGCAGTACGAAAACCGAGATCGACAGAGAGCGAGGGAAGATGCCGAAGACCAAGGCGCTGGCCGCAGCAGCCAGCACGCAGAGCCCGGCGCGCAAGCGTGCGAAACCCGCGGTGCGCAGCGCGTCCGCGGTGAACCGCCGGTTGCGCCAGATCGAGGACAAGCGCAGCGCCATCCTTGGCGCGGCATTGGGCCTGTTCTCGCGCTTCGGCCTGCACGGCACGTCGATCGACCAGGTGGCCGCGCGTGCCGACGTGTCGAAGAGCAACCTGCTCTATTACTTCGCGAACAAGGAAGAGCTCTACGTCAACGTGCTGCGCGACCTGCTCGCGCTGTGGCTCGAACCGCTGCGCGGCTTCAGCGCCGAGCAGGACCCGAGCACGGCCATTGGCGACTACATCCGCCGCAAGCTCGTGATCTCGCGCGACCGGCCCGATGCGTCGCGGTTGTTCTGTCTTGAAATGATCCAGGGTGCGCCGCTGTTGCGCGACGAACTCGACCGCGAGTTGCGCACGCTGGTGGAGCGCAAGTCGGAAGTGATCGCTGCGTGGGTGGAAGCGGGCAAGCTGGCGCCCGTCGACCCGCAGCACCTGATCTACGCGCTGTGGGCAATCACGCAGCACTACGCGGATTTCGGCGTGCAGGTGCAGGCGCTGTCGGGGCACACGCTCGATGACGAGGCGTTCTTCGAGCGGACCGTGGAGAACGTGCAGCGCATCGTGCTGCAGGGGATTACGCCGCGCTGAGGCTTGCATCTTCTTGTGGGTGCGACGCAGAACCGCATCACGCAAGTCGCCGGGTCTTGCTCCCTCTCCCCTTGGGGAGAGGGCTGGGGTGAGGGCCGCGGCGTTGAATTCGCAGCTGCTTCTTGCAAGTGCCGCTGTCCCCTCACCCTGACCCTCTCCCCGAGGGGAGAGGGGACAAGAAAGGGAGCGGGGGAGAGAGGGGAAGAGGAGAAGAGGAGAAGAGGAGAAGAGGGAAAAGAAGAGGCTGCCAGTCAGTGCTGCGGCGGCACCGCGATCTCGTGGTACCGGCGATCGAAGTAGATCAACCCTTGCGCCGCCCCGCCGATCGCGATCGACACCGCTTCGCAGAACAGCACGTCGTGCGTGCCCGCGCTCGTCGCGTGCATCACGCGGCAGTCGAAGGACACGGCCGCGTCGTCGAGCATCGGCGAGCCGGTCGTCTTGCGGCTCCATCGGCCGGCCGCGAAGCGTTCGTCCATCGGCGTCTTGCCGCCGAACAATGCCGACAGCGACTGGTGCCCCGCGGCCAGCACGTTCACGCACAGCACGCCGTTCGCCTTGAATGCCGGATACACCGAGGCCGAACGGTTCAGGCACACGAGCAAGGTGGGCGGTTCGTCGGTCACGCTGCACACGGCCGAGGCCGTGAAGCCCGCGCGGCCGGCGGGGCCGTCGGTGGTGATGATGTTCACCGCCGCGCCCAGGCGCGCCATCGCATTGCGGTAGTCGGCTTTCGGAAGTCCAGGCAATCCTGCCGGCATGCCGTTCGGGTTCGATGAAACGGTGTGGGAGGCCATGGTGTTCAGCATGTCGCGGCTCCGTCAGGCCAGCACGCAGGCTTCGTCGAAGGGCAGGCGCGGCAGGCGCCCGAACACCTTCGACGCGTCGCCGTGGCCGAGGTTGATGAGGAAGTTGACGCTCCAGTCGGTGCCCTCGAAGAAGGCGGCGTCGACCTTCGCCTTGTCGAAGCCCGACATCGGGCCGGCGTCCAGGCCCACCGCGCGCGCGGCCAGCAGCAGGTAGCCCGCCTGCAGGCTGGCGTTGCGAAAGGCGGTCTCGTGCGCGGCCTCGGGGCTGCCGGTGAACCAGCTGCGCGCGTCGGCGTGCGGGAACAGCGTGGGCAGCTTGTCGTAGAACTTGCGGTCCCACGCCGCGATGACCGTGACGGGCGCGCCCATCGTCTTGTCGAGGTTGCCTTTGGAGAGCGCGGGCGCGAGGCGCTCCTTGCCCTCGGGCGTGCGCACGAACACGAAGCGCGCGGGCGAGCAGTTGGCCGAGGTCGGGCCGAGGCTCGCGAGCGTGTAGATCTGCTGCAGCTGCGCGTCGGTGACGGGTTCACCGGTCCAGCCGTTGTGGCTGCGCGCGGCGGTGAAGAGCAGCGACAGCGCGGCGTCGTCGAGGGTGGTGCGAGTGGTCATGCGGGAAGAGGAGATGGCGCGGGCGCATCGACCCGCGAAAGAAAGGCCAGCAGGGTGCTGTTGAACGCATCGGCCTCGGTCACGCTGTGGGCGTGGCCGCCGTGCGCCATGAGGTTGAGCGTGGCGTTGGGCAAGCCGTCGGTCAGGCGCAGCGAGCAGGTCCAGGGCACGAGCACGTCGTCTTTCGCGGCGGCCACCAGCGTGGGGGCGGCAATGCCGGCCAGGCGCGCGTCGATGTCGAAGGCGCGCAGCGCTGCGATGCGCGCGCGCATGTTGGCCTCGCCGGGGAAATGCGCGAAGGCGTGATCGACCTCGTCCGCCACGCGCTTCGCATGCGCGGCGCACCACGCGGCGGGGTACAGGAAGATCGGTTGCGCTTCCACATACGCGCGCGGACCGACGGCGCCGAGCAGCGCGAGCCGTGCGTCGAAGCAGCGCGCCGAATGCGGGTTGGGCTTCGACCAGGCGTTGATGAGCACCAGGCGCTCGATGCGCGACGGTGCATCAAGCGCCAATTGCAGCCCCACGAGCCCGCCGAGTGCATGGCCCGCGAAGTGGCAGTGCGAGGTGTTCGTGGCGTCGAGGATCTCGCGCACGTCGTTCGCCATGTCGGCGATCGCGTAGGCCTCGGGCAGCGCGGCGGGGCTGCGGCCCGTGCCGCGCTGGTCGTAGGCGATCACGCGGTGCCCCGCGGCAATGAGCGCGCCCAGCTGCGGCTGCCAGAACCCGGCCGAGCCGCCGAGGCCCGACGACAGCAGCACGGTGGCGGCCGCATCGGACGGCCCGTGCACCTCGTAGTGCAGCGCGGTCATGCGGCTCAGCCCTTCGGGTCGATCTTGCCGACGTGCGCGATCGAGGCGATCTCGATCAGCGCATCGGGCTTCACCAGGCCGCACTGGATGCAGAAGCGCGCCGGCTTGGTGCCGGGAAAGAACTCGGCATACACGGTGTTGATCTTCGCGTAGTCGGCCCAGTCCTTGATCATGATCTGGTTGAAGGTCACGTCGTCCATGGTGCCGCCGGCGGCCTCGACCACGCCCTGGATGGTGGTGAGCACGTGGCGCGCCTGCGCGGCCGCGTCGCCCACGTGGACCACGTTGTTGTCCTTGTCGAAGGGCAGCGTGCCCGACACGTAGAGCACGCCGTCGGCGAGCGTGCCGGGAACGTAGGGGGCGAGGGGAACGCCGGTGCCGGGCGGGATGATGGCTTGCTTGGGCATGAGGAAGGCTCCTTGGAAAGAATCAGGCGGTGGCGGCTTCGGCCGGGGCGGTTTGGGCCACGTGTTCAGGCGCGAAGGTCTGGCAGAACCGGTCCACCGTGGAGACCCATCCGAAGAAGGTCTCGACGTTGTAGACCGAGGCCTTCTGGATCGCGGGCCCGCCGAGCTCGTGCGTGGCGTCTTCCAGCATCACCGCGAAGTACTCGAGGTGGAACGCGTCGCGCAGCGTCGACTCCACGCACACGTTGGTCGCGATGCCGGTGAACACCAGGTGGCGGATGCCGCGCGCGCGCAGCGTGCTGTCCAGCGTGCTGTTGAAGAAGCCGCTGTAGCGCGTCTTGGGCACGACGATGTCGCCGGCCTGCGGCTTCATCTGCTCGATGAGCTCGTAGTCCCAGCCGCCCTTGGCGAGGAACTTGCCCTGCAGCTCGGGCCTGGCGCGCATGGTCTTCAGCGCGTTCGACTTGTGCCAGTTCGGCGAGCCGGGGCCGCCGGCCTCGACGTACGACGCGTCCCAGCCGTTCTGCAGGAACACGACCAGCATGCCGGCCGCGCGCGCCGCGGCGATGGCGCGCACGATGCCGGCAATGGTGCCTTGCGCGCCCGAGATGTCGAAGCCGGCCGAGTCGACGTAGCCGCCGAGCGAGGCGTAGGCGTTCTGCATGTCGACGACGATCAGCGCGGAGTCGGTGGCGTGCAGCGCGAGCGGTTCGGGGCGCGCGGGCAGGACCCGCGGTGCGGGCGCGCCGGGCAGGCGCGGCGCGCCCACGGGAATGTTCGAGGTGAGGGTGGCGTTGCGTGCGGGTGTGCTCACTGGGGCTCTCCTGTTCAGGCCGCGAGGCGCTCGGGTTCGGCCACCTGCGAGGGCACCGGGCTGTGCACGTGCGCGCGGCTCTTCATGAGCGGCTGGATTCGCTCGCCGAAGGCTTCCACGCCCTGCACGAAGTCGTCGAAGGTCAGCAGCACGCCTTCGGTGCCGGGCACTTCGGCCACTTCGTCGAGCATGCGTGCCACGCTGGCGTACGAACCCACGAGCGTGCCCATGTTGATGTTCACGGCCGAGGTGGGGTCGGCCATCTGGCGCACGTTGGTGTCGGCGCCCGATTTGGTGTCGGCCGCGCCCTGCTGGCCCAGCCAGGCAATGGCCTCGTGGTCGGCGCCGGCCTTGTAGTGCTCCCACTTGGCGCGCGCGGCCTCGTCGGTCTCGTCGGCAATGACCATCATCAGCACGTAGGTGGTGACGTGGCGGCCGGTCTTGGCGATGGCCTCGATGAGTTTCTCGGCCGCGGGGGCGAAGGCCTTGGGCGTGTTCACGCCCTTGCCGAAGCAGAAGTTGTAGTCGGCGTATTTGGCGGAGAACGCCATGCCCGCGTCGCTCTGGCCGGCGCAGATCACCTTCATGTCGGCCTGCGGCTGCGGGCTCATGCGGCAGTCGTCCATCTGGAAGTGGTCGCCCTTGAAGTCCGACTGGCCGGTGCCCCACAGGTCGCGCAGCACCTGGATGTATTCGCTCAGGTATTGGTAGCGCGTGCCGAAGAACTGGTCGCCGGGCCACATGCCCATCTGCGAGTACTCGGGGCGCTGCCAGCCCGTGACGAGGTTCAGGCCGAAGCGGCCGTTGGAAATGGAATCGATGGTGGACGACATGCGCGCCACGATGGCCGGCGGCATGACCAGCGAGGCGGCCGTGGCAAAGAGCTTGATCTTGCTGGTGACGGCGGCCAGGCCGGCCATGAGCGTGAACGACTCGAGGTTGTGGTCCCAGAACTCCGTCTTGCCGCCGAAGCCGCGCAGCTTGATCATGGACAGCGCGAAGTCCACGCCGTAGCGCTCGGCCTTCAGCGTGATCTGCTTGTTGAGTTCGAAACTGGGCTTGTACTGCGGGGCGTTTTCGGAAAGCAGCCAGCCGTTGTTGCCGATGGGAATGAAGATGCCGACGTTCATGGAAAGGCTCCTGTTGCGGGGTTGTGCAACGCCTTGCATGCGCCGTGCCAGTTGAATAAGTCGTTTTGAATCAATGGCTTAAGAAGATTCGGTGTTCAGGTTTTGACCATTTGGTCCAAAGTGGAGCAGCCGAACGGTCCGGATTGCCGCCGCACGGTGCGGGCCGGACCAAACCGGTGCAGTGCCGCGGTCACGGAGTGCGCGGCAGAATCACGCCATGCCCAAGACCCCACTCCGCGCCGCCGCGGCCATCAGCGGCACTGCCGACGATGTCGAGGCCGCCTTCTACGAAGCGCTGCAACGCGGCGACATCGATGCGCTGATGGCCTGCTGGGCCGACGAGGACGAGGTGTTCTGCGTGCACCCCGGCGGCCCCCGGCTGGTGGGGGCCGTGGCGATCCGCGCGGCCTTCGAGCAGATGTTCGGCAACGGCGCCATCCACGCCATGCCGGCGAAGGTGCGCAAGATCGAGTCGCTGGCCAGCGCCGTGCACAACGTGCTGGAGCGCATCGAGGTGCTCACCGCCGAAGGCCCGCGCCATGCCTTCGTGTTGGCCACCAACGTCTATCACAAGACCGCCGAAGGCTGGCGCATGGTGGCGCACCACGCGAGCCCCGGCAGCGCACGCGAACCGGACGACGCCAACGATCCGCCCCAGACCCTGCATTGATGCCTTCCTTCGTTTCTTACTCCCCTTCTTCCGCGTCTTCTTCGCCGGCATCGTCTTTTCAACCGGCGCTGGCCTACGCCGCGCCGCGCTGGCTGCCCGGCGGCAACCTGCAGACCATCTGGGCCGCGCTGTATGCGCGGCGCTTCGACGGCCCCGCGCCGGTCTACCGCCGCGAGCGCTGGCCCACGCCGGACGGCGATTTCGTCGACGTCGACTTCGTCGATGCGCCTGCTTCGGCCGCCAAGGCTGCGCCCCTGCTTGTGCTGTTCCACGGCCTCGAGGGTTCCTCGCGCAGCCACTACGCGGAGGCGTTCGCCGCGTTCGCCGCCTCGCGCGGCATGGCCTTCGCGGTGCCGCATTTCCGCGGCTGCAGCGGCGAGATGAACCTGGCGCCGCGCGCCTACCATTCGGGCGACTTCGAGGAAATCGGCTGGATCCTGGCGCGCATGCGCGACCAGCATGCGCAAAAGGGCGGCGGGCCGGTGCTGGCCGCGGGCGTGTCGCTGGGCGGCAATGCGCTCATGCGATGGGCTTCGGAAGCGGGACAAACCGCGTCGGGCGTGGTGAGCGCCGTGGCCTCGGTCTGCGCGCCGCTCGACCTGGCCGCGGGCGGCGAGGCCATCGGCCGCGGTTTCAACAAGCTCGTGTACACGCGCATGTTCCTGAACACCATGAAGCCCAAGGCGCTGGCCAAGCTGGCGCAGTTTCCGGGCCTGTTCGACCGCGAGCGGCTGCTGGCGGCGCGCAACCTCCACGACTTCGACAACGTCTTCACCGCGCCGCTGCACGGTTTTCGCGACGTCGACGACTACTGGTCGCGCGGCTCGGCCAAGCCGCACCTGGCGTCGATCCGGGTGCCCGCACTGGTGGCGAACGCGCGCAACGACCCGTTCATTCCCGCGAGCAGCCTGCCCCGCGCCGGCGAAGTGGGCCCGCACGTGACGCTGTGGCAGCCCGAGCACGGCGGCCACGTCGGCTTTCCGATGGGGCCGCCGCCCGGCCATGTGCGCGGCATGCCGGAGCAGGTCGGCAACTGGCTGCAGATGCAGTTGCACATGCAGTCGCACGGCGGCACATTGACTGACGGCGCGGGCCTGCCGGCAGGAAGAGAATGACGCCATGGACGACATCGTCAAACAAGCATTGGCCAAATGGCCCAACGTGCCGCACTGCTACGGCTGGCTCGGCCTCGACGCGCGCGGCAACTGGTACATGCGCGACGACCGCACCCAGGCGCAGGGCCCCTTCCGCAGCGCCAAGGGCTCGATGCTGCGGCACGACAAGCTGATCGACTTCATTCACCGCAACTACGAGCACGACGACGAAGGCCAGTGGTTCTTCCAGAACGGGCCGCAGCGCGTGTACGTGGAGCTGGAAGCCGCGCCGCTGGTGTGGCGCGTGGCCGAGGAGGGCGACGGTTTCACCGTGACCTCGCACACCGGCAAGGCGGTCGAGGTGTCGGGCTGCCTGCTCGACGCGGAAGGCCGGCTCTACCTGGCCTCGCCGATCGGCCTGGGCCTGGTGCACACGCAGGACGTGGGCATTGCGGCCGAGGCCGTCGAGCGCGGCCTGTGGACGCCCGAGGCCGTGCAGGCCGACGAGTTGCCGGCCCGCTTCGGGCATGTGCTGAGCCCGGCGGAGCGCCATGTCGAAGCGGCTCCGGCGCCGTCCAAGCCCTGAACCCGCGTTTTCGACGCCCATGAAAAAGCCGGCGCTGGGCCGGCTTTTTCTTTGGATTAGGGAAAACGCTTACTTCGGTGCAGCGCTGGCCTCGGAGGCCGCAGGGGCTGCGGGCGCCGCTGCGGGTGCTGCGCCTGTCGCAGGAGCAGCACCCGAAGCGCCTTCGGCCGGGGCTGCAGCCGCCGGGCGGTCGGGCACCGGGAACTTGGCGCCGCCGGCATTGGCCATGTAGACCACGGCACGGCCCACTTCGAGGTCTTCGAAGTCGCCGCCGCCCTGGGCAGGCATGGCGCCCTTGCCCTTCAGGGCATGTTCGAGGAGGGTGGCGTAGCCCTGGCCTATGCGAGGGCCCCAGGCCGCGGCGTCCTGGAAGTGCGGTGCGCCGGGGATGCCCGGGGCGCCGTGGCAGGTCGCGCACTGGGCCTTGAAGACCGCTTCGCCGGCCGCCAGGGGGCGGTTGGCGTCACGGATCTCGATGGCACCGATCTTCTTCAGTCGCTCGGCCACTTCGCGGTCGCGCGCTTCCTTGGTCACCCCGTAGAGCGCCATGTTGTCGCCCTCCGCGGTCCCGGCGGGCTTGTTGCCCGAGACCACATAGGAAACAAGTCCCACGATGATCAGGATCGGAATGATGAAGGAGAAAAATACCGCGAGCAGCAGTTGCTTCGGGTTCTTGATCGGCCCGGTGTGGGCTTCTTCTGTGGCCTGGTAATGCGGGTCTGCGCTCATTGGCGTCCTCAATATCGGGGGCTCGTCGGGGGGCGTTTCCTAACCAACCGGCGATTATAGAGAGACCCCCCGCCGAACAGGGCAAGGGACCACCCTTAGAGGACACCTTCGCGTCTCAACCCTTGTTGGCGTCGCGCGTGGCCCAGCCGCCACCCAGGGTCTTGTACAGCGTGACCTGGTTCTGCAGCTGCAGCAGCCGCGTGGTCACGGCCGACTGCTGCGCCGTGAACAGCGAGCGCTGCGCGTCCAGCAGGTCGAGCGCGCTGGCGATGCCGTTGCGGTAGCGCAGGTCGGAGAGCTTGAAGCGCACGCCTTCGGCCTCGGCCTGCGCACGCTGCGCGCGCACCTGCTCGCCCAGCGTGGCGCGGCCCGCGAGCGCATCGGCCACTTCGCGGAACGCCGTCTGGATCGACTTCTCGTACTGCGCCACCGCGATCTCGCGCCCGGCCTTGGCCGAGTCGAGCGTGGCGATGTTGGCGCCGGCATTGAAGATCGGCAGCGTCACCGTGGGCGCGAACGACCAGGCCTTGGAGCCGCGGTCGAACAGGCCCGAGAACTCCGAACTCGCGGTGCCGATGCTGCTGGTGAGCGACACGCGCGGGAAGAAGTTGGCGCGCGCCGCGCCGATGTTGGCGTTGGCCGCAATCAGCTGCTGCTCGGCCGAGCGGATGTCCGGGCGTTCGGCCAGCAGGTCCGACGGCAGGCCGGCGGGCACGTCGGGCATCGGGCTGATGCCGTCCAGGCCCTTGGTACCACCGGCGGTGGCCTCGGCGGGCACCGGCGCGCCCAGCAGCAGCGCCAGCGCGTTCTCGTCCTGCTGGCGTACGCGCAGCTGTTGCGCATACGAAGCGCGCGCGGTTTCCAGCAGCGAGTTCGCGGCCTGGAAGTCGAGCTCGGACGACACGCCGTTGTCGAAGCGCAGCTTCGTGAGGCGCACCGACTCGTCGCGCGTTGCCAGCGTCTGGCGCGTGATCTCCAGCAGTTCGTCGTCGGCCAGCAGCGTGAGCCAGCCGTTGGCGACCGAGGCGATCAGGCTGATCTGCACCGCCTTGCGCGTCTCGTCGGTGGCCAGGTACTGCGCCAGGGCCTGGTCCTTCAGCGCGCGGATGCGGCCGAAGAAGTCCAGCTCCCAGGCCGTGAAGCCGAAGTTCACGGCGTACTGCGAAGACACGCTGCCCTGGCTCGGGTCGATCGCGCGGTAGGCGTTGGGGCTCGAGCGCGAGCCCGTGCCCGTGAGGCCCAGCGCCGGGAACAGCGCCGATCGCTCGATCTGGAACTGCGCGCGCGCCTGCTCGATGTTGAGCACCGACACCCGCAGGTCGCGGTTGTTGGCCAGCGAGGTCTGGATCAGGCCCGCCAGGCGGGCGTCGGTGAAGAAGTCCTGCCAGGGCAGGTTGGCCGCGGCCTGGCCGGCCGGTTGCGACGGGTCGCCCGGGTAGGTGGTCGGCACCGGCGCGGCGGGGCGCTCGTACGTCGGAATCAGCGAGCAGCCGGCCAGCAGCATGGCCGCTGCCAGGGCCGTAGGAATCAGTTTCTTAGTCATGCTTGGGTTCCTCCTCGATGCCGGCGGCGGCGGCATGCCGCTTGTCGGCCTCGCGTTGTCGTGCGCTGCCCTTGAACAGCGTGCGCACCACCACGAAGAAGATAGGTACGAAGAACACGGCCAGGGCGGTGCCGGTGATCATCCCGCCGATCACGCCGGTGCCGATGGCACGCTGGCTGGCCGAGCCCGCGCCCGAGGCGAGGAACAGCGGCAGCACACCCAGCCCGAAGGCCAGCGACGTCATGATGATCGGGCGGAACCGCAGGTGGGCCGCGGTGAGCGCCGCTTCCACGACCCCCTTGCCCTGCGCCTGCAGGTCCTTCGCGAACTCGATGATCAGAATCGCGTTCTTCGCGGACAGGCCGATGATGGTGATCAGGCCCACCTGGAAGTACACGTCGTTCGAATACGAGCGCAGCATGGTCGCCAGCAGCACCCCGATCACGCCCAGGGGCACCACCAGGATCACCGCCAGCGGAATCGTCCAGCTCTCGTACAGCGCGGCCAGGCACAGGAACACCGCCAGGATCGCGAAGCCGTAAAGAATGATCGACTGCGAGCCCGCGAGCTTTTCTTCACGCGACTGGCCGGTCCATTCGAAGCCGAAGCCTGCGGGCAGTTGCGCCGCGAGCTTTTCCATCTCGGCCATCGCGGCGCCCGTGCTGAAGCCGGGTGCCGCGTCGCCGCTGATGCGGATCGCCGGGTAGCCGTTGTAGCGCACCGTCTGCGTGGCGCCCTTGACCCATTTGGTGGTCGCGAACGCCGCAAGCGGCACCGGCAGGCCCTGGCTGTTGCTGGCGTTCAGCTTCAGCAGGTCGTCGGGCTGCATGCGGGCCGGCGCATCGGCCTGCACCACCACGCGCTGCAGGCGGCCGCGGTTCGGGAAGTCGTTCACGTAGCTGGAGCCCAGCGAGGTCGACAGCGTCGAGTTGATCGCGTCGAAGGTCACGCCCAGTGCGTTGGCCTTGTCGCGGTCGATGTCGATCTGCAGCTGCGGCGCGTCTTCCAGGCCGTCAGGGCGAACCTGCGCCAGGATCTTGCTCTGCCCGGCCATGCCCAGCAGCTGGTTGCGTGCGTTCACCAATGCCTCGTGGCCCGCGCCGGCGCGGTCCTGCAGGCGGAAGCTGAAGCCGGTCGCGTTGCCCAGCTCAGGAATGGGCGGCGGGCTCAGCGGGTAGATGAAGGCGTCGCGGATGCCCGACAGCGCACCGAAGGCACGGCCGGCCAGCGCGCTGGCGGAGTGGGCCGGGTCCTTGCGTTCGTCCCAGTCCTTCAGCGTCACGAAGGCAAGGCCGGCGTTCTGGCCCTGGCCCGAGAAGCTGAAGCCCATCACGCCCACCATGCTCTGCACTTCGGGCTGCTTCAGGATGAAGCCTTCGACCTGCTGCATGACCGACAGCGCACGCTCCTGCGTGGCGCCAGGCGGCAGCTGCACGTTCACGATGATGTTGCCCTGGTCTTCCTGCGGCAGGAACGAGCTCGGCAGGCGCATGTAGGCCACCACCACCGCGCCGATGATCGCCGCGTAGATGATCAGGTAGCGCGCCGCGCGGCGCAGCAGGCGCGAGACCACGCTTTCATAGCCCTTGGCCGTGCGCGTGAACACCCGGTTGAACCAGCCGAAGAAGCCGCGCTTCTCGTGATGGTGGCCGGCTTCCACCGGCTTGAGCAGCGTGGCGCACAGCGCGGGCGTGAGCGACAGGGCCATGAAGGCCGAGAACGCGATCGACGCGACCATCACCGCCGAGAACTGGCGGTAGATGTTGCCGGTCGAGCCGGCGAAGAACGCCAGCGGCACGAACACCGAGATCAGCACCACGGTCACGCCGATGATGGCGCCCGAGATCTGCTTCATGGCCTTGCGCGTGGCTTCGAGCGGCGACAGCCCCTCTTCGCTCATGATGCGCTCGACGTTCTCCACCACCACGATGGCGTCGTCAACCACGATACCGATCACCAGCACCATGCCGAACATGGTCAGCACGTTGATCGAGAAGCCCAGCGCCAGCAGCGTGGCGAAGGTGCCCAGCAGCGCCACCGGCACCACGATGGTCGGGATGATCGTGTAGCGCCAGTTCTGCAGGAAGATGAACATCACCACGAACACCAGCGCCACGGCTTCCAGCAGCGTCTTGACCACTTCGGTGATCGAGATGCTCACGAAGCGCGAGCTGTCGTACGGAATCGCCCACTTCACGCCCTGCGGGAAGTACTTGGAGAGCTCGTCCATCTTGGCGCGCACCGCCTTGGCGGTCTGCAGCGCGTTGCCCGAAGGCGTCTGCTGCACGCCCACGCCCACGGCCGGCTGGCCGTTCAGGCGCGCCGAGGTGGCATAGGCCTGGCCGCCCAGTTCCACGCGGGCCACGTCCTTCAGCCGCACGGTCGAGCCGTCGGTGTTGGCGCGCAGCACGATTTCCTTGAACTGGTCGACGTTGGCGAGCTGGCCGTTCACCACCACGGTGGCGGCAATCGCCTGGCCGGGCACGTTCGGCAGGTCGCCGATGGTGCCGGAGGCCACTTGCGCGTTCTGCGCCTTGATGGCGTTGTTCACGTCGGCGGCCGACAGGTTGAAGCCCTGCAGCTTGGTCGGATCGATCCAGATGCGCATCGCGTTCTCGGTGCCGAACAGCTGTGCCTGGCCCACGCCGGGAATGCGCTGCAGTTCGGGAACGATGTTGCGCGAGGCGTAGTCGCCCAGTGCCACCGGGTCGTAGGCCGGGTTGTCGGACGAGAGGATCGTGAACAGCAGGAAGTTGTTGCGCGACTTGTCCACGCGCACGCCCTGCTGCGTCACCGTGGCCGGCAGGCGCGGGGTTGCGCGCGACAGCCGGTTCTGCACGTCCACCTGGGCGAGGTCGGGGTCGGTGCCCTGCTCGAAGCTGATCGTGATGGTGCCGGTGCCGTCGGCTTGCGCCACCGATTCCATGTAGATCAGCCCTGGCGAGCCGTTCATTTCACGTTCGATCACGGACAGCACGCTGTCCTCGAGCGTCTGGGCCGACGCGCCGGGGTAGGCGGCGTTGATCACGATGGCTGGAGGAGCCACCGGCGGGTACTGCGAGATCGGCAGCTGGGTGATTGCGACGCTGCCCATCACCAGGATGAACAGCGCGATCACCCAGGCAAAGATCGGGCGGTCGATAAAGAATTTGGCCATGCGGGCGCGCTCCTAACTTACTTCTTCTCGGCCGGGGCCGAAGCCTGGCCACCGGCCGCGGGGGCCGCTGCGGGTGCTGCTGCAGGTGCTGCTGCAGGTGCCGAGGCGGCTGCCGCGGGGGCGGGGGCGGCGTTGGGGTCCGTCTTCTTCCAGGGCACCGCCTTCACGGGCGTGCCGGGCGGCATCATCTGCAGCTTCTGGAAGCCGTCGACCATCACCTGTTCGCCGGCCTTCAGGCCGTCGAGCACCACCCACTGGTTGTCCTTGGCGGCGCTGATCTTCACCGTGCGCTGGCTGATCTTGCCGTCGGCGCTCACCACCGAAACCGTGTCGCCCTGCTGCGTGCGGGTCACGGCCTGCTGTGGCAGCGTGATCGCGTTGGTGGCCTGGGCCTGCTCCAGCTTCACGCGCACATACAGGCCCGGCAGCAGCTCGCCCTTGGGGTTGGGCACTTCGGCGCGCAGCGTGATCTGGCCCGTGGTCGAGTCGACCGTGAGGTCGGAGAACAGCAGCTTGCCTTCCAGCGGGTAGTCGGAGCCGTCTTCCAGCACCACGCGGATGCTGGCGGCTTCACCGCCGCCGGCGCGCTTGTACTGGCCGTCGGCCACGGCGCGGCGCAGCTTCAGCACTTCGGTGGCCGACTGCGTGAAGTTCACGTACACCGGGTTGATCTGCTGCACCACGGCCAGCTCGGTGGCGTCGCCTTGGCCCACCAGCGCGCCTTCGGTCACCAGCGCGCGGCCGATGCGGCCCGCGATGGGCGAGGTCACGTCGGCGTAGCCGAGGTTGATTCGGGCGGTCTGCACCGCGGCGCGGCCGGCGGCCACGTCGGCCTCGGCCGTCTTCTGCGAAGCCACGGCCGTGGCGTATTCCTGCTTGCTCACCGCGTTGGCCTCGACCAGCGGCTTGTAGCGGTCGGCCAGGGCCTTGGCCTGCACGGCGTTGGCTTCGGCGCGGGCCAGCGTGGCCTGGGCGTTCTGCGAAGCGGCCACCAGCGGGGCGGGGTCGATGCGGAACAGCAGCTGGCCGGCCTTCACGTCGCTGCCTTCGCGGAATTCGCGTTTCAGCAGGATGCCGGCCGCGCGGGCGCGGACCTGGGCAACGCGGGAGGCCTCGAGGCGCCCGGGCAGTTCGGTGACCAGGCCGACGTCGGTCGGCGCAGCCACGACCACGCCCACTTCGGGGGCGGGGCGGGCGCCGCCGGGGGCACCGCCGGCGGCGGGCGCATCGCTCTTGCCGCAGCCCGCAAGGACCAGGAGCACGACGGCAGCCACGGTCGCGAGACGCGGCGAAAAGGACGATTGACGCGAGACATGCAGGAGAGGCATGCGATTCCTTTGAAGCGAAGACGGGAGATGGCGCGTTCTCGGAGCGAACCGGAAACCTGTACAGCCAGGCGGGCCATCGGGGAAGCCGGGTAGTTTACATACATTCATGGATGTATAGTGACAGCCACGCAATGGCCCCACGATACGTAAAGGGCGTTGCCTTTACAAATCAGGAGACTTGGTGGCACGTCGTACGAAGGAAGAAGCACTGGCTACGCGGAATCGCTTGCTCGATGCCGCGGAGCTGCTGTTTCAGGCGCAAGGCGTCTCGCAGACCACGCTGCAGCAGATCGCGCAGCAGGCCGGCGCGACGCGGGGCGCCATCTATTGGCATTTCAAGGACAAGGCCGATCTCTTCAACGCGATGATGGAGCGCGTCATCCTCCCGCTGGAGGCCGGCCCCAAGGCCGCCATTGCCATCGGCAGCGACGACCCGCTGGTCGAGATCGAAGAGGGCATGGTCCACGCGCTCACCCTCATGACCACCGACCCGCAGGTGCGCCGCGTGTTCGACGTGGCCACCCACAAGGTCGAGTACACGCACGACATGGCCTCGGTGCAGCAGCGCCACCTCGACGCGCGCAACGCCTGCGTGGTCGATTTCGAGAAAGCCCTGCGGCTGGCCGCGCGGCGCGACCGCATCAAGCTGCCGGTGCCCGGCTACGTGGCGGCGCAGGGGCTGCACGCGCTCATCAGCGGGCTCATCCAGAACTGGCTGCTCGACCCCGAGGCTTTCGAGCTGGTGCCCACGGGGCGGCGCACGTTCAGGGTCTATCTGGCGGGGCTCGGCTTCGCCCGGCCGCTGCCCGGCGCCCCTGTTGCGAACGAACCCGAAACACTGGCCGCCTGATAGGCCATAATCACGGGCTCCGGCGCGTGCCGGAACCCCCATCCTCGCTGTATTTCAACGGATAGAATTCGGCCCTCCGAAGGCTGAGATCCAGGTTCGATTCCTGGCGGCGGGACCAAATATGAATCCGGAAGAGTGAAAACTCTTCCGGATTTTTTTTTCCGCTCTGGGAACGAGCAATGCGAGCTCGCAGTGGTTCGCCAATGGTTGTGCATCAGCAGGGTGCACGTTCGGCGGCATATTTTCCAGAAGTCGGGCCCATATGCTTCACCGGTTTTTCAGCGTAGCTTGAAGCTCAGTGGAAGAAGGCTCGCGGTGTCTTGTGCAGTCGGGAAAGCCGGGCTGTCGCGATCCGTGGGCCCTACTGAATGACGGCGCTGCGTATGTCGGAGGCGGCTGAGCGATTCATCGTGACGCTTGGAGCCCGCAAGATGAGCTTCAGCGTTGCGCCCAGTAGCAGACATTTGGTCTTCCCGAAAGCAGTCACTGATTGAAAAGGCAGGACCGCCCAAAGCTGTCGTCAGTAGCGCGCGGAAGCAGACATTCGAGACTGGGCTTGGTCGACTATCACCAACCCCGTCTTTTCTCGAAAAATGACCGCAAGTGAGTTCCTGATCGTCTGCCATTCCCAGTCCCCCGGCAGAAACTCAATACGGTATTCGATGTACCCATCAAGTGACGCCGCGTCGTCTTGACTCAGCGTTGCTGTGAAGCCCGATATGCCGAGATCTACGTCGAGGTGGTCGACTCGACGAACGATTTGGTCAACGACCATCACCTCAATTCCGCTTGAATCGGTCTTGCGAATCAGGGAAAAGCAGTAGTCCTGCAGCGGGTCATGGCAATAAATGTAGGCCGCTCCATCGTAGTCGCTGTGCCGCGGTGAAGCACTGACGGTTGCGTGAAGCTGCATTTCACTCCCATATATGTCATTAAGCAGTCCAGCCGGCTGACGTCGGATCTGGCCCGTTGTGATGGTGGCATATGCGCGCCATGGCAATCACTGGATGTTCTCGATTGTGCTGAGAAACTCGGGGTGGCCTTCGCTGGGTACGCTCCAAGGGGACAGCCGCGCGCAACTGCGCAAGACAACGGGCTGTTGGCACGTGCAAAAAAGATGCGCCCGCATCTGACCCACATAACGGCGGATCTGCCATCTCGACAAGCCGCGTCAAAGATCTTTTATCCCTTGCTCCCATGAATATGGGGCCTCGCAAACCCTCGTGGCGCCAATCGCACCGGGCACCACACTTCAGCACTCTTAAAAGCTGAGGAGACAACATGAAGAAGATGGCGGTTTTGATTGCAGCCATTTGCATGAGCTGCGGCGTGCTGGCCCATTCAGGGGGCACGGACAAGAATGGCTGCCATCGAGATCACAAGAACGGCGGTTCCCATTGCCACTGATGCGGAAGGTATGAAATGAAATCGATCATTGTTTGCGCAGCAATCCTGGCGTTGGGCTCTTCCGCTTTTGCCAGGGGCGGCGGTGGGCACAGTTCGAGTGGCCATGGCTCGCATTCATCAAGCTATGGCTCCAGCACTGGGTCAAGCTCAAGTGGTAGCCATTCGACCAGCGGCTACACCAAGAGCAATGGAACTTATGTCGCTCCGAGCCATGCGACCAACCCGAACAGCACGAAGGCGGACAACTGGTCCACCAAGGGCAATGTCAACCCCTACACAGGCAAGGCTGGGACCAAGTCTCAGGATTGACGCCGCAGGAGACTTGCTCTCTGTGCATCAGGAATCAGAGTTGCCGACGCCAGCGATGGTGCTGCCGCGATTGGGCTCGAGGCGCTTCTTCAGAAGATTCCAGTGTTTAGGCTGCTTGCTTGAGCAGGGCGCCATGCGCACGCCCCCTCGATATACTGCGCCCGTCACGCCAAAAGCGTGACCGGGATTGGTCTCCTGAAGCATCTCTGCGACGCAAGCCGCAGTTCCCCGCAGGGTCTGCGGCTTCGTCGTTCGTGCCTCCAGTTTTGGCGGCTCGACGGGCGGGCGCAAGCCCGGCCGGTTCTCGCAAGAGGTGCCCGGTAGACCAACCTGTCGAGCTGCCGCCTTCGATTGGTCTCGGGAGCGGTGGTTTCAGCAAACCGCACCTCTTGGAGGCCATCCATGCCTGATTCCGTCAATGCGTCCGCGCACGACCCTTCATCTCCCGAATCCCTCGCCCTGCAAGCAGACGACGACATCGAGAGCATCCGCAGCGTGCACTGCGCCTACGCGTGCCTCGAAAAGCTCATCCTTCCGCAGCGGGTTGACGACACGGAGGAGCTTCATCCGAACCGCTCCGAACTCGGGGCATTGATGTGCCTCGTGAACGAGACGCTGCAGCGTCGCATCGACGCGGCCGACGTGACGATCAAGTCCTTGCGGGATGCCTTGGGTGATGCTGTGGGTGATGCCTTGCGCGAAGGCCAGACGCCATGGAAGCCTTCGACGCCGAAGCCATCGGCACGCCGAACCCCCTTTCCCCTCTGTGCGTCTATCCCCTGAATGCGGGATCCGCCCGGCACGCCGAGGTCCATAGACTGCCCGTTACAAAAAACAACCGGTAGACCAGGACCATGAAACCCATCAGGCTGCTTGCCTTCTTGTTCGCGGTGTCGGCCGCCCTGCAGGCGCACGCCGTGGGGTTCACCGATCCCACCGGCCTGCGGTGGGAGCTGCCGCCCGATCCGACGAGAAACGCGCATGCGGACATCCTCGAGGACGCATGCCGCAACTTCAAGATCGGCGGCCGGCAGTCTCGCCTGCCGACGTACAAGGAGGCGGCGGCCGTTGAGCGAGGCGGCCACGCGAGCATGAGCGACGAGCAGAAGGCGAACTTCGAGACCACGCGCAACGCCGCCGGCCAGAACTGGCCGAGCGCGGAGTTCGTGGTGCTCGCCAAGTCCGGCGACGACTTCTGGCGCGCCGGCCTGCGCACCAGCAACTACAACCACGCGATCAAGCCGAACGACTTCCACAGCCTGACCATCTGCGTGGGCGACGCCAAGGTGGTCGCCAAGGCGCCGGAGAAGAAGCCCGAGCCCAAGAGCGAGGCGCCTTCCAGGCCGGTGAAGCCGCTGGGCCCGGTGCTGACCCGCGTGCCGTCACACGAGCAGACCGCGGAGCAGCGCGCCCAGCAACTCGCCAAGGCCGAAGCCGACAGCAAGGCGCGCACGGCCGCCGCGCAGGCCAAGACCAAGGCCGAGGCGGAAAAGGGCCTGGTGATCGCAAAGGCCAAGGAAGACAAGCAGCGCGCCTGGTGCGCCGCCGAAACCAACCGCCACGGGTTGTGCTCGTGCATCAAGTTCTATCCCGGACCCGGCAACGCCTGCGGAAAGTAGCCGCGGCGCTGACGTGATCCCGATGTGACCCGGGCGCTGCCGCAAGGCGCGCCGGCCGCGTCACAGCAGATCTTCGTCGACCACCAGTGACAGCAGCGACCACCGCAGCCGCTGCGCCCAGGTCGAGTCGGGCTCCTGGTGCAGCACCCACCGCTGTCCGCCGCGCAGGAAGCTCCACTGCAGCCCGCCGCGCTCCGGCGCCTCGCTCACCGCAAAGCTCGCGGGCATGCGCTCGCGCTCGATGAGGTCCGCGAGTTCGCCCGCCAGCGCGGGGCTGTCGACGACCAGCCCCAGCTCCGTGTTGCAGTGGGCCGAGCGGCGGTCCATGTTCATCGAGCCGACGTAGAACCAGCGCCGGTCGATCACGGCCAGCTTGGCGTGCAGGCGCCCCAGCGAGCCGGCGCCGCGGCCGCTTTCGGTCTCGGCCGGGCGCGGCTCGCTCGCGGGCATCAGCTCGTACAGCGTCGCGCCCAGCGCCAGGATGGCGCTGCGGTGCCGCGCATAGCCGTAGTGCACCAGCGGCTCGTCGGTGGTGGCCAGCGAGTTGGTCACGACCGACACGCGCGCGCCGCCCTGGCTCGCATGCGTCAGCGCGTCGATCATGCGGGGCATGGGCACGAAGTAGGGCGACACGACCAGCACCTCGGAGCGCGCGGTGCGAAACAGGTCGAGGTTCGCGGCCATCACCGCGCCTTCGGTGCCGTCCATGCCGCCGCCCGCATCGCCCGCCACCGGCTGCGCCTGCACCACCGCGTCGGCGACCACGCGCACGCTGGCGGGCACCAGTTCGACCCGCCCTTGCGCCAGTTGCACGCCGACCGCGCCGCGCCCCAATGCATCGCGTTCGCCGGCCGCGGGCATGAAGCGCCCGAGATGGCGCACCAGCGCCGCGAAGCGTTCGCGGGCGTAGGCGGGTGCGGGCCGGTCGCCGGCTGCAATGGCCTCGAAGGGATACGACAGCGGCCCGTTCCAGAACGCGTCGAAGCTCGCGGACAGTTCGCGCACCGCGGGGCCGGCCAGCAGCGCGTCCATGTCGATGAAGTTCGCCGGCTTGCTGCGGCCGAAGTACTCGTCGGCAATGTTGCGGCCGCCCGTGATGGCAAAGCTGTTGTCGGCAATGAAGAGCTTGTTGTGCATGCGCCGGTTCACGCGCCCGATCTGGTGCAGCGACAGCAGCACGCGCGTGCGCAGGCCGCCGCTGCGCACGGGCAGCGGGTTGAACACGCGCACCTCGACGTTGGCGTGCGCGGCCAGGCCGGCCAGCAGCTCGTCTTCGCCGCCCGCGTACAGGTCGTCGACCAGCAGCCGCACGCGCACGCCGCGCTGTGCCGCGTCGCGCAGCTCGCGCAGAAACTGCCGGCCCGAGGTGTCGTCGGCCACCACGTAGTACTGCGCGTCGATGCTGTGCTGCGCGGCCGCCGCGAGCGCGATGCGCGCGTCGAAGGCATCGTCGCCGCCCGGCAGCAGCCGCACGCCGGACAGCGGCCCCGCCGCACCGGGCAGTGACGCGGCGGCGATGTGAGCGAGCGTGCTGTCTTCGACGTCGGTGCGCGCCTGCGAGGCGACCCGCTGCACGTCGCCGGGCAACGCGGCGCAGCCCGCGAGCATCGACAGCGCGACCATGAGCGCGCCGCACAGCGCGCGGCTGATCACGAGGTGCTGCAGCGCCAGGATGCACAGCCGGCACGCAGTGAGCCGCAAGGCAGCAAGGGAAGCGGCGAGCAAGGCGGCGAGGGGCTTGTCGGTGGTGTTCATGGCGGTTCCAGGTGCATCGACCGCGGCGTTGCAATCGATGCGGACAGTCTTCCGCGCGGCCCCCGCCGCAACAATTGAACGCAGCGCCTAGCGGCGGCCTAGTCCCGCGGCGCATCCACGGAGCGGCTTGGGGGTGGCGATCGGACTAGGCCTTTGGTGTAGGTGCGTGCGCTCGCTTATTGAGGTCCTTTGCGCTAACCTGCATCGAGGCGGGGAGGTCAACGCGCTACCGAGAGGGCCCTATGAAGGTTCTGTTGGTCGATGACCATGAAATCGTCTGGAACGGCACGCGCCTCCTGCTGGAGCGCATGGCCGCCGAGATCGAGCCCGGCAACCCCCTTCACTTCGAAGCCGTGCGGGACGCCGAGCACGCCTGCCGGCTGGAGCCCGCGGGTGTCGACCTGCTGCTGCTCGACTACCACCTGCCGCAGCTCTCGGGCGTTGCCGCGCTGAAGGCCGTGAAGGCGCACTTCGAGGCCACGCCGGTGTGCATGCAGTCGGCCGAGAGCTCGCCGCAGCGCGTGCGCGAGGTCATCGAGGCCGGCGCGGCCGGCTTCATACCCAAGTCTTACCGCCTCGAGGACATGGAGGCCGCGTTGCGCGTGGTGCTGCGCCACCGCATCTACCTGCCGGCCGAGTTCGTGCTGGCCGACGACGTGACGCGCGCGCGCCACCCCGACGAGCTGCCGCGCGAAGACCTTGCCGGCTTCCTGCGCGCCGAGCTGTCGCCGCGCCAGCGCCAGGTGCTGGCGCTCGCGATACGGGGCACGCCCGTCAAGCTCATCGCGCGCCAGCTGTCGATTGCCGAGGGCACGGTGAAGGTGCACCTGTCGATGGTCTACCGCGCGTTGGGTGCGCGCAACCGCACCGACGCCATGTGCCGCGTGTTCGACGCGCAGGCGGCGTGGGCGCTCGAGGCGGCCTGAGCGTGGGCACCGGCATGTCTACCGTGCCAGACGTGCCCGCTGCGTCCGCAGCGTCCGTGGCGCCAGAGGTGCCACCTGCCCCCGTCGTGCCGAGCGAGCTCGACGAGCGCCGCCTGCAGGTCGTCGCCGAGCAGGCCGTGGGGCTGCGCTGGCAGATCCTGCTCACCGCGGTGGTGGTGGCCGCCATCGTCTGGCGCGACGTGCCGGCGCCCTTCGTGCTCGGCTGGTTCGCCGCGGTGATCGCCAGCCGCGAGTGGCGCGCCGCCGCGCTCGCGCGCATGGCCGCCGACCGCACGCGCCCCATTGCCGCGCGGCTGCGCGCCACGGTGCGCTGGAACGTGCTGATCGGCGCGTGCAACGGCTCGGCGGCGCTGTTCATGACGCGGCTCGACCCGACGCTCGACGCGGTGCTCACGATGATCCTGGTGTCCTGGGGCGCGGGCGCGGTGTCCACCAGCGCCACCGTGATGCCCGCCTTCCTGGCCTATGCGGGGCTGCTCTTCGTGCCCACGGCCGCCATGTGGCTGGTGTCGGGCGGCTGGCTCGGCTGGTGCGTGGGCGCGCTGGTGCTGATGTTCTTCGGCGTGCAGACGCGCTTCGCCAAACGCAACCTGCAGACCTTCGAGGAGTCGTTCGGCATCCGCGCCGAGAACCAGGCGCTGGCCACCTCGCTGGAGTTCGAGCGCGCGCAACTCGCCATTGCGCGCGACGAGGCGGTGCGCGCCAACAACGACAAGAGCCGCTTCCTGGCCGGCGCCAGCCACGACCTGCGCCAGCCGCTGCAGGCCATGGCGCTCAACGTGGGCGCGCTGCGCCACGTGGGCATGGCGCCCGACGCGCGCGCCATCGTCGACGTGGTCGACACCAGCCTGGAGCAGCTGCGCGCCATGCTCGACGCGCTGCTCGACGTGTCGAAGCTCGACGCCGGCGTGGTGGTGGCGCAGCCGCAGCGCGTGCGGCTCGACCGGCTGCTGTCGGCCGTGATGAGCAGCTTCGGCGCGGCGGCCGCGGCGCGCCAGGTCGAGCTGCGCACCGCCTGCCCCGGCGGCCTGGCGGTGCAAACCGACCCCGACCTGCTGCGCCGCATGCTGGCGAACCTGATCGACAACGCGATCAAGTTCTCGCCTTCAGGCGGACGGGTCGATGTGCGCGTTCGTGCGGAGGACGCGGCGCATGTGGAGCTCGCCGTGCAAGACACCGGCCCCGGCATCGCGCCCGAGAACCATCGCCTCGTGTTCGAAGACCTGGTGCGGCTGCAAGGGCCGGGCGAAGGCAGCGCGCCTGCCGCGGGACACGGGCTGGGCCTGGGCATCGTGCGGCGCATGGCGGAGTTGCTTGGCGTGCCGGTCGAGCTTGAATCGAGCCCCGGCGCGGGCGCCTGCTTTCGGCTGCGGCTGCCGCGCGCGGCGCCGGCCGATGCGCAGGGCGACGACACGCGCGCGCCGTGGAGCCTGGCCGGGCGCTGCGTGCTGGTGCTCGAAGATGACCCGATGGTGCGCGGCGCCTACCTCAACGCGCTGGGCGCAATGGGCTGCCGCGTGCTGTCCGCGGCCACCGTCGAAGAGGCACTGGCCCAGCTCGGCCAACCCGGCCAACCCGGCCAGCCCGATGCGGTGGTGGTCGACTGCCGGCTGGGCGGCGGCGTGTCGGGCTTCGACGCGGTCGAGCGCCTGCGCGCGCAGCGCTGCGACGTGCGCGCATTGCCCGCATTGCCCATCGTCATGGTCACGGCCGACACCGACCCGGCG
Organism: Variovorax sp. OK605; assembly: GCF_900115445.1. Taxonomy (NCBI): domain Bacteria; kingdom Pseudomonadati; phylum Pseudomonadota; class Betaproteobacteria; order Burkholderiales; family Comamonadaceae; genus Variovorax; species Variovorax sp. OK605. The sequence goes on from NZ_FOWL01000017.1 coordinate 77,792, forward strand.
GTGATCGAGGCGGCGCGCAGGCATGCCCTGCCGCTGCTGCGCAAGCCCGTCGACGACCTCGGGCTGGGCCGCGCGCTGGCCGAGGCCATCGACCGGTCCTGAATCCTCAGCCGCATCCACACGTCCACACGTCCACACGTCCACACGCACGTTGACAGGAGCCGACCATGACGAACGGCAGTCGCCACGACGACCACGACGACCACGACCCGGGCGATCGCCTGCTCTCGCAAGGCGCCGAGGTGCTGGTGCGCGAGATTCTCGCGGCGCCGCCCGGCGCATTGCACTGCGAGGTGCTGGTCATCGGCAGCGGCTATGGCGGCGCGGTGGCTGCGGCGCGGCTCGCGGGGGCCGTGCCCTTGGACGCGCCGCCCGGCGCGGCACCGGTCAAGGTCTATGTGCTGGAGCGCGGCAGCGAGTACCTGCCCGGCGAGTTTCCGGCCAGCTTCGCCGAACTGCCGGGCCATGTGCGCTTCAGCATGCAGGACGGCAAGCCGGCGCGCGGCAACGCCTCGGGCCTGTTCGACGTGCGCCTGGGCGGCAAGGTGAACGCGCTGCTGGGCAACGGGCTGGGCGGCGGCTCGCTCATCAACGCGGCGGTGATGGAGCGCGCCACGCCCGACGCCTTCGAGAGCGGGTGGCCCGCTGATGTCGACCCGCACGCGCTGGCCGACGGCTACGCCAAGGCCGAGGTCATGCTGTCGCCCGAGCAGATTCCGGAGACCGTCTCCAAGCTGGCCTCGCTGATGAAGGCCGGCGCGCGGATGCATGCGGCCTCGAGCGGCAAGGCCCGCGTGGCCATCGCCTTTGCGGACGGCACGCACACGCCGGCCAACGTGGCGATGCACCGCTGCCTGCGCTGCGGCGACTGCGTCAGCGGCTGCAACCACCGCGCCAAGAAATCGCTGGACACCAACTACCTCGCGCAGGCCCATGCACGCGGCGCGCGGCTGTTCACGGGCGCCACGGCTCATCGCATCAGGGCCTTGCCCGGCGATGCGGGCTATGAAGTCGAGTTCTTCTTCACCGACCGGCGCAAGGCACGCACCGACAACACGCGGCCCTATGTGCTGCGCGCGCGCCGCGTGGTGGTGGCCGCGGGCACGCTGGGCTCGACCGAGCTGCTGCTGCGCTCGCAGGCGGGCGGCCTGCCGGTTGCGCCGTCGCTGGGCGCGGGCTTCTCGGCCAACGGCGACATGATCGCGGTGGCGGCCGACCAGCACGACGAGGCGCTGTCCAGCGCGCTGGAAGGCGACGCGCCCGAGCAGCGGGGCATCGGCCCGACCATCACGGGGCTGCTGCGCACCCGCGCGAAAAAGGGTGAGAAGGGTGAGAAGGGCGAGCGCCCGCTGGTGATCGAGGAGTTCGCCATACCCGGCCCGCTGCGCCGCCTGCTGGCCGAGGTGGTCGCCACCACCGACGCGCTGCAGGGGCTCGCGCGCATGGACTTCGATCTTCATTCGCCGGACGAGACGCGCGACCCGCTGGCCGTGGACGACGACATGCTGCGCCGCACGCCGGTCTACGGAATGATGGGCGACGACGGCGCTGGGGGCACGGTCGAGTTCGTCGGCGGCAGCGACGGTGACAGCGATGGCGATGTGCTGGCCGACGCGCAGGTGCGCGTGGCGTGGCCGAAGGTGGCCGCGCTGCCGGTGTTCGCGGCGCAGCTGCGTGCGCTGCGCACGGCGCACGGCGGCTCGGGCGGGCTCGGCGGGCGCGTGCTGCCCAACCCGCTGTGGCAGCCGATTCCGCCGTTCGGCAGCCTCGCGGCCTTCGGGAGCGCGCTGGACGACGTGGGCTCGGTGCTCACGGTGCATCCGCTGGGCGGCTGCCGCATGGCCGACCGGCGCGAAAGCGGCGTGGTCGACAGCCACGGCCGCGTCTACAGCGGCGCGGGTGAAGTGCAGTCGCTGCTGCCCGGCCTGGCGGTGCTCGACGGGTCGATCGTGCCGGTGTCGCTGGGCATCAACCCCTCGCTGACCATCGTGGCGCTGGCCGAGCGCGCGGTGCCGGTGCTGGCCGCCGACTGGGGCCTGGCGCTGGCCGACGCGCCGCCGCCGCCCGCGTCGCAGCGCCCCTTGCGCCGCGACCTCACGCACCCGCGCACGCCCGCACCCACGCGCGTGTCGCTGCGCGAGCGCATGACGGGCCGCGTGCTCATCGACGGCCAGCCCTTCGACCTCAGCGCCGAGGCGGAGTTCGAACCGGTCGACGTGCCCACCTTGCGCGCGGCGCCCCGTTCGCTGTCGCAGCCCGTGGTGACCTTGTGCTTCGGCAAGGGCGACAACGCCCCGGTGGCGCACTGCACCGGCACCGCCGCGATGCTGGTGCGCGAGAAGTGCGACAGCATCGTTCGCATCCTGCGCAGCCATGGGCTCGCGCGCAAGAAGCTGCTGGCGCTGGTGAAGCTCTTTCTCGAGCCGCAAGGCTCGCAAGGCGATGCGCCGGCCGACCCTGCCGATCCTGCCGACGAGGAAGACAACGCCGTCTTCGAAGGCCCGACCATGGCCGACCTGCTCGCGCTGTGCTCCCACCTGGGGCAGGCGCGCCTCATCGAATACGAGTGGACGGTGCAGCGCGTGGAGAACGGCCCGCCGCTGAAGGTGGGTGACCGCCTGACGCTCACCAAGCGCATCGCGTTCGTCGAAGGCGGCAACCCCTGGCGGCAACTGAGCGAAGGCGAGCTGCGGCGCGTCGGGCCCTTCACGTCGCAGGACCTGGGCTGGATGACGCTCGACCCTTCCTACTTCGTCGAGAAGCAGCAGCCCCTGCTGTGCGTGGAGCACCAGCAGGACATGCCCAACCAGCTGGGCGACCTGGCCGAGCTGGCGCTGTGGGTGCTGCGCATCGTGCTGCAGATCCACGTGCTGGACTTCGTGCCGCCGCCGGACTCGCCGAAGACCGAGTGCGAACGCCTGCCCGGCGTGGTGGACGGCGTGACGCCGGAGCCTGTCGATGTCATGTCCTGTCCTGGCGCTCGCGCTGCGCCGCCGCGGCTGCTGTCGCGCTACCGCCCGCCGTCGCCGCGCGCCGGCACGCGGCCCGTGATGCTGATCCACGGCTACGGCGCGAGCGGCTCGACCTTCGCGCACAGGAGCATTCCCGGCAACCTGGTGCACAGCCTGCTCGAGGCGGGACGCGAGGTGTGGGTGCTCGACCTGCGCACCAGCATCGGCTTCCCGGCCCGGCCGCGCGCGTACTGGTCGTTCGACGAGGTGGCCGAGACCGACATTCCCGATGCCGTGCGCACCGTGCAGGCGGCCTATGCAAGCACGGGCACGGACACAGACACGGACACGGGCGTGGCCCCGGTGCAGATCGACGTGGTGGCGCATTGCATCGGCGCGGCCATGTTCAGCGTGGCGGTGCTGCGCACGCCCGGGCTGCACGAGGACATCGGCGCGGTGGTGCTGTCGCAGGTCGGGCCGCTGCTGCGCGCGACGGCGTTCAACCGCTTCCGCGGCTACGTGGCGGGCTACCTGCAGCAGTTCGCCGGCATCGACGAGTTCGACACGCGCCCCGAGCTCACGCGCATGAAGCGCCTGCTGGTCGACGGGCTGCTCGCGACCTTTCCGTACCCCGACGACGACGGCGAGGCGCAGACCCTGAAGACGGCGCCGGGCTTCGCGGCCGTGCGGCACCGGGCCGACGCCATCTTCGGCCAGACCATGCGGCTGCACAACATCGGCAAGGACACGCTGGATTCGCTCGACTCGATCTACGGCTTCGTGAAGCTGCGCGGCCTCTCGCAGGTCGGCTGCTATGCGCGCGAAGAGGTGCTGACCGACGCCGGCGGCCAGAACCGCGCGGTGGCGTTCGAGCAGATCGGCAGGCGCTTCGGCTTTCCTGTGCTGATGCTGCACGGGCGGCAGAACGCGGTGTTCGACTGGCGCGGCTCGTACGACAGCTTCTGGCTGCTCAAGCGCGTGTTCGGCAAGGACGACGGCCTGCCGCGCGATCCGCCCGAACTGCCGGCGCCGGGCAAGGGCGACCTCTTCCTGGGCGAGGGCACGCCGCACCAGCTGCGGGTGCTCGACGCCTACGGCCACCAGGACACGCTGATCGGCGAGAAGGCCTGCGACGACGTGTTCCCGCACATCGTCGGCTTCCTCGACGTCTTCGGCGGGAAGCCGGGCGCCGAGAAGCCGGCCGACCCCGACTGGCTGGTGAGCCTGCCGTGGACGGGGCCGTGGCTCGGCCACGCGAGCCGCGTGGCCGGCAATGCGGGCCGGCTGCATTGCCGCCTGGCGCTGCGGCCGCCGCCGGCGCATGCGTCGGCACGCGCCGTGGTCTTCGTGCCCGCGACACGCGAAAACGGGCAATGGCAGTTCGACTTCTCTTTCATGGTCGGCCGCGTGGCCACGCGCGAGACGCTGCTGCAGGGCGCTGTCGAGGTCGACCTGTTCGACCACATGCTTCCGAAGTACCAGGGCTTTGCCGTGCTCACCGTGCATGACGACCTGCCGATGGCGCGCGGCCCGGTCGAGGTGCTGGGCCGGTCGCTGATGAGCGGGCTCTTCGCCGACCCGCACGACGAGCCGATCGATGCGATCCGCGCGCAGGTGGAGCACATGCTGAAGACCGCGAGCGGCCCGCAGCTGGATCGCGCCGTGGTGCGGCTCGACCCCGCGTGGACCGGCGCCGTGCAGCCCGACGGCACGCCCGCGCAGGACGCGCTGTGCTTTGCGCTCGCGAGCTGCCAGTACCTGCCGGGGCTGGTCGACCGGCTGCCCGCGCAGGCGTCGTACCAACGGCTTGCAGATCGGCTGGAAGGGAAGGAGGGGACCGAAGCGCTCGTGCCGCCGCACAAGCCGCAACTGCTCGTGCTCACCGGCGACCAGGTCTACGTCGACCAGACCGCGGGGCTCTTCGTGCCCGCGGGCGGCGACGACGTGGGGCAGGCCTATGCGCTCACCTTCAGGCTGGAGGCGCTGCGGCAGGTGATGGCGTCGCTGCCGACCTACCCGCTGCTCGACGACCACGAGGTGATGGACGACTGGGAGCCCAGCCCCGACCCGTACGGCAACCCGGCCGAGCAGGTGGCGCTCGACAGCTACTTCGCGCAGCAGCACAAGCTGGTGCACGACATCGATGCGCGGCGGCACGACCAGCGGCCTTTCGACTACCGCATCGCGCCGGCCGGCTTTCCGTTCTACATGCTCGACACGCGCAGCCTGCGCCAGCGCCGTGCGCTGCGCACCGACGCGCCGGCCGCGGCCGTTGCGACCCCGTTGGCGCAGGCCGCCATTCGCGCCGAGCCCGGCATGGCCGACCTGAAGACGTGGCTGGAGGCCGCGCCCGCCGAGGTGCCCAGGTTCATCGTCTCGCCCGTGGCGCTGTTCCCCATGCCGCGCGCGGCCGTCTTCGGGGACCCGGCGCAGCGCCTGGGCATGGACGACTGGAGTGGCTACCCGGCCTCGCAGCGCGTGCTGCTCGAGCTGCTGCGCGACACCACGGCGCGGCATGTGGTGGTGCTGTCGGGCGACCGGCACATGTCGAGCGTGTCGAGCCTCTGGCTGCAGGGCGCGGGCGGGCCGGTGGAGGTGATCTCGGTCGTGTCTTCGGGCCTGTATGCGCCCTGGACCTTCGTCAATTCGCGGCCAGACGAGTTCTGGCTCGACGGCACGGCGGACCTCGGCCCCGCGCCGGACGCCTTCGGCGTGACGATGGTCACGGCGGCGGTGGGCACCGGCAACGGCTTTGCCGTGGTACAGGTGGAGCGCGGCGCCACGGGGCATTGGCGCATCGGCGTGAACCTCGACCTCGACGACGGGCTCACGCGCTGCCTGCGCGACCTGGACCCGGCCGCGGGCGACGGCTGGACGGTGCAGGGGCCGGCGCGCTTCGCCCGCGTGTAGCAGCCGTGCCTGTTCCCGTGCCGACGCCCGCGCCTACGCCATCGCGAAATGCGACGGAGGCCGCCCCAGCGTTCTGCGGAACATGGTCGAGAACGCGCCCGGGCTGTCGTAGCCCATGTCCAGCGCCACCGCCGTCACCGGCTCGCCCGCGGCCAGCCGCGACAGCGCCACCAGCACGCAGGCCCGCTGGCGCCACTTGCCGAAGGACATGCCGGTCTCCAGGCTGAAGCGCCGGTTGAAGGTGCGCTCGCTCACGTGGAGCCGGGCGGCCCACGCAGAAGGCGCCGCATGCACGTCGGGTTGGCGAAGAAAGTCCACGCACAGCGTGGCCAGCGCCGCGTCGCGCGGCAGCGGCACGTGCAGCGGCAGCACCTCGGCGCGGGCCAGCTCGTGCAGCACCAGGCGCATCAGCACGCCGTCGCGGCCCTGCCTGTCGTAGGCCGCCGGCAGGTCGACCGCCTCCATCAGCAACTGGCGCAGCAGCGGCGACACGTTGAGCACCTGGCACTGATCGCCCTGGCGCGGCACGGCGCGCGGCTCGATGTAGAGGCTGCGCGTGCTCACGCCCAGCATGCGCACGCGGTGCGGCTTGCCGGCCGGAATCCACACGCCGCGTTGCGGCGGCACCACCCACGCGCCGTCGTCGGAGCCGACCTCCATCACGCCCGTGGCACCGTAGAGAAACTGCGCGCGGCGGTGGCTGTGCGTGGGCAGCAGATGGCCCGGCGGGTAGTCGGTGCCGATGGCCAGCACCGGTCGGTCGACGGCGTCGACGGTGTCGATGGAGATGTTGCGCATCGCAAAAAGGCTGGCTGTGGGGACCGCTGGGGTTGGCCGAAATGAAAACATCATTGTCGAACATGCGCAAGCGCGCCAGGCGGCCGCGGCCTATCGTCAAGGCCTTCCTTCAACGCTTCCTGGAGTTCCTTCGTGTCGATCTATCTCGTGCTCGCGGCTTTCGGCGGGCTGGCGGGCGTCACCACCGTGCTGTTCGGCTTCGGTGGCGGCTTCGTCGTGGTGCCCTTGCTGTACCGCGCATTGGTCCTCGCGCACGGCGCCGACAGCGCGGTGGGCCGGTCCGCCATGCACATCGCCGTGGCCACGTCCACCTGCGTGATGATCGTCAGCGCGCTGCTCGCCACGCGGCGCCACCAGCGCGCCGGCACGATCGACTGGGCGCTGATCCGCCCGCTGCTGGGCTGCATCGGCATCGGCGCCGTGGTGGGCGCGGCGATGGCCGTGGCCGCCAACGGCGAGTTCGTGCGCTGGGCCTTCATCGCCTACCTGGGCGTGACCATCCTCGACTGCCTGTTTCGCCCCGGCTTCATGACGCACGACGCAGCGGCCCTGGTGCGCCCGCTGTCGCGCGCCGTTGCCACTGTCGGCAGCTTCTTCATCGGGCTGGTCGCGGCCTTCCTCGGCGTGGGCGGTAGCGTGATGACGGTGCCGCTGATGCGCCGCCGCGGCATCGACATGACGCGCGCCACCGCCATGGCCAACCCGCTGTCGCTGCCCATTGCCCTGGCGGGCACGGCCACCTACATGGCGCTGGCGTGGCGTGCCACCTCGACGCTCGAGGGCTGGCACATCGGCTATGTCGACGTGCCCGCGTTCGCCGCGCTGGTGGCCGGCTCGCTGGTGGGCGTGCGCGCCGCGGCGTCGTTCATCGGCCGCATGCCGCACCGCGTGCACACCTGGGGCTACATCGCGCTGCTCGCGCTGGTGCTGGCCGGCATGGCGCTGCGCTGAGCGCGTAGGCCAAGTTCGGCTCTTGGGCCCGGCCTGTTGCGGCGCCGCGCCGAGCCTGACACCATGGCCGCATGCCATACCAACTCCATTACTGGCCCACCATCCAGGGCCGAGGCGAATTCGTGCGGCTCGCGCTTGAAGCGGCCGGCGCCGACTACGTCGACGTGGCGCGCCTGCCCGAGTCCAAGGGCGGCGGCGGGTCCGCGCTGGGCGAGCGGCTGGACGACCCGAACAACGCGCGCCCGGCGTTCGCGCCGCCGTTCCTGGTGGACGGCGACGTCGTGGTCGGGCAGACCGCCGCGATCCTGCTGTACCTGGGGCCGCGGCTCGGGCTGGCGGGCGTGGGCGAGTCCGACGGGCTGTGGACGCACCAGCTGCAACTGACCATTGCCGATGCGGTGGCCGAGGCGCACGACACGCACCACCCGATTTCCACCGGCGCCTATTACGAAGACCAGCGCGAGGCCGCAGAGCAGCGCGCGAAGGCCTTTCGCGACGAGCGCATTCCGAAGTTCCTGAACTGGTTCGAACGCATCCTGCAGCGCAACCCCGCGGGCAGCCTGCACCTGGTGGGCGACACGCTGACCTATGCGGACCTGTCGCTGTTCCAGCTGGTCGACGGGTTGCACTACGCCTTTCCCAAGGCCACCGCGCGGGCGCTGGCCGCAACGCCGGCGGTGGAGAAGCTGCACGACAACATCAAGCGCCGCCAGCGCGTGCGCGACTACCTGCAGAGCCCGCGGCGCATCGCGTTCAACGAAGACGGCATCTTCAGGCGCTACGCCGAGCTCGACGGCTAGCCGCGCGGCCCCTCACGCGACCAGCGCCGCCGCGTCTTTCCACGCGGGCAGCAGCACCAGCCCTTCGACCGTCACCGGCTTGCGTTGCGGGCCGAACAGGTAGCGGTGCGGCACGATGCCTTCGAGGTGGTGCAGCACGTCGGTGCGGTCGTCGATGAAGTGCGTGATGTGCAGCTGCCGGCAGTGGTCGGCCTTCTGCGGCCGCTGCAGGCAGAAGCGCAGGTTGTCGGGCGCCATGCCGGTGCGCTCGAAGAAGCGGTGGTGCCGAAGCCATGCGCGGCTCTTGGCCTGCACGCTGGGCCCGCATTTCGACACCAGCCACACGCGGCCTTCGAACTTGTCGACCAGCGGCGCCACGGCCTCGAACATGCCTTCGTAGGGTGGCGTGTCGAGCGCGTCCTGCAGCGAGCCTCCGATGAACGCGGTGTCGGCGCCGTCGGCGCGTTCGGCGGCGATGAGCACGCGGCCGATGTCGATGCCCAGGCGGGGGATGGGTTGCTTGTTCTTCATTTCTTGTTCCTCTTGTGTTGATGCAGCCGGATCGTAGAAACGAAGGCCATCATCGGGAACTACTGATATTGGATGTGCTATCCATAAAATGGATAGATGGACGTTCCACACATTCCACGCACCAACCTCGACGCGCTGCAGTCGTTCGCCGTGTTCGCCGACACGCTGAACTTCAGCGAATCGGCGCGCCTGCTGCACATCAGCCAGCCGGCGCTGCACGCCAAGGTGCGCAAGCTGTCGGAGCAGCTCGACGCCAAGCTGTACATGCGCGTGGGCAGCGCGCTCGAACTCACGCGTGCGGGCGAGCAGGTCGCGCGGCATGCGCGGGAGCTGTTGCTGCTCAACCAGCGCTTCACGAAGGGGCTGGCCGAGGGGCAGGACACGCCCGTCGTCACGCTGGCGGCGGGCGAGGGCGCTTACCTGTATCTGCTGGGCAAGGCGCTGTCGCAGTTCTCGGGGCCGGGCGCGTCGCCGCACCTGCAGCTGCTCACGCGCAACCGCGACGAGGCCATCCAGGCGGTGCGCGCGGGCCAGGCGCAGCTGGGCATTGCGCCGCTGGGCACGGTGCCGGCGGACCTGCATGCGGTGCGCCTCACGGTGGTGGGGCAGGTGCTGGTGGTGCCGCGCGCGCACGCGCTGGCGTCGCGCAAGGCGGTGCGCTTGCGCGACCTGAAGGGCGCGCAACTGATCGTGCCGCCGGCGGGACGGCCGCATCGCGAGCTGCTCGGGCGGCTGCTGCAGGCCGAGTCGGTGCCGTGGCAGCCGTCGCTCGAGGCCAACGGCTGGGAGCTGATGCTGCGCTTCGCCCAGCTGGGTTTCGGCCTGACGGTGGTCAACGCCTGCTGCCGCATTCCGAAGGGGCTGGCGGCGGTGCCGCTGCAGGGCTATCCGCCGCTCGAATACCACGTGTTCCACGCGGCCGACCGGCCTCCGTCCGCGCATGTGCAGCGCCTGTGGAACGCGCTGCTGGCGCACGCCGATCACTGGAAGACGACATGACACCCGAAGACACGAGCAAGTTCATCGCCTATGTGCTGCGGCACGCGCCGGAGTCCATCGGGCTGCGGCTCGACGCGCAGGGCTGGGCCGGCATCGACGCGCTGGTGGCGGGCGCGGTGGCCGGCGGGCGCGAGCTGGCGCGGGCGGACGTCGTGCGCGCGGTCGATTCGGGCACCAAGAAGCGCTACGAGCTGTCGGGCGACGGGCAGCGCATTCGCGCGCTGCAGGGCCATTCGACGCCGCAGGTCAGCCGCAGCTTCGAGGCAGTGGTGCCGCCGGCCGTGCTTTTTCACGGCACGGCGACGCGCTTTCTCGATGCGATCCGCGAACAGGGCCTGAAGCCGGGGTCACGCCAGCATGTGCACCTGTCCGCCGATGAGGCGACCGCGGTGCAGGTCGGGCAGCGCCATGGCAAGGCGCATGTGCTGCGGGTCGACGCGGCCCGCATGCATGCGCTGGGCCACGCGTTCCATCGCGCGGAAAACGGCGTGTGGCTGGCCGACGCCGTGCCGCCCGAATTCCTGTCGGGCTAGCTTTCTTCGTCAGCGCCGTTGCGGATGCGCAGCGCGGTTTCGTACAGCGTGTTGCGCGGCGCGCCGCTGATTTCGGCGGCCAGCTTCACGGCCGTTTTCACGGGCAGCTCGGCCAGCAGCAGGCGCAGCACGCGCTCGCCTTCGGCACCGTCGTTGCCGCTCACCGCCACGGGGTGCAGCACCAGCGCGAACTCGCCGCGCGTGCGGTCGCGGTCGGCGGCGAACCAGCCGGGCAGGGCGCTGGCCGCCACGGTCGCGATTTCCTCGAACTGCTTGGTGAGCTCGCGGCCCACGGTGACGCGGCGCTCGCCCAGCGTGGCCAGCGCGCGCGCCAGGGTCTCGATGCGGTGCGGCGCCTCCAGCAGCACCACGGCGCGCGGCTCCTGCGACAGGGCCTGCACGGCGGTGTCGCGCTCGCCGGCCTTGCTCGGCAGGAAGCCCGCGAAGACGAAGGCGCTGCTGGCGTTGCCGTCGCCGCCGTCGGCCACCAGGCCGGCCGCGCCCACCAGGGTGGTCACGGCGCTGGCGCCCGGCAGCGGCAGCACGCGCTGGCCGGCCGCGCGCACGGCCGCGGCCAGACGCGCGCCGGGGTCGCTCACGCCGGGCGTGCCGGCGTCGCTGACGTAGGCGACGCGCTCGCCCTGCGCGAGGCGCGCCACCACGGTCTGCGCGGCCTCGGCTTCGTTGTGCTGGTGCACCGCGAGCAGGCGCGAGCCGGGCCGGTCGATGCCGTAGGCGCGCAGCAGGGTCTGGGTGTGGCGCGTGTCCTCGCAGGCGATGGCGTCGACCAGTTGCAGCACATGCAGCGCGCGCAGCGTGATGTCGGCCAGGTTGCCGATCGGCGTGGCGACCACGTAAAGGGTGCCCTGCGGATAATGCTGCGCACCCGCGGCGTCGTGCGCGGCCGCGAGGGCGGCGCCGAAAGAAGCAGGGGCGAGTGAAGCCAAGAGGTTTCTCCGAGAGAACGAAAAGAAGATTGCAGGCAGGGAGCCATGAAGACCACCAGCACGACCACCGGTACCGCCGCCACCACCAAGCGGCGCGGCGATGCGGCCGAGGACGCCGCGCTCGCGCATCTGCAGGACGCCGGCCTCATGCCGCTGGCGCGCAATTATCGGACCCCCGGGCGCGGCGGCGGCGAGATCGACCTGATCATGCGGGATCCGCGGGGTTCTTCCGGCGGCACGCTGGTGTTCGTGGAGGTGCGCCAGCGCAGCACCGGCGCGCACGGCGGCGCGGGCGGCAGCATCACCGGGCCGAAGCAGCGGCGCATCGTGTTCGCCGCGCAGCATTACCTGAGCCGGCTGCGCACGGTGCCGCCGTGTCGATTCGACGTGGTGCTGGTCGAGGAGAAAATCACCTGGCTGCAGGGCGCGTTCGACGCGAGCTGATGCCCCCGCGTGGGGAGCTGAAGCCCTGGTTGCTGGCTCTACCACTCACACTTTTTGTTTCACAACCCCAGTTATCATCCCGCCTCATGCTCGAGCAACGGATTCAGCAGCACTTCATCGACAGTGCCGACCTCAAATACCAGACCGGCCCGGTCCTCAGCAAACCCATCTCTCAAGCGATGCAGGCCCTCTTGGCCTGCGTGACCAGCGGTGGCAAGGTGCTGGCCTGCGGCGCCGGCGTGTCCGGGCTGTTGGCGGCCCAGTTCGCCGCGCAGTTCGTGGGCCGCTTCGAGCGTGAACGGCCCGAGCTCGGCGCCATCGCGCTGCCCGGCGACCCCACCGACCCCGAAGCCGACAGTGCCGGCGCCATGGATTCCGACCGCTTCGCTCGCCAGGTGCGCGCGCTCGGCCAGGCCGGCGACGTGCTGCTGGCGCTCAGTGCCAGCGGGAAGTCGGCCGCGGTGCTGGCCGCGGTGACGGCCGCCCACGAGCGCGACATGACCGTGGTAGCGCTGCTGGGCAACGCGGTGTCGGGGCAGCCTCCGGCGCCCGGCGCTGGCCACAACGGTTCGGGCGGTGCCATCGGCCGCGCGCTGCGCGAAACCGACGTCCAGATCAACGTGCCGCACGAGCGTGCGGCGCGCATTCACGAAGTCCATCTGCTCGCGCTGCATTGCCTGTGCGACGGGGTGGACGCTCAGTTGCTCGGGGACCAGGACGTCTCGTGACGCGCCGCCTGTGTCCATGAAAAGAATCGCCATCGTCCAGTCCAATTACATCCCGTGGAAGGGCTACTTCGACCTGATCGCGATGGTCGACGAGTTCGTGCTCTTCGACGACATGCAGTACACGCGCCGCGACTGGCGCAACCGCAACCAGATCAAGACGCCGCAAGGTGTGCAATGGCTGACGGTGCCGGTGATCGTCAAAGGCAAGTACACGCAGAAGATCAAGGACACCGAAATCGACGGCACCGACTGGGCCGCGCTGCACTGGAAGGCGTTCGAGCAGAACTACCGCCGGGCTCCGCACTACGACGAGGTGGCGCAATGGCTGGCCCCGCTCTACCAATCGCCCGACCTGCCGGCCAACCTGTCGCAGCTCAACCGCCGCCTGATCGAGGCCGTGTGCGCCTACCTCGGCATCCACACGCGGATCACGAGCTCGTCCGACTACACGCTGGCCGACGGCAAGACCGAGCGCCTGGCCGACATCTGCGTGCAAGCTGCAGCGGACGAATACGTCTCGGGCCCCGCGGCGCGAGACTATGTCGACGAGACCGTCTTCGCCCAGCGCGGCGTTGCGCTGCGCTGGTTCGACTATGCGGGCTACCCCGCGTATCCGCAGTTGTGGGGGGAGTTCACGCACGGCGTGACGGTGCTCGACCTGTTGTTCAACTGCGGCAAAGAGGCCGCCGGCTTCATGAGGTATGTGAAGCCATGAAGCTGTCGATCGTCGCGACCCTGTACCAGTCCGAGCGTTACATCGCGGAGTTCTGCGCCCGCGCAGGCGCGGCGGCGCACGGCCTCGTGGGCGAAGACTACGAGATCGTGCTCGTCAACGACGGCTCGCCCGACCGGAGCCTGGAGGTGGCCGTGGAACTCACGGCGCGGGACAGCCACGTGGTGGTGGTCGACCTGTCGCGCAACTTCGGGCATCACAAAGCCATGATGACCGGGCTCGAAGCGTCGACCGGAGAGCGCGTGTTCCTGATCGACAGCGACCTCGAGGAGGAGCCCGAATGGCTCATCCCTTTCGCGCAAGCCATGCATGCAGACGGCAGCGACGTGGTCTTCGGCGTGCAGGACGCCCGAAAGGGCGGGGCGTTCGAACGCTTCACGGGCAGCGTCTTCTACAAATTGTTCCGCCTGCTGACGGGCATCGTGCAGCCCGACAATATCGTGACGGCGCGCCTGATGACCCGTCGCTACGTGGACGCGTTGCTGCTGCATCGCGAGCGCGAACTGAACATCGGCGGGCTCTGGATCATCACGGGCTTCCGCCAGACGCGCCGACAGGTCGAGAAGCACGCCACCAGCCCGACCACCTACTCGCTCTCGCGCAAGATCAGTCACCTGGTCAACGCGGTCACGTCGTTCAGCAGCCTGCCGCTGGTCTTCACCTTCTACTCGGGGCTGCTGATCTCGCTGTCTGCGGTGGTGTATATCCTGCACTTGCTGGCGCGTTATTTTTCGGCTTCGTCGCCCCCGGACGGGTACACATCCATCGTGGCGTCGATCTGGCTGTTCTCGGGGCTCATCATTTTTTTCATCGGCGTGCAGGGCATCTACATCGCCAAGATCTTCTCCGAGGTGAAGCAACGGCCCTATACCATCGTGCGCCAAATCCACGGTCGCAACCCGAACCCAGGGGACTCGCCATGACAGAGTCGACTTTGGGACCAGCGCCGACCAAGGCCTACGGCATCCTGCAACGCACGAGTGCCGACAACTTCATCGAAGAGGCGGTGGAGCAGGTTCGCGCACTGGGCTATGCCGTGCTCGACGCGGGTTTCACGGCGCAGGAGGTCGCGGCACTGTCGCGTGCGTTCGACAGCGTCTGCAAAGGCTATGCGCTGGCCCATGGCATCGATGAACTCAAGGCCATGGACGAACACAACAATGTGCGTCTCATGATGGCGCACGATGGCGCGTTTCTGCGTCTCGCGCTGAACGACAACCTGCTCGCGGCGGTGGGTCAACTCATCGCGGGCAAGTTCATCCTCAATCAGCAGAACGGCGTGGTCAACCCATCGCAGCAGGGCTACAACCAGGGCGCCTGGCATCGCGACCTGCCCTATCAGCACTTCGTCTCGTCGACGCCGCTGGCAATCAATGCGCTCTACTGCATCGACGACTTCACGGTGGAGAACGGTGCAACCTTCGTGTTGCCTGCCTCGCACAAGTCGGCGGCATTCGCTTCGCCTGCTCTCGTGCGCCGCAACGCGTTGCAAATCGAGGCGAAAGCCGGACAATTCATCCTCCTCGACTGCATGATGTTCCACGCCGGCGGTTACAACGCGAGCAGCCGGGTTCGACGTGCCGTCAATCACGTCTTCAATATCCCGTACTTCAAGCAGCAGATCCGCATCCCGGGCAACGTCGACGATTCCGGGCTTTCCGTCGCGGCGAAAGAGATCCTGGGATTCAGCTACCTGGAGCCGGCCACGGTGGCGGATTTTCTTGCGTCGCGCCTTCGCTGACGCGTGAGAGCCGCGTTGCGCATTGTTGTTCAGAACAGAGGTCTCCACATGGCGGTACTTCCTCCGGGAACCCTTCTTCAGTTGATGTACCTTGAAGAGCGGCTGCGGCAGCTTCCGCCGGGCCGATTCGTGGAGGTAGGTCCGGGTAGCGGTGAAATCACGCGCGTGCTGCTGGAGCGCGGATGGCAGGGGCGTTCCTATGACCTGGAGGGCCGAACCATCACCGCGCTGCGCGAGCGATTCGGCGAGCAGATCGCCGAGCGGCGCTTCGATGCACTCAACGAAGACTTCCTCGCAGCACAACCCGGCCCGGCCGATCAGGTCGATCTCGTGATCTCGTGCATGGTGATGGAACACATGGACGACGACGCGGAGTCGCGCTTCATGCGCGTTGCCGGGCGCGTGCTGAAGCCCTCCGGTCTGATGATCGGCCTAGTGCCGGGATCGCCTGCGCATTGGGGTATCGAGGACGACATCGCAGGACATTGCAGGCGCTACACGCAGGCCAGCGTCCGCACGCTGGCCCTTGCCAACCGGTGGAGCCTGATGCACATCGCCGGGTTGACGTTCCCGCTTTCGAATGCGCTGTTGCCGGTTTCCAACTTCCTCGTGCGCCGCAGTGAAAGCGCCAAGCTCGGCATGTCGGCACTCGAGCGCACCAAGGAGTCGGGCCGGCGCACGGTCAAGTTCAAGACGCATTTCCCGTCGATGCTAGGCCTGGTCCTGAACCGCGTGACGATGACGCCGGTACACCTCGTCCAGAAGCTGTTCTCGAAATCCGAGAAAGCGCTGGTCATCTATTTCGAGGCCAAGCCCTCGGCGGAGATCAAGCATGGTTGAAGTCGGCAACGCGGCGCTCCTTTCGGAGGTCGCCGGTTATTACTCCGACAAGCTCGAACAGCACGGCCAGAGTCCGCGCGGCGTCGACTGGAATGGCGAGGAGGGCCAGACGCTGCGCTTTCGCGAACTGTGCCGCGTCATCGACGCGTCGCGGCCGTTCTCGGTGACCGATCTCGGCTGCGGCTACGGCGCGCTGCACGACTTTCTCTCGGCCGAAGGCCGCGCCTTCGACTACCTCGGCGTGGACGTGTCGGGCAGCATGGTCGAAGCCGCGCGCGAGCGCCTGCAGGGCCGGGGAAACGCGAGGCTGCTGCAGGCCAGCGCACCCGACTGCGTGAACGACTACGGTATCGCCAGCGGTATCTTCAACGTGCGCTTCGGGCGTACCGATGCCGAGTGGCAAGCCTATGTGGAGCGCTCGCTCGACGAACTGGACCGCGCCAGCCGCCTCGGTTTTTCGTTCAATTGCCTGACCTCGTATTCCGACGCCGACCGGATGCGCCCCGATCTCTACTACGCCGACCCCGGCCGTCTGTTCGACCTGTGCAAGCGGCGCTATTCGCGCAATGTGGCGCTGCTGCACGACTACGGACTCTACGAATTCACGATGCTGGTGAGGAAGCAACCATGAGCAAGCGCCTTGTGATCTTCGGCGCCGGCGACATCGCGCAGCTCGCCCATCGCTATTTCAGTACCGACTCCGGCTACGAGGTCGCAGGATTCACGGTGGACGCGGCGTTCATCCGCGAGCCCGACTTCTGCGGGCTGCCGGTGGTCGCCTTCGAAGAAGTCGGGCAGCGCTTCCCGCCCGAAGACTTCGATGTGTTCGTGGCCTTGAGCTACGCCAAGCTGAACGCGGTGCGCAAGGAAAAATACCTGGCCGCCAAGGCCCTGGGCTACCGGCTGGCCAGCTACGTCAGCTCGGCCGCGACGCTGCTGAACGACGGCGCCATCGGCGAGAACTGCTTCATCCTCGAAGACAACACGATCCAGCCCTTCGCCCGCATCGGCAACAACGTCACGCTGTGGAGCGGCAACCACATCGGGCATCACTCGATCGTCGCGGACCACTGTTTCCTCGCCTCGCACGTGGTCGTCTCGGGCGGCGTGGAAATCGGCGAGCAGTGCTTCATCGGCGTCAATGCGACGCTCAGGGACCACATCAAGGTTGGCGAGCGCTGCGTCGTCGGGGCCGGCGCGCTGTTGCTGGCCGATGCGGCACCCGAAGGCGTCTACATCGGCCCCGCCACCGAGCGATCGAAGGTGCCCAGCACCAGGCTGCGGGGCATATGACGCAGTCCTGGCGAAAGCTCGGCCTGCTGTATGCCCCGCAGGGCGGGCAGCGGCATCCGAAGCTACTGACGCACGCTGCCAATCCGTTGCCGGTGCTGTTGGAAGGTGACGTCTATCGGGTGTTCTTCAGCGGCAGGGACGCGGTCAACCGCTCGTCGGTCGGCGCGGTCGACATCGACCTCGTGAAGCGCCGGGTGGTGCGCGAACACCACGCGCCGTTCTTCGAGCACGGGCCGGAGGGCTCTTTCTACGCCGACGGCGTGAGCATCGGCAATTGCTATGACACGCCTTCGGGCCGCTACATGCTGTTCATGGGTTGGCAGAACCCGCCCCACGCGCACTGGCGCGGGGAGGTGGGGCGGCTGCGCGTCGGTGCCGACCTCGGTCTCTCGCTCGATGGCAGCGGGCCGTTCATGCCGCTGGACGCCGTCGATGCCGTGAGCCTGTCCTACCCCTGGGTCATGCGCGACGATGCGGGTGCGGGCTACACCATGTGGTACGGCTCGACGCTGGATTGGGACGCAGGCAACGGCGAGATGGTGCATGTGATCAACGGGGCAAGTTCCACGGACGGCAACCACTGGCAGAAGACCGGCCTCGCCGTTCCTTTTGCCGTGGGCACGGCGCAGGCCTTTTCCCGGCCAACGGTGCTGCGCGACGCAGCGGGTTGGCGCATGTGGTTCTCTTACCGCAGCGGGGCCGGCGAAACCTACCGCATCGGCCATGCGACCAGCGCCGACGGACGTACCTGGCAGCTGCGTCTCGAAAACGCCGGCATCGACGTATCGAACGAAGGCTGGGATTCGGAAATGATCGAGTACCCCTTCGTCCTCGCGCACGGCGGCGAGTGCTACATGCTCTACAACGGCAACGGATACGGCCAGTCCGGCTTCGGCCTTGCCGTGCTCTCGGATGGCTGAGGCTTCCATGCCCGCGCGGCCCCGGACCCTGTTCGCCCAATTGCTGAGCTATGCCTTCGTGGGCCTGCTGAGCAACCTGGCCGGCTATCTGGTTTACCTGCTCATCACCTGGCTGGGTGCGGGCCCCAAGGTGACCATGACGCTGCTCTATGCCACCGGGGCCTGCATCGGCTTCTGGGGCAATCGCAGGATCACCTTCAGGCACGACGAGAAGGGCATGGCGGTGGGCGTGCGCTACCTCCTCGCGCACTGCGTGGGCTACACGATCAATTTCGTGCTTCTGTATGTGCTGGTCGACCGCATGGGGTACGCCCATCAGATTGCCCAGGCCTTTGCCATTTTTGTCGTCGCAGGATTTCTCTTCGTGGCCTTCAAGTATTTTGTGTTTCCCGTGCCGGCGACGGCTGCGCAGGCGCCTCGATGAAGCGCTGCCTGCACTGTGACGCCAGCTACGACAGCGGCCTGGCGCATTGCCCGGTCTGCGGGCGCGGCCCGGCCGAAGTCGACGGCTTCGTCGCCTATTCGCCGCAATTCGCGCGCGACGGCGGCGGCTTCAAGGCCGGCTACTACGCCGAGCTCGCGCGCCTCGAGGGCGCCAATTTCTGGTTTCGCGCGCGCAACGCGCTGATCCTCTGGGCCATCGGCAAGTACTGCGGGCGCTTCCAGTCGTTTCTGGAGATCGGCTGCGGCACCGCGTATGTGCTGTCCGGCGTGGCCGGCGCTTACCCGTCGGCCCGCTTGCGCGGCAGCGAGATCTTCGTTGCGGGCCTGGGCTTCGCGGCGCAGAGGCTGCCATCGGCCGAGTTCGTGCAGATGGATGCGCGCGAAATCCCGTTCCGCGAGGAGTTCGATGTGGTCGGCGCGTTCGACGTCATCGAACACATCGAGGAAGACGAACGCGTGCTGGTCCAGATGCATGCCGCGCTGAAGCCGGGCGGCTGCATCGTGATCACCGTGCCGCAGCATGCGTGGCTGTGGAGCGAGACCGACGAATACGCCTGCCATGTGCGGCGCTACAGCGCGAGCGAACTGCATCGCAAGATCGAAGCCGCGGGCTTCGAGATCGAACGCAGCACCTCGTTCGTGAGCGCGCTGCTGCCGGCGCTGATGGCGTCGCGCCTCGCGCGCAAGAAGTCCGCCGGCAAGGCCTTCGATCCGTTGGCGGAGTTCAACATTTCGCCCTGGCTCAACAAGGCGCTCGAAACAGTGCTGGCCGCCGAGCGCGCCTTGATCCGTCTGGGCATCAGCCTGCCGGTGGGCGGCTCGAGGCTGGTCGTGGCGCGCAAGCCGGCCGCCCGCTGACAAGCGATACCACGATGAAACATCTAAGCGACTGCTGCGTCGACCGCAACAACAACTTCAATCTTCTGCGGCTGATCGGCGCCTCGCTGGTGATCTTCGGCCACTCTTACGTAACCTACGGACCGCAAGGTACGCGGGACTGGATCAACGCCCACATACCGCCCGTGAGCGCGGGACAGCTCGGGGTGCAGATCTTCTTCGTGATCAGCGGCTTCCTGGTGTCGCAGAGCTTCGTGAACCGTCCGCACGTGTTCGAGTTTCTCGTGGCGCGGATGTTGCGCATATTTCCGGGGCTCATCGTCGCACTGGCCTTCACGGTGTTGCTCGGTGCATGGGTGACGACGCTGCCGTTGCGCGACTATGTGTCGGACCCGCGCGTGCACGACTACTTCTTCTACAACGCCGTGCTCGACCTGCGCTGGGGCTTGCCTGGGGTCTTCCTGGACAATTCGTTCCCGCAGGTGGTGAACGGCTCCCTCTGGACGCTGCCCAAGGAGTTTGCGCTGTACATGATCCTCATGGTTGCCGGGGCAGCAGGCGGTTTCGGTGCCCGTGCAGTCGCCAACCTGGTCTGTGCACTCGCGGTGGTGCTGCACCTTCAGCAGACAGGCACTTACCACCTGTCGGGCGGCGACATCAACGTCGACAGCGTGATGTTCTGCTTTCTCATCGGTGTGCTGTTCTTCGTGAACCGCGATTACATCGTGGTGTCGTTGCGAGTCGCGATCGTCGCGATACTTGCCGCCGTGGCCTGCGTCAAGTTCGACTACCACAGCTTCGTGGCGCTCCAGGTGTGCATCGCCTATTGCGTGATGGTGCTGGCCTACCACCGCTGGCTCCAGCTCCCGATGTTCCGCAAGACGGACTATTCGTACGGGCTCTACATCTATGCCTTTCCGGTGCAGCAGGCGCTCGCGCAGTCGGGTGTTGTGCATCGGTTCGGCCTTTATGTGCTCGCGTGTTTGCTGCTGATCTTGCCGCTGGCGGTGTTTTCGTGGCACGTCGTGGAGAAGCCCGCCATGCGCCTGCGTGACCGTCTGCGCCGCAGGTTGACCGCGCCCGTTGCGAAAGTGCAGACCTGATGCGCCGTCTCGCTGTCGCACCTGAGGCGGCCGCCTTCTTGTTGATCGTCGGCGCCTTCGTGGCGGCTGAGTTGTGGATCGGGGCGCGTGCCTTTTCGCTCGCGCTGTGTCTTTTTGCGCTGCTGGCGGCAGGCGTCCAGACGCTGGCGGGCGCGCTGGTGTTGCGTGCCGGCGGCATGGAAGGTATCGAGGCACGATGGCCGGCCGCCTATTGCGTGGGCTTTGTCTGCCTCGCGCTGCCGATGTACGCGTTGACCTCGCTGTTCACGATCTCGGCGCTGGCGGCATTCGGGGTCTGCTCGGCGCTCGTGTTGCTCGCACAGCTCATCGCTGGCGACCGCAGGGGCGCGCCGCGGCCAGAGCGCCGCTTCGACGTGCTGGTGGCGTTGCTTCTCACGCTCGCGATCGCGGTGCTCACGCGGGAACCGGTCGCGTCGGCGCACACTCTCGCGACGACGGGCGCACTGCCGATCTGGAGCGACTTCTTCCTGCACGGGGTGACCATCTCATCGTTCGGCGGCCCGTTCGCGAGCGGCATCGACATGGAGCTTCCGGGCGTGGCGCGGGTCTTCTATCACTACGCGCCGTTCCTCATCCCCGCGGCGTTCCAGCCGGTGTCGGGCCTGACCGGGCTGGCGCTCTCGACGTCGGTGCTGCTGCCCATGGGCGTGCTGACGGCGGCCTTGGGTTGCTATGCATTCGCCGTGCAACTCGGCGGGCGGGCCGCAGGGGTGCTGGCCGTGTCCGTTGTCGCGGCAGTGCCTGCGTATCGCGTGCCGCTGCACTCGGGGTGGCTCGACTTCTACTGGATGCTGCTCACGGCGCCCGGTGTCGGCTACGCGATCGGTATGGCGATGGTCGTTGGCGCGGTCGCGCTGCTGTACGTCGAGCGCGGCGGGGCGCGGGCATTCGTGTTCGGGGCGCTGCTGTCGCTGTCGATCATCCTGGTGCGGGTGCACTTTTTCATGCTGCTGGCGCCGGCTCTGGCGCTGTATGTCGGCCTGCGCCATCGTTGGGCCTACGGCCGCGCGACGCGCATCGGCGCGGGCCTCGTGCTGCTGGCGGTCGTGGCCGCGGCGCTGGCGTCGCCGGGGTTGCGGGCTGCGTTCATGGCGCATGCCGATCCTTTCCAGTACCTGGACTTCGCGCTCAGGTACACGCAGTTCCGTGGGCATGCGCTGTCGCTGGCGGCCGAACCATCGGCAGCCATGCTGGTCGTGAAGACCGCGCTCGCACTGGTGGCGGTGCTGGGCGCGTACGCGCTGCTGTATCCGCTGCTGGCCGGTGCGGCGGCGTTGCGCTTCGGGTGGCGGCGCTCCGATCTGCTGGCAGCCTTCATGGTGCTCACCTTCGTGGCGCTGATGCTGTTGGCGCCGACGGCGGGCAACGGTGACTTCACGGAATACAAGCATCGCCACTTTCCGCTGCTCTATGTGATCGTTGCGGTGTTCACCGTGGTCCATGCGTGGCGCCTGGCCGCCGGCGCGCGCGCCGACTCGACGGCGTTCCGGCACGGGGCTTTCGTGCTGTCCCTGGCCCTGCTGGCGGCGGCGGCGCTGGCCGGCCGAGGGCTCAACCCCGCAAAGCCCGATGTCGTCGCCATGCCTTGGGGCGGCGATTTCCATGACCAACACGTGGCTCCGGGTCTGATCGACGCCGCCCGTTTCATGCGCGCGCAATCGCAGGTCGGTGACGTGATGGCCTTGGGTGGTGACGCCGTCAACGGGCAAAGCCGCGTGATCGTCGATTTGATCTCGCTCACCGACATCCCAGCTTTTCTCGCCCGCGCCGAACTGCGCACGCTGAGGGGCGGCTGCGTGGCGCGCACGGTCGCGATGCGCACCGACGCGCTCGGGCAGATCGCGCGGGCTGCGAACTGGCCCGAAGCGCGTGGCCTGTTGCGGGACAATGCAATTCGCTGGTTCGTCGTGCCGGCCGGTGAGACGGTGGCGTGGGACCCGTTGCGGCAAGCCGCCGTGCACTCCGGCGGGGGCATGTCGGTCTACGATGCCGGGCCGCGCGCGCCGGAAGCGCTCCCGCCCACCGAGCCCTGCCGATAGACCCGACGTCACCCGCAAGCCTGCACGGACCGACCATGAAAAAAGACCACATCCCGTTCAACTGGCCCCATATGACGGGCAAGGAGCTCTACTACATCGCGGAGGCGCACTTCAACGGGCGCCTGGCCGGCGACGGGCCCTTCACCGCGCGTTGCCATCGATGGATCGAGGAGCGCACGGCGTGCCGCAAGGCGCTGCTCACGCACTCGTGCACGGCCGCGCTGGAGATGATCGCGCTGCTGATGGACATCCAGCACGGCGACGAAATCATCATGCCGTCCTACACCTTCGTGTCGACGGCCAATGCCTTCGTGCTGCGCGGCGGCGTGCCGGTGTTCGTCGACATCCGCGCCGACACGCTGAACCTGGACGAATCGCTCATCGAAGCCGCCATCACGCCGCGCACGCGCGGCATCGCGGTGGTCCACTACGCGGGCGTGGCCTGCGAGATGGACACCATCATGGCCATCGCCGAACGCCACGGCCTCATGGTCGTCGAGGACGCGGCGCAGGGCGTGATGGCCACCTACAAGGGGCGTGCGCTCGGCAGCATCGGGCAGATGGGCGCCTACAGCTTCCACGAAACCAAGAACGTCATCTCGGGCGAGGGCGGGGCACTGCTTGTCAACGACCCCGCGTTGAGCCTGCGGGCCGAGATCATCCGCGAAAAGGGCACCGACCGCAGCCGCTTTTTCCGCGGCGAGGTCGACAAATACACCTGGCAGGAAGTGGGCTCGTCGTTCCTGCCGGGCGAGCTGATCGCGGCCTTCCTGTGGGCACAATTCGAAGAGGCCGAGCGCATCACCGAGGTGCGGCTCGCGGCCTGGCGGCGCTATCACGAGCTGCTCGAGGAGCTCGAGACGCAAGGCGTGCTGCGGCGTCCCGTCGTGCCTGAAGAGTGCCGCCACAACGCGCACATGTACTACGTGGTGCTCGCGCCCGGCATCGACCGGCAACGCGTGCTGGAGCGGTTCCGCGCGGCGGGCGTGTCGTCGGTGTTCCACTACGTGCCGTTGCACTCGTCGCCGGCGGGGCTGCGCTACGGACGCGCGCACGGCGATCTGGAGGTGACCGTGCGGCAGTCCGAGAGCCTGTTGCGCCTGCCGCTGTGGGTCGGGCTGACCGAAGCGCAGCAGGACACGGCGATCTCGGTGCTACGCAGCGCCGTGACCGATGACACGAGGTAACAGGCTGGCGAAATCGCTGGGCTAAACTTGCCGCAGTCCGCGCCAGAACTTCCGCGCCACGGGCCACTCCATAGCCTACTCGACCTGTTTGCCCAACGCAGCGGGCTCGCAGACCGCCTGCCCCGTCCATCCAATCCAGGAAGCTTGTTCATGACCATGACGACGACACCCACCCAACGTTTCGCCATTGCACTCACCCTCGGCACCGCACTGCTCGCCGGCCTCTCGGCCTGCGTGCCGCTCGTGGTGGGCGGCGCCGCGGTGGTGGGCGTGGGCATGGTGGCGACCGACCGCCGCAGCTCGGGCGCCCAGCTGGACGACCAGGGCATCGAGCTGCGCGCCGCGGCCCGCGTGCGCGACATCGCCAACGACAACATGTACGTGAGCGTCACCAGCTTCAACCGCCAGGTGCTGCTGACCGGCGCCGTGGGCAGCGATGCCGACCGCCGCCGCGTCGAGGACGAGGTGAGCCGCATCGTGAACGTGCGCTCGGTGGTGAACGAACTCACCGTGGGCGCCTCGAGCACCTTCCAGGACCGCTCGAACGACCTCTACGTCACCGGCAAGATCAAGGCCTCGCTGCTCGACGCCAAGGACATCTTCGCGAACTCGTTCAAGGTGGTGACCGAGCGCGGCACGGTCTACCTGATGGGCATCGCCACGCGGCGCGAAACCGATCGCGCCACTGAGATCACGCGCGGCGTGTCGGGCGTGGTGAAGGTGGTGCGCGTGGTCGAGGTGGTGTCCGAAGCCGACCTGGCGGCCAGCCAGGCCGCGAACCAGGCCGCCGCGCAGCGCGGCGGGCAGGGCCCGGCGCCGGTGACGTCGGCCTCGCCGTCGACGTCATCGTCGTCGTCTTCTTCTTCCTCGTCGCGCGTGCCGCTGCCGCCGATGGAGCCGCTGCCCGCGAGCGGCGCGACCACGTCGCCGATCCGCTGAAGACGCCGTATTGAAGGCGTTGAATTGAAAAAGCCCGCATCAGCGGGCTTTTTTCATTTGAGCCGGGTGATCAGGCTCGAGGTGTCCCAGCGCCTTCCGCCGGACTGCTGCACGTCGGCATAGAACTGGTCGACCAGCGCCGTGACCGGCACGCGCGCGCCGTTGCGCTTGGCTTCGTCGAGCACCAGGCCCAGGTCCTTGCGCATCCAGTCGACCGCGAAACCGTAGTCGAACTTGCCTTCGATCATGGTCTTGCCGCGGTTTTCCATCTGCCAGCTCTGGGCCGCGCCCTTGCTGATGACGCCCAGCACGGCTTCCATGTCGAGGCCGGCGCGCTGGCCGAAGGCGATGGCTTCCGACAGGCCCTGCACCAGGCCCGCGATGGCGATCTGGTTGACCATCTTGGCGAGCTGGCCGGCGCCGCTCTCGCCCAGCAGCGTGACCGCGCGCGAGAACGCCATGGCCACGGGCTTGATGCGTTCGAACACGGCCGCGTCGCCGCCGCACATGACGGTGAGCGCGCCGTTCTGCGCGCCAGCCTGGCCGCCCGAGACGGGGGCGTCGATGAAGTGCAGGCCCAGCGCCTGCGCCGCCTTCGACAGCTCGCGGGCCACGTCGGCCGAAGCGGTGGTGTGGTCGACGAAGGCCGCGCCCTTCTTCATGCCGGCGAAGGCGCCGTCGTCGCCCAGCACCACGGAGCGCAGGTCGTCGTCGTTGCCGACGCAGCAGAACACGATGTCCGCGCCGGCCGCGGCTTCGCGCGGCGTGGGCGCATGGCGCCCGGGGGCGCCGAACTCGGCGGCCCAGGCCTGCGCCTTGGCGGGCGAGCGGTTGTAGACCGTGACGGTGTGGCCGGCCTTGGCCAGGTGGCCGGCCATGGGGCCGCCCATGACGCCGAGGCCGAGGAAGGCCACGGTCTGCGCCGGGACGGATTCGTAGGTGCGGGTGTTGATGCTGCTCATGGGGCGACAGCTTAAAGCCATTCCGCGACAGGTGCGATAGGCTCAAACCTGTACGTGAACGTACATGTTTGGCTAGACTTGCCGCACCATGACCGCCGCGAACCCCGCCAGGACCATCACCGTGCGCGATGCCGCGGCGCGGCTCGGCGTGACCCCGCGCACGCTCAAGTACTACGAGGAACTGGGCATCGTGGTGCCGGTGCGCAGCGAAGGCGGCTACCGGCTGTACGAGCAGGCCGACCTCGACAAGCTGGCGCGCGCGCTGCGCATGCGTTCATTGGGGTTCTCGCTGACGGTCGTCACGGCCATGCTGCAGCAGCCGGTGGACGCAGCGCCGCCCGACGGCGGCCGTCCGCGGCTGTCGAACACCTCGCTCAAGGCCTTGCGCGGAACGCTGAGCGAACAGCTCGGCACGCTCGACGCGCGCGTGGCCCAGGTGCGCCGCGAGCTCAAGGAAGCCGCGGCGCTGCAGGCGCAGCTGCGGCGCGACCTCGGCTACGTGGAGCGCCGCCTGGCCGGCGAACCGGTGGAGGAGGCGCTGGAGCAGCGCCGCAAGGAGAGGCCGGCACCATGAACCCGCCGGCCCTGGCGTGGCTCCGGCGCGGCCATCGCGATCCTGGCGGCAGCGTCGCCGTGGCGCTGCTGCCCTGGGCCATCGGCCTCGTCACGGCCATCGACTACTTCGACAACGCGCTGTTCGCCTTCTTCGCCAGCTACATCGCCGGCGGCGTCAACGCCTCGCCCGACGAGCTGGTGTGGGCCTCCAGCGCCTACGCGCTGGGCGCGGTGCTCGGCATCCTGCACCAGCACGCGTGGATCGAGCGGCTGGGCTACCGCCGCTACCTGGCCATCTGCATGTTCGCCTTCGCCGCGGGCGGCTTGGGCGCGGCGCTGTGCGACAGCTCGATGCAGCTGACCGCGGCGCGTGCCGTGCAGGGCTACTTCGTCGGGCCGATGCTGGGCGCCTGCCGCATCCTGATCCAGATCGGCATTCCGCCCGCGCGCCGCGCCAAGGCGCTGAAGGCGTTCATGGTGCTCATCGTTTTCGGCGGCGCGCTGGCGCCCATTGCGGGCGCTTTTCTTGTCACTAATTTCGACTGGCGCTGGCTGTTCGCCAGCACCGCGCCGGTGGCAGCGCTCATCGGCCTGCTGGTGCTGTGGACGCTGCCCGACATCGGCGACGTGGCGCCGCACGAGCGCACCGAGCCGCACTACGTCGCGTACATGGTGTTCGCGCTCGCGCAGGCCGCGCTGCAGGTGGTGCTCACGCGCTCGCACTTCGAGCTCTTCACGGGCTCGCCCGCGCTCATCGGGCTGACGCTGGCCGGCGTGGGCGGGCTCGCGTGGTTCGGCTGGCAGCAGTGGCGGCACCCGGCGCCGCTGGTGCGGCTGCATGCGCTGCGCAGCGCGCCGTTTCGCGTGGGGCTGGCGCTGTACGTCGTCTATTACTACCTGTCGACCGGCTTCAGCTACCTGCTGCCGCGGCTGATGGAAGGCGGGCTGGGCTTCACGGTGGGCAGTACCGGCTACTTCACGGGCGCGGTGTCGCTCGCCACGGGGCTGCTGGTGTTCGTGTACCTGAAGTACTCGGCGCGGCTGGCGCGCAAGAAGTGGCTCATCGTCACCGGCTTCGGCATTGCGGCGCTGGCGGCGTGGTGGCTGTCGCGGGTCACGCCGCAGGTGGGGCGCGAGGCCCTGCTGGGGCCGCTGCTGCTGCGCGGGTTGCTGATGCTGTTCGTGGTGCTCCCGGTGGCCAACCTCACCTTCAAGCCCTTCGCGGCCGAGGAGTTCGCGCACGGCTACCGGCTGAAGAACCTCGTGCGGCAGCTCGCGATTTCGTTCGCGACCTCCACCGTGATCGCGCTGCAGCAGCACCGGCTGGCGCTGCACGAGGTGCGGCTGAGCGAGTCGGCCAACCCGGCGAACGCGAGCTTCATGCAGGCGCTGGACTCATTGACCCACGGCTTCGTTGCGGCGGGCCATGCGGCGGGCGAGGCGCATGCCATGGCGCTGGGCACGCTCTGGCGCACGCTGGAGCAGCAGGCCACCTTCATGGCCTCGCTGGACGGGTTCACCGCGATGGCGGTGCTGGCGCTGGCGGCGGGGGTGTTCGCCGCCTGGCAGAAGACGATCGACTGATCACGCCACCGCGCGATCCGATCAGACGATGGCGAAGTGCTCCGTGCCCGCCGACAGGTCGGTGCTGCGGGCGCGCTGGCTGTTCAGCTTGATCTGCAGGCGCAGGTCGTTCGCAGAGTCGGCGTTGCGGATGGCGTCGTCGAAGCTGATCGAGTGGCCCTCGAACAGGTCGAACAGCGCCTGGTCGAAGGTCTGCATGCCCAGGTTGCGGCTCTTCTTCATGATTTCCTTGATCTCGCCCACCTCGCCCTTGAAGATGAGGTCGGAAATCAGCGGCGTGTTCAGCAGCACTTCCACGGCGGCCACGCGGCCCTGGCCGTCTTCGGTGGGCACCAGCCGCTGCGACACCAGCGAGCGCAGGTTCAGCGACAGGTCCATCAGCAACTGCGCGCGGCGCTCTTCGGGGAAGAAGTTGATGATCCGGTCCAGCGCCTGGTTGGCGCTGTTGGCGTGCAGCGTGGCCATGCACAGGTGACCGGTCTCGGCGAAGGCCACGGCGTGCTCCATGGTTTCGCGGTCGCGGATTTCGCCCATCAGGATCACGTCGGGCGCCTGGCGCAGCGTGTTCTTCAGCGCCGCTTCCCAGCTGTCGGTGTCGATGCCCACTTCGCGCTGCGTGATCACGCAGTTCTTGTGCGGGTGCACGAATTCGACCGGGTCTTCCACCGTCACGATGTGGCCGAAGGAGTTCTCGTTGCGCCAGTCGATCATGGCCGCCAGCGTGGTCGACTTGCCCGAGCCCGTGGCGCCCACCATGATGGTGAGGCCGCGCTTGGTCATGGCCACTTCCTTGAGCACCTGCGGCATGCCCAGGCCGTCGATGGTCGGCAGCTTGGCGGGAATGGTCCGCAGCACCATGCCGACCTTGCCCTGCTGCACGAACGCGTTCACGCGGAAGCGGCCGATGCCGGTGGGCGAGATCGCGAAGTTGCATTCCTTGGTGCGCTCGAACTCCGCCGTCTGGCGGTCGTTCATGACCGAGCGCGTGAGCGCCAGCGTGTGCTGCGCGCCCAGCGCCTGCTGCGACACCTTGGTGACCTTGCCGTCGACCTTGATGGCCGGCGGAAAGTCGGCCGTGATGAACAGGTCGCTGCCGCTGCGGCTCACCATGAGCTTGAGCAGGTCGTTGATGAACTGGCTGGCTTGATCGCGTTCCATGATGTCGGTGCTCCGGAGGGCTGGGTCAGCCAGGGAAGTTTTCTGGGATCTTTGCCTTGCCGCGGGCTTCGGCAGCCGAGATGGTGTTGCGGCGCACCAGTTCCGTCAGGTTCTGGTCGAGCGTCTGCATGCCCTGGCCCTGGCCGGTCTGGATGGTGGAGTACATCTGCGCCACCTTGGCTTCGCGGATCAGGTTGCGGATGGCCGGCGTGCCCAGCATGATCTCGTGCGCCGCCACGCGGCCCTGGCCGTCCTTGGTCTTGCACAGCGTCTGCGAGATGACGGCCTGCAGCGACTCCGACAGCATGGCTCGGATCATTTCCTTTTCCTCGCCCGGGAACACGTCGATGATCCGGTCGATGGTCTTGGCGGCCGACGACGTGTGCAGCGTGCCGAACACCAGGTGGCCCGTTTCGGCCGCGGTCATCGCGAGGCGGATGGTTTCCAGGTCGCGCAACTCGCCCACCAGGATGGCGTCCGGGTCTTCGCGCAGCGCGGAGCGCAGCGCGTTGGAGAACGACAGCGTCATCGGGCCGACTTCACGCTGGTTGATCAGGCACTTCTTCGACTCGTGCACGAACTCGATCGGGTCTTCCACCGTAAGGATGTGGCCGTACTCGTTTTCGTTGAGGTAGTTGACCATGGCGGCGAGCGTGGTCGACTTGCCCGAGCCCGTGGGGCCGGTCACCAGCACCAGGCCGCGCGGCTTGAGCGCGAGTTCGCCGAAAATCTTCGGTGCGTTGAGTTGCTCCAGCGTCAGGATCTTCGAAGGAATGGTCCGGAACACCGCGGCCGCGCCGCGCGCCTGGTTGAAGGCGTTCACGCGGAAGCGCGCCAGGCCGTCGATCTCGAACGAGAAGTCGACCTCCAGGAACTCTTCGTAGTGCTTGCGGTGCGTGTCGCTCATGATGTCGTACACCATGGCGTGCACGCCCTTGTGATCGAGCGCATCGACGTTGATGCGGCGCACGTCGCCGTTGACGCGGATCATGGGCGGAAGACCTGCGGAAAGGTGCAGGTCGGAGGCTTTGTTCTTGACGCTGAACGCCAGCAATTGGGTGATGTCCACAGGGCTCCTCGGCTCGGGTGCGGTGACGTTTTGATACGATTTTGGACGATTATGACGATGATTGGCGACGACCTCCAGCATGTAAACAACCGGATCGCGAAGGCATGTGTAACGGCCGGGCGCAACGCGGGCGAGGTGCGGCTGCTGGCGGTGTCCAAGACCTTCGGGCCGGACGCCGTGCGCGAGGCGCATGCGGCGGGCCAGTCGGCCTTCGGCGAGAACTACGTGCAGGAGGGGCTGGACAAGATCGAGGCGCTGGCCGATCTGCGCGCCACCCTCGAGTGGCACTGCATCGGCCCCCTGCAAAGCAACAAGACGCGGCCCGTGGCCGAGCAGTTCGACTGGGTCCACAGCGTCGACCGGCTGAAGATCGCCGAGCGTCTGTCGGCCCAGCGGCCGGCGCAGCTGGCGCCGCTCAATGTATGCCTTCAGGTTAATGTGGACGGCGGCCCCAACAAGTCGGGCGTGCCGCCGGAAGAGGCCGTGGCGCTGGCGCTTGCTGTGGCGGCTTTGCCACAGCTTCGGCTGCGCGGGCTCATGGCCATCCCCGAACCGGCCGAAAGCTTCGATGCGCAGCGCGAACTGTTCCTGCGCGCGCATGCGGTCTACCGGTCGATTGGCGAGGCGGGCATCGCGCTCGACACGCTCTCGCTGGGCATGAGCGCCGACCTCGAGGCGGCCATCAGCGCGGGCAGCACGATGGTGCGGGTGGGCACGGCGATCTTCGGCGGGCGGGCGCGCAAACCGGCCTGATCCCCCGATCGGCCCAATCGGCTCGACTGGCCTGAAGGGAGCTGTGCGTCGTCAGATGCCCAGCGGGAGCCGCGCGCTGCTCTTCACTTCTTCCATCACCGCATAGGTGCGCGTCTCGCGCACGCCGGGCAACTGCCACAGCACCGTGCCGGCGAACTCGCGGTAGGCGGCCATGTCGGCCATGCGGGTCTTGAGCAGGTAGTCGAAGCCGCCCGCGACCATGTGGCATTCCATGATCTCGTCGCGCACGTGCACGGCCGCCTTGAACTGGTCGAACACGTTGGGCGTGGTGCGGTCCAGCAGCACCTCGACGAACACCGTGAAGCCGCGGCTGAGCTTGTGCGGATCGAGCCGCGCCTCGTAGCCGAGGATGAACCCGTCGCGCGTGAGCCGCTGCACCCGCGCCAGCACCGCCGTGGGCGACAGCGCCACCGCCTCGGCCAGCTTGAGGTTGGTGATGCGGCCGTCTTCCTGAAGGATCTTCAGAAGCCGGAGATCGATGCGGTCCAGGTCGAGCATTGGAGGATTATCCGGCTCGGTCATCGAATCGCGGCGGAAGATGCGGGCTATGGAGGACGGCCATAGGAGATAGAACCAAGGAAATGCCCTTGGCCTACCCTTTGCCGGACGGATCGCACAAACCGCGTGGCCGGCCTTTGCGCGTCAGCGGATGACGCTCGGCGTTGGAGCTTCCGTTTGCGCTCGCGCCTGCGCTTGTGCCGCTGCCCGGCGGTTCATGTAGTCGGCCGCCACCTGGCGATAGCCGGGCTGCGCGGGGTCCGCGCCGGCTTCCCCGTTCTGCATGGCCGCGAGGCCCGACTGGATCCACAGGCGGGTGTCGGCGGCCACCGCGGCGCGCGTGTGGGCCGAGACCACGACGGGCTGCTGCGAAATGCCGTCGGTGTAGCCCTGCGTGGGCGCGGCCTTCAGCCACTGCCGGGCGTCGGCCTCGACGGCGGCGCGCGTGGCCGTCGAGGTCGTCGCCACCGGGCGCGGATCGCCTTCGGCGTAGTTGCCGGCGAAGCTGGGCGCTGCGGTGGCGCCCAGCAGGGTTGCCGATGCGGCGGCGGCGAGAAGGCGGGCGGCGGACGGTTGCGGGGTCATTCGTGAACTCCTTGAAGTGGGTGGCTGTGCCTGGTTGGTGAGCCCACTCTACGAAGCGCATCCGCCGGATCGATAACCCGCCGATGACGGTTTTGTCATGTGCCACAAGCCGCGCCACGACACCCGCCACGACACCCGCCCCGGTGACCCGAAACACCGCGTCCCAACTTCTCTTGCATAACCGCCAGCGCGGCGCGCATAAGCCATGGCGCGCCGCGCGCGAGAGGTCTATCGTTGCGGCCATCCGTTCAACCTAGGGATCTCTCATGAGCGAAAAACTCTCCTTCGTCAACCCGACCGCCAACAGCCCGTGGGGCACGTATCTCTCGCAGGTCGACCGTGTCGTGCCGTACCTCGGCCCGCTGGCCCGCTGGGTCGAAACCCTCAAGCGCCCCAAGCGCGCGCTGATCGTCGACGTGCCGATCGAGATGGACGACGGCACCATCGCCCACTACGAGGGCTACCGCGTGCAGCACAACATGAGCCGCGGCCCGGGCAAGGGCGGCGTGCGCTTCCACCCCGACGTCACGCTCGAGGAAGTGATGGCCCTGTCGGCCTGGATGACCATCAAGACCGCGGCGGTGAACCTGCCCTACGGCGGCGCCAAGGGCGGCATCCGCGTCGACCCCAAGAAGCTGTCGCAGAACGAGCTCGAGAAGATCACCCGCCGCTACACCAGCGAGATCGGCATCATCATCGGCCCGCACACCGACATTCCCGCGCCCGACGTCAACACCAACGGCCAGATCATGGCGTGGATGATGGACACGTACTCGATGAACACCGGCGGCACCGCCACCGGCGTCGTCACCGGCAAGCCGCTGCACCTGGGCGGCTCCCTGGGCCGCGTGAAGGCCACCGGCCGCGGCGTGTTCGTCACCGGCCGTGAAGCGGCGCGGCGCCTGGGCATGGACCTGCGCGGCGCGCGCATCGCGGTGCAGGGCTTCGGCAACGTGGGCTCGGTCGCGGCCGAGCTGTTCGCGGAAGCGGGCGCGAAGATCGTCGCGGTGCAGGACCACACCGGCACCATCGTCAACAGCAACGGCCTCGACCTGGCCAAGCTGATCCCCGTGGCCAACAAGGACGGCGTGGTTGCCTTCAAGGCCGGCGGCGACATCGTGCCGAACGAGGACTTCTGGAACGTCGAATGCGACATCCTGATCCCGGCCGCGCTGGAAGGCCAGATCACCGCCGAGCGCGCGCAGAAGACCACCGCCAAGCTGGTGCTCGAAGGCGCCAACGGCCCCACCGTGCCGCAGGCCGACGACATCCTCGCCGAGCGCGGCGTGCTGGTCGTGCCCGACGTGATCTGCAACGCCGGCGGCGTGACGGTGAGCTACTTCGAGTGGGTGCAGGACTTCTCGTCGTTCTTCTGGGACGAGGACGAGATCAACGTGCGCCTGGACCGCATCATGATGAATGCGCTCAACCAGATCTGGGACACCGCGGACAAGCACAGGATCACGCTGCGCACGGCGACGTATGCGGTGGCGTGCGAGCGCATCCTGATGGCGCGCCAGGAGCGCGGTCTGTACCCCTGAGCCAGGGAGATCGCGCGAAAAAGCGCGAAAGAAGCGCGCCGGGGTCCTTGTATCCTGCGGGCTCATGAACAGCCCGCCCATTCATCTCGATCCCGCGTTCGTCGCGTCGCCCGATGCCCTTTTCGAATGGCTCGGCGCCGCGGTGACGTGGGACGAGCGCATGAAGGCACGCAAGACAGCCAGCTTTGGCGTGCCCTACAACTACTCGCAGATCGCCTACGAGCCGGTGCCTATGCCCGCCGAGCTCGAAGCGCTGTGCGGCCGGATCGAAGCCGCACTCGGGTTTCGCCCGAACAACTGCCTGCTGAACCACTACGCGGACGGCGCGTCGTCGATGGGCTTCCACTCCGATTCCAGCGAGGCGCTGGCGCCCGGGACCGGCGTGGCCATCGTGTCTGTCGGCAGCACCCGGACGATCGCTTACCGCCGCAAGGCCGACAGCGCCGTCCGCTTCGACTACCCGCTGCCCCACGGCTCCCTGCTGTACATGTCGGATGCCGTCCAGCAAGAGTGGCTGCATGCGATTCCCAAGGCAGCCGGTGTGGGCGAGCGCATCAGCCTGACCTTCCGCGCGATCCTGAAATGACCTCCGTGCGACTTCAGCGCGCGCTGGTGGCGCTCGACGGACTCTCCGTCGGCGATGCGTTCGGGCAATGCTTCTTTCAACGCGAAAACGCCTCCGAAGCGCGATGGGTCGAACGGCAGCTGCCGGACGCACCTTGGCTGTACACCGACGACACCGAGATGTCTCTTTCGGTCGTCGCCGCACTGGCGCGGCAAGGCGAGATCGAGCAGGCATCGCTCGCACTCAGCCTCGCGCGGCACTACGACTACGAACGCGCCTACGGGCCGTCGATGCACCGCGTGCTCGCGCGCATTCGGGCGGGCGAGGATTGGCGCACGGTCACCAACGACGCCTTCGAAGGGCAAGGCTCCTACGGCAACGGCGCCGCCATGCGCGCGGCGCCGATCGGCGCCTTCTTCGCGGACGACAGCGCGGCTGTTGCCGAGCAGGCGGCCCTTTCGGCGGCGGTCACGCATGCGCATCCCGAAGGCATTGCCGGCGCGGTGGCGGTGGCCTTGGCAGCGGCGCAGGCTTGCCGGTTCCGCATGGCCGGGCAGCGTCCGTCGCACGCGCAGTTCCTGGGCGGCATCGTCGAGCAGCTTGCACAGGGCGAGGTGCGCTCCAGGCTGGTCCGGGCGCAATCGATGGATCGGGTCGCCTCGCTCGACTTCCCCGTTTCCGTCCTCGGCAACGGCATGGCCATGTCGGCGCAGGACACCGTGCCCTTCGCGCTGTGGTGTTGCGGGCAGGCGCTGGACAACTACCAGGATGCGCTGTGGCTGGCAGTCGGTGCCGGCGGCGATCGCGACACCTTGTGCGCTATCGTCGGCGGCGTGGTCGCTTGTTTCGTCGGCGCGCAAGGCATTCCTGCGGACTGGCTCGAGCGCCGCGAAGTCCTGCCCGAATGGCACCTTTCCTGAGCTCACCTCCATGAACACTGTCGGCACCGTCGAGAACACCCGCATCCAGAACCTGCTCGCCGACGGGCGGCGCAAGCTGCTGGGCCTCGTGGGCGCACCGGGTGCCGGCAAGTCCACGGTGGCCGCCGCCCTGAAGTCGATGCTGGGCGACCGCGCCCAGGTCGTCCCCATGGACGGCTTCCACCTCGCCAACGTCGAGCTGCAACGGCTCGGCCGCGCCGCCCGCAAGGGCGCGCCCGACACCTTCGACAGTGCCGGCTACGTTTCGCTGCTGCAGCGCCTGCGCGAACAGCGCCCGGACGGCGACATCGTCTATGCGCCCGAATTCCGCCGCGAGATCGAGGAGCCGATCGCCGGTGCCATTGCCGTGCTGCCGACCACGCAGCTCGTCATCACCGAAGGCAATTACCTGCTGCACGACGTCGGCCCGTGGGCCGGCGCGGCGGCGATGCTCGACGAGGTCTGGTACGTGGACATCGACGACGCGGTGCGCGAAGAGCGCCTGGTGCGCCGTCACCAGCAGTTCGGCCGCAGCGCGGAAGCGGCACGCGCCTGGGTCGACAGCACCGACGCGCCGAATGCGCGGCTGATCGCGGCGACGCGGGTGCGCGCGCACCACCTGCTGCCCTGGTCCTGAAAATCTCGCGGGCCGGGGAACGCCGGCGCGCGCGAGCGCTCGAAGCCTTGCCGGCGCGGGACGCCGGTTAGCATTCGCCGCCTCATGCCGACCATGCCTCTCACTTCTACTTTCTCTTTCGTTCGCGCCCCGGTTCTGCTCCTGGGCCTGGTGTCCGCCCTCGTGCTCGCCGGCTGCGGCACCGGTTCGCGCC
Organism: Variovorax sp. OK605; assembly: GCF_900115445.1. NCBI lineage: Bacteria > Pseudomonadati > Pseudomonadota > Betaproteobacteria > Burkholderiales > Comamonadaceae > Variovorax > Variovorax sp. OK605. The sequence continues at coordinate 113,501 of NZ_FOWL01000017.1, forward strand.
GCGTGACCTACGAGCCCGAGGCCTTCGGCTCGACCACCACCCACACCCGCAACTACGAAGCCACCGAGGCCCAGACCTGCGAGGCCGCGCGCCGCGCGCTGCTGAGCCAGGGCTACATGATCACGGCGGCCAATGCCGACCTGGTGACCGGGCGCAAGAGCTTCCAGCCGGCGGCCGAGGTGCATGTGGAGGTCGAGTTCCGCATCGTCTGCGCGCTCGAGAGCACCCGCGGCGGCAAGGTGACCAGGAGCACCGTGGCCTTCGCCACCGCGCTGCAGGACCGCTACGGCATCAAGAAGGTCAACAACTCGGCCAGCCTGGGCGTGGGCGCGATCGGCTCGCTCTCGCTGCCGTTCTCGGGCAGCGACGACGCGATGGTGAAGGTGGCCAGCGAGACGCTGACGGACGAGCGCTTCTACGACCGCTTCTTCTCGCTGCTCGACCGCTTCCTCGAAGGCCCGGACGGGGACAGCGAGGCCGAGGCGCCCGCCGAATCTCCTGCGGCACCTGCGGCACCCGCGGCACTTGCAGCACCTGCGGCCGTTGCGTCGCCCACGCCGCCTGCCTTGTCAGTGCCGCAGGCCGCCCCGGCCGCCGCGCCCGCTGTCACCTACCCCGTGAACTCGTCGCCGAACCGCGGCTGACCTGGCGGCGCGGGCCGCCGGGGGCATTGCACCTTCCGAAAATAACAAGACGCGTCTTACAATCTGGCCGTGTCTTCCCCCACCCCAGATCCGGCGCTCTGCGCCACGCGCCTTCGCAGCGCGGTGTCGCAGCTGGCCCGCCAGTTGCGCAGCGGCAGCGTTGCGCCCGACGGCCCCAGCGTCGCCAAGCTCAGCGTGCTGGGCCAGTTGCACCTGCATGGGCCGTGCACGCCCACGGCGCTGGCCGCGCTCGAACGGGTCAAGCTCCAGTCGCTGACCCGGCTGCTGGCCGAGCTGGACGCCGAGGGCTGGACCGTGCGCACGCCGCACCCGAGCGACGGGCGCCAGTGGCTGCTGTCGCTCACGCCCGAGGGCACGCGCCGCCTGAAGGCGCTCATGCGCTCGCGCGAGGCGGCGCTGGCCGAGGCGATCGGCGCGCAGCTCGACGCCGGCCAGCGCGCCCTGTTGCTGGAGGCCTGCGGGCTGATCGACGGCATCGCCGCCGCGCTCGACAGCGGCGCCAAGGCACCGACCCCATGAACGGCGCGCCGGCCCAGCAACGCCTCACGGGCTTCTGGCGCCATGGCCGCTGGCGCCCCGGCGTGCAGCTGGCGGCGGCCGTGGCGCTGGCCTGGGCCGTGGCCTCGGCCTTGCGCCTGCCCGAGAGTTTCTGGGCGGTGATGAGCGTGCTGATCGTCATGCGGCCTAGCGCCGGCTCCACGCTCGATGCCGGCTGGGACCGCGTGCGCGGCACCGCGGCCGGTGCGCTGTGCGGCCTGGCCGGCGTCTACCTGCAGCACCACGGCGTGCCCGCGCTGCCCGTCACGCTGGCCATCGTCATGCTGCTGGCCTTCGCCGGCGCCGCGGTGCCCGGCCTGCGCAGTGCGCCCGTGGCGGCGCTGATCATCCTGTCGGCCAGCGGCATTGCCGGGCACTCGGCGCTGCAGGTGGCGCTGCTGCGCATGGCGCAGATCGGCATCGGCGTGGGGGTGGCGCTGGCGGTGTCGACCTTCATGTCGGAATACCACGCGGGCGCGCGTTTCGACGAGGGCTGCGCCGCGCTGCTGCGTGGCATCGCGAAGCGCATGGCCGGCGCGCAGCGGCCTGCCGAAGCGCAGGCGGAACGCATTCATGCCGCCACGCGCGCGTCGCTCGGCCGGCTGGCCCTGCTGGCCGGCAGCGCCGACCTCGAAGCCCGCTGGTGGCGGCGCGGCGCGGCGGCAGGTGGCGCAGGCACGGCCCGCGCCTACCGCGACAAGGCGCGGCTGGCAGCACGCATCTTCCAGGACGCCGTCGTGCTCGACCGTGTGTTCCGGCAGGCGAAGGGCGCCCAGGCCGACCCGTTCTGGCGCGATGCGGCACAGGCCGCGGGGGCGGCCGTGGCAGGCATGGCCGAGGCATTGGCGGGGAAGGGCGCGCCCGATCTGGCGGACCTCGCGCGCGTGGCCACGGTGCAGGCCACGGCGTCCAACGCGTTGCTCATCGCGCCGCTGAGCCTGCTGCTCGACGACCTGCAGCGCATGCAGCGCTGCATCGCCGCGCCGGTCGCTTCGGCCGAGCCAGCTGCGGGTTAGCGCACCAGCGTCGACTTGCCGAACAGGCTCTCGATCAGCTCGACCGCCACTTCGGCCGTCTGGTTGCGCACGTCGAGCGCGGGGTTCAGCTCGACCACGTCGACCGAGCCCAGCCGGCCGGTGTCCGCGATCATCTCCATGCACAGCTGCATCTCGCGGTAGGTCGGCCCGCCGCGCACGCCCGTGCCCACGCCCGGCGCATCGGCCGGGTCGAGGCAGTCGAGGTCGAAGCTCACGTGCAGGTGGGTGTCTTCGTCCACGTCCTGCAGCGCCTCGGTCATGGTGGTGCGCATGCCGTGCTCGTCGATGTGGCGCATGTCGAACACGTTCAGGCCCAGCGTGCGAATGGCTTCCTTCTCGTCGCCGTCCACGCTGCGGATGCCGATGAAGCGGATGGCCTCGTGCGCCAGTGCCGCGCGCTCGCCGCTCCAGCCCGTGAGCACCGCGGGCCCGTGGCCGAGCAGGCACGACACGGGCATGCCGTGCAGGTTGCCGCTGGGGCTCGTGGTCTCGGTGTTGACGTCGGAGTGCGCGTCGAGCCACAGCACGCGCAGCTTCTTGCCGCGCTTGCGCGCATGCCAGGCCACTGCGCTGATGGAGCCGATGGCCAGGCAATGGTCGCCGCCCAGCATCACGGGCACGTGGCCGGCGCCCAGCGCGCCGTCGACCGACGCATACACCGAGCGGTTCCACGCAATCACCTCGTCGAGGTGGCGCAGCCCGTTGGCCGGCGGCGCCCACGGCGTGGCCGGGCCCGCGAGGTTGCCGCGGTCGATGACCTTGTAGCCCTGGCGCACCAGTGCCTCGGGCAGGCCCGCCACGCGCAGTGCGTCGGGGCCCATGCCCGCGCCGCGCACGCTGGCGCCGATGTCGGTGGGGGCGCCGATCAGTTCGAGGGTGGTGTTCATGGCGGGGCTCTCATGTCTGGCGGAGGGGGGCCCCCGCTTGCGGGGCGCCGGGCGACCCATTGTGCAGAGGAACCGATGACGTGCCGATGATCTGCCGTGCCCGGCGCGGGCGCAAGGCGCAAGGCGCAATGTTCACGCCATGTTGCCGGAACAAGATGCGCCGCGGCCGCGCGACAGGCGCCGCACGGAACCCACCATGCGCACCTTCCAAACCACCCTCGTCCTCGAAGTGATCGTTTTCGGCGCCTTGTTCTTGCTGGCATCCGCCGCGGCGGCCATGGTGATCGCCGGCTTCGACGCGCCGCCGCCGGCCGGCGACGAACCCCGCCGCGACGGCCGCTACAGCCTGGGGCAGGCCACGAGCTGCGAGGAGCTCCTGCACAAGCTCGAGCGCGAGGAAGAGCAGCGCCTGCGCTACCGCGAGCCCGAGCGCCAGGTGCCCGACCCGTGCCGGGACGGGCGCTACAGCGAAGGCCGGCCCGCGACCTGCGCGGAGCCGCGCAAGCGGCCGCGGCGGGAGGTGCGTAAGGGGCGTGAGGGGCGAGCGGAACGGGAAGGGCGCGGAGAGCGACAGCTCAGCCCCGGCTGAGGCCGCGCCCGCCTAGCGGATGTGCTGCCACAGGTACGCGTAGCCCAGCGCGTCCATGAAGGCGGATTCCTTGTTGTCCGTGGCCGCGCTGTGGCCGCCTTCCATGTTCTCGTAGAAGCGGCTGTCGTGGCCCAGCGCCACCATCTTCGCGTGCATCTTGCGCGCATGCACCGGGCCTACGCGGTCGTCGCGCGTGGAGGTGGTGAACAGGGCGGGCGGGTAGGCCGCGCCCGCTTTGGCGTTCTCGTAGGGCGAGAAGGTCTTGATGAACTCCCACTCGTCGGGCTGCTCGGGGTCGCCGTACTCCGCAATCCACGAGGCGCCGGCCGACAGCTGCGTGTAGCGCCGCATGTCGAGCAGCGCCACCTCGCTCACGATCGCGCCGTACAGCTGCGGGTACAGCGTGAGCATGTTTCCCATCAGCAGGCCGCCGTTGCTGCCGCCCATGGCGCCCAGGTGCGCGGGCGAGGTGATGTTGCGCGCGATCAGGTCTTCGGACACGGCCGCGAAGTCCTCGCAGGTGCGCAGCCGGTTCTCCTGCAGCGCGGCCTGGTGCCAGCGCGGGCCGTACTCGCCGCCGCCGCGGATATTGGCAATGACGTACACGCCGCCCTGCTCGAGCCACGCGCGGCCGATGCTGCCGCTGTAGCTGGGCTGCAGCGCAATCTCGAAGCCGCCGTACGCGTACTGCAGCGTGGGGTTCTTTCCGTTGGCCTGCAGGTCCTTGGCGGCAATCTCGAAGTAGGGCACGCGCGTGCCGTCCTTGGAGGTCACGAAGTGCTGGCTCACGCGGTAGCGCGAAGCGTCGAAGAAGGCGGGGCTGTCCTTCAGCACCTGGGGCTCGCCCTGGCCGATGGTGCCGATGTAGAGCGTGGTCGGCTGCAGGAAGCCGCTCACGGTCAGGAAGTAGTCGTCGTTCTCGTCCTCGTCGATGCCGCCCGCCGCGATGGTCGAGAGCGCCGGCGCGCCGCCCAGGCTCTCGCGCGTCCACGGGCCCTTGCCGTCGGCCGGCGGCGTGAGCACCTCGAGCCGGTTCACCACGTCGTGCATCACGTTGACGATGAGGTGGTGGCGCGTCCATGAATGGCTGTCCAGCGCGGTGGTGTCGTCGGGCTCGAACAGCACGGTGAGCTCGCGCTTGCCGGCCATGTAGTCGTCGAACTTCGTGGCCAGCAGCGAGCCCGACTTGTAGGTGGCGCCGCCCACGGTCCAGTCGGTGCGCGGCTCGATCAGCATCCATTCGCGCGTGATCTCGGCCAGCGAGTCGTCGGGCACGTCGATCTTGGCGAGCGTGCCGTCGGCCGCGCGCAGCCAGGTCTCGCTGTCGTAGAAGTCGATCTGGCGCGAGACGAAGTCGCGCTCGAAGCCGGGCGTGTTGTCGCGGTAGGCGCCCACGGACATGTCTTCGTGCAGGCCTTCGTACACCGTCACCGCGCTGTCCAGCGGCGTGCCGCGCCGCCACTGCTTCACGATGCGCGGGTAGCTGGAGCTGGTCATGGAGCCGGGGCCGAAGTCGGTGGCCACGTAGAGGTGGTCGATGTCTTTCCAGCCCACGTGGTTCTTCGCCTCGGGCAGCGTGAAGCCGCCTTCGACGAAGCGGCTCGTCTCCAGGTCGAACTCGCGCACCACGTCGGCATCGGCGCCGCCGCGCGACAGCGAGATCAGGCAGCGCTTGTAGTCGGGGTCGAGGCAGTCGGCGCCGTGCCAGACCCAGTTCTCCCGGTCGGCGGCGGCCAGCGCGTCGAGGTCGAGCACGGTCTCCCATGCGGGCTGCGCCTTGCGGTACTCGTCGAGCGTGGTGCGGCGCCACAGGCCCTTGGGGTGGTCCTTGTCGCGCCAGAAGTTGTAGAAGCGCGCGCCGATCTTGCTCACCATCGGAATGCGTTCGTTCGAGTCGAGCACCTCGAGGATGCCCTGCTGGAGCGCCTCGAACGCAGGCGACTTCGCACAGGCCTGCACGGTGAGCGCGTTCTGCTCGCGGGCCCAGGCGAGCTGCTTTTCGCCGTCGATGTCTTCGAGCCAGAGGTGGTCGTCTTGCGAATGCGTCGAAGGCGTCGATTGTGTCGAGGGCGTCGGGGGGAGGCTGGATGTCATGGCCCCAGTGTACGGAGGCCGTGTGAAAGAGGTCGTGCACAAGCCCCCGTACAGGCCCCTGCACAGGCTCCTGCACGCGCGCCTGTGAGCAGGTGTTGCAGCCCCCTTTGAGCGTGCGTGACTTTTTCATTACTTCGAGCGGCTTCGGGCAAACCCCTGTCCCGCCGGTGCCTTCCCCCCGGTGGAAACACTGAAGAACGCGGGGCCCACGAACGCAATGCCCGCGCTATCCTGCCGAACGGCGCATGCCCCACCAAGGAGACACAACACATGAAACACCTGAGCGGTCTTGATGCCACCTTCCTGCACCTGGAAACGCCGGAAATGCCGATGCACGTGGGCTCCCTGAACGTGCTCGACCTGCCCAAGGGCTACAAGGGCGACTTCTACGAAGACGCCAAGAACTTCATGGCCAGCCGCATCCACCTGGCCGACGTGTTCACGCGCAAGCTCGCGCTGATGCCCTTCGACATGTCCAACCCGGTGTGGGTCGACGACGAGGACATCGACCTCGACTACCACGTGCGCCACATCACGCTGCCCAAGCCCGGCACCAACCGGCAGTTGCAGCAGTACGTGGCGCGGCTGCATTCCACGCTGATCGACCGCAGCCGGCCGATGTGGGAGTTCTTCATCATCGACGGGCTGAAGAGCGGCCAGGTGGCGCTCTACACCAAGGTGCACCACGCGGGCATCGACGGGCAGGCCGGCGTGGAAGTGGGCAAGGCCATCTTCGACCTCGAGGCCACGGGCCGCGTGGTGAAGCCGCCGCGTTCGCGCCCGCGCGGCAGCGGCTACCAGTTGGGCATGGCCGAGCTTGCAACGGCGGCGCTGCGCAACACCGCGCAGCAGTACGTGAAACTCTTCAAGATGGCGCCGGCCATCGCGCGCGCCATCGGCGGGCTGGCCAAGCCCGACGAGAAGGCGGCCGAGAAGGACACGGCCGGCGCGCCGAAGAAGTTCAACCTCTTCGCGCCGCGCACCTCGCTCAACGTGTCGATCACCAACCAGCGCACCTTTGCCGGGCGCACCATCTCGCTGGCCGAGACCAAGTACATCGCCAAGCACTTCGGCGTGTCGCTCAACGACGTGGTGATGGCCACGGTGGCCGGCGCGCTGCGCCACTACCTGGCCGACAACAACGAGCTGCCGGCCAAGCCGCTGGTGGCCGGCGTGCCGGTGAGCCTGCGCGAGGCGGGCGACCAGACGGCCAACAACCAGGCCAGCATGATCCTGGTGAGCCTGGCCACCGACATCACCGACCCGGTGCAGCGGCTGAAGGCGATCAACGCGTCGTCGAACTCTTCGAAGTCGACCATGAACCGCTTCAAGGCGGTGATCCTGGACGACTTTCCGACCTTTGCCGCGCCCTGGCTGGTGTCGGGCATCGCCTCGATGGTGGGCCGCTCGGGCCTCGTCAACCTGCTGCCGCCGGCGGCCAACGTGGCCATCTCGAACGTGGCGGGCGCGCCGTTTCCGATGTACTTCGCCGGCGCGCTGGTCACCTGCTACTACCCGGTGTCGATCGCCAGCCACGGCACGGCGCTCAACGTGACGGTGCAGAGCTACAACGGCCGCATGGACTACGGCCTGATCGCCTGCCGCCGCGCGGTGCCCGACATCACCGAGATCGGCGACTACATGCTGGCCGAGCACAAGCTGCTGATGGAGCTGACGCAGAAGCACCCGGCCGCCGCCGGCGCGGCGCCTGCGCCGGTGCCGCCGAAGACCGTGGAAGAGCCTTCGGACGACGAGGCGCCCGCCGCGGCCCCGGCGGCAAGGAAGACGCCGGCCGCGCGCAAGAAGGCGCCGGTGAAGGCGGCGGCGAAGAAGGTTGCAGTGAAGGCCCCGGCCAAGGCCTCGGCCAAAGTCCCGGTGAAGGCCCCGATCAAGGCCGCCGTAAAGCCCGCGGCAAAGAAAGCGCCCGCCAAGGCAGCGCCCAAGCCGGCGGCCCGCAAGGCCGCGCCGGCCAAGCGCGCCGCCGCGCCGCGTGCCGCTGCGGCATGATCGGCGCAGGTCGCCGGGCCTGGCGAAGAAGATTCGGGAGAATTGGGGCAGTTGGACTAGTTTTCCAACCGTTCTAGTTTTCCAGGCCTAGGCCCTGCGGAAGAAGATAGGCCCATCGCGATCGACAGACACCCGTTTCCTTCGCGAGCCCATCAACTTCAAGGAAATCACCATGTCCACGCAAACCACCATCGCTTCCGCAGCCCTTCACGTCGTCGGCCAGTACAACGACGCCGGCAAGACCCTGGTCGGCGCCTACCGCACCGGCGTGCACCGCCTGCTGGGCGGCGCCGCTTCGCGCTACAGCGAATTCCTCGGCAACCGCCAGATCCCGCTGGTGAGCGAACAGGTGAAGGCCAACCTGATCGGCGCGCAGGAAAAGATCAACGGTTTCCTGGCCAACCGCCTGGACATCGACACCGGCCGCATCGTGTCCGTGATGGACCGCATGGCCGCCGGCACCGCCAGCGGCATCGAAACCGTGGCCGGCCGCGTGGCCCGCGTCGAGTCGCCGGTCGCCACCTCGGTGATCAACGCCCTGGGCGCGCTGAACCAGCCGATCGCCACCGTCTCGGTGCAGATCGCCGACAAGATCGTTGCCGGCACCAAGCAGATCGAAGCCCGCGTGAGCGGCGCCGAGCAAGCCGCGCCGGTGCGCACGGTGAAGGCCAAGGCCACCGTGGCCAAGAAGCCGGTTCGCCGCGCTGCCGCCCGCAAGGCGGCCTGACCCCCGGGGCGCCTCGCGGCGCCCTTTCTCATTTTTCCGGTACCTGGAGCACTGCATGGCGACCCGTCCTGACGAAACTGCAAAGTTGAAGAAGAGGGCGGCACCCGCAAAGCCTGCAGGGAAGACGCCTGCGGCGAAGAAAGCCGCGCCCCGCAAGGCGGCGCCCGCGGCCGGCAAGCCCGCGGAACCCGGCAAGGCCGAAGGCCTGCTGCGTGCCGGCCTGAAGGCGCTGGACAACGTGCGCAACGACGTCGCCAAGCGCCAGGCCAACGTCATCGAAGGCCTGCTCGGCATCGGGCAGGGCAAGGTGCCGGGGCTCGACGGCTTCGGCATCCGCAAGTTCGAGGACGTGTTCGACCAGCGCGTCGCCACCGCGCTGCAGCGCCTGGGCATGCCCGGCGCCGAAGAGGTGCAGGCCCTGCGCGACGAGGTTGCGACGCTGCGCGAACGCGTGGCGCAGCTCGAAGGCAGCCAAGGCACCCGAGGCCCCCAGGGCACCGCCGCCACCGCCAAGGCCGCCCCGCGCAGCCGCGCCAGGCGCTGAGCCGCCGAGCGACTACGCAAGCCGTTCGTGGCCAGTTCCAACACCACACGCGACCGCATCCTGCAGACCAGCCTCGCGCTGTTCAACGCGCAAGGCCTCGCCGCCGTGTCGACGCACAAGATCGCGGCCGAGCTCGGCATCAGCCCGGGCAACCTGCACTACCACTTCAAGGCCAAGCAGCTGATCGTCGAGTGGCTGTTCCGGCGTTTCGAGCAGCGGCTCGAGGCGCTGAACGGCTCCTCGGTCGCCATTGCCGCCATCGACGACCTCTGGCTCGCGCTGCACCTGCGCTTCGAGGCCATCGACGAATACCGCTTCATCTACCGCGACATGGCCTTCCTGGCCGGCGAATACCCCGCGCTGGGCCAGCGCGCGCAGGCCATGACGGCGCAGAACCTGCTGGCCGCGCAGGCGCTGTGCGAAGGGCTGGTGGCCTCCGGCGTGATCGAGACCAGCGCGGAGCAGGCGCGCATCCTGGCGCTGCAGATGGTCTTCACCACCACCTGCTGGCTGTCGTTCGAGCGGCTCGTGCCGGGCCGCGACGCGCTCGCGCAGGCCGACCCCGGCCTGGCGGCTTTCTACACACTCACCCTGGTTTCGCCGTATGTTTCCAGCGAATCGAGGGCTTACCTCGACTACCTGAGGGGTAAATACCTCGGATAAATGACGACGTTGTCCGACGGGGCATTGGCTGCCACAGCCCCAGGTTCGCAATGAAGAAGATAAAAACCGACAAGGAGCCATCCACCATGACCACCGCCACCCACGCCAAGGAACCCATCGCACCGCCCTCGCGCCTGCTGCTGCTGGCCGAAGCCCGCGCGCTCTGGGAAACCGGCGCCGGCATCGCCATGTGGCCCCTGCTGCAGCTCACGCCGCGCGGCGACGGCCACCCGGTGATCGTGCTGCCCGGCCTGGTGGCCGGCGACGGCTCCACGCTGCTGCTGCGCCGCTACCTGTGCAGCCGCGGCTACGACGCGCACGGCTGGGGCCTGGGCCGCAACCTCGGTCCGCGCGAAGGCGTGGAAGACGGCATGGTCGAGCTGCTGAAGACGCTGCACGAGAAGAACGGCGAGAAGGTCAGCGTCATCGGCTGGAGCCTGGGCGGCGTGTACGCGCGGCTGCTGGCGTCGTCGTACTCGCACATGATCCGCAACGTCATCACGCTGGGCAGCCCGTTCTCGGGCAGCCCGCGCGCCACCAACGCGTGGCGCGTGTACGAGGGCGTGAGCGGACAAAGTTCACACGATCCGCGGCGCATGAAGTTCGTGCAGCCCACACCGCCCGTGCCGACCACCTCGATCTTCAGCCGCACCGACGGCGTGGTGGCCTGGCGCTGCAGCATCGAGAAGACCGGCCCGCAGTCGGAAAACATCGAGGTGATGGCCAGCCACCTGGGCCTGGGCGCGCATCCCGCCGTGCTGTATGCGGTGGCCGACCGGCTGGCGCAGGCCGAGGGCCAGTGGAAGCCCTTCAATCGCGGCTTGCTGGGGCCGCTGGTGTATCCGGACCCCGATCGCGAGATGTGATTCACGAAAGCACGAAGAAGCCGGCATTGCCGGCTTCTTCGTTTGCGGAACGTGACTTCTGACCTTGGTGCCCCGCGGCCCTGCCGGAACAATGGCGCCCGTCATGAACTGCACCCCGCATCGCACCCATCCCCGCGTCTATCCCCGCATCGCCCACGCCGACACCCTGCGCGGCCCCGGCCCCGGCCCCGGCAGCGCAGTCAGCCCGGAGCCCACCCTCGATGCACTCGACACGCTCACCCCGCGTGGCGTCCGCAGGGCCTTCACCTCGGCGCTCGGCCAGGATGCGAAGCTGGACCTGCAGGTCACCTACACCATCGATTCACCTGCGCCCTCCACCCCTGGCGCCCCCGCCATGCCGTTGACCAGCCGGTGCCTCATGGGCATGGGGCTCGACCCGCAGGCGCTGCACGAGCAGGCCCTGGACAACCTGCAGCGCAAGGCCGGAGCGAACATCGCCACGCAGGACCTCACCGTGTACAAGGCGCTGGTCACGGGCCACGACCTCGAAGCCAGCATGCTGCTGCTGCCCGACCTGTGGGCCCGGCTGTCGCGCGGCTTCAAGGGCGAGCTGATCGCGGCGGTTCCAAGTCAAAACGCGCTCTATTACATGGACAGCGGTGCCGAGCTCGAGATTGCCGGCGAACCGATCTCGGCCTCGACCATGCTGCAGCTCATGTGCTCGTCGGCGGCGCGCGTGAAGGCCGAAGCCGGCGCGCGCGGGCTCTCGGACCAGGTGATTGCGCTGACGCCCGAGGGCTGGAAGGTGCGCGGCACCTTCGAGGCGCACGCCGCGGCGCTGCAGGTCTAGCTGCAGCACCTTCGGTGCCGGAGGACCGTCAGCTGCCGGCCCACACGTCCAGCACGTAGCGCTGGTCGGCAATCATCCGGTCCATCCACGCGGCGCTGTCGTGCCCGTGCTCGCGCGCCAGGTCGCTGAGCGTGCGGCGCACGTCGGGCTCCATGCGCGAGCCGTCGCCGCACACGTAGACCACGGCGCCGGCTTCCAGCAGCTGCCACACCTGTGCCGCCTGTTCGCGGATCAGGTCCTGCACGTAGACCTTGCGCTCGCCCGCGCGCGAGAACGCGGTGTGCAGCTTCATCACGCCGCGGTGCGCCCAGGCGTTGAGCTCGTCGGCGTAGATGAAGTCCTGCTCCGGATGGCGGCAGCCGAAGAACAACAGCGCCTCGCCCACCGCGTGCCCCGCCTCGACCTGCGCCGCGCGCTCCTGCAGGAAGCCGCGGAACGGCGCGAGGCCGGTGCCCGGGCCGACCATGATCAGCGGGCGGCTCGCCTCGTCGGGCAGCCGGAAGCCTTCGGCCGTGGTCTCGCGCACCACGCCGTGCACCGTGTCGCCGGCTTCGGCGCGCGCCAGGAAGTTGGAGCACACGCCCTCGAAGGTGCCGAGGCCCGACTTCGCGGGCCCATTCACCACGCCCACCGTCACGCTGCACCTGCCCGGCGTCATCGTCGGCGAGGAGGAGATCGAGTAGTAGCGCGGCGACAGCGGCGACAGCATTTCCAGGAACACCGCGAACGGCACCTGGCATGCGCGGTGCTCTTCCAGCAGGTCGAGCAGCGACTTGCGCTTGTGCAGCACCTCGGCCTTGTAGGCGGCCTGCGAGGCTTCGTCGCTGCCCGACAGGGCCACCAGCTTCGGTCGGGTGAAGGGGCATTCGGTATGGGCCGCGAGGGTGGCGATCTGCTTGCGCGTGGCCACGTCCTGCAGCTCGACGTAGTCGCCCAGCAGGCGGTCGACCGCAATCACCTGTTCCACCGGCAGTGCCGCCTTGCGGCCCGCGCCCGCATGCAGGCGCACGTGGGCCGTGCGGTCGAAGCCGAAACGCGCCATCGCGCGCTCGACCTGCTTCGGGCTGTTGCGCGGCACCACGCTCAGGTGGTCACCGGCGCGGTAGATCAGGCCCTCGGGCAGCATCAGTTCGACATGGCGCGTGGAGCGGACCGCCTCACCGTCGGGGTTGCCGCTACTGCTGCCGCTGCTGCTTTGCAGCTCGCGGTTCTCGATCACCCGCAGCGCCACCGCGCCCAGCGCGTCGACGATCGCGTTCTTCTGCGGCGGCGGCAGCTCTTCCAGCGTGTAGAGCGGCTCGCTCTGCACGGGCGTGCCGGCGCCGGTCTTGATGTCGAAGGCCTTCACCAGCTCGGGCCAGAGCGCGTCGCTCCAGTCCTGGAAGGCGCCGTCCATGTCCTCGCGCGCATCGCCTTCGCCGCGCGGATGCACGCGCGTGGCGCCCAGCGCCTCGAGCCGCTCGTCGATGCGCCGCGGCACGGCCTGGTAGGTCGCGGCCCAGTCGGTGTTGCCGCAGCCGAACACGCTGAAGCGCACGCCGTTGAGCGCATCGTCGGCCTTGTCGAGCCAGCGGTGGAACTCGGCCGCGTTGTCGGGCGCCACGCCGTTGTACGAGGCGCAGACGATCGCCACCGCGCCGTTGGCCGGCAGGCGCTCGGCATAGTCGTCGAGCGAGGCCAGCTGCGTGGAGAAGCCGCGCATCTCGCCGGCCTCGGCCAGCTGGCGCGCCAGGTCTTCGGCCGTGCCCAGGTTGGAGCCCTGCAGCACCAGCAGCGAGGTGCCGTGGCGCGCAGCCTGCGGCTTGCGCGGCGCGGGTTGCGTGGGCTGCACGGGCGCGGCCGCCGCGTCGGTCATGTTGCCGCGCGGGCGCGTGGCCGGGTCGCGCAGCAGCGCCTTGATCCTGAAGCCCTCGGGCTTGATGGTGAGCGCCTCCTTGATCTTCAGCTGGTAGCCCGTGTGGTCCACCAGGTTGAAGCGCTGCAGGATCATGCCCAGCGTGAGCACCGCCTCCTGCAGGGCGAACTGCCGCCCGATGCAGGCGCGCTGCCCGTTGCCGAAGGGCTTGAAGGCGTTTACCGGCCGTTCGCGCTCGGCCTCGCGCGTGAAGTGGTCGGGGTCGAAGCGGTCGGCGTTCTCGCCCCAGATGCCCTTGTCACGGTGCAGCGCCAGCGCATGCATGATGACCATGTTGTTCTTCTTGATCGTGTACTGCCCGCCGATCGTCGTGTCTTCCTTCGCGCGCATCGAGATGGCCGGCGCGGTGGGGAACATGCGCAGCGACTCCTTCAGCCCCTGCATCACGTACTGCAGCCGGTTGACCTGCGCGTAGGTGGGCTTCTGCGTGGTGTCGGGGCCGAACACGTTGTCGACTTCGGCCTGCGCCTTGGCCAGCGCCTCGGGGTTGTTCAGCAGGAAGTAGATGGCGAACGACAGCAGCCCGCTGGTGGTCTCGTGCCCCGCGATGAGGAATTCGATGCACTCGTCGCGGATCATCTTGTCGGTGAGCTGCTCGCCGCTCTTCTTGTCCACGCCCGCGATCATGTAGCTCAGCAGGTCGGGCTTGGTGGCGATGTCGGCGCCGCTCGCGCGCCGCTCCGCGATGATGTCTTCCACCATCTTGTGCATGTAGCGGATGTCCTTGCGCTGCTGCGCAAGCTCCTTCTTCAGCATGAATTCCTCGAGCGGCAGGCCGCGCCGGTTCTGCACCGTCTCCAGCGTGCGTACCATCGCATCGACGAAGGGGTGGAAGCCTTCGCGGTAGAACGAGTTGAAGCGGTAGCCGAAGCCGCACAGGCCGATGGTGTCGAGCGTGAGCGCGGTCATGTCGCGCACCACGTCCACCTCTTCGTCGAAGTTCAGCCGCTCCCACTTGGTCACCAGCTGGCCCGCGATGTCCAGCATCATCGGGTGGTAGGCCTGCATGGCGCGCTGGCTGAAGTTGGCCAGCAGGATGTTGTGCGGCTTCGACCAGGTCTCCTCGTGCGTGTCCGAGGTGAACAGGCCGTGCGACGCGGCGCGCAGCCGGCGCAGCGCGCCGCGCGTGCTCTTGTCGAAGCGTGCCTCCTCGCAGAGCTCGTCGACCAGCGCGGGCGACGACACCACGATCACCGGCATGCCCGGCATGTCGAGCCAGTAGATGCCGCCGAGGTCCTGCGCGATCTTCCACATGTCGAGCACGGGAGAGTCGGACCCGATCGACAGCAGGTTGCCGACGAAGGGCTTCTTCGCCGGATGCGGGATCGGGTAGAGCGAGTTTTTGCCTGCCATGGGGTGATGTGCCTTTGGAATGGACCCGCTTCGGATATCCGGGATGTAACAACCGGAGTATCCCGACGGCACGGGGGCGGGCGGGGCGGGGATTCCCTTAGGCCCGGCGCCCCGCGGGCGCCGCCAGCCGGTTGACGCAAGCCGGTGCCGGGGGCGCCCCCTACGCTGCGGCCACCCCTTGCTTTCACCCCGCCATGCCATGCCTTCCGCCGGACCCGAGACCGAACTGAAACTCTTCGAAGCCCTGGACCGCGCCGCGCAGCGGCATCCCGGGGTCGAGGCCTACATCGACGGCGAACGCAGCTTCACCTTCGCCCAGGCCGCGCAAGCCAGCGAGCACCTCGCCACGGCCCTGTGGGACATGGGGCTGCGCCGCGGCGGGCGCATCGCGCTGCTGTCGCCGAACCGCATCGAATGGCTGCAGCTCTTCTTCGCGGCCGCGCGCATCGGCGTGGCGGTGGTCGCGCTGAGTCCGCGCTACCGCGACAGCGAACTCGCGTTCATGCTCGCCGACAGCGCCTGCCAGGCGGTGTTCACCGTCGGGCAGGTGGACGACTTCGACTGCGCGGCGATGTTCGAGCGCCTGGCGCCGCGGCTGCCTGCATTGCAGCAGGTGGTGACGCTCGACGGCGCGCGCTTCGCCGCCATGGCGGCGGCGCCGGCGCGGCGCGACCTGCTCGGCGCCGCGTCCGCGGCCGTGCGGGCGGACGACCTCGCGATGGTCATCTACACCTCCGGCACCACCGGGCAGCCCAAGGGCTGCGCGCTCACGCATGCCAGCATGCTCGCCTCGGCCTGGGGGCAGGCCCGCCACACCGGCGTGCGCCCCGGCGAGCTGCTGCAGCTGGGAAATCCGCTCAACCATGTGGGCGGCATCACCTGCGGCGTGCTGTCGCAGCTGCTGGCCGGCGGCAGTTGCGAACTGGTCGGCACCTTCAGGGCGCAGACCGTGCTCGACATGGTCCGGCGGCGTCCGCCCGCCTTGCTGGTCGGCGTGCCGACCATGCTGACCCTGCTGCTGATGCACCCCTCGTCGGCGTCGGTCGACCTGGGCAGCGTGCGGCTCATCGTCACCGGCGGCTCGAACGCCGACGCCACCTTGCTCGCGCAGCTGAAGGCGCGCATGCCGGGCGCGACGGTCATGAACCTCTACGGGCTGTCGGAGTCCTCGGGCGCCTTGGTGATGTCGCCCGCGGACTGCGCCGACGACGACCTCATGCAGGCCATCGGCCAGCCCTTGCAGGGCGTGGAGGTGCAGGTGCGCGCCCCCGGCGGCGCCGTGCTGGCGCCGGGCGAGATCGGCGAGCTGTGCTTTCGCGGCCTGGGCGTGGTGCCCGGCTACATCGGCGCGGCCGCGGGGGCCGGCGCCTTCGGCGAAGGATGGCTGCACACGGGCGACCTCGGCCTGGTGGACGCGCGCGGCTTCATCACGCTCAAGGGCCGCATGAAGGACATGTACATCCAGGGCGGCTTCAACGTCTACCCGGCCGAGGTGGAGGCGCTGATCGCAAGCCACCCCGACGTGCTGATGGTGGCCGGCATCGGCGTGCCCGACGCGGTGCTGGGCGAGGTCGGCCGCTACTTCGTCGTGCCCAGGGACGGCCGCGCGCCGACGGCGGACGCGCTGCTCGCGCACTGCGCCGGCCGCATCGCCGACTACAAGATGCCGCGGCACATCGTGCTGCGCGAGCAGCTGCCGCTGACCCCGGCCGGCAAGATCCACAAGGCGCGGCTGCGCGACGAGCCCTCATGAGGCGCCGGGCGCCCGGCGTCAGGGCCGGACCATCTTGCAGTCGGTGCCCTGCGCCAGTTCGTTGCCGGTGTACACGGCGTCGGTGCGAAAGCCGTAGTTGGTGCCTTCCCAGCCCACCTTCACCGCCTTGCCGTCGACCGGCGCGATGGTGTTCACCACCTGCGGCAGCAGCAGCTGGTGGTCTTCGCCGCGCATGCGCACCGGGCCCACCACCGAGTCGAAAGTGAGGTCTTCGAGCGCGCGCGCCACCTTGATGGTGTCCACGCTGCCCGCCTTGTCGATGGCCGCCGCCAGCAGGCGCGGCGTCATGTCGATGCGCGGCGCGAGAAAGTCCTTGCCCGTCTTGGCCTTGTAGGCCTTGGCCAGCGCGTCGACCTTGGGCGTGTCCGCCTCGCCCGGGTGCCATTCGGCCACCCACGTCAGCTGGCCAAGCTTGGCCTGCGACACCGCCGTGACCGTGCCCGGCACCGAGCCCGCGCTGTGGTTGAAGTAGCGCAGGTTGTAGCCCGCGTCGCCCGCGGCCTTCAACAGCAGCGTCATGTCCTGGCCCCAGTTGCCGGTGATGACCGAGTCGGCCCCGCTCTGCTTCACGTTGGCGATGTAGGGCGCGAAGTCCTTCACGCGGCCGATGGGGTGCAGCGTCTCGCCGACGAACTGGATGTCGGGGCGCGCCAGGCCCACCAGCTGCTTGCCGTAGCTGGCCCACTGCTTGCCGTGCGCGTAGTCCTGGTTCAGCAGGTAGACCTTCTTCACGTCGGGCGTCTTCTTGATGTAGTTGGCCAGCGCCTTCATCTTCATCGCCGTGTTGGCCTCGGTCTGGAAGTGCCAGAAGCTGCAGGCCTTGCCCGTCATCTCGGGGTCGATGGAGGAGTGGTTCAGCACGATCAGCTCCTTGCCCGGGTTGCGCTGGTTCCAGCGCGCCACCGACTGCACCAGCGCCGTGACCACCGACGAGCCCGAGCCGCCCGTCACGATGGCGCGCGCACCCTGGTCGATCGCAGCCTGCAGCGCGCTCTGGCTTTCCTGCGCCGAGAGCTTGCTGTCGAACTGCAGCAGCTGCAGCCGGGTGCCGCCGAGCACGCCGCCCTTGGCGTTGATCTCCTCGATGGCGTACTGCGTGTGCATGAGCATCAGCTCGCCGACGTTGGCGAAGGGGCCCGAGAGCGGGTCGATGTAGGCGATCTTGTAGGTCTGCTGCGCGTGGGCCGCGCCTGCGATGCAAAGCAGAGAGGCAAGGGCGGTCCGCGCCAGTCGTGCCGATGGCGCCTTCTTGAACTTCATGGTGTGTCTCCGGGGATGGTTGTCAGTTCTTCGCTTGCAGGCCGATCACGCGGCTGGCGAGCTTCGTCAGTTCGGCCACCACCTCGTCGGGCGACAGGCGTCCGCCCGGGCGGTACCAGCTGTAGAGAAAGCCCGGCAGGCTGCAGGCCGCGAGCGCGGTGATCTTGGTCTCGCCGAAGTCGAGGTCGCCGTCGCGGCGCGCCTCCTCGAGCAGCGGGCACAGCAGGTCGTAGAAGTGGTGCGCGAGCTTCTTCTGCGCGGCGATGTACTCGGGCCGGTACACCTGCGGCTCGCGGTACGCGAAGAAGGCGCAGGGGTGGTGCGTGACGGTCGCGCGAATCAGCCGCTCGATGCCCTCGAGCACTTTCTCGCTGGCGCGGCGCGGGTCGGCGGCCGCGAAGTCGAGCGCGGTGAAGCAGTCGACCGCGGGGCGCCACGACAGCGTCTCGAAGATCTCCTGCTTGTCGCGGAAGTAGTAGTACACGAAGGGCTTGGTCACGCCCAGCGCGCGCACGATCTGCGCCATGGTGGTGTTGGCGTAGCCCTGCGCCGCGAACAGCTGCGCGGCGGCCTGCAGGATGCGCTCGCGCTGCAGGTCGGTGCCTTGCGTGGCCGCGCGCTGGCGGCCGGTGCCCTGCGGCAGGTGCGGCTGTGCCGTGGTTTCGCTCTGGTCCCCAGAGGGTTTGTGCCGTGTCGCAGAAGTTATACCCATGGGTAGGATTGTTCGTGCACCATGCGGCATTGGCAAGCGCCCGCCATGCGTGGGCGGCTATCGATAACCCTGAGAAAGTGACGCCATGGAGACAAACAAGACCGCAGCACACGCGCCGTACGCGCTGCGCGAACTGCCCGATCGCGTGGAGCAGCCGCTGCACGAGTACCTGCGCACCCACGCCCGCGAGCGCGGCGCCAGCGCTGCCTGCATCTGGTACGGCCAGGCCATGAGCTGGTCCGAGCTCGACCGCGCGAGCGACGCCTTCGCCGCGCGTCTGCAGGCGCTGGGCGTGAACAAGGGCGAGCCCGTGGTGCTCTTCCTGAACAACTGCCCGCAGTACCTGGTGGCGCACTTCGGCATCCAGAAGATCGGCGCCATCGTCTGCCCGAGCGGTCCGCTCAACAAGGAGCACGAGCTGGCCTACCAGGTCAACGATCTGAAGGCCCGCGTGATCGTCGCGGCCGCGCCGCTGCTGCCCGTGGTGCGCAAGGTGCAGCCCGACAGCGCCCTGGAGCACGTGTTCGTGGTGCATTACGCCGACCTGCTGCCGGCCCCCACGTCGATCGACCTGCCGGCCGAGCTGGCCGCGCAACGCAAGGCCGAACGCAGCGTGCCCGAAGGTTGCGAAGACTTCCTCGCCGCGATGAAGACCGGCGCGAAGCCGCAGCCCGTGGCCATCGGCATGGACGACGTCGCGCTCATGACCTACACCTCGGGCACCACCGGGCTGCCCAAGGGCGCGATGCTGAGCTACGGCAACGCGCTCTTCAAGACACGCGCCGCGGCCGACTGCAACGGCGTGGGTCCCACCGACGTGCTGCTGTCCATCGCGCCGCTGTACCACATCGCCGGCATGCTGATGGGCGTGAACGTGCCCGTGCTCAGCGGTGCCACCTCGGTGCTGCTGCACCGCTTCGACCCGCGCGCCGTGCTGCAGGCCGTGGCCACCTACAAGGTGAGCTGGTGGTACAGCATCGCGCCGATGAACGTGGCCTGCATGCAGGTGAGCGACATCGCGGGGTTCGACCTGTCCAGCCTCAAGATGAACCCGGTGACCAGCTTCGGCATCACCTTCACCGAGCCGCTGGCGCAGCAATGGCGCTCGCACGCACCCCACTGCACGTCGTTCGAGGCCGCCTACGGCCTGAGCGAAACCCACACCTGCGACACCTACACGCCGCACCATGCGCCGCGCTGGGGAACGCAGGGCATCGCGGTGCCGGGCGTGACCATCCGCATCGTCGACACCGATACCCAGGCCGACATGCCGGTGGGCGAGGTCGGCGAAATCGTGCTGACCAGCAAGGGCTCCTTCAAGGGCTACTGGAACAAGCCCGAGGCCACGGCCGCCACGCTGCGCAACGGCTGGGTGCACACCGGCGACATGGGCAAGCTCGACGCCGACGGCTACCTCACCTTCATCGGCCGCTTCAAGGAAATGATCAAGGTCTCGGGCTACAGCGTGTTCCCCGAAGAGGTCGAGACCATCCTCATCAAGCACCCGGCGGTGGCGCAGGCGGCCGTCATTGCGCAGCCCGACGCGGAGAAGGGCGAGGTCGTGAAGGCCTTCATCGTGCGCAAGCCCGGCGCCACGCTCGAGGCCGACGCGCTGGTGGCCTGGGCGCGCGACAACATGGCAAGCTACAAGGCGCCGCGCGCCGTGAGCTTCATCGATGCATTGCCGACCACCGGCGCGGGCAAGGTGCTGCGCCGCCTGCTCAAGGACAAGGCCTGAAAGGTTCCCCCACGTGTTCTCCAAAGTTCTGATTGCCAACCGCGGCGAGATCGCCGTGCGCCTGGTGCGCGCCTTGCGCGACCTGGGCATTGCCAGCGTGGCCGTGCACGCCCGTGACGACGCGGCGGCGCTGCACGTGCAACTGGCCGACACCGCCGTCGCGCTCGATGCGACCGGGCCCGCCGCCTACCTCGACGTGGCCGCACTGATCGTGGTGGCCAAGGCACAGGGGTGCGACGCGGTGCACCCCGGCTACGGCTTCCTCAGCGAGCGCGCCGATTTCGCGCAGGCCTGCGCGGACGCCGGCCTCGTGTTCATCGGGCCGACGCCCGAGCAGCTCGGCCTGTTCGGCGACAAGGCGCGTGCGCGCGCGCTGGCCGCGCAATGCGACGTGCCGGTGATGCCGGGCAGCGCGGGCGCGGTGACGCTCGCGCAGGCGCAGGCCTTCTTCGCCGAGCAGCATGCGCAGGGCGCGGGCGTGATGGTCAAGGCCATCGGCGGCGGCGGCGGGCGCGGCATGCGCGCGGTGCTGAACGCCGACGAGCTGCCCGAGGCGCATGCGCGCTGCATGTCCGAAGCCAAGGCGGCCTTCGGCATCGAGGGCGTGTACGTCGAGCGGCTGATGCGCAACGCGCGGCACATCGAGGTGCAGGTGCTGGGCGACGGGCAGGCCGTGGCCAGCCTCGGCGAGCGCGAGTGCACGCTGCAGCGGCGCTTCCAGAAGCTGGTGGAGATCGCGCCCAGCCCGTCGCTGCCCGAGGCGCTGCGCGCGCAGGTCACGCAGGCCGCGCTGCGCATGGCGAAGACGGTGGGCTACCGCGGGCTCGGCACCTTCGAGTTCCTGGTCGATGCGGCATCGGCGACCTTGCCTTTCGTCTTCATCGAGGCCAACCCGCGCCTGCAGGTCGAGCACACGGTGACCGAGGCGGTGACGGGGCTGGACCTGGTGCAGCTGCAGATCGAAGTGGCCGCTGGCCAGCCGCTGAGCGCGCTGGGCGTGGAGGCCGATCGCACGGCGCCGCAGCGCGGCTTTGCGGTGCAATGGCGCATCAATGCCGAGACGCTCGACGCGCAAGGCAACGCGCGGCCGTCGGGCGGCACGCTCGCACGCTTCGAGCTGCCGGCCGGCCCCGGCGTGCGCGTCGACACGCACGGCTATACGGGCCTCGCGCCTTCGCCGCACTACGACACGCTGCTGGCCAAGCTCATCGTGCATTCACCGTCGCCGCGTTTCGAAGACGCGCTGCGCCGCTCGCTGCGCGCGCTGGACGAATGCCGCATCGACGGCATCGCCACCAACCTGGCGCTGCTGCGCGCCATTGCGGCGCGGCCCGAGTTCGCCACGCAGGCGGTGCACACGCGCTTCGTCGAAGCGCACCTGGGCGACCTGCTGGCGGCCGCGGCGCTGATCGAGAAGCACGTAAAGAAGATGGCGGCCGCGCCGGCCGCACCCGCTGCACCCGCCGCGCAAGCAGCAGTTGCCGACGACGAGCCGAACGAACTCACCGTCAAGGCCCCGATGCCCGCGCGCCTCGTGCAGTTCGAGGTCGACGTCGGCGACGTGCTGCCCGCCGGCGCGCAACTCGGCGTGCTCGAAGCCATGAAGATGGAGCACCTGCTGCACGCGCCCGTGGCGGGCCGCGTGGTCGCGCTGCTGGCCGCGCCCGGCGACTACCTCGTCGAAGGCCAGTCGCTGGTGCGGCTCGAGGCCGTCGACGCGCAGGCCGTCGAGGCCGAGGCGCGCACCGAGCACGACCTCGATGCCATCCGCCCCGACCTGCAGAAGGTCATCGACCGCCACGCGCCCACGCTCGACGCCAACCGCAAGGCGGCCGTCGACAAGCGCCACGCGCAAGGCGGGCGCACCGCGCGCGAGAACATCGCCGACCTGTGCGACACCGCGTGCGACCCCGGCAATTTCATCGAATACGGCGCGCTCGCCATCGCCGCGCAGACGCGCCGCCGCACGCTCGAGGACCTGATCGCCAACACGCCGGCCGACGGCATGGTGACCGGGCTGGGCAGCATCAACGCGCAGCAGTTCGGACCTGAAGCGTCGCGCTGCGCCGTGCTGGCCTACGACTACACCGTGCTGGCCGGCACGCAGGGCATGCGCAACCACCACAAGACCGACCGGCTGCTGGCGGTGGCGCACCAGCTCAAGCTGCCGGTGGTGCTGTTCGCCGAAGGCGGCGGCGGGCGGCCGGGCGACACCGACATGCCGATCGTCGCGGGCCTGAACAACCACACCTTCAGCCAGTTCGCGGCGCTGTCGGGCAAGGTGCCGGTGGTGGGCATCGTGCACGGGCGCTGCTTCGCGGGCAATGCCGCGCTGCTGGGCTGCGCGGACGTGATCATCGCCACCAAGGGCAGCAACATCGGCATGAGCGGGCCGGCCATGATCGAAGGCGGCGGCCTGGGCAGCTTCGCGCCCGAGCAGATCGGCCCGAGCAGCGTGCAGTCGCGCAACGGCGTGATCGACATCCTGGTGGAAGACGAGGCCGCCGCCGTGGCCGCGGCCAAGCAGTACCTGTCGTACTTCCAGGGGCCGACCACCGGCTGGCAATGCGCCGACCCGCGCACGCTGCGCCACGTGGTGCCACAGAACCGGCTGCGCGTGTACGACGTGCGCGCCGCGATGCGCGGCGTGGCCGACACCGGTTCGCTGCTCGAGTTGCGCGCGGGTTTCGGCGCGGGCATCGTCACCGCGCTCGCGCGCATCGAGGGCAAGCCGGTCGGGCTCATGGCCAACAACCCGCACCACCTGGGCGGCGCCATCGACGTCGAGGCGGCCGACAAGTCCGCGCGTTTCATGCAGCTGTGCAATGCGCATGGCCTGCCAATTGTTTCGTTGTGCGACACGCCGGGCTTCATGGTCGGCCCCGAAATCGAGGCGCAGGCGCAGGTGCGCCACGTCTGCCGCATGTTCATGGTGGCCTCGCACCTGCGCGTGCCGTTCTTCGCCGTGGTGCTGCGCAAGGGCTACGGCCTGGGCGCGCAGGCGATGACCGCGGGCGGCTTCGACGCACCCGTCTTCACCGTCGCCTGGCCCACCGGCGAATTCGGCGCGATGGGCCTCGAGGGTGCTGTCCGATTGGGTTTTCGCAAGGAGCTGGCCGCGGTGGCGGAGGGCGCCGAACGCGATGCGCTGTTCAAGAAACTCGTCGACCAGCAGTACGCGAACGGCGAGGCGATCCACATGGCGCAGACGCTGGAAATCGATGCGGTGATCGACCCGGCCGAGACGCGCACCTGGTTGGTGCGCGGGCTGAATTCGGCCACGCGGGCGCCGCAACCGGTCTCTTCGTACGTGGACACTTGGTAACCGTGCGCTAGACCTCGTCACGCAAAGGACAAAGCCGCTGCATAAACTGAGCGGCTTTGCCTGCATGACATTGGTTTCCCGTTGGCTCGTTCACTTGCGCCATTTGCGCGAGCTTGCCCTGACGCATTGGCTGGCCGCTTTCTGCCTGGCGGCGCTCGCATTCGGCGTGCAGGCGATTCCCACGGCAAGCACACCCAAGCAACCCGCCGAAGCGCACTGGGTGGCAAGCTGGGCCGTGGCGCCGCTGGATTTCCGCGAGATGGCCGCGAGCCCGAGCGGGCCCAGCTATTCGCTGCCCGGCGGCAATGACCTGCGCGGGCAGACGCTGCGCCAGCAGCTCGAACTCTCGCTGGACGGCGAGCGCATCCGCATCCGCTTCTCGAACCGCTTCGGCAAGACGCCGCTGCGCATTGCCGCCGCGAGCGCGGCGCGCGGCACCGGCGCCGACGCGTTCTCGCCCGCCTCGCTGCGCATGCTGCGTTTCGGCGGCCGCACCAGCCTGACCATCGCACCGGGCGCGGACGCCTGGAGCGACGGCGTCGACCTGCCCGTGCAGGCCGGCCAGACCGTGGTGGTGAGCGCCTTCTTCGATCGCGCCACGCCGTTCTCCACGGTGTCCATGCCCGAGTCGGGCACGACCTGGGTGGCCGCCGGCAACGCCGTGACGGCGGCCAAGCTGAAGAATCCCACGCCGATGGTGCTCAACCAGATCATGACCGGGCTGGACGTGCTCACCACCAAGCCCGTGCGCACCGTGGTGGCCTTCGGCGACTCCATCACCGCGGGCACGTCGGAAGGCACCTTCGGCGCCTACCCCGACATGCTGGCCACGCGCCTGCGCGACACGCAGCCGGCCGGGCAGGACATCGCGGTGCTCAATGCCGGCATCGGCGGCAACCGCCTGCTGACCGACGGCATCGGCCCCAGCGGGCTTTCGCGCTTCGAACTCGACGCCCTGCGCCAGAGCGGCGTGACCCATGCGATCGTGCTGATGGGCACCAACGACATCGGCCGCACCGTGTTCGCGCGCGTGCCGGGCGCCGAGCTGACGCCCCGCGACTGGCCCACGGCCGAGCGCCTCACCGACGGGCTCCAGCAACTGATCAAGCAGGCCCGCGCCAAGGGTGTGAAGGTGCTGCTGGGCACCGTGCCGCCGTTCAAGAACACGCCTTACTGGAACGGCGCGAACGAGGCCTTGCGCGAGGCCGTCAACCGCTGGATCCGCGGACGGCAGGACGTGGACGGCGTGATCGATTTCGATGCGGCGCTGCGCGACCCCGCGGACCCGCAGGCGCTGAACCCGCTGTTCGATTCGGGCGACCACCTGCACCCCAACAAGGCCGGCCACGCGGCCATGGCCGCGGCCGTCGACCTGCGCGAACTGATGGAGTGAGTGAGCGCTCGCAAGAGCATGAAGAGCGCGTCACAGCTTTACACAAGACTTCGCGTACGGCTTACAGGCGGTTCACATGGCGTGGGCAGCATGAAGGCTTCTCCAACAACTCATGAGGAGTCCTTCATGAAAACAATCGCATTGGCTCTTTCCATCGGCGCGGCTTCGCTTCTGTCGGTGGGTGCATTGACCGTTCCCACCGCCGCGCAGGCACAACCCGTGGTCACCGTGCAGGTGGCGCCGCCTCCGCCGCGCTTCGAACGCGTGCCGCCGCCGCGCCGCGGCTACGCCTGGGCGCCGGGGCACTATGAATGGCGCGGCGGCCGCCACGTGTGGGTCCGCGGTGTGTATGTGCGTGCCCGCCCGGGCTACGCCTACCGTGCGCCGGAATGGCGCCAGGACGGCGGCCGCTGGCAATACAGCGCAGGCCGCTGGGACCGCGACGGCGACGGCGTGCCGAACCGCTACGACCGCCGTCCGAACAACCCGAATCGCAACTGACGGGTGCCGGGGCCGTCGTGCGCGGCGGCCCCCGGTCTGCGAATCCCGGCCCTCGAGCTTCAGCGGATGCTGACCAGTTCGAGGGCTTCGTTGAGCTGGAACGCGGCGGCACCCGCGCCGCCCCGTGTCTGCGCCTCGAAGCGCACGACGCGGCCAAGCTCAGTCGAGTACCAGACGTTGGCGCGGTACCGGCCGTACTGGTTGCCGAACACGGCGCCCGCGTCCGGGAAGCGCTGCGTATAGCCCCTGTACTCGATGCGCACGACCTTGAACTCCTTGCCGCCGATGGTCAGCGCGGTGTCTTCCATCACGGTGGCGTTCAAGTCCATGTTCGCGCGTGAGCCGCCCAGCGTGGAGCTGTAGCGTGCGCGCCAGGCCGCTTCTTCCTTGAGGTTCTCCTTGGTCCAGCCGCCCGGCGGCATGACCGAATCGAACTCGCCCGCGATCGCCGAGGTGACGCTGACCACCTCGCCGCCCGGCTTCTCGACCCAGCCCCCGTTGTTGAAGCTGAGGCGCTCGTCCGTCGCCGCATCGGCGCGGTAGATCACCTTGCGGTAGGTGTTGGTGATGCGGTCGTGCAGCTGGTATTCGATGACGCTCGGCCGTGCCGTCGCCGGCATGGTGGAGGCCACGGATGCGAAAGCGGATGCCGATGCCGCAGACGGCGGCAGCTTCTTCGCCGCGTCGACCGCCAGGCGGCCGCGCGCCGGCAGTTCCGTGATCCAGGACGCGGGCATCGCGAGCCTGGCCGCGGCCGAGCCCGCGGGCGCCGCGCTGACGAGGCCGGCCAGCCGGCCCTGCGCGTCGAACAGGCCAGCGCCGCCAAGACCCGCCTCGGGCGCGGCGGCCAGCTGCAGCGCCTCGAGCTCGCCGGCATTGCCGCGGCGCAGGCCGGAGAGCATGCCGATGCCCAATGTCAGCTCCCTG
Organism: Variovorax sp. OK605; assembly: GCF_900115445.1. NCBI lineage: Bacteria > Pseudomonadati > Pseudomonadota > Betaproteobacteria > Burkholderiales > Comamonadaceae > Variovorax > Variovorax sp. OK605. The sequence goes on from NZ_FOWL01000017.1 coordinate 139,826, forward strand.
CCCCTGGGCGAACCGACGGCGTACAGCGGCATGCCCACCTGCAGTGCGCTCGCCGGCGTGATGCCGAGGGCGGGCGCGTTGAAGTTCGCGATGCGCAACTGGCAGAGGTCGCGCTCGGCGTCGGGAAACTCCAGCGTCGCGCCGTAGCTGACGTTGTCGCGCTTCACCGCCACCGCGCTGGCTTTCGCGAGCAACTGGCAGCTCGTGACCGCGCTGTTGGGGCCGGTGGCGACCGCGCTGCCGGTGGCGAGCACCTTGCCTTGCGCGTCGCTCGCCTGCACCACCCAGACGCTGGACGACACGCGCGCGAAGAGCGCGTCGGGGGCGAGGTCGGGGCCGTGGCGCGCCTCCTGGGCGGACGCGGTGGCAACCGTCAGCGCGATCGCGAGGGTAGCGAGGGTAGCGAGGGTGGCGGGCGTGGCAAACGCCGGGCGCACCGGGGAAGACTTGAATCTCATGGCAGGTGTGGTCTCAGCGGTTGGCCGGCAGGAGCAGCCGCAGGTCGTTCAGGGGTGTCCTGGCAAACGGCGCGGCCTCGGACGCAGCGGTGGCCGCGACGCGCGGCGGCGGCGCAGGCGCAGGTGCAGGTGCAGGTGCAGGTGCGGGCGCGGGCGCGGGCGCGGGCAGTGGGGTGGGGATCGCCGCGAGAGGTTGGGCTGCCACGGCGGGCTGGGCGGCAACCGCGGCAGCGACCGCGACCTTAGGGGCGGCAGGAGCACCAGGAGCACCAGGAGCACCAGGAGCATCAGGTGCCGCGGCAGCCTTCACGCTGCTGGCGGCGGGCAGGCTGTCGTCGTACGCCAGCGATTGCAGTTCCTTGCGGCCTTCCGCCTCGGACACGCGTTCGAAGCCGGGGCGTCCGACGGCAATGCCGAAGTTGATGCTCATCAGCACGTAGGCCGTCTGCTTGGGCCGCAGCACCACGTTGATGGTGGCTTCGGCCTCGGTCCGGGCGCTGGCCCGGTAGGTGCCTGCCGGGCGGTCGATGTAGAAGAAGCTGTTGGGCCGCGACTTGCCGACCACCTGGCCGTCGACCACCACTTCGGGCTGCAGCGCGGCGCCCATGATCGAGTTCCGGTAGAAGTAGATCCGCCCCTCGTTCTCGCCGAGCGACGGCATGCTGCCCGCCATTTCCGAAAACCGGGGCCCGCTGGCCGAGCACCCGAACAGGCCGGCCGAGAGCACGGCCAGCAAAACTCCACCCATCCAACGTCGCATCGCGCCTCCTCGTTTGGCGCAGGATGCTACACCCGCTTACAAGCGGGTTGAAGGGCTACAGGGGACAGGTGTCAGCGGAAGACGACCGTGCGGTGCCCGTTGAGCAGCACGCGGTGCTCGCTGTGCCACTTCACCGCGCGCGCCAGCACCTGGCTCTCGGTGTCGCGGCCGCGGGCCGTGAGGTCTTCGACCGTGTCGGTGTGGTCGGCGCGGGTCACGTCCTGCTCGATGATCGGGCCCTCGTCGAGGTCGGCCGTCACGTAGTGGGCGGTGGCGCCGATCAGCTTCACGCCGCGGTCGTGCGCCTGGTAGTAGGGCTTGGCGCCCTTGAAGCTCGGCAGGAACGAGTGATGGATGTTGATCGCGCGGCCGGCCAGGTTGCGGCACAGGTCGTTGCTCAGGATCTGCATGTAGCGCGCGAGCACCACCAGTTCGGCGCCCTCGGCCTCGATGATTTCCAGCTGCCTGGCCTCGGCCTGCGCCTTGGTCGCGGCCGTCACCGGGATGTGGTGGAACGGCACGTTGTAGCTGGCGGCCAGCTGGTAGAAGTCGCGGTGGTTCGAGACGATGGCGCGCACGTCGATGGCCAGCAGGCCGCTCTTCCAGCGGAACAGCAGGTCGTTCAGGCAATGGCCTTCCTTGCTCACCAGGATGACCGTCTTCATCGGCTGCGCCGCGGCGTGCAGCTGCAGGTTCATGCCGAAGCCGGCGGCGAAGGTCTGCAGCGCCTCGCGCAGCACGGCCTCGCTGTGCTCGGCGCAGGCGAAGCGCACGCGCATGAAGAACAGGCCGGTGCCGTGGTCGTTGTACTGGGCCGCCTCCTCGATGTTGGCGCCGCGTTCGAGCAGGAAGCCCGACACGGCGTGCACGATGCCCGTCCGGTCGGGACAGGAGAGGTTCAGGATGTAGGCGGGCGCGATGTGCGTGGGCGTAGTGGTCGTCATCAGGGGCGTCATTGTGGCAGGGGTGCCAGAATTGCGATTTTCGTCGACCCCATACCCTCAGGAGCGAGACATGGCCCATCAGGACTTCAACATGGACAACCAGTGGTTGCCCTTCACCCCCAACCGCCATTTCAAGAAAGACCCGCGCGTCTTCGTGGCGGCCGACGGCATGGAGTTCACCACGCACGACGGCAAGAAGGTGATCGACGGGATCTCCTCGCTGTGGTGCGTGGGCGCGGGGCACAACCGCAAGCCGATCAACGAGGCCATCAAGAAGCAGCTCGACACGCTCGACTACGCCACCGCCTTCCAGGTCAGCAACGACCGCGCCTTCGAGGCGGCCGAGCGCATCGCCGCGCTGGCGCCGGGCGACCTCAACAAGGTGCTGTTCTGCAACTCGGGCTCCGAAGCCGCCGACACCTCGATGAAGGTGGCGCTGGCCTACCACCGCGCGCGCGGCGAGGGCCATCGCAACGTGTTCATCGGCCGCGAGAAGGGCTACCACGGCGTGGGCTTCGGCGGCATGTCGGTGGGCGGCATTCCGGGCAACCGCAAGGTCTTCGGCTCGGCCTTCCTGCCGCGCGTGGACCACATGCGCTTCATCCATGACCCGGTGAACCACGCCTACATCCACAACGAGGAACCGGTGTGGACCGAAGACCCGCTGGTCGAGCTCGAGACGCGCATCCTGCCGCTGCACGACCCGAGCAACGTGGCCGCGATCATCGTCGAGCCGGTGGCCGGTTCGGCCGGCTGGTACCTGCCGCCCAAGGGCTACCTGAAGCGCCTGCGCGAGATCTGCGACAAGCACGGCATCCTGCTGATCTTCGACGAGGTCATCACCGGCTTCGGCCGCATGGGCACCAACTTCGCGTCCGACTACTACGGCGTGGTGCCCGACATGCTGAACTTCGCCAAGTGCGTGACCAACGGCGTGATTCCGTTGGGCGGCGTGATCTGCCGCGACAAGCTCTACGACGCGATGATGAAGACCGACGCGCCCGAGCACGTGGTCGAGTTCTTCCACGGCTACACCTACTCGGGCCACCCCGTGGCCTGCGCCGCGGCCGTCGCCACGCTCGACCTGTTCAAGCAGGAGAACCTGTTCTCGCGCGCCGGCGAAATGGGCAAGGTGCTGGGCGATGCCTTCCACAGCACGTTCAAGGGCCTGCCCAACGTCGTCAGCATCCGCAGCCTCGGCCTGGCCGCGGCGGTGGAGCTCGCGCCCATCGCGGGCACGCCGGGCAAGCGCGCGTACGACATCTTCCTGGACTGCTTCCACAAGGGCGCGCTGGTGCGGCCCGCGGGCGACGTGCTGGTGATCGCGCCGCCGTACATCGTGGAGAAGTCGCACATCGACACGCTCGTGAACACGCTCGCGGATTCGATCAAGGCACACGCCTGAGCCGCGGCGGGTTCGCCCGCCATCGACCCGCAGGCCGCAAGGAGCGCTCCGCTCCTTGCGGCTTTTTTTCGCGCGTCTTCAGGCAACCATGCGCGTTCCTGCGTGCTCTCGCGTGCTCTTTTCGCGCGCCGGCGCGCCGCGCGGCCTCGGTGTTGGTTCGGCGCAGTTCTACCGATTCCCGGGATACCGGCCAGCGCACCCGGTCCATAGCATCGCCCTCCAGAAACTTAGCACTTACGAATTCATCGGGTGCGTTTTCCAGAGAGGGATCGTCATGCAACGCGTATTTCTTTTGGCGGTGGCGTGCGCGCCGTTGATGGCACTGGCCAACAACGTCGGCGAGAACACGTCCTGGCAGTTCCAGTCGAGTGCCGACAAGGTCAACCAGGCGGCCATCCAGGACATGGTCCGCAAGCAGAAGAGCGGCTACTACGCGGCCCCGGTCTACAACACGACCATCGGGCGCCAGTACAACTGCAACGTCTCGGCCACCTCGACCGGCAACGACGGCAACAACAGCACGGTGGCCAATTCGCCGTCCAACGCGGGGGCGACCTCGAGCGCTTCGGGCAACGACAGCCGCACGGCGGTCGGCACGCTGGGCGGTGCCACGGTGGGCACGTCGCAGGCCAATGCCGGCGCGGTGGGTTCGGCCGTGGTTGGCGGCACCAGCACGCAGGTGCAGGGCGCGGCCACCCAGGCGCTGAACTCGACCCAGGGCAACGCGGGCGCGCAGACCGCGAGCGTCGGCGGCAGCTCGGCATGCGCCTTCGGCGTGCTCAATTGAACGGGGCACGCACCATGCACATCACCCGCAGATTCACGCTCGCCGCCACGGCGCTTGCCTCCATCGTGCTCGCCGGTTGCGTCGCCGCGCCGCAGCAGCGCTTCGCGCCCGGCGAAGCGCCGGTCGTTCTCGGCCCCTCGGTGCGCGACAACATCACACCCATGGAAGCCGTGCTCGCCTGCTACGCCGACCACGTCGCGGCCACGCGGCGCCCGCCCATCGTCATCGGCGTGGGCGACGTCAAGGACTACACCGGCAAGTACAGCATCAACGAAGGCAACGCCATCACGCAGGGCGGCGCGCTCATGGTGTATTCGGCCCTGGGCAAGCTCGGCGGCGCGGTGAGCATCGCCGAGCGCTTCGACCCGGTGATCGCCGAGCGCGAGCTGGCCTACGCCGACCGCCGCCAGCTCGGCGACGGCCGCGCGCACCAGCTCGGCGGCCCCGGCGGCGGACAGAACGTGCCGTGGCTGCCGTACTTCGGCGGCACCATCAACAAGTCCGACTACTTCATCGTCGGCGGCATCACCGAGCTGAACTACAACATCAACTCGGGCGGCGTGGAGGCCGCGGTGAACCAGGTGGGCGTGAAGGCGCGCACCTTCAGCCAGTCGGTGAGCGTGGACCTGCGCATCGTCGACACCAAGTCGCTGATGGTGGTGCGCACGGTGAGCCTCACCAAGCAGTTCAATGGCTACGAAGTGGGCCTGAACGTGTTCCGCTTCTTCGGCAGCAAGCTGTACGACGTGGACATCGGCGCCAAGGGCCAGGAGCCCGTGCAGATGGGCGTGCGCGCCGCGCTCGAGGAAGGCGTGGTGCGGCTCATGGCGGCCGTCACGCAGGTCGACCACCGGCCCTGCATGACGATGCGCCCGGGCACCGGCGAACCGATTGCGCTCACGCCCGCGGCCGAGCTGCGCAAGGTCGACAACCCCGGCGACGCCACCGCGGGCGGCACGGCGCAGGCCATGCCCGTGGCGCAGGGCGGCGTGGCCGTCAACGCCGGCGGCCCGGGCGGCGCGCGCCTCACGGGCAACGCCACGCAGGTGTCGTTCGACTTCGGCGCCACCACGCTCGGCGGCAGTTCGCTCTCGCTGATCGACCAGATCGCCGGCGCCGCCAGGAAGGGCGCGACCGACATCGTGCTGGTGGCGCGCGACACCGAGAACTGGGACGCCCGCAAGCGCGACGAGCTGACCGACCAGCGCATCGCGGCCGTCACTTCCGCGCTCGCCAACCGCGGCGTGGCACCGGCCGCCATCAGCGTCACCTGGCGCCCCGACGCGGCCGACACGTCGATCCACCGCGACGGGCCGGGCCTGCAGGAGATCGCCAAGCTGCGCGTCGGCAGCCCGGTGGTCGGCGGCGCCGCGCCTTCGGCCGCGGACGGCACCGTCAAGGGCGACTGAGCCACCGCTCCCGCAATTCCCCCAATTCCCTTCATCTCCCCCAGCTCCCGCAGCGCGCCCGTGCCCATGCGCAGCCGTGCGCGCCGCCTTCTTTTTTTCGACCCTGACCGCTTCCAACACCCGAGGAGTCACGCCATGAAAGCACGCAAGATCCAAAGCCGGGCCGCACGCGCGCCCATGTTCAGCCGCAGCACCATCGCCACGGCCGTGGCGACGGCGTTGATCGCCGCCTCCGGGGCGCAGGCCGCGGAAACGCTGGTCGATGCCACCTACCACGGCACGGCCACCGGCACGCCGACGGTGAACTCGGGCAACGCCAATGCCGCGAACGTCGCGGCGGCCATCACCAACGCCACGGTGGGCACCACCTCCACCGGCACGCCGTCGAACCCGAACCCCGTGGCCGCGAGCACCACCGGCAACCTGATCGGCGCCACCGCCACCGGCAACAGCCTCGCCAACGGCATCCAGCCGGCCACGCCCCTGCCGGTGAACAACGCGGCCACGCTCGGCGTGTCGACCAACACGGGCGTGATCAACAGCAGCGTGCTCAACAGCAAGCTGGTGCTCGAGTCGGCCGTGCTGCAAAGCGGCAGCGTGGTGAATGCCGACAACACCATCTCGGCGGCGACCACGCTCAACAGCGGCAGCTCGGTGGTGTCGGGCACGGCCGCGACCGGCGCCGCGCCGCAGGCGGGCAGCTCGGTGCTGACCTACCCGGCCGGCGCGCAGCTGTTCGACGCCAAGGGCAACATCGTGGTGACCTCGCTGCAGTCGGCCACCGGCGGCGGCTCGGAGGCGCGCGTGCAGGGCAGCCTGGTCGACCTGATGCTCACGGCCAACGCGGGCAACACGCTGAGCACGGCGGCGGTGCTCGAACGCAATTCGATCTCCGCCGTGCTCAAGGCCAACAGCGCCACCAGCACGGCCGAGATCCAGGGTAGCGCGTCCTTCGCGGGCTCTGCGGTGGTCGCCAACCTGCAGGCCAACGGCAACGGCATCCTGGCCACGCACTCGGCCGTCAACACGGGCTCGGTCGTCATGGGCATCGTGAGCGGCGCGCCCGCGGGCGGTGCCAACGTGCTGACCGGTTCGCTGTCGGTGCGCGGCAACGACATCTCCAGCGCGGCCACCGGCAACGAGGCGCTCGGCGCGGCCGGCGTGGCGGGCAACCGCATCGTGATCGGCGACCTGAGCGTGGCGGGCACCGGCACCGCCGCCACGGCCGCCAACAACAGCACGCACAACGGCGTGGGCGTGACCACCAACGTCAACAGCGACCTGGCCATCGTCAACAGCCAGGGCAACATCGGCGCGGCCACCTTCGCGCAGACCGACGGCGCGCTGATCCTGGCCGGCGTGCAGTCGAGCAAGGCCGGCGCGGTCACGCTGTCGGACAACGGCATCACGGCGGACGCCACCGGCAACACCGCGTCGAGCGCGATCGCCACCGGCAAGAACGCGGCCTCGTTCACAGGCACCGCGGCGGTGTCGAACCAGCAGGCCAACTTCTCGGCCCCGGTGACGGCGTTCATCACGCCCTCGGTGATCGGCGCGCAGACCGGCGAGGCACCCGCGCCCGGCGCCGGCCAGACCAGCGGCAGCGCGGTCACGGTGGCCGGCAACACCGTGGCGGCCACCGCGCAGGGCAACCAGGTCACGCAGAGCCTGGCGCTGCAGGCCGGCAGCGTGGCCATCGGCAACGGCAACGCCGTGCTCACCGGCGGCACGAGTTCCGACGGGCGCGTGTCCGCCGGCGGCGCCGTGACCATGAGCAACCTGCAGGGCCTGTACGACGGCGGCGTCGCGGCCATCAACATGGGCTCGCAGCTGGCACTGATCGCCAACGGCGGCGGCGCGGACGTCGCCAACAGCACGCTGGCGATGAGCGACAACCGCCAGGAAGCGGTGGCGCTGGGCAACGGCGCCACCCACACGCTGACCTTGAGCGGCAACGCCGTCGGCACGGGCGCGGGCATTGCGAGCGTGCAGATGGCCGATGCGAACTCGGGCGTCGGCGCGGGCCTGTCGAACCCCGAGGCGCGCGTGACGGTGAACGGCAACCTCGCGGGCGGCTCGGCCACGCTCAGCGGCAACCTGCAGCGCGCCATTGCCTACGGCAACGCGGCCACCAACACCCTGGGCGTGACCGGCGGTGCGCTGGCGGCCACGCCTTCGGCCGGCGCGGCGTCGAGCGTGAACGTCAACGTGGCGAGCGGCCTGCCGTTCGACAACAACGGCGCGACCCAACCCACGGTGCGCGCGGCCTACGGCATCCTCAACGACCAGTCGGTGCAGGCCAACATCAACACCTCGGCCACCGGCCCCAACACGCTCGCGGTGACCGTCGGCGGCAACGTGTCCGACGCCAGCGTGGTGAACGACCGCAACGCCCTGGTCGCCGCCACCTACGGCAACGACGCGGCCAGCGGCCTCACGCTGAAGCTCGGCAACGTGGGCGGCGCGAACGCGGCGGTGGCCAACGTCACCAACACGCAGGCGGTCGCGGGCGCGGCCACCGGCGTCTCGGCCATCGCGGCCGGCGGCACGGTGGTGCGCACCACGGTCACGGGCACGCTGGCCGACGGCTCGGTGTCGAGTTCGGGCAACACGGCGCAGGCGCTGGCCTACGGCAGCCGCGCCACCGGCAACACGGTGGCGGTGAAGGCCAACAACATCGACACGGCGGGCTTCGCGCTGAGCGGTGCCACGCTCACGGGCAACACGCTGAACACCAACGCCGCCTTCAGCGTGCAGAACGCGCAGTCGGGCCAGGGCACGGTGTCGGCGCAACGCAGCGGCGGGGCCGAAGTGCTCACCACCGTCGTGGGCGCGGTCGCGGATTCGAAGATCGATGCCAGCGGCAACGCCACCCTGGCCGGCGCCACCAGCAACAGCGCGGTCAACGGCGTGAGCGTGGACGGCCTGGGCGTGGCGACCACCACGGCGGTGCAGAACCTGCAGCTCACCAGTGCAACGGTCACCTCGCTGACAGGGCAGGAAGGCGCGTCGCTCGCGAACAAGGACGGCGTGCGGGTGGTGCTGGGCGGTGCGAGCCTGCAGGGTTCGCAGGTCAGCGTCGACGGCAATGCGGCCAGCGGCTCGGCCACGGGCAACGCCGCGGCCAACCGCATCGACGTGAAGGGCGAGGCCATTGCGGTTGGCAACGGCCTGCCGCTGGGCGGCGCGGCCAGCGTGGCGGGCGCGGCCGGTGCCATTGCCGACCATGCGCTGTCGAACGTGCAGCTGGTGACCGGCACGGCGCCGATTTCCTCCAGGGTGGCGGCGGCCTTCGGCGTGGACACCGTGCCCGGCGCGGCCATGGCCGGCTCGACGCTGAGCGTGTCGAACAACGCGCAGGGCGCCAAGGCGGTGGCCAACACCGCCAGCAATGCCATCGCGCTCTCGGCCACCGACGTTGCCGCCCGCGCTGCGCTGCTGTCGGCGCAGGGCAGCACGGCGGCGGTGTCGTCGCGTTCGTTCATGCAGGCCTTTGCACAGGCCTCGGCCACGGGGTCGTCGGTGAGCATCGCGAAGAACAGCAACACCGCGCTCGGCGTGATCAACGACGTGGACAACAAGCTGAGCGTGGCGGGCGGCAGCTCGGGCGGCGGCCTGCCGCTGCCGGGCGTGGCGCTGCAAGGCGCGGTGCCGTCCGCCAGCCTCGCGCTGGGCGACCAGGTGCTGGTGAACGTGCAGTCGGCCGGCACCTCGGCCACCGCCACGGCCGACACCGCGCTCTACAACGAAGACCGCGCGGTGCCCGTCAACGCGGGGCTGACCAACAGCAGCTTCGCGATCACCGGCAACGCGACCTACGCCGAGGCCGCCGCCAACCGCGCGACCAACGCGGCCTCGCTGGCCGGCGGCGCGTCGCAGTCGGCGCACACCGTGGTGCTGAACGCGCAGGACAGCAACGCCGCGGTGACCGCCAGCGCCAACAACGTGAGCCGCCTCACGCTGACCGGTGCCAACGCGCTGGCCGGCAGCAGCGCCACGCTGGAAGGCAACAGCACCGGCGCCGCCGCCACCGGCAGCGCCGCGACCAACAGCCTCGCCGTGAAGAGCGGCACCATCGCGGGCAGCTCGGCGCTGCCGGCCACGGCGCTGGCGGGCCCGGCGTCGGCCGTGGCCGTGCTGGCCGACCAGGTGCTGGCCAACGTGCAGCAGGGCACCGGCGCGGTGTCGGCCACGGCAACGGGCAGCACGGGCATCGACACCGCGGCGCTGTCGGGCGTGGGCACTTCGACGCTGAGCGTGTCGAACAACAGCCAGAGTGCGAAGGCCGTGGCCAACACGGCGCTCAACAGCGTGGCGCTCGAAGGCGCGAACGTGGCGGCGCGCTCGGCGCTGCAGTCGTCGCAGTCGGGCACGGCACCGGTGACGGCGTCGTCCACGCTGGCGCTGTTCGCGCCGGCCGCGTCGAGCAACTCGGCGGTGCGCCTCTCGGGCAACAGCAACACCGCGCTGGCCGTGACCAACGACGCGACCAACACGCTCGGCGTGGCCGCGGTCAACACGCGGCCGGCGGGCAGCACGGGCACGGCGACGCTGGCCGAGACAGGTGGCCCCGACAACGTGAGCGCCGCCGGCGACCACGTGCTGTCGAACCGCCAGACGGCCGCCGCGACGGTCGGCAGCACGGCCAGCACGTCGATCTACAACGACGACCGCGCCGTGGCCGGCACGCAGGGCCTGGTCAACGGCGCACTCACCGTGTCGGGCAACAGCACCTTCGCCGAAGCCTCGGCCAACCGCGCGGCCAACACGCTGTCGGTGGCGAGCGGCGCCACGCAGGGTGCGAGCGCGGGCATCGCCAACGTGCAGGCCAGCAGCGCCGCGGTGACGGCCACGGCCAGCACCATGGCCGGCGTGACGCTGGCGGGCGCGGTGCCGCTGAACGGCGGCAGCGTGTCGATCGACGGCAACAGCACCGCCGCACTGGCGCGCGGCAATGCGGCGACCAACGTGCTCGAGTCGAGCGGCGGCGCAGGCTACGGCCCCGCGGCGGCGGTGGGCTCGTCGAGCCTCGTGGGCACGCCGCTGGCGCTCAACGTGGGCGCGAGCGCGGCCATCCTGAACAGCCAGACCAACACCGGCGCGGTGAAGGCCGAAAGCATGGGCACCAGCTACCAGGTGGCGCTCAACGGCACGGCACTGGGCGCGGGCGTGTCGAACGGCACGGTCGGCGTCACGGGCAACGCGCTGGCCGCGCAGGCGGTGGGCAACAGCGCCACCAACCGGCTGACCCAGACCGCGTTGAACACCGGCACGCCGAGCGCCGCGGTGGCCAACTACCAAGTCAACACCGGCGCGGTGACGGCCACGGTGACGAGCGTGAACTTCGGCGTGGGCGTGTCGGGCGCGGTGGGCGGCAGCACGCTGCGCACGGCGGGCAACCAGATCACGGCATCGGCCACGGGCAACGCGTCGGTGTCGACGATCTCGGCGCGCTGAGCGAGGCGGGGCCGCGGGTCCATGGACCCGCTGGACGACAAGAAAGCCGCAGGCCTTCGGGCTTGCGGCTTTCTTTTTGTGCGCGCCGTGACGCGGAGGGAGCGTTCAGGCCTTCGGTTGCGGCCTGGACTGGCGCTTGAACTCCGCGCAGTAATCCTTCTCGGGCAGCGGCGGCGTGAACCAGGTCTTGTCGAAATCGCCGGTCACCGTGGCGGTGGTCGCGGGCGCGGCCATCAGCCGCACCGACGCGACCTTGACCTCGTCCGGCAGGTGCTGCGGCACGCCCAGCGTGCGCATCACGTGGCCCGCGCCGGCGATCAGCAGCACCGTCTGGCCCGGCCGCCTGGCCTTGACGATGGCCTGCGCCATCGCGCGGTCGCGCCCGACCTGGATGCGCGTCATCGGCACGATCTGCGATTCGGGGAGCATCCCGCAGTGGCCGTCGCGCACGGCGTCCTGCTGCGCGGCGTAGGCCTCGCCGTTGAGCTGTGCGTCGAGCGAGACGTCGGCCATCGCGTCCTTCATGCGGGCGCGCGGCAGGTTGGCGCCGACCACCGGCACGCCGGCGCGCACCGCCACCATCACCGCCGGGCCGTAGCTGGCCCAGGGCCAGGCCTTGTCGCTCCAGTCGAGCGCGGCTTGCACCTGCGCCTCGGTGGCGGTGGGCGCGACGTGCGCGGTGCTGCGGCCTTCCTCGGCCATCTCGAGCGCCAGCGCGGCGAGGTGGCCGCGCGCGACCAGCGCCTCGACCGTCTCGCGCTCGATCGTGTGGTGCTCGGGCGCGTCGTGCTGCTCGCCGAGCAGCAGCGCGCCCACCGGCTGCAGCGCGTCGACGCGGCGCGCGATGGGGGCATCGGGCGCGTCGGCGCCGGGCGCGAAGGCACCGCAGCCCGCGAAGGTGGCAACTGCGAGCAGGGAGAACAGCAGGCGGGAGGCCCGCGCGGGCCGGTGTGGAGGACGCATCGCGCCATACTATGCGGTCGCTGCGCGCACGCCGTGCCGTCCTTTTCCGCTTTCGCCTGTACGCGCCCGCCCTTGTCTCCTCGCTTCCTCGTTCGCGTGCTGGCCACGCTGCTCCTTGCGCTGGCCGCCGCGGGCGCCTGCCTGGCGCTGCACACGCCGCTGCCCTGGATGATCGGCCCGCTGCTCGCGGTGTCGCTGGCCTCGATCGCCGGGGCGCCGACCGCCAGCGCCACGCCGCTGCGCAACGCGGGGCAGTGGACCATCGGCACCGCGCTGGGCCTGTACTTCACGCCGCACGTGGTGTCGCTGGTGGCGGGCGTGTGGTGGGCGATTGCGCTGGCCATTGCCTGGGCACTGCTGCTGGGCTGGGGCTTCGGGCGCTGGCTGCACCGGATGCACGCGGCGCGCATGGCCCACGTGCCGCCGAGATCGATGAGAGCCACGACTTACTTCTCGGGCGCCATCGGCGGCGCGTCGGAGATGACGCTGATGGCCGAATCGGCCGGCGCGCGCACCGACCTCGTGGCCGCCGCGCACAGCCTGCGGCTGGTGGTGGTGACGGTGACGATCCCGTTCGCGATGCAGTGGAGCGGGCTGCACGGCCTCGAGATCAATCCGCCCGGTGCGCGCGAGGTCGACCTGGGCGGGCTGGCGCTGCTGGCCGCGGCGACCGGCATCGGCGGGCTGGCGATGCGCGCGCTGAAGCGCACCAACCCGTGGTTCATGGGGCCGCTGCTGGTGGCGATGGCGTTCACCGTGGCCGGGCAGTCGCTGTCGGCGGTGCCGGGCTGGATGTCGAACGCCGCGCAGCTGGTGATCGCGGTGAGCCTGGGCGTGCGCTTCAGCCGCGAGTTCCTGCACACGGCGCCGCGCTGGCTGGGCTCGGTGGCGCTGGGCACCTTGGGCATGCTGGTGTTGTGCGGCGCGGTGGCGTGGCTGCTGGCCTGGGCGACGGGGCTGCACCCGGCCACGATGATCCTGGGCACCTCGCCGGGCGGCATCGCCGAGATGTCGATCACCGCCAAGGTGCTGCAGCTGGGCGTGCCGGTGGTCACGGCGTTCCAGGTGTGCCGGCTGGTGGCGGTGCTGCTGCTGGTGGGGCCGATGTTCCGGTGGATCTACCGCTGAAAAGCTGCCGAAGGCGGCCCTTGAATGAAAAAAGCGCCCCGCGGGGCGCTTCTTGCTGCCGGAAGACCGGAAAAGCCGAGGGGCTTGGCTGCCTCAGTGCACCAGGACCGGCGTGTGGGCCAGCTCGGCATAGCCTTCGAGTGTGTCTTCCACTTCTTCCTGGGTGGGGGTGTTGAGCTGCCAGGCGGCGATCTGCTGCTGGAACAGTTCGGCCCACGAGCCGTCGAGGTAGACCTCCTTGCCCGAACGCTTGTCCACGATCTCGAACCCGTGGCGTTCCAGAACCGGCACATTGGGCTGCGCCGGCTCGTCGCCTTCATTGGGCTGCACGTGCACGACGACGAAAGACTCCGAGTCATAAAGCATGTTCATGGCGGGCCCTGTGAGAAAGTCGATGGCGTTCATGGGGGTTAGATAGCAATCAACGCGCCAGTTTCAAGTCTGGTTGTCTTTTTGTAAAACTAACGGTTTACTTTTTGCCTTTGGTCCCGATGATGTGACTTTCTCCTCAGTTTGCAGGTCCGGCGGGTAGGGGTTTGCGCAATTGGGCGTCAGCGAAGTCCCCGTTGGGTTCCGTCTGCTTGATGCGCACCGGCAGGTAGCCGTAGGCCGGGGCCAGCCACAGTTCTAGCTTTCGGTCGAACTCCTTGCGCGGGATGCGGGTGAGCTTGCGCGCGGCGTACTCGCCGGCCGGCAGGCTCACTTTTTCCTCGTCGCCGACCACGAAGACCCACACATCGGCATCGCGCGGCCCCACCGTCTGCACCGAGATCCGGGTGCCAGCCGGGTAGCGCTGCGGGCTGGCCGCCAGCAGCCCGCCGAGCTGCATCATCACGCTCATGCGGTCCTGCGCGCCGGGCAGCAGCGGCACCGGGGGCACGTTGCTGCTGAACACGATCTGCCCCTGGTCGCGCACGAAATGCGAGGCCACCTCGGACTTGCGGCTTTCGGAGTAACGCTCCGGCTCCAGGCCTGAAGGGCCGATGCGGCCGGTGCTGTGCCAGTTGAGCAAGGTGAAGAACACGGCCTTGAGCGTCAGCCGCCCGTCGTAGCGGGTGCCGTCCTGCAGCCACACCAGTTCGCCGAACACGCCCCGCTGGGGCGAGGCCCCGATCTGGCCCGTGGCTTCGAAGTCGAGCGTGACCGAGCCCGGAATCCTCAGTGCCTCGGTGCCGGCGATGGTGCCCGAGGCTTCGCCGCCGGCGGCCGCGGTGCCGGTTCCGGTGCCTCCGGCGGGGGACGATGCAGCCGCTGGCGCGCTCGCCGCCGCATCGGGTGGCGCCGCGCCTGCGTCGGGCGTGGCCTGGGCTACCGGTTCGGGTGCGTCCGTGGGCGGTGGCGTGGATGCGTCCGGTTCCGGTGCCACGGCAGCCGGGGCCGGGGTCGGCTTCGGGCGGGGCGGCGTCGGCGCGCGAGGGCGCCTCGGCTTGGGCGGCGGTGCCGGCCTGGCCTCGGCCGGTGCGGCCGCGGCCGGCGCCGGGGGGGTGTCGGAGGCGGGCGGCGCGATCACGATGGTGCGCGTGATGAACTTGTTCGCCAGCGGCGAGGGCTCCGGCCCGATGGCCATCGGCGCCAGCCCGAGCAGCAGCAGGTGCAGCAGCGCGACCAGCAGCGTGAGCCCGGCCATCGCCCGCCACGACGGACGCCCGGGCAGGCCGGGGGGCAGCGAAGGCAACGAGGACGGGGCGACGGACGTCGACATCAGTGTGTGGAGTGGGGCGCCGGCACGGAGGTTCACCAAGACCACCTCGGTACACTGCCGCCCGTTCAACCAGTTTAAGTGGGAGCGGCGCCCGGCCTCGTGCGTGCGCCGTGTCCTTCGTCCTCACGCACGTACGCACGCACCGCACCATGAAACTCGCCACCCTGAAGGACGGCTCCCGCGACGGCCAGCTCGTCGTTGTCTCGCGCGACCTCACGCTCGCCCACTACGCCACCGGCATCGCGAGCCGGCTGCAGCAGGTGCTGGACGACTGGGGCTTCATGAGCCCGCAGCTGCAGGACCTGTACGACGCCCTCAACACCGGCCGCGCGCGCCACGCCTTCCCGTTCGACCCCGCCATGTGCATGGCCCCGCTGCCGCGCGCCTACCAGTGGGCCGACGGCTCGGCCTACCTGAACCACGTGGAGCTGGTGCGCAAGGCGCGCAACGCCGAGGTGCCCGAGAGCTTTTATCAAGACCCGCTGATGTACCAGGGCGGCAGCGACGACTTCCTCGGCCCGACCGACGACGTCGTCGTGCCCAGCGAGGCCATGGGCATCGACTTCGAGGCCGAGATCGCGGTCGTCACCGGCGACGTGCGCATGGGCGCCACGCCCGAGCAGGCGCTGAAGGGCATCCGCCTGGTGATGCTGGCCAACGACGTGAGCCTGCGCAACCTGATCCCGGCCGAGCTGGGCAAGGGCTTCGGCTTCTTCCAGAGCAAGCCCGCCACCGCCTTCAGCCCGGTGGCCGTGACGCTCGACGAGATCGGCGAGGCCTGGCAGAAGGGCCGCGTGCACCTGGCGCTGCACAGCAGCTGGAACGGACGCAAGGTCGGCATGTGCGACGCCGGCCCCGAGATGACCTTTCACTTCGGCCAGCTCATCGCCCACATCGCCAAGACGCGCAATGTGCGCGCCGGCAGCATCGTCGGCAGCGGCACCGTGAGCAACAAGGGCGTGGAGAAGAACGGCCACATGGACTGGCCCAAGGGCTACTCGTGCATTGCCGAGAAGCGCTGCATCGAGACCATCCAGAGCGGCCAGCCGTACACCGAGTTCATGAAGTTCGGCGACACCATCCGCATCGAGATGAAGGGTGCCGACGGGCGCTCGCTGTTCGGCGCGATCGACCAGGAGATCGTGGCGGTCGGCGGTCGGCCGAAGGAGGCGCCGGTGTCGCTGGTGAAGCCGCAACAGGGCGACGCGCCGCCGAAGGCTCAGGAAGAGGCGGCTTCCGAGGACTGAACCGAAGCGGCGGAAGCGGCGGAAGGGGAAGAAGGGGCAGGCGCGCCGCGCAGCAGCTCCTTCTGCGACCGGATCCCCAGCCGCCGGAAAGCCCGGTACTGGTGCGTGCGCACCGTCGTCAGCTCCACGCCGAGTTCGCGGGCGGCTTCTTTCGCCGTGCGGCCCGCCATCAGGTGGCCGATGACCTCGCGCTCACGCAGGCTCAGCGCGAGCAGCCGCGAGGCCAGTGCCGGCTCCGCGGCCTCGCGCACCGCCACTACGCTGCGCCCGTGCGCCGCGGTGGCGTCGGCCAGCAGCGTGGCGTGCGCCTCGATGCGGGCGAAATCGGCCGCATCGAATTCCGGCTGCGCCAGGCTGCGGTAGAAGCTCACCGCCACGCGCTGCCCGGTGGGCAGCAGCAACAGCACCGACGCACGCTCGCGGATGCCCACGTCGCCGTAGCAGACCGCGCGGTACGCGGGGTCGGCCACCTCGTCGGCGCGCTGGTGGCCCAGCCACAGCTGCGCGCGCTGGGGTAGCTTGCGCGCCGCGAGCCATGCCATGTTGGGGTCGAGCAGGTCGAAGCGCTGCGCCACGTAGCGCTCCGACGTGCGCTCGGCCGTGCTGCCGTAGCTGCTGGCGGCCGACACCGTCTCGATGCGCCCGGTGGCGCTCACCGAGAACACGGTGCAGAAGGTGACGGGCATCACGCGCTGCATCGCCTTCAGGTAGCTGTTGGCCAGGTGCGCCGTGCCCACGCCGGACAGCGCGTCGCCGACCACGGCGGCGGCCAGCGGGGTGTCGGTGGGGTGGATGCGCCAGCGTCTCATGCGGGTCGGAACTGAGGAAAAGGCAAAGCGGGAAATTCGGGCTAGGGGTAAATACCTCGTACGAAGTTATGACATTGCGGCGGCCCGCGCATCGGGACAATCCCGTCGCATGACGAACCCTTCCGCCGCCACCCCGGGCGATGCCGCCAGCGGCCCCGTGCCGCCGCCGGCCAGTGCCACCGAACTGCCGCCCTCCGTCGGCGCCTTCCACTACACGCGCTACAAGCCCTGGACGCCGCCGCTGGAGGGTGATGTCGAACCCGGTCGCCATCCGGTGGTGATCGCCGGTGGCGGGCCGGTCGGCATGGCGCTGGCGCTGGGGCTTGCGAACCACGGCGTGCGCTGCGTGATCCTCGAAGCCGACGACACGGTGTGCGCGGGCAGCCGCGCGGCCTGCATCTCGCGGCGCAGCCTGGAGATCATGGAGCGCCTGGGCGTGCTGAAGAACTTCATGGCCAAGGGCCTGCCGTGGAGCGTGGGCCGCAGCTTCTACAAGACGGCCGAGGTGTTCCGCTTCGAGATGCCGACCGACGCGCAGCAGAAGCTGCCGCCCATGATCAACCTCGAGCAGTACTACGCCGAGCACTACCTGCTGGAGGAAATCTTCCGCCGCAACGAGCAGACGCCGGGCCTCATCGACATCCGCTGGGGCACCGAGCTCACGGCGCTCGCGCAGGACGACGAGGGCGTGACGCTCGACGTGCGCAACGCCGAAGGCGCCTACCGGCTGCACGGCCAGTGGCTCGCGGCCTGCGACGGCGGCCAGAGCTTCGTGCGCAAGGCGCTGGGTCTCGCGCTGGAAGGCACGGGCTACGAAGGCCGCTACGTGATCATCGACATCGAGCTGCACAGCGGCCACCCGACCGAGCGCCGCGCGTGGTTCGACCCGCCGTGGAACCCGGGCTCGACCGTGCTGATGCACCGCCAGCCCGACGACATCTGGCGCATCGACTACCAGCTGCGCCCCGGCCAGAGCACCGAGGAGGCGCTGCAGCCGCCGGCCGTGGCCGAGTTCGTGCAGCGCCACCTCGACGCCATCGGCGAAGGCCACCTGCCGTGGAAGACGGTGTGGACCTCGGTCTACCGCGCGGGCGCGATGACGCTCGACAGCTACCGCCACGGCCGCATCGTGTTCGCGGGCAACGCGGCGCATGCGATGCCGATCTTCGGCGTGCGCGGGCTCAACTCGGGCTTCGACGACGCCGACAACCTCGCGTGGAAGCTGGCGTTCGCGGCCAAGGGCCTGTCGGACGCGGCCCTGCTCGACTCGTACTCGCAGGAGCGCATCGCGGCCTTCCACGTGAACGCCGAGAACGCGATGCGCAGCACCGAGTTCATGTCGCCGCCGTCGCGCGGCTTCGACCTGCTGCGCGAGGCAGCGCTGTCGCTGTCGGAAAAGCACCGCGGCATCGCGCAGCTGATCAACCCGCGCCAGACGCAGGCCGTGCGCTATGCCGGCTCGCCGCTCTCGAGCGAAGGCGAAGGCGAGGGCAACGACCTGCCCGCCGGCCCGCTGCCGGGCGAGGTCATGCCCGAGCAGCCGCTCGCGCAAGGCCACCTCAGCGACTGGATCGCCCCGAGCTTCACGCTGCTGGTGCTGCGGCCCGACCTGGCCGTGCTGCCGGCGGCCGACGTTGCGCAGGCACTGCAAGGCGCGCTGCCTTTCGTGGTGCGCCGCATCGCAAGCTTGGGCACCGAAGGCGCCGACGCGCATGCATCGCCCGCCGTGTTCGACGCGCTCGGCGCACAGGACGGCGCGGTGTACCTGCTGCGCCCCGACGGCCACGTGGCCGCGCGCTGGCACCGGTTGCCCGCGGGCGCGCTGCAACCCGCGCTGGCCCGCGCCGCGGTCCGGCAAGTCCAGGAGATGTCCGCATGACCACGACGACCCAGCCCCTCTCTCCCGTTCACCCCCTGCACCCCGATGCCCGCGACCGCCTCTACGCCGAGTGCGCGCGCGCCATCACCGAAGCGGGCGCCGAGCGCGAATCGCTGTTCCTCGCGCGGCTCGCGCTGCTGCTGTTCGAGCAGGTCGGCGACGAGGCGCGCTGCCGCGCCGCGCTGGCCGACGCACTGCACGCGTTGCCCGTACCATCGCTGTCCGCTTCGTAAGCAAGCCTCTCAATCAACAAAGCAACTGGAGACTGATCCATGGATCGCCGCACCCTTCTCGCCACGCTCGCCTCCGGCGCCGCCGTGGCCGCCTCGCCCTTCGCCCATGCGCAGGAATATCCCGCGCAGCTCATCAAGTGGGTCGTGCCCTACCCGGCGGGCGGCGGCACCGACGTGATCGCGCGCGTGCTGGCCGAATCGATGCGCCAGACGCTGGGCCAGCAGATCGTGGTGGACAACCGCCCCGGCGCCTCGACCAACATCGGCGCCGACCTGGTCGCCAAGAGCAAGCCCGACGGCTACACCGTGCTGTCGGCCGACAACGCCGTGCTGGCCTTCAACGAGCACCTGTTCAGCAAGCTGCCGTTCAACCCCGAGAAAGACTTCACCTACATCGGCGCGATCGGCAAGTTCCCGCTGGCGCTGGTGGTGCACCCGGACTTCCCGGCCAAGACCTTCAAGGAGTTCCTGGCCTACGTGAAGGCCAACCCCGGCAAGGTCAACTACGCCTCGCCCGGCAACGGCTCGCCGCACCACCTGGCGATGGAAATGTTCAAGGTGCGCACCGGCACCTTCATCACCCACATTCCGTACCGCGGCGCGGCACCGGCCATGGCCGACGTGATGGGCGGGCAGGTGCCCTGCATGTTCCTGGACCTGGCCTCGGGCCTGTCGATCATGCAGGCCAACAAGGTGCGCGTGCTGGCCATCGGCTCGGGCGCGCGCAGCAAGCTGCTGCCCAACGTGCCGACGCTGGCCGAAGTGGGCGTGCCCAACACCGAGGTGTTCGCGTTCCAGGGCATCCTGGGCCCGGCCGGCTTGTCCGCCGCGGTGGTGAACAAGCTCAACGGCGACCTGAACAAGGCCTTCGGCACGCCCGCCGTGCAGAAGCGCTTCGAAGATTTCGGCATGGAAGCGATGCCCGGCACGCCGGCGCAGTTCGCGGCGCTGTCGCGCGCGGAGTCGAACCGCTGGGGTCCGATCATCAAGCAGGCCGGCATCAAGCTGGACTGACGCCCTGACGCCCTGACGCCCTGACGCCCTGACGCCCGCAGCGGGCGTTCGCCTTGTGCGGCCTGTCGGCTGCTATTGAGCGAACGCCTTGCGCGAGCCGTCCTCGAAGACCTCGTCGTCGCGCTGCAGCTCGCCGTTCTCGTCCCACACGCGTTCGCGCGTGATGCGGCCCTTGGCGTCGAAGGTCGATTCGGCCAGCAGCTTGCCCTTCTCGCTGAAGCGCTGGTGGGTGCCCACGGGAATCTGCCGGCTGCGGCCCACCACCTGGTAGCGGCCCTGCGCCGCGCGCTCGCCGCTGTCGTAGAACTCGGTGATCTCGACCGTGCGCATGTCCCCGCTGTTGCCGTAGGCCGACTTGCTGCTCGGCTGGCCGTTGAGGTAGTAGCTGTCGTCGACGATCGGCTCGCCCGCGCTGTTCCAGCGCTGGTCGCGCACCAGCGTGCCTTTTTCCGAGAACGCCTGCTCGCGCACGCGCACGTTGGCGCGCTCCACCAGCAGGTAGGCCGTTTCGCGGCGCTTCACGCCTTCCGACGAATAGTTCTGCTCGGTGCGCTGGTTGCCCACCGTCTCGTCGAGCACCGCCGTCTTGCCGTTGTCGTAGAAGCTCTGCGAGCGCGTGCGCTTGCCTGACACATACGCGAGCCGAGAGCGCAGGTTGCCCTGCGCGTCGAACAGCTCGACCTGCGACGCGCCGGTGCCCGCGAAGCCGCAGAGCTTGGCGTCGTCGACCGCCGGGGAGAGCGTGGGCGCGTCGGCGCAGCGCAGCGCCGACAGCTGGCCGCGCTCGGTGAACTCGGCCGAGGCGCGCTCGCTGCCGTTGCCGGTGTCGGGGTAGAAGACGACCCGGCGCAGCTTGCCGTCGGGGTAGAAGCTGCGCACCAGGCCGCGCTCCTGGCCGTCGTCGTAGGTGGCCTCGCGCAGCACCCGGCCGGCCGGCGAGAATTCGCGCGCGCGGCCCTGGATGTTGCCCTTGGCGTTGACGCTGTGCTCCTTGGCGAGCTTGCCCTTCTCGTAGATGCGCACCAGGCCCATGTACACGCCGTTCTGCAGCTGCTCCTCGCGCTGCAGCTCGCCGCTTGCGCGGTCCTTGCAGCGCATGAGGCCGGTCTTGCCGTCGGTGCTGGCGCCGTTGGAGGGGTTCACGCTGCGGCCATTGAGGTCGCAGTCCTGCTGCGCATGCGCGGCGGCCGCGCCGAACAGCGGGACCAGCGCCGCAAGCCCGAGCCGCAGCCATCGCCCCGGCTTGCCCGTGGGCGCGGCGGGTCTGCAGGGGGCGGCGCGGCGCGGGATCACTTGTCGTAAAGCGAGTCGAGGGAACGGAAACCCTTGACCTCGATCGGATTGCCGAACGGGTCGCAGAAGAACATCGTCCATTGCTCGCCCGGCTGGCCCTCGAAGCGCACCTGCGGCTTCAGCACGAACTCGGTGCCGGCGGCCTCCAGGCGCGCGGCCAGCGCCTGCCAGTCGGGCAGGGCGAGCGCCAGGCCGAAGTGCGGCATGGGCACCATCGCGTCGCCGACGCGGCCGGTGCGGGTGGTGGCGAAGGGTTCGCCCAGGTGAAGCGAAACCTGGTGGCCGAAGAAATCGAAATCGACCCAGGTGTCGGTGCTGCGGCCCTCGGCGCAACCGAGGACGTCGCCGTAGAAACGGCGGGCGCCGTCGAGGTCACGAACGTGAAAGGCAAGGTGAAAGATGCTCTGCATGGTTTCGGATTATGGGCAGCGGTGCTGTGAGAATGCCGGACTTTCTTTCATCGTGGAGCAAGCCTTGCGGATACTCCGGATCCTCGTCGCAAAGATGCGCGACATCGATTTTTCGACGCCGATGCGCCTCGTGCAACGCATGCCGCGCCAGCTCCTGGCGGGCACGTGCTGCGTGTTCACTTTCGCGGCCCCTCTCGCCGCCCACGCCGCCTGCCCCCCGTCGGCCATCGCCAGTCTCGAGAAGCCGGGCACGGCGCTGCGCAACGGCGTGGACCGCGGCGTGCTCTGGCGCATCGAGCGCGGCGGGCGCACCTCGTGGCTCTACGGCACGCTGCACGTGGGCCGCGGCGACTGGGTGCGGCCCGGCCCGACCGTGCAGAAGGCGCTGACCCAGAGCGACACGCTCGCGCTGGAGCTCGACTCGCGCGACGACGCCACCGCCCAGGCGCTGGCCCGCCCGGCCGACCCCGAGCTGCTGGCCCGCCTGCTGAGCGGCGAGCGCGCGCGCCGGCTGGAGCGCCAGGCCTCCGAGGCCTGCGTGCCGCCGGGCAGCCTGTCGCGGATGCAGCCCATTCTTCAGGTGACGGCGCTGTCCGGCCTGGTGGCGCGCGCCGACGGGCTTTACCCCGAGTTCGGCGTCGACGAATCGCTGGCCGTCTCGGCGCGCAACAGCAACAAGCCGATCGTGGCGCTCGAAAGCGCCGCCGAGCAGCTCAAGGTGCTCACCGGCGGCTCCGAAGCCGAAGAAGCCGAGCAGGTCGACGCCGCGCTCGACGAGCTGGAGTCGGGCAAGCTGCGCGGGCAGATCAAGGAGCTGGCCGACGTCTGGGCGCGCAGCGACGCGGCCCGGCTGGCGCGCTATGCCGACTGGTGCGACTGCGTGAAGACGCCCGCCGAGCAGCGCCTGATGAAGCGCCTGCTGGACGACCGCAACCCGAACCTGGCCGACGGCATCGAGCGCCTGCACGCCAGCGGCAAGGGCGTGTTCGCGGCGGTCGGCGCGCTGCACATGATCGGCCCGCAGGGCCTGCCGACGCTGATGGCCGCGCGCGGCTTCACCGTGACGCCGGTGCTGGTCGACGCGCAGGCGCAGACCGCGGCGCCCATTGCGCCCATGCCCGCGCCTTCGGCGGCGCCCAGGGCCACGGCGCGCGGCGGCAAGGCCGTGAAGGGCCAGCACGGCCAGAAGGGCGCACCGGCGGCCGCCGCCAAGGGCGGCAAATCGGCCAAGGCTGCGCCGGCTGCCAAGGGTGGCAAGGCCGCCGCCAAGGCACCCGCCAAGGCAGCCACCAAAGGCGCGCCCAAGGCCGCCTCCAAGGCCGCCGCCCCTGCCGCCAAGGGCAAAGTGCGCAGATAATCGCGACCGCCATGCACCTGCAGCGTCTGCCCACCCGCCTCGTCGGCCTCCTCGGCCGCTGGGTGCTGCTGTGGTTCGTGCTGTCGCTGGGCGTGGCGGTGGCGTCGCCGCTGGTGCATCCGCAGGCGATGGAGCTGGTGTGCTCCAGCGTCGGCTCCATCAAGGTGGTGGTCCACACCGAGGACGGCGCGCAGGAGCTGGGCGCCTCCCACATGGACTGCCCGCTGTGCGTGCTGACCGGCGCCCCGCCGCCGGCCATGGCGGTTCCCGCCTTCGATCTGCCCTTGCCGCTGGGCCGCGTGCTCCAGCCGATTCCCGCCGCGCGCGTGGCCGCGGCCACCGCCGCGCCGTTGCCGGCGCGCGGACCCCCGACTTTCTCCTGACGCTCTCAAAACCATAGCGGCATGCGCACGACTGACGTGCGCGTGCGGCTTTCTTGGCTCGAAGTTTCGTGGAGAAGGTTCCCTGTGAAAAAGCATTCCCGTGCCCTGGCGATCGCCATGGCATTCCCCATCGTCCCGTTCAGCGCGCCCGCGCTGGCACAGCAGGCGAGCGCCGCCGACACGCCTGAAGCCTCCGGCGGCGGCCGCGCGCTCGGCACCGTCACGGTGACCGGCGGGCGCCCCACCTCGCTGCCCGCGCAGATCCCGACCACCATCGAAGGCGTGACGCACGAGCAGATCGTGGAGACCGTCAACGCCACCGACAGCGAGGACGCGCTCAAGTACCTGCCGAGCCTGGTGGTGCGCAAGCGCTACATCGGCGACTTCAACCACGCCGTGCTTGCCACGCGCGCCTCGGGCACGGGCAACAGCGCGCGCTCGATGGTGTTTGCCGACGGCATCATGCTGTCCAACCCGCTGGGCAACGGCGCCACCTACGCGCCGCGCTGGGGCATGGTGTCGCCGGAAGAAATCGAGCGGGTCGACGTGCTGTACGGCCCGTTCTCGGCCGCGTATCCCGGCAACTCGGTGGGCGCGGTGGTCGACTACGTCACGCGCATGCCCACGCAGCTGGAGGCGCACGTGAAGCTCAGCGGCTTCGTGTCGAACTTCGATCTCTACAACAGCCATTCGTCGCCGGCCGGCCAGCAGCTCGACCTGTCGCTGGGCAGCCGCAGCGGCGACTGGTCGTGGTGGCTCAGCGCCTCGCGCACCCACAGCAAGGGGCAGGCGCTGGTGTTCGGCAACCGGCTGCTGAGCGCCGGAACCGTGGGTGGCGTCGGCAACGCGGGCACGCCCGTCACCGGCGCGGTGCCGGGGCTGAACCCGTCGAACCAGCCCTGGTGGCTGGTGGGCGGATCGACCGTCTACGACACCACGCAGGAGCAGGCCAAGCTCAAGCTGGCCTACGACTTCTCGCCCACCGTGCACGCCACCTACACGCTGGGCGCCTGGAACAACACCACGCACGGCGGCGTCGACACGTACCTGCGCGATGCCCTCGGCCGGCCGGTGTATGGCGGGCGCGTGAACATCGCCGGGCGCACGTACAACCTCGATTCACCGAGCGCCGCGCTCGCGCCCACCGAGACCGCGCTCACCCACTACATGCACGGCCTCGCGGTGAAGAGCCACACCGGCGGCGTGTTCGACTGGGAAGTGGCGGCCAGCCTGTTCGATTATTCGAGCGACACCTCGCGCACGCCCACCACCGCTCTGCCCGGCGCCTTCAACGGCGGCCCGGGCCGCACCACCGACATGGGCGGCTCCGGCTGGAACACCTTCAAGGCGGCCGGCACCTGGCGGCCCACCGGCTCGGCCGAAGGCGTGGGCGCGCACGTGGTCGACTTCGGCTTCCAGCAGGACACCGCGCGGCTGCGCACCAGCGTGGGCAACACGCTCGACTGGACCGGCGGATCGCCCGTCACGCCGTTCTCGGCCTTCAACGGCAACACCCGGCTGCAGTCGCTCTACGTGCAGGACACCTGGCGCTTCGCGAAGGACTGGAAGACCACGCTGGGCCTGCGCCACGAGCGTTGGGAGGCCTACGGCGGCCAGCTCGGCAATGCCACCACGCTGCTGGACTTCAAGCCGCGCAAGAACAGCTACGACTCGCCCAAGGCCGCCATCGCCTGGCAGGCCACGTCCGACTGGCTGCTGAAGGCCTCGACCGGGCGCGCCGTGCGCATGCCGACCGTGAGCGAGCTCTACCAGGGCTCGATCAATGGCAACCAGATCGTGGCCACCGAC
Organism: Variovorax sp. OK605; assembly: GCF_900115445.1. NCBI lineage: Bacteria > Pseudomonadati > Pseudomonadota > Betaproteobacteria > Burkholderiales > Comamonadaceae > Variovorax > Variovorax sp. OK605. The sequence goes on from NZ_FOWL01000017.1 coordinate 165,273, forward strand.
CCGAACCTGCGCCCCGAGCGCTCGTGGACCACCGAGCTCAGCGCCGAGCGCGACCTGAAGGGCTGGGGGCTCGACGGCGTGCTGCGCACCACGCTGTTCTTCGAGAACACCAGGGACGCGCTGTACAGCCAGGCCCTCAGCAACCTCGTGAACACGGTGCAGAACGTCGACGCCATCCGCACGCGCGGGCTCGAGGTGGCGCTGAACGCGGTCGACGTGGGCGTGCAGGGCTTCGACCTGAGCGGCAGCCTCACGCTGACCCGCTCGAAGATCGCCGCCAACAGCGGCTTTGCGGCCAGCGTCGGCCACGACCAGCCGCGCGTGCCCAAGGTGCGCGCGTCCTTGCTGGCCACCTACCGGCCCGACGCCAGGTGGAGCTACACCGTCGGCGCGCGCTACAGCGGCAAGCAGTACGGCACGCTCGACAACAGCGACCCCAACGGCTTCGCGTACATGGGCTTCTCGAAGTTCTTCGTGGTCGACGCGCGCATACGCTACCGGATCGACCGGCAGTGGAGCGCGTCCTTCGGCATCGACAACCTGAACAACAACAGGTACTGGGCCTTCCACCCGTACCCGCAACGCACCTACGTGGCCGAACTCAAGTTCGACCTTTGACTCCCACAACCACCTTCAAGGACGACACCACATGAGCCCGAAGAATCTGACGACTACTCTCAAAACCATAGCGACATGCGCAATGCTGACGGGCGTGAGCGCCGTTTTCGCACACGTCACGCTGCCGCCGGGCGCCGCCACCGTGGGCAGCGACTACAGCGCGGCCTTCCGCGTCGGCCACGCCTGCCAGGGCGCCAAGGCGACCACCGGCCTGGCGGTGCGCCTGCCCAAGGGCTTCGTGCTGAGCGACGCGCAGGCGCGCAAGGGCTGGAAGCTCGACGTGCAGAAGAGCGGCGACGGCGAAGTGCGCTGGACCGCCGAGACCCCCGACAGCGCGCTGCCCAGCAGCGAGCGCGCCGAGTTCGTGCTGCGCGGCAAGGTGCCCGCGGCGCCGGGCACGCTGTGGTTCAAGGTGCTGCAGACCTGCGACACCGGCGCGGCCGACTGGGCCGAGGTGCCGGCCTCGGGCAACTCGACGGCCGGCCTGAAGAGCCCGGCCGCCAGGCTGAACGTGGTGGCGCAGGGCGTGGCCACGGTCGACGTGCGCGACGCGTGGGTGCGCCAGTCGGTGCCGGGCCAGAGCGGCACCGGCGCCTTCATGAAGCTCACCGCGCCCACCGGCACGAAGCTGGTGAGCATCTCGACCCCCGCGGCCGGCAACGCCGAAGTGCACGAGATGAAGATGGAAGGCGACGTCATGAAGATGCGCGAACTCCCCGGCGGGCTCGAGTTGCCCGCGGGCCAGACTGTCGAGCTCAAGCCCGGCGGCTACCACGTGATGATGACCGACCTGAAGGGCGCATTGGCCAAGGGCGCCAGCGTGCCGATGACGCTGAAGTTCGAGGACGCCAAGGGCGTGAAGACCGCGCTGGATGTCACGCTGCCGGTGGGCGCGCCCGAGGGTGCCGATGCCGCCGGTGCGGCGCACGAGCACAAGCACTGACGCTGCCGGGCTTCTTCAGAGCAGCGCGTCGGGCGCCAGCGGTCCGAAGAGCCTGAGCATCAGCCGCAGCGACAGGCTGGTGTCGGGCTCGGCGGTGGCGTCCTTCAGGTCGCTGTCCTTCGGGGCGCGCCACACCAGCGCGCCGTCGACCAGTTCCACGTGCCACGAGCGCTCGGCCATGCCGCGCTCGATCTGCGCCGACGCCGCGCGCGACAGCTCGTTGCTGCGGATCAGCAGCGCGATCTCGGTGTTCTGCAGCTGCGAGCGCAGGTCGAGGTTCATCGAGCCGACCACCAGCAGCCGGCCGTCCATCACCAGCACCTTGGAATGCAGCATCGCGCGCGATTCGCCGGTGACGCTGCCCGCTCCGCTCCCTGCACCGCTCCCGCCACCGCTGCTTCCCGTGGAGCCGAACACGCTGCCGAAGCTCGTCTGCTCGCTGCGCAGCTCGTACAGCTCGATGCCCATCTTCAGCAGCGCCTCGCGGTGGCGTGCGTAGCCCACGTGCGCCACCGGCGCGTCGTTCGATGCCAGCGAGTTCGTCAGCACCCGGATGCGCACGCCCCGCGCACGCGCCGAGGAGAAGGCCTGCAGCATGTCCTTGCCGGGCACGAAGTAGGGCGAAATGATGAGCAGGTCGGAGCGCGCCTGGCCGATCAGCTGCAGCAGGCCCTCGACCACGGTGTCGCCGCCGGCGGCCAGGTCGGAGGCGGCTTCCAGCGAGGCCACGCCGCGCGAGGCGCTCGCCTTGTCGTCGGGCCGGCTGACCACGAGGCCGGGCGCCTTGGCGGCGCCGGGGCCGGAGTCGGCGGCGATCTTGCCGGGCTTGTCGGCCAGCATCACGGCCGGCGCCCAGACGAAGGTGGCGGTGCGCAGGTCGAGCGGCTTCTCGTCCCAGGCGCGGGCGCGCTGCTCGGCGGTGGGGGGCGCGTCGGCGCCGGGCTTGTCGTCCGGGTCGCGCGTGGCTTGCTCGACCAGTTCCTGGTCGGCCTTCTTCGCGCGCTCGCGCATGGCCTGCAGCTCGTCGCGCGTCACCAGCGACTGCACCGGGTAGGCGCGCTCGTTGTTCCAGTAGCTGTCGAAGCTGCGCGACAGGTCCTGCACGATCGGGCCGGCCGCCAGCACGTCGACATCGACGAAGTTGCCGTTGGTCGCATTGCCGAAGTAGGCGTCGCCCAGGTTGCGCCCGCCCGTGACGCCGAGCACGTTGTCGGCCAGGAACAGCTTGTTGTGCATGCGCTGCTGGATGCGCGAGGCGTCGTCGATCGAGTTGAAGAGGCGGCTGAAGGTCGAGTCGCGTGAGCCGGCCAGCGGGTTGAACAGCCGCATCTCGATGTTGGGAATGAAGGCCAGGCCCAGCACCAGCGCGTCGCGCCCGGTGGTGTGGAAGTCGTCCAGCAGCACCCGCACGCGCACGCCGCGCTCGGCCGCCGCGCGCAGGCCGCGCACCAGCCGGCCGGTGCTGGCGTCGGCGTGGATGGCGTAGTACTGCAGGTCGAGCGTCTTCTGCGCGCCTTCGACCAGCGCGAGCCGGCTGCCGTACGCGGCCTGCGGGCCGCCCAGCAGCAGGAAGCCGGAGTCGTAGCGCGCCTTCTCGGCCTGGCGCCGCTGCTGCACCAGGTCGGCCAGCGCGGTGCCGGTGGCCGGCGCCTTGATCGCGGTCGACACGGGCCGTTCGACGTTCTGCGGGAGTTGCGCGCAGGCGCCGAGGATCAGGAGCGCGAGCAGCGCGGCGGACCGGCGGAAAAACGGCTGGAAGGAAGAAGGCATGCGGCTTTCCCGGGGCTTGGAGGGAGAAGCCGCATGTATAGCCTAGTCGGCGGGCGCCGCGCGTCGGACGGGCGGACGACCGCGCTGGCGTTTCCTTATGGCGTCGAACTCAGCGCGCGGCGCCGAGTTCTTCCTGCCGCTCGAGGGCGGCGAGCAGTTCGTCGTCGATCTTCGCGTGGCGTTCGGCCAGCTCGGTGGCGCGCGAGGCGTCGCTGGCGTAGAGGGCGCCGCCGTCGAGCTCGAGCATTTCCGTGATGCGCTTCTGCTCGCCTTCGAGGGCCTCGATCTGGGCGGGGAGGGCCTCGAGCTCGCGCTGTTCCTTGTAGGAGAGCTTCTTGCGGGCGCCGGCCGCCTTGGGGGCGGTGGCTTCCGCGGCCGGTGCGGAGGCGGGTGCCGCCGCCGGCGAGGGCGCCGGGGCCGCGGCTTGGCGCTGCTCGGCGATCTCGCGGGCGCGCTTGGACTGGACCAGCCAGTCCTGCACGCTGCCTTCGTACTCGCGCCAGCGGCCGTCGCCTTCATAGGCGATGGTGCTGGTCACCACGTTGTCGAGGAAGGTCCGGTCGTGGCTCACGAGGAACACGGTGCCGTCGTAGTCCTGCAGCAGGCTCTCGAGCAGCTCGAGCGTGTCGATGTCCAGGTCGTTGGTCGGCTCGTCGAGCACCAGAACGTTGGCCGGGCGTGCGAACAGGCGGGCCAGCAGCAGGCGGTTGCGTTCGCCGCCGCTGAGCGAGCGCACGGGGGAGTTGGCGCGCGCGGGGGAGAACAGGAAGTCCGACAGGTAGCTCTTGACGTGCTTCTTCTGGCTGCCGATCTCGATCCACTCGCTGCCGGGGCTGATGAAGTCTTCCAGCGTGGCGTCGAGGTCGAGCTTGTCGCGCATCTGGTCGAAGTACGCCACCTGCAGGTTGGTGCCGCGGCGGATCTTGCCGCTGTCGGGCTCGAGCTCGCCCAGGATCAGCTTCAGCAAGGTGGTCTTGCCCGCGCCGTTCGGGCCGAGCAGGCCGACCTTGTCGCCGCGCAGGAGAGTGCCGCTGAAGCCGCGGATGACGGTCTTCTCGCCGAAGGACTTGGTCGCCTCGGTGAGCTCGGCCACGATCTTGCCGCTGGACTGGCCCGAAGCCACGTCCATGTTGACGCTGCCCTGCACCTCGCGGCGGGCGGAACGGCTGGCGCGCAGCTCCTGCAGGCGGGTGATGCGGCTCTGGCTGCGGGTGCGGCGCGCCTCGACGCCCTTGCGGATCCAGATCTCTTCCTGGGCCAGGAGCTTGTCGGCCTTGGCGCTGATCACCGCTTCCTGGGCGAGCTGCTCTTCCTTCTGCAGCAGGTACTGCTCGAAGTTGCCGGGATAGGAGTTCAGCTTGCCCCGGTCGAGCTCGACGATGCGGGTGGCGACGCGGTTCAGGAAGCTGCGGTCGTGGGTGATGGTGACGATGCTGCCCTTGAAGTCGATCAGCAGCTGTTCAAGCCACTCGATGGAGTCGAGGTCCAGGTGGTTGGTGGGCTCGTCCAGCAGGAGGACGTCGGGCGCGGCCACCAGGGCCTGGGCCAGGGCGACGCGCTTGCGGGTGCCGCCGGAGAGGGAGCCGACGCGGGCGTCGCGGTCGAGGTGGAGGCGGTGCAGCGTCTCTTCGACGCGCTGCTCCCAGTTCCAGGCGTCGTAGGCCTCGATCTGCGACTGCAGGGCGTCGAGGTCCAGGCCTTCCGCGCCGGAGAGGTACAGGTCGCGCACGGCAATGACGGGAGCCAGGCCCTGGCTGGCGGCGGTGAAGACGTCCGAATCCATGTCCAGCGCGGGTTCCTGCGCCACATAGGCGACCCGGAGGTTCTGCTGCAGCTGCAGGGTGCCGTCGTCGGCCTTCTCCAGGCCGCCCAGTATCTTGAGCATCGACGACTTGCCCGCACCGTTGCGGCCGATCAGGCCGACGCGTTCCGATTCGAGAAGAGAGAAGTCCGCATGATCCAGCAGCGGGACGTGACCGAACGCCAATTGGGCGTTGAGGAGTGTGATGAGTGCCATGTGGCGCGAATTATCGGAGGTGCCACCAAGGGAGGGCGGCCAGGGGAGAAGGGCTTCTCTATATAGGGGTGGTGGGTCGGTCTATATAGAGCCAGGAAAAACGGAAGACTTTTCGCGTGAAAACTTTCGGCCAGTCTTGCGCGAGCCAAAAACTGCCATATACTCGAGGGCTCGGCTGACAGCGCATCGCAAGATGTTGCAGCGATCAGGCTCTTCGGGGCGAGCTCTCAGGAGTTGATTGAGTGGGTTGAGAAAAAGGTCTTCGAAAGTTGACGTTGTTTGAAAAAACAGTGCATAATCGAAGGCTCCGCTGAAAAGACTTCAGCAAAACGCGATGAGAGTTGCGGATTGCGGAAAGAAAAGAAAGCGAAAAAAGTTTGACGGTACTTAAAAAATCGTGATAGACTACAAGGCTTCGCTGATCGCAGCAAAGCAAACGAAGACAACGACAAGTTGCTTCGGTGATCGTTAAAAATTTACAGCCGATAAGCGTGGGCGTTTGAAGGTAATTGCGTAAGTTCTTCGGAACAAGTCGCAAGACTTAAAAACGCTCATGAAGATAGAAGTGAAAGTTCAC
>NZ_FOWL01000014.1:0-186508 GCF_900115445.1 Variovorax sp. OK605
GCGCGCAAGCAGAACCAGGCCTTCTACGAATTCATGGTGCCGCTGGTGAAGGGCTACAGCACCGAGATGAGCCTGGAGGTGACCTCGCTGGGCGTGCAGGTGCACGGCGGCATGGGCTTCATCGAGGAGACGGGCGCGGCGCAGTACTACCGCGACGCCAAGATCCTGACGATCTACGAAGGCACCACCGCCATCCAGGCCAACGACCTCGTGGGCCGCAAGACGGCGCGCGACGGCGGCCAGACGGCCAAGGCCATCGCCGCGCAGATCGAGAAGACCGAAGCCGAGCTCGCCAAGAGCGACCACCCCGCAGCCGCCGCCGTGCGCAAGCGCCTGACGGCCGCGCGCCTGGCGTTCATCGACGTGGTCGACTTCGTCGCGGGCCAGACCAAGGCTTCGCCCAACGCGGTGTTCTCGGGCAGCGTGCCCTACCTGATGCTCGCGGGCAACCTGGTGGCCGGCTGGCAGCTGGCGCGCTCGCTGATCATTGCGCAGGACCTCGCCTCGCGCAGCTTCGACACCGACTTCATGCTGGCCAAGATCGCCACCGCGCGCTTCTATGCCGAGCACATCCTGAACAAGGTGCCGGGCCTTCGCGACAGCATCGTCGACGGCGCCGAGAGCGTCACGGCGATGGCGCTCGACGCGTTCTGATGCCGGCCACGCGCCTTTGAGCCCGCGCGCCGCTTGTCGCTAAGTCGACCGGTGCGCGAGCCGATTCCTCTTATAAAACCGCACACACCAAACCCGGAGACACCATGTCCAAGCTGCCCCCCGTGCTCGCGAACCTGCCGCTGCCGATCATCGGCTCGCCGCTGTTCATCATCAGCAACCCCAAGCTCGTGATTGCGCAATGCAAGGCCGGCGTGGTCGGCTCGATGCCCGCGCTCAACGCGCGCCCCGCGGCGCAGCTCGAAGACTGGCTGGCCGAGATCACCGAAGAGCTCGCGGCCTACAACAAGGCCAACCCCGACAAGCCCGCCGCGCCGTTCGCGATCAACCAGATCGTGCACAAGAGCAACGACCGCCTCGACCACGACATGGAGATGGTCGTGAAGTACAAGGTGCCGATCGTCATCACCTCGCTGGGCGCGCGCACCGACGTGAACGACGCGGTGCACAGCTACGGCGGCGTCACGCTGCACGACATCATCAACAACAAGTTCGCGCAGAAGGCGATCGAGAAGGGTGCCGACGGCATCATCGCCGTGGCGGCCGGTGCCGGCGGCCACGCGGGCGTGAAGAGCCCGTTCGCGCTGGTGCAGGAAATCCGCCAGTGGTTCGACGGCCCGATCGCGCTGTCGGGCTCCATCGCCACCGGCGGCGCGGTGCTCGCCGCGCAGGCCATGGGTGCCGACTTCGCCTACATCGGCACGGCCTTCATCGCGACCGAGGAAGCGCGCGCGAGCGACGACTACAAGCAGGCCATCGTCGACGGCAACTCGGACGACATCGTCTACTCGAACCTCTTCACCGGCGTGCACGGCAACTACCTCGCGCCCAGCATCGTCGCGGCCGGCATGGACCCCACGAACCTGCCCGAAGGCGACCTGAAGACCATGAACTTCGCCAGCGGCGACGGCAGCAAGGCCAAGGCCTGGAAGGACATCTGGGGCTCGGGCCAGGGCATCGGCGCCGTGACCGAAGTGGCCAGCGCCGCGGTCTTCATCGAGAAGCTCAAGCGCGAATACCAGGAAGCAAGGCAGCGGCTCGCGCTTTGACTTCGATAGCGAACGGCGCGGCGCCTGCCGGCGCGCCGTCGTCATCGCTGGGACGGATGCCGCTGCTCGACGCGGCAAAGGGCATCGCCTGTGCGGTGATCGTCGGGCATCATCTTTCACGCTACGGCCCGATGCCGGCCGGCGCGTACACGCTCGCGCCTGACCTCTTCGCCTGGCTGTCCGACCAGGGGCGCCTGGCGGTGCAGGTGTTCCTCGTGATCGCCGGTTTCCTGGCGGCCGCCAGCCTCGCGCCCGATGGCATGCTGCGCGTCGACCGGCCGGTGGCGCGCATCCTGCAGCGCTACGGGCGGCTCGTGATGCCGTACCTGGCCGCGCTCACGGTCTGCGTGCTGGTGGCGGCGGTGGTGCGTCCCTGGCTCGACGAAGAGGTGGTGCCTGCGTCACCCACCTTCGGGCAGCTGATCGCGCACGGCCTGCTGCTGCAGGACCTGCTGGGCTACGAGTCGCTGTCGACCGGCGTCTGGTACGTGGCCATCGACTTCCAGTTGTTCGCCTTGGCGCTGGCGCTGGTCGGCTTGCCGACGCTGCTGCAGCGCGCGAGCGGCGCGAGCGGCGCCAGTGGCGCTGGTGGCGCGCCACTGAGTGCATCGGCACGCTGGCTGCCGGTGGCGCTGGTGCTCGGCCTGGCCATCACATCGCTGGCGCTCTTCAACCGCAATGCCCGGTTGGACGACACGGCTTTCTACTTCTTCGGCACCTACGGCCTCGGCATGCTGGTGTTCTGGATCGGGCGCGCAACGCGCTTCAGCACCTGGCAAAGCGCCCTCGCGCTGCTGGTGCTGGTGGGCGCGGGCGCGTTGGCCATCGACTGGCGCAGCCGCATCGCGACCGCGCTGGTCACGGCGCTGTTGCTGGCCATCGCGCAGCGCCGGCATTGGCTGTCGCCGCCGCACTGGCCGACGGTGGCGGTGCCGTTGCAGCGACTGGGGCGCATGTCGTACTCGCTGTTCCTGATCCACTTTCCGGTGCTGCTCGCCATGAACGCGGCGGTCGCCAACGCCGGGCCGCACGGCGCGTGGTTCGATGCCGCCGGTCTGGTGGCCACCTTCGCGCTGTCGGTGGGCGCGGCGGCGCTGCTCTACCGCTGGGTGGAAACACGCCAGGCCTCGTGGCGCGCGGTGTTCGCGCTTTTTGCCGCACTGGTCATCAGCGGCCTGGTCGTTTCGCACTGAGCGTCGCGGCGCCCGCTGCGGCGCCGTGGCTTGATTTTTCTCAAACGGTTGCTTTCAAGTCCCGGAGCGCGCACGCTCCGAGGCTCGTCAGCCGTGTCCGCCTCCGATAGAATTGTGGAGATTTCAGTAAATACTGAAAATTCACGAAACCAAGGAATGACCAAGCACCCGCCATCACGATCGCCATTGCGTGCTTTCGCGTCGCCTGACATCGGCGGGGTGGTGCAGGGCGCCGCCGCGCTGTTCTGGCTGCCGCAGGCCGCACTGCTGGCGATGGCGGTGCAGGGGTTGGCGTCGGGGCGGGGTTTTTCAGCCGTGGTCTGGCCGGCCGGACTGATCCTCTTGCTCGGCGTGTTGCGGGCGGCTTGCGAGGCCTGGGGCTCGCGCCGGACCTTCGGCCGCGCACGGGCGCAGCTCACGGCGCTGCGTGCGCAGACCACCGCGGCGCTGGCCGCCGGTTCACCGCTGGACCGCAGCCGCGCTCCTTCGGGCCTCGCCGCCAGCGTGCTCGCCGAGCAGGCCGAGGCGCTCGTGCCGTACCTCGTGCGCTACCAGCCGGCGCGCTGGCGTGCCACGGCCGTGCCGCTGGTCATCCTGGTCGCAGTCGCTGCTTTTTCGTGGGTGGCGGCGCTGGTGCTGCTGGTCGCGGCGCCGCTCATTCCCATCTTCATGGCCATCGTCGGCTGGCGCGCCAAGGCCGCGAGCGAAGCGCAGATGGTCGAACTCGGCGGCATGAACGCCTTTCTGCTCGACCGCCTGCGCGGCCTCGCGACCCTGCGCGCGCTCGATGCGGTGGACGCCACGGCGCAGCGGCTCGGCGATGCCGCGCAATCACTGCGCACGCGCACGATGGCGGTGCTGCGCATCGCCTTCCTCTCGTCGGCCGTGCTCGAACTGTTCTCCGCGCTGGGCGTGGCGATGGTCGCGGCGTATGTCGGCTTTCACCTGCTGGGCACGCTCGGCTTCGGCACCTGGGGCCACCAACTGAGCCTGGGCGAAGGGCTCTTCGTGCTGCTGCTGGCCCCGGCCTTCTTCGAGCCGCTGCGCGAGTTGTCGGCCGTGTGGCACGACCGCGCGGCGGGCGAGGCGGCCTTGCAATCGCTCGAACAGCTGCAACACAACGCGCTGCCGCTGCCGGGCGCGAACGCCTCGCTGACCCGCGCGACCACAGGCGCGCCGGGCGCCGCACCGGCGCTTGCGATCCACGACCTGCACTTCGCCTGGCCCGGCGAAGCGCGGAAGGTCGTCGAGGGCTTCGAGCTGCGCGTCGCTCCCGGCGAGCATGTCGCGCTGATGGGCGCCAGCGGCGCGGGCAAGACGGCGCTGCTGTCGCTGATCGCGGGCCTGCTTCCGGCAGACCGCGGCGAGATCGTGATCGGCGGCGTGCCGCTCACCGGCCACACCGTCGCGGCATTGCGCCAACGCATCGGATGGATGGGGCAAGCGCCACACGTGTTCGCCGGCTCGGTCGCGGCCAACGTGGCGTTGGGGCGCGCGGACATCGACACCCCGCGGGTCGCCGACGCGATGCGTTTCGCGGCGCTCGGTGAGGTGACACAGGCGCACCCGGGCGTGTCCCTGGGAGAGGGCGGGCACGGTCTCTCGGGCGGCGAAGCCGTGCGCCTCGCGCTCGCGCGCGTCGCCGTTCATCCGCATGCCGACCTGCTGCTGGTGGACGAGCCCACAGCGCACCTAGACACCGAAACCGCCGCGCGCGTGACCGACGCACTGGTGCAACTGGCGCGCGGCAAGACCCTCGTCGTCGCCACGCACGACCCGGTGCTCGCCTCGCGCATGCACCGCGCGGTGTGCCTCGGTGCCGGGTCGATCGAGAAGCTCGACAAGTTGAGGGAAGCCGCATGAAGACGCCCGCTTCCACGGCCATCCACTGGCGCGAGCTGCGTCTCGTGCTGCGTCCCTTCCTCGCCGAACAGCCGCGCCCGCTGCTGCTCGGTTGCCTGCTCGCAGCCCTGACCGTGCTCACCGGAATGGCGCTGCTGGGCCTCTCCGGCTGGTTCATCACCGCGACCGCGCTGGCCGGCCTGCATGCCGCCACGGCCTTCACCTTCGACGTGTTCATGCCATCGGCCGGCATCCGCCTGCTGGCGCTGGGCCGCACGGCATCGCGCTACGGCGAGCGGCTCGTGACGCACGACGCCACCTTCGCCGTGCTCGCCGCGCTACGCGTGCGGCTGTTCCGCGGCTGGGCCCGGGCCGAGGCCGCGCGTGAACTGCTGATGCGTCCGGCGCGGCTGCTGTTTCGCCTCACGTCCGACATCGATGCGCTGGAGTCGCTCTACCTGCGCCTGTTCGTGCCCGCCGCCGCCGCGCTGGGCGCCGCGTTGCTGGCCGGCACGGTGCTCGGCTTCATGCACGCCGGAATGGGCCTGGCGTTGACGCTCTGGCTGGTTACGGCCGGGTGGGGCATCGCCTTCGCCGTCGCGCGGCGCGCGCGCTGGCCCGCCGTGCAGCGCGCCCATGCCATCGAGGCTTTGCGCGCACGTGCCGTCGACCTCGTGGCGGGGCAGACCGATCTCGTCATGGCGGGCCGCATCGATGCGCAGCGCAATGCGGTGATGAGCGCCGACATGCATCTCGCCAAGGCCGACCTGGCACTGAACAAGCTCGAAGCCGTGGCCGGTCTGGCCTACGGCAGCGCCGGCACGCTGACGCTGGTGGGCACGCTGCTGGCCGTCGGTGCGCTGGTGAGCGAAGGCGTGATCGGCGCGCCGGCTGCTGCGCTGGCCTTGCTGATCGCGCTCACCGCCACCGAGCCGTTCGCGGCATTGCGGCGAGGCGCACTCGATGCAGGGCGCACCTGGCTGGCGGTGCGCCGTCTTGCGCCACGCATGGCAGACGACGCGCAAGAAGCCACGAGCATCGAGGAAGAAACCTCTTTCGCGCTGCGCGTCCAGGGCGTCAGCGTGGCGCACCCTGGCAGTCGCACGCCGGTGCTGAGCGACCTGTCGCTGACCGTCATGCCCGGCGAGCGCGTCGCGCTGATCGGCGCGAGCGGTGCCGGCAAGTCGACGCTGCTCGCCGCCATCGCGGGCGAGATCACGCCGCAGTCGGGCCATGCGAGCGCTCAGCCTGCCTGCCTGCTGACGCAGCGCACCGAACTCTTCCAGGACAGCCTGCGCGACAACCTCCGTCTCGCCGCGCCCGGCGCCACCGACGAACAACTGCACGCCGTGCTCCATGCCGCGGGCCTCGACAGCGACGTGCGCGCCATGCCCGCAGGGCTCGGCACGCGCCTCGGCGAAGGCGGCCTCGGCCTGTCGGGCGGCCAGTCGCGGCGCCTCGCCCTGGCCCGCCTGCTGCTGCGCCCCGTGCCGCTCTGGCTGCTCGACGAACCCACCGAAGCCCTCGACGCCGCCACCGCGCACGACGTGCTGCAGCGCCTCGCACAGCACGCCGGCGCGCGCACCTTGCTGATCGCCACGCACCTGCGCCGCGAGGCCGCGCTGGCCGACCGCTTGGTGTGCATGCGGCAGGGGCGCATCGTTTTCGACATCCGGCGCGGCAGCGATGCCTTCGACGCCGCACTGCGCAGCCTGCGCCCCGATTGATTTCAGAAAAAAGAAAACAGGGACCACAAAAGGAAGACCCATGGACCTCGACATCGTTGCGCTATCGCGCCTGCAGTTCGCCGTGACGGCGCTGTATCACTTCCTGTTCGTGCCGCTCACGCTCGGGCTCTCGATCATCCTCGCCATCATGGAGACGGTCTACGTGATGACCGGGCGCGTGATCTGGCGCGACATGACGAAATTCTGGGGCGTGCTGTTCGGCATCAACTTCGCGATGGGCGTGGCCACCGGCATCGTGATGGAGTTCCAGTTCGGCATGAACTGGAGCTACTACAGCCACTACGTGGGCGACATCTTCGGTGCGCCACTGGCCATCGAAGGGCTCATGGCCTTCTTCATGGAGGCCACCTTCGTCGGCCTGTTCTTCTTCGGCTGGGACAAGCTCTCCAAGGTCGGCCACCTCGTCGCGACCTGGGCCGTGGCCATCGGCTCGAACTTCTCCGCGCTGTGGATCCTCATTGCCAACGGCTGGATGCAGAACCCCGTGGGCGCGGCCTTCAACCCGCAGACCATGCGCATGGAAGTGACCGACTTCGCCGCGGTGCTGACCAACCCGGTGGCGCAGGCCAAGTTCGTGCACACCGTGTCCGCGGGCTATGTGTGCGCCGCCGTGTTCGTGCTCGGCGTGTCGGCCTGGTACGTGCTCAAGGGGCGTCACATCGAGCTCGCCAAGCGCTCGATGACGGTTGCCGCTTCGTTCGGTCTCGCTGCCGCGCTGTCGGTGGCCGTGCTCGGCGACGAGAGCGGTTATCTGTCGGGCGAACACCAGAAGATGAAGCTGGCCGCCATCGAGGCCATGTGGGAAACGCAACCCGCGCCCGCTGCCTTCACCGTCATCGGCTTTCCCGACCAGGAGGCGCGCGAGACGCACTACGCCATCCACATCCCGGGGGTGATGGGCCTGATCGGCACGCGCTCGCTGGACACCGTGATGCCCGGCATCGACGAGCTCGTGAAGCGCGCCGAAGCCCGCATCCGCGAAGGCCTGAAGGCCTACGACGCGCTGCAGAAGATCCGCGAGGCCGGCAAGACGCCGGTGACGCAAGGCGTGCGCGACGCCTTCGAGGACAACGGCATCAACATGGGCTACGCGTTGCTGCTCAAGCGCTACGTGGACGACCCGCGCACCGCCACCGACGAGCAGATCACCAAGGCCGCGTGGGACACCGTGCCGCAGGTGGCGCCGCTGTTCTGGCTGTTCCGCGTGATGGTGGGCATCGGCATGCTGCTGATCGTGCTGACCGGCACCTTCTTCGTGCTGTCCGCGCGCCGCAAGCTCGACAACTACCGCTGGTTGCTCAAGCTCGCCGTGCTGGCAATTCCGCTGCCGTGGATCGCCATCGAGGCGGGCTGGCTGGTGGCGGAGTTCGGCCGCCAGCCGTGGGTGATCGAAGGCGTGCTGCCGACCGCGGTGGCTGTGTCCAACCTCGGCGTGAAGACGCTGCTGCTCACGCTCGGGGGCTTCATCGCGATCTACACCGTGCTGCTCGTCATCGAGATGAAGCTGATGCTCAAGGCCATCCGCAAGGGGCCGCAGGCGGAGCACGCGCCTGACGAAGGCGACACGCTTTCGCACATTCCGCCGGCACATGCGGGTACGGGTTCGACCGCGGGTGCCGCCATTCCCTCCACCGGGAGCGCCGCATGACTCTTCACACACTTCTCGACTACGACACCCTGCGCTTCATCTGGTGGCTGCTCATCGGCGTGCTGCTGGTGGGCTTCGCCGTGACCGACGGCTTCGACCTGGGCAGCGGCATGCTGCTGCCCTTTGCGGCGCGCAACGACATCGAGCGGCGCGTCGTCATCAACAGCGTGGGCCCGGTGTGGGAAGGCAACCAGGTGTGGCTGATCCTGGGCGGCGGCGCGATCTTCGCGGCGTGGCCGCAGCTGTACGCCGTGTCCTTCTCGGGCTTCTACCTGGCGATGTTCGTGATTCTCACGGCGCTCATCCTGCGGCCCGTGGCCTTCAAGTTCCGCAGCAAGCGCGAGTCTGCGCAATGGCGCGCGCGCTGGGACTGGGTGCTGTTCTTCAGCGGCTTCGTGCCCGCGCTGATCTGCGGCGTGGCCGTGGGCAACGTGCTGCAGGGCGTGCCGTTCCGCTTCGGCGCGGACATGCACATCTTCTACGACGGCGGCTTTTTTGGCCTGCTGAATCCGTTTGCCATCCTGTGCGGGCTGGTGTCGGTGGCGATGCTGGTGATGCACGGCGCGGCGTGGCTGCTGCTGAAGACCGCGGGGCCGGTTGCCGAGCGTGCGCGCACCTACGGCGTGGTCGCGTCGGTGCTCACCATCGCGCTGTATGCGCTGGCCGGCGTGCTGCTCGCCACGAGCATCGGCGGCTACCGCATCAGCAGCGTGGTCGATGCGGTGGGGCCGTCGAACCCGATGCTCAAGACCGTCGAGCTGCATGCCGGCGCATGGACCGCCAACTACGCGGCGCACCCGTGGACGCTGGCCGCGCCGGCCGTGGGCTTCATCGGCGCATCGGGCGCATTGCTCGGCCTGCTGTTGCGCAAGCCGGTGCTCGCGCTGCTGACCGCCGCGCTCGGCATTGCCGGCATCATCCTGAGCGTGGGCGCCTCGATGTTCCCGTTCATCCTGCCGTCGTCGATCGATCCGCGCGCCAGCCTCACGGTGTGGGACTCGTCGTCGAGCCACCTCACGCTGTTCATCATGCTGGTGGTCACGGGCTTCTTCATTCCCATCATCGTGGCCTACACCACCTGGGTGTATCACGTGCTGTGGGGCAAGGTCGACGAACAAGCGATCCGCGACGAGAGCGGACACGCGTACTGAACGGAGAAAAAAAGATGTGGTACTTCGCCTGGATCCTCGGCCTGCCGCTGGCAGCCGCCTTCGCCGTGCTCAACGCCATGTGGTACGAGCTGATGGACGACGACGCCGTCCGCAAGGCCAAGCTCGAGACGCCCGAGCCGCCTCACGGGCAGGAGCGGCTCTAGTTCTTCGGAGACCCGAGCCCGGGCCCAGACCCGGGCCCGGGCCTCAATCGGCCTTCTTCTTCGACGCTCCGCCGCCCGTGATGCGGTCCTTGAGCGTCAGCACCTTCGTCACGGTCGCGCCCATCCCCATGAGCTTCATGGCGGTTTCGGGCGCGAGCCGCTGAACGTCGTCGAACCACTTCATCAGCCGGTCGATCAGGTCGTGCATCTCGCGCATGCGCTCCTGCGCGTGACGTTCGGCGTCGCTCGTCGGTGACTCGAGCAGCGCGTTGCGCAGCATCGAGAGCGTGGGTTCGATCTCGCGGCGGCGCCGCTCCTCGGCCAGCACCCGAAAGATTTCCCACACGTCCGACGGCGCCTCGAAGTATTCGCGACGGTCGCCGGGGTGGTGGCGCAGGTGCACCAGGCGCCAGGCCTGCAGTTCCTTCAATCCCATGCTGACGTTCGAGCGCGAGAACTCGAGCAGCTCGGCGATCTCGTCGGCGTTGAGCGCGCGCTCCGACAGGTAGAGCAAGGCGTAGATCTGACCGACGGTGCGGTTGATGCCCCATTTGCTGCCCATCTCGCCGAAATGGGCGACGAACTGGCGGTTGAGAGGGGGAAGGTCGATGGAAGAGGCCATGCGCGGATTGTCGCGCCGACTTGCTGTGATTCCGGAAGTTTCCGAAAACTCCAGAAGCAAGAAAAACCGGACGAATACCCTGTTCGGGGGATGTTGTTGAAACACTTAGTTAACAAAAATTAACACTCCCTGACTGGTTGCGCTGTTTCGGTGCGCGGCAGGCGCTCGCGGCGAGCGCGTCAGGGGACAAAACGTGGCGCGTTGCCGGCGGATCAGCCATGCGGCATTCGGCTTTTGCCATGGCCCTGATTTTGGGGCGCAGAGAAAAACGACGGGGGAGATCAGATGAACACGAATTTCCGCAGCATGTGGAATGCATCCATCGGCGCATGGGTGGCCGTTTCGGAAACCACCAAGGCGCGAGGCAAGCGCAGCGGCTCGAGCGCAACCACGAAGGTCGGCGCGACCGGCGTGCTGCTGGCGGCAGCGCTGTTCGGGTCGGCCGCTCCTGCATTCGCCAACTGCGCACTGAGCGGCAGCATCAATGTGTGCACCGGCGCCTCCGCCAGCAGCATCCTTGTCGCGACCGGCACCGAACTGCGCAACGAAGGCACCATCGGCCTCCTGAGGGAGAGTGGGTACGGCGCCTATTCACTTTCAACCGATTCGAACGTGACGGTCACCAACACCGCCAGCGGCGTCATTCAAAGCGATGCCATCGTTTCTCTGACCGGCGCCAACAGCAAGTTCCAGAATTTCGGCGGCTATGCCTACGGCTTCAACGGCGGTGTCGTCCTCGCCAACACGGGAAGCTCCGTCATCAACCAGCAGGGCGGCACGATCGGCAGCACGGGGAGCTACGGCATCCTGCTGCAAGACGGCGGGGAGATCCTGAATACAGGAGGCAGCAAGATCATGGGAGGCGCCTTGAGCGCCATCATTTCGAAAGGCGGCACCACCAAGATCACCAACGAGAGCGGGTCGCTGATTTCCGCCTCCAACACCGCCATCGGCACGCTCGGCTCCACGACCCTGATCAATTCAAGCCAGATCAGCGGCAACGTGATCCTCGGCGCCGACGGTGCCAACGACGTCCGCCTGGCCGCCGGGGGGCAGATCGCGGGGCACCTCAACATCGCGGGAGCCGACTCGGTGCTCACGCTCGACGGCGCGAGCGGTACCACCGGGGTGTACTCCAATGCGGTGACTGGAGACACGACGTTCACGGGCAATCTCGTGAAAGTCGGCGCCGGCCGCTGGGAACTGGATCGCACGACCTCGCCGGGCAGTTCGTCGTTCGCACCGGGCAACGTGTCGGTCGCGCAGGGAACGCTCAGCGTCGGGGCCGCGGTCAGCCTTGGCGCCGCCGCAGCCGTTCAGGTCGATTCGGGGGCCATCCTCGAACTCAAAGGCGCCAAGCTCGCGAACGTGATCAGCGGCGCGGGCTCGCTGGTGGTGAACGGCCTCACCACGAGCAGCCTTTCGGGCAACAACACCGGCTTGGCGGGCGGCGTCACGCTGGCTACCAGCGAGCTCTTGCTCGGCCATGAAGCCGCACTCGGCAGCGGTGCGCTGACGGTTTCGGGCGCCGGCGGCCTCGACTGGACTTCGGCCGTGACTTCCCTGAACAACAACGTGAGCATCGCCGCCGGCGGGAACCTCGCGCTGCAAGGCAAGAGTTCGCTGGCGATGCTCGGCGCGCTGTCGGGTGACGGCTCGCTGACGAAGAACGGCAGCGGCACGCTGGTGCTGGCGGGCGCCAACACCTACAGCGGCGGCACGACCGTCAGCGCGGGCACGCTGCAGGTCGGCAATGGCGGCACCACGGGCAGCATCGCCGGCAATGTGCTGAACAACGGCGCGCTGGCCTTCAATCGGTCGGACGACATCAGTTTCACCGGCGTCGTCAGCGGCACAGGCCGTGTGACGCAGTCGGGCGCGGGCACGCTGACGCTTTCGGGCACCAACACCTACGGCGGCGGCACGACTGTCAGCGCGGGCACGCTGCAGCTCGGCAACGGCGGCACCTCCGGCAGCATCGTCGGCAATGTGCTGAACAACGGCACGCTGGCCTTCAATCGGTCGGACAACACCAGTTTCACAGGCGTCGTCAGCGGCACAGGCCGTGTGGCGAAGTTTGGCGCGGGCACGTTGACGCTCTCGAGTGCCAACACCTACGCAGGCGGCACGTCGATCAACGCCGGCACGGTGAACGCCGCGGTCAGCGGCGCGCTGGGCACCGGCGCGGTGGCCGTGAGCTCGGGCGCCACCCTGAACTTCAACGGTACCGCGGACGCGCGCAATCTGCAGATCACCCTGGCAGCGCCCGTCGGTCCCTCCATCGACATCGGCAACGTTGCGTTCAACAACAACAGTTCGGCGGGCAACGCCACCTTCGTCGCGAACTCCTATTCCAGCGTGACGTTCAATCACGACTCGACCGCGGGCAACGCCGTCTTCGAGAACCGCGGTGGTGACACCATGTTCGTGTTCAGCGCCACCGCCGGCAACGCGCGCATCACCAACTTCGCGGGCGGCGCGACCTACTTCCGGGACACCTCCTCGGCCGGCCAGGCCACGATCACCAACGAGACCGGCGGCCAGATCGACTTCAACTACAGCGCCACGGCCGATCAGGCCACCATAGTGAACAAGGCGGGCGGCAAGGTTCACATCAGCAGTCTGAGCGCAGCAGCCGGCACGGCGATCGGTTCGCTCGAAGGCGCCGGCGATGTGCTCCTCGGCACGAAGGCGCTGACCACGGGCGGGCTGAACACCAGCACCGAAGTCTCCGGCGTCATCTCCGGCGTGGGCGGCTCCCTCGTCAAGGTCGGCTCCGGCACGCTGAGGCTCTCGGGCGTCAACACCTATACCGGCGGCACACAGGTGAACGCCGGCACGCTGAGCGTGAACAACACCACCGGCAGCGCCACCGGCACGGGCAACGTGCAGGTCGCAAGCGGCGCCACGCTCGCCGGCAGCGGCATCGTCACGGGTGCGGTCACCATCGCCGACGGCGGTTCGCTCGCCCCCGGCAACAGCCCGGGCACCCTGACCACCGGCGACCTGACCCTGAACAGCGGCTCGTTCCTGGTCTACGAGCTGGGTGCCACAGGCGAAAGCCTGCTGAGCGACCTGGTCAAGGTCAACGGCAACCTGGTGCTGGACGGCACGCTCAACGTGACCCCGTCGACCGGTGGCAGCTTCGGCCCCGGCCTGTACCGTCTCATCAAGTACACCGGCACGCTGACCGACAACGTCCTGAACCTCGGCACCACGCCGGCCCTGCCGGGCGACCTGTACGTGCAGACCTCGATCGCCAAGGAGGTGAACCTGATCAACAGCACGGGCGTGAGCCTCACCTTCTGGGACGGCAGCGACGCAAGCAAGTACAACGACGGCACCGCCGGCGGCGGCAGCGGCACCTGGCGCCTCGGCGCGCCCAACGACGGCTGGGCCAATGCCGACGGCAAGCTCAACGCCGCCTGGAAGCAGAACGGCTTCGCCATGTTCGGCGGCACGGCCGGCACCGTCACCGTGGACAACGGCGGCGGCAACATCGTCATCGGCGGCGCGCAGTTCTTCACCGACGGCTACGTGGTGACCGGCGACGCGCTCACGCTCGGCAACGCCAGCACCATCGTCAAGGTCGGCGACGGCACCACGTCCGGCGCGAGCATGAAGGCCACCATCAACGCCGTGCTCACCGGCGCGGGCGGCCTCACCAAGGACGACTACGGCACGCTGGTGCTCACCGGCGCCAACAACTACACCGGCGGCACGCACGTGAAGGGCGGCGTGCTGCAGGGCGACACCACCAGCCTGCAGGGCGGCATCGTCAACGATGCCAACGTCACCTTCGAGCAGGCCGCCAACGGCAGCTACGCCGGCACCATGAGCGGCACCGGCAGCCTGCGCAAGACCGGCACGGGCGAGCTCAAGCTCACCGTGGCCAACAGCTACGGCGGCGGCACGCGGATCGACGGCGGCACGATCGACGCGGCCGTGAGCGGCGCGCTGGGCACCGGCGCGGTGGCCGTGAACGGCGGCGGCGGCCTGAGCTTCAGCGGCAACGCCGACGCGGGCAGCCTGCGCATCTCGATGGCGGCGCGCGACGGCGTCGTCAACGGCGGCTACGCGGAGTTCAAGGACAACAGCTCGGCCGGCAGCGCGACGCTGGTCACCGCCACCGACGCCAACGTGACCTTCGCGGGCAACTCGACGGCCGGCGGCGCCACCATCGAGAACCGCGGCGGCGGCACCACCGTGTGGAACAACGCCAGCGCGGGCAATGCGCGCATCACCAACTTTGCCGGCGGCCACACCGACTTCCTGGACAACGGCTCGGCCGGGCAGGCGACGCTGGTCAACCAGGGCGGCGGCCTGGTCGACTTCTTCGACAACACCACGGCCGACAAGGCCACGGTGGTGAACAACGCCGGCGGCACCGTGCGCATCAGCAAGCTGGGCGCCACCGGCATCAACATCGGCTCGCTGCAAGGCGCGGGCCGCGTGCTGCTCGGCGCCAAGACGCTGACCACCGGCGGCCTGAACACCGACACCGAAGTTTCAGGCGTCATCTCGGGGGTGGGTGGCTCGCTGGTGAAGGAAGGCACGGGCGCGCTCACGTTGTCCGGCGCCAACACCTACACCGGCGGCACGGCCCTGAAGAAGGGCCGGCTGAACATCGCCAACGCGCAGGCGCTGGGCACCGGCGAACTGGCGATGGACGACGGCACCACGCTGGGCTTCAGCGTGACCGGCCTGGTGCTGACCAACGCGATCCGCTTCACCGGCAACAGCGACCCGGTCATCGACACCGGCGCGATGGACGCCGGCCTGAGCGGCGCCATCAGCGGCGCCGGCTTCATCACCAAGCAGGGCACCGGCACCCTGACGCTCTCGGGCGCCAACAGCTACACCGGCGCGACCGACGTGGCGCAGGGCACGTTGAAGGCGGGCGCGGCCAACACCTTCAGCGCTGCTTCGGCGCACAGCGTGGCCGCGGGCGCCACGCTCGACCTCGCGGGCTTCAGCCAGACCGTGGCCTCGCTCGCCAACAGCGGCACCGTGTCGCTGGTGGGCACGGTGCCCGGCACCACGCTGACCGTGAACGGCAACTACGTCGGCAACAACGGCGTGCTGAAGCTGGGCACCGCGCTCTACTTCAACGGCCCGCCGTCCGACCGCCTGGTGATCAACGGCGGCACCGCCAGCGGCAAGACCAGCGTGCAGGTCACCAACACCGGCGGCCTGGGCGCGCTGACCAACGGCAACGGCATCGAGGTGATCACCGCGCAGAACGGCGGCACGACCACCGCGCAGACCACCAAGGACGCCTTCAGCCTCGCAGGCGGCCACGTGGACGCCGGCGCGTTCGAGTACCGCCTGTACGCCGCCGACTCGGCGGGCCAGGGCGAGAACTGGTACCTGCGCTCGGCGGAGAAGGGCGTGACCTACTACCGCCCCGAGGCCGCGCTGTATGCGGCGCTGCCGAGCCAACTGCGCCAGGGCAACCTCGCGATGCTGGGCGACGTGCGCAAGCGCGTGGGCGACGACGACGTGAAGGGCACGGCCACCGCGCCCACCGGTTCCGACCGCCGCGCGTGGGCCCGCGTGCTCTCCACCGACATCGACATCCAGCAGGGCGGCGCCGTCTCCCCGACCAGCAAGGGCCGCCTGACCGGCTTCCAGGCCGGCACCGACCTGCTGGCCACGCCCAACTGGCGCGCCGGCATCTACGTCGGCCAGCTCGACGGCGACGTGCGCGTGCGCGGCTACGCCAGCGGCGTGCAGAACCTGAACGTGGGCCGCAACGACCTGCGCAGCCAGTACGTGGGCATCTACGGCACCTACACCAACGACAGCGGCTTCTACGCCGACGCCGTGGTGCAGTCGGGCCGCCACCGCTACACGGTCGAGCCGCTGCTGAGCGCCGGCGTCGGCGGCAAGGGCAACAGCCTCTTGGGCTCCATCGAAGTCGGCCAGGCCTTCCCGATCGGTGCCAGCGGCTGGAGCGTCGAGCCGCAGCTGCAGCTCATCAGCCAGCACATGGACCTGAGCAACTCGGCCATTGCCGGCGCCATCGCGCAACCGCAAGCCGACAGCGGCTGGATCGCGCGCGCGGGCATTCGCGTCAAGGGCCAGATCGACACCGGCATGGGCACGCTGCAGCCGTACGGCCGCTTCAACGTCTACAAGACCTCGAGCGGCGCGGACATCGCGCGCTTCGTCAACGGCACGACCACGACCGACATCGCGGCGCCGACCGGCAGCACCAGCACCGAGCTGGCCGGCGGCTTCACGCTGGCCCTGAGCCAGTCGACCAGCCTCTACGGCGAAATCGGCAAGCTCTGGTCGTCGGGTGGCGACGCCAAGGTGAAGAGCTCGATCAACGGCTCGCTGGGCGTGCGGGTGAAGTGGTAACCGCCGCCAGGGGCTGAACCGCGGGCTCCTCGTCGGAGCCCGCCGAGTCGGCCTCGCGGCGCCGCCGGTAGGACCCCGGCGCGCCGCCCGTCCAGGCCTTGAAGGCCCGCTGGAACGCCGCGCTGTCGGCAAAGCCCAGTTCCTCGGCCAGCGCCGCCAGCGGCACCGTGCTGGTGTTGAGCCGCACGATGGCCAGGTCGCGCCGCAGCTGGTCCTTCAGCGCCTGGAACGAGGTGCCCTCGGTTGCCAAGTGCCGCTGCAGCGTGCTGAGCGACATGTGCAGCACGCCCGCCGCCGTGGCCAGGTCGGCCCATGCGGGGCGGTGCTGCTGCAGCACCGCGCGCACGCGTGCGCTCACCGCCTGCTCGGCCTGTCGCGGCAGGATCACGTTGGCCGGCGAGGCCGCCAGGAACGCCTGCATTTCCTGTGCGTCGCGGTGCACCGGCGTGTCGAGCGCGCTGGCGTCGAACCACACGGCCGACAGCGCCTGGCCGAACTGCAGCGGCCCCGGGAACACCTTGGCGTAGCCGTCCGCGTAGGGCGGCAGCGCAAAGCCGAAGTCGAAGCGGCGCGCCACCAGCCGGCCGCCGTGCAGCCATGCGAACAGCCGCCAGTACACGCGCAGCATCAGCTCGTGCAGAAAGTTCTGGTGCAGGGCCGGCGGGTGGTTCAGCTGCAGCCCGAAGCCCGCCAGCGGCCCTTCGCGCAGCAGCACCAGCGACAGGTCGTCCTGCAGCAGGCTGAAGGTGTGGGCCACGCGGCGCAGCGCCACCTCGAAGGTGCGCGCGCCCAGCGTGGAGCGCGTCATCAGCGCGAAGCTGCCGCAGCGCAGGCGCCGCGAGAGGAAGCCCAGCGCCTCGTCGTCCATGCGCGCCATCAGCAGCGCGAACAGCGCCACGTACTGCTCGGCCGTGACGCGCGCGCCCGCCTCCTCGAGCAGCGCGGGCGCGATGCCCGCGTCTTCCAGCGCCGTTTCGATGCACACCGCGCCCGCCTCGCCGCGCGCGCGAAGGCCCGACAGCATGCCGCTGACGAAGACGATCGGGATGGTGACGGGCGGTTGCAGCATGTATCTGTCGATTGACGTTTTCTGCCATGCGATCGAAGCGAAGTGCAATCGCCGGCCAGTGGGCGGATTTCTACCATGCGAGGGCACAAGAACGAGACGGAGACAAACCCATGTACCTGACCCAAGGCCTTCACCGGGCCGTGCAGCAGCGCCCCGACGCCATTGCCGCGCGCTTTGCCGGCCGCGCCCGCAGCTTCCGCGACTTTGCCGACCGTGTCGCGCGCCTGGCCGGCGCGCTGCAGCGGCTGGGCATGCAGGCGGGCGACCGCGTGGCCATGCTGTCGCTCAACTCCGACCGCTACCTCGAATACCAGATGGCGGTGCCCTGGGGCGGGGGCGTGCTCAACCCCTGCAACATCCGCTGGTCGGCCGCCGAGATCCTCTACTCGCTGGACGACTCCGGCTCGGCGATCCTGCTGGTCGACGAGGCCTTTCGCGGCGTGGTCGAGCAGATGCGTGGCCAGTCGAAGAGCCTGCGCGAGGTGATCTACTGCGGTGACGGCCCCACGCCCGCCGGCATGCACGCCTACGAAGGCCTGATCGACGCCGCCTCGCCGGTGCCCGACGCGGTGCGCCGCGGCGAGGACCTGGCCGGCATCTTCTACACCGGGGGCACCACCGGCTTTCCCAAGGGCGTGATGCTGAGCCACGCCAACATCTGCAGCTCGGCCCTCGCGGCGCAGGCCGAGGGCCTGGCCCCTGTCGGCGGCTGCTACCTGCATGCGGCGCCCATGTTCCACCTGGCCGACATGGGCCTGGCCACGCCGCACTGGTTCACGGGCAACACGCACACCATCATCCCGATGTTCACGCCCGAAGGCGTGCTCGACGCCATCGAGCGCGACCGCGTCACCAGCCTGCTGCTGGTGCCCACCATGATCCAGATGCTGGTCGACCACCCCGCCATGCGCCAGCCGCGCGACCTGAGCAGCCTGAAGGGCATCACCTACGGCGCCTCGCCGATCTCCGAGGCGGTGCTCAACCGCGCGATGGAGGCCTTCCCCGGCGTCGAGTTCGCGCAGGCCTACGGCATGACCGAGCTGTCGCCCATCGCCACCTTGCTGCCCGCGTTCTTCCACACGGCCGAAGGCCGCCAGCGCGGCAAGCTGCGCTCGGCGGGCCGCGCCAGCGTGTGCATGGAAGTGCGCATCGTCGACGCCGACGGCAGCGAGGCGCCGCGCGGCACCGTGGGCGAGGTGGCCGTGCGCGGCCCCAACGTGATGCAGGGCTACTGGAACAAGCCCGAGCAGACGGCCGCCGCGCTGCGCGACGGCTGGATGCACACCGGCGACGGCGCCTACATGGACGACGACGGCTTCATCTTCGTGGTCGACCGCATGAAGGACATGATCATCAGCGGCGGCGAGAACGTCTACTCGGCCGAGGTCGAGAACGCCATCAACCAGCACCCCGCGGTGGCGGCCTGCGCGGTCATCGGCATTCCCAGCGACGAATGGGGCGAGGCCGTGCACGCGGTGCTGGTGCTCAAGCCGGGGCAGGAGGTGGCGCCCGACGCGCTGATTGCGCACTGCAAGACATTGATCGCCAACTACAAGTGCCCGCGCAGCGTGGTCGTGGTCGAGGCGCTGCCGCTCTCGGGCGCCGGCAAGGTGCTGAAGACCCGCCTGCGCGAACCCTTCTGGCAGGGCCGCCAGCGCAGCGTGGCCTGAGCCCTCTCAGCCTTCAACCAAGTTCGAGCAATTTCAAGCAGCAATTTCAAGCAACGATTTCAAGGAGCCTTTCATGAGTCAAGACGTCTACGTGGTCGGGGTCGGCATGATCCCCTTCACCAAGCCCGGCGCCAACCAGCCGTACCCGCAGATGGCCAGCCACGCCACCAATGCCGCGCTCAAAGACGCCGGCATCGGCTACGAGCTGGTGCAGCAGGCCTACGTGGGCTATGTGTACGGCGACTCCACCGCCGGCCAGCGCGCGCTGTACGAGGTGGGCATGACCGGCATCCCGGTCGTCAACGTCAACAACAACTGCTCCACCGGCTCCACCGCGCTGTTCCTCGCGCGCCAGGCCGTGGCCAGCGGCGCGGCCGACTGCGTGCTGGCGCTGGGCTTCGAGCACATGAGCCCCGGCGCGCTGGGTGCGGTGTTCAACGACCGCCCGAGCCCGTTCGACCTGTTCGAGAACATCACCGACGAGCTCGTCGGCAACGCGCAGGTGCCGCTGGCGCTGCGCTACTTCGGCGGCGCCGGGCTGGCGCACATGGAGCAGTACGGCACGCAGATGTCGACCTTCGCGAAGATCCGCGCCAAGGCCAGCCGCCATGCGTCGAACAACCCGGTGGCGCTGTTTCGCACCGTGGTCACCGAAGACGAGGTCATGGCCGCGCCCGTCATGTGGCCCGGCGTCATGACGCGGCTCATGGCCTGCCCGCCCACCTGCGGCGCGGCGGCGGCCATCGTGTGCTCGCCGCGCTTCGCGCAGCGCCACGGGCTGGACCGCGGCGTGCGCATCAAGGCGCAGGCCATGACCACCGACCGGCCCATCACCTTCGAGAGCCGCGACATGCGCGAGGTGGTCGGCTTCAGCATGGCGCAGGAAGCCGCGCAGAAGGTGTACGACGCGGCCGGCGTGGGCCCGCAGGACGTCGACGTGGTCGAGCTGCACGACTGCTTCGCGCACAACGAACTCATCAGCTACGAGGCGCTGGGCCTGTGCCCGGTGGGCGGCGCGGAGAAGTTCGTGGTCGACGGCGACAACACCTACGGCGGCAAGGTGGTCACCAACCCGTCGGGCGGCCTGCTGTCGAAGGGGCATCCGCTGGGCGCCACGGGCCTGGCCCAGTGCACCGAGCTGGTCCAGCAGTTGCGCGGCACCGCGGACAAGCGCCAGGTGGAAGGCGCGCGGCTCGCGCTGCAGCACAACCTCGGCCTGGGCGGCGCCTGCGTGGTGACGCTTTACGAACGCGTGTGACGCAACAGAGGGAGACGACATGATCGACAGGAAATGGATCGGCCACGAGCTGCCGTCTTCGGTGCTGCCCATCGAGCGCAGCCGGCTGCAGTTCTTTGCCAAGGCCATCGGCGAGACCGACCCCATCTACACCGATGCGGCGGCCGCGCGCGACGCCGGCTACCCCGACCTGCCCGCGCCGCCGACCTTTCTGTTCGCGGCCGAGCTCGACTCGGGCGCGTCCAACCGGTTGCTGGCCGACCTGCAGATTCCGCTGTCGAAGCTGCTGCACGGCGAGCAGGGCTTCAGCTACCACCGGCCGGCCTGCGTGGGCGACACCGTGACGGTGCGCTCCACCATCACCGACATCTACGACAAGAAGAACGGCGCGCTCGAGTTCGTCGTGAAGACCTCGCGTGCCACCAACCAGCGCGACGAGCTGGTGGCCGAGCTGCGCGCGGTCATCGTCTGCCGCCACTGAACGAAAGGCCTCGCGCAATGACCACCGTCACCTACGACGCCGTGCAAGTCGGCGACGAACTCCCCGCGCTGCAGCTGCCGCCCGTGAACCGCACCGCGCTCGCGCTGTTCGCGGGCGCCTCGGGCGACCACAACCCCATTCACATCGACACCGACTTCGCGCGCCAGTCCGGCATGCCCGACGTGTTCGCGCAAGGCATGCTGGGCATGGCCTGGCTCGGGCGGCTGCTCACGCAGTGGGCGCCGCAGTCGCAGTTGCGCCGCTTCGACGTGCGCTTCCAGGGCATCACGCACCTGGGCCATGCGGTGCGCTGTACCGGCCGCGTGGTCGAGAAGCTCGAGCACAACGGCGAGCGCTGCGTGCGCGTCGAGGTGCTCAGCGCCAACCAGTACGGCCAGGCGCGCATCGCGGGCGAAGCGCTCGTGGCGCTGCGCTGAACCTCACCCCCAAAAAAAGGACCACGGACATGACACCCAAGCTCGACGGCAAGGTCGCCCTCATCACCGGCTCGGGCCGCGGCATCGGCCGCGCCATTGCATTGAAGCTCGCGTCGGAAGGCGCGCGCATCGTCGTCAACGACCTCGATGCGGCGCCGGCCGAAGAAACCGTGCAGGCCATTCGCGACGCCGGCGGCCAGGCCGTGGCCTGCATCGGCAGCGTGGCGGCGCCCGACTTCGCGGAGCGTTTCGTCGGCACCGCGGTGAACGAATACAAGGGCCTGGACATCGTCGTCAACAACGCCGGCTACACCTGGGACAGCGTGCTGCAGAAGATGACCGACGAGCAGTGGTACGCCATGATCGACGTGCACCTGACCGCGCCGTTTCGCATCCTGCGCGCGGCGCAGCCGGTGATCCGTGCGCTGTCGAAAGCCGAGACCGAGGCGGGCCGGCGCGTGGTGCGCAAGGTGGTCAACATCTCGTCGGTGGCGGGGCTGTTCGGCAACGCGGGGCAGGCCAACTACTCGACCGCCAAGGCCGGCATCGTCGGCCTCACGCAAACGCTGGCCAAGGAGTGGGGCCGCATGAACGTCACGGTCAACTGCGTGGCCTTCGGCTTCATCCAGACGCGGCTCACGGCCAGCACCGCCGAGGCCAGCACGGCCAACATCGAGGGCCGCGAAATCAAGGTGGGCATCAACCCGGGGCTGCTGGCCATGATGGAGCAATCGATTCCGCTGGGCCGCGGCGGCACACCCGAGGAAGCGGCCGGCGCGGTGTACCTGCTGTGCGCGCCCGAGTCGGACTATGTGAGCGGTCAGACGCTGATGTGCACCGGCGGGCTCACGGGCATCTGATGAACATGCAAGAGAGCGAAGGCATTGCCTGGGGCGTGGCCGATGGCATCGGCCGCATCGTGCTGAAGCGGCCCGAGCGCGCCAACGCCATCGGGCGCAGCAGCGCCCGGGTGCTGGTGCGCGCCATCGACGAGGTGATCGCGCAGCAGCCTCGCGCCATTCTGCTGACCGGCGAGGGCCGCGTGTTCTGCGCGGGTGGCGACATCGGCGAGTTCGTGGCGGCGGGCGAGGCCTTGCCCGCACTGGTCGACGACATCCTGAACCGTTTGCACCCCGCGTTGCTGCGGCTGTCGGCCCAACCCGCGCCGCTGGTGGTGGCGGTGAACGGCGCGGTCGGTGGTGCGGGCGTGGGGCTGGCGCTGTGCGGCGACTTCGTGCTCGCGGCCGAATCGATGAAGCTGCGCACGGGGTACGCGGCCATCGGGCTGTCGCCGGATGCGGGGGCTTCGTACTTCCTGGCGCGCCGTGTCGGGCTGGTGCGTGCGCAGCAATTGCTGATGCTGAGCGATGCCATCGACAGCCAGCGATGCCTGGCGTGGGGCGCGGTGGATGCACTTCACCCGGATGCCGAACTGATGGCCGCTGCCGAAGCACTGGTGGCGCGCCTTGCCAACGGGGCGAGCGCGTCGTTCGCAGGCATCAAGGCGCTGTGCGCGGGCGCGCCGGGCCGGCCGTTCGAGGAACACCTGGCGATGGAGCAGAAGCTGCTGCGCGAACGCGCGGGCAGCGGGGATGCGAAAGAGGGCGTGGCGGCGTTCGTGGAGAAGCGCGCGCCGCGGTTCACGGGCGGCTGAGCGAAGGGTGGCCGACTTCTGGCTGCCCTGCAGACGGAAGCCTTCCGTGCAACGGCACATATCGGCTTCAGGACGTGACCGGCCATCATGGGCTGTGCGCGCGTGCGCGGCGCGGCACATCTTGATTCTTCCTCTCATCAGCGGCTTCGGCTGGGGCCGGGGCCAGGGCCAGGGCGTGGAACCGCGGGCGTCGGCCTGGGTGGAGGCGGGGGCGGCGTCGGCGGTTTGGCACCAGGCACGGGCGCGGCCGAAACCCTTGGGACGGAAGCACGCACGGGCTTGGGTGAAAGCGACGGCGGTGGCCCGGAACGTTTGGCAGCCCGCGCCTCGAACGCACGTCCCTGATCCGAAAGCCTGGCAAGGCGCACCTGCATGTCGGGCGACTGCAGCAATGCCGTCTGCGCGTGCGCCAATGCCTCCTTCGACGGCGTGTCGCGCAGCATGCTGCGTCCGTTCCCGTCGGACTTGCGACCGGACATCTTCATGAACATCTCGCGGGTCCACCCAGAAGAATGGCCCTTGCCGGAGGCATTCAGGCCCGGGGGGGCCGTCTTGTTGAATTCGCGTGTCGGCGCTGGGCCTCTTTCGTTGGTGGCGCCGTGCGACCGGTTGACAGCAGACTGCACCATCGCGAGCAGGGCGAACCGATTGCCCATGCGGCCGCCTTCGATGCGAGCGGATGCGACGTGGTCCAAGTCATGGCCCTTGAAGCGGCCGGCGGGGTCGAGGCTTCGGCGCAATCCGTCGGTGCGGTAGTTGTCGATGCGCGTTCCGCCCTGGTCCTGCACGCGCGCGTAGACGAAGCGCCGCCCATCGATGTTCAGGATGAATGCGTTGTCGAGCGAGCGCCGGCCCATGCGTTCGACGACACCGCCGGAGGCCTTTTGCAGGGCCTCTCGGCTGTCGGCGCCGACCTTGAGCCTCTTGAGAAGTTCGGGGTCGAGCGCCGACTCCATCACGCTCACGCGCGGCGGCTGAGAGGGCTTGGCGCCGGGTTTTTCGGGAGGCATGGGTCGCAACCTGCAGTTCAAAAACGCGGCGCCAGTGGCACGACGGTGATGCGCGCGGCCTCGGCAGGGTCCAGCAGCCACAGATTGACGAAGCCCCGCTCGCCTTCGAGCATCGTCAAGTCGATCTCGGCGGCCTGTACCCACTCGGTGCTTGGCTGCGTCACCACCAGTTGCCGTCCTTCGTTCTGCCTGGGCAGCAGTTCCGGACTGAAGCGCACCTCGAACGCCGGCAGCGGCTCGGCATGGTCCAGCGTGATCCGCAGGACAGGGCCGCGCGCGGATGCGCGGGCGCCACCGAACCAGCCGCGCGACGTGCGCGCCGGCTCGGTGCCGACCTTGAAGTTCAGGGTATTCTTGGTGCGAAGATGGATCTCCCCCTCGCACTCGTCGCTCGAGAAGCGGCCATCGCGCGAGCGTGCGGTCACGGCGACGGCCACCAGCCCTGGTGATGGAGCCTCCAGGATGCAAGCACCTTGCGGCTCTTCGGCGTTGCGTTTGACCTCGCGCGTGCCAAGATCGATGCCACCGGCGGAGAGCCTGAGCGTCGCGAGCGAGCAGTCGACCGGCCAGGTCCAACGGGCCTCGACGCCGCGCTCGGTCTGCCTGAGCTGGAGCGAATCGACGGCAGGCAGGTGGCGCAGCCGGAGGGCCTTGGCGCAGCGCACGAGTTCGCCGCGCCGGCGAATGACCACGACCATGTACTCGCCGAAAAGAGGCAAGGGCTGCCCGTTCACGGCGGCGCCTGCAAGCACGCGCTGAAGCGGCTCGGGCAGGTCTTCGCCGTGCAGGATGGCGTCGGGCGGCGGCATGAGCGCCGAGGCGGCGTCGAAGACATGGAGTTCGTCCGTCTCGTCGGCCAGCGGCGCGGGGCGCCAGGCAATCCGCGATCCACCCGGGCTGTGCACATGGGTGACCGCGGTCGGCGCCGGCGCAGGCATGGTGTCGCGAACGAGCGGTTCCGCACCGACGATGCGGCCCTCGATGGCATAGCGTGCCACGAAGGCATAGCGCATCGGACGGCCTTCGACGACCTCGCTGTCGGTCCATTCACCGCGCGCGATGCCGTTGGGCGGACGTGCCAGGGCCGACACCAGGTCGTCGGCAAGGCCGAGCTTGTAGATTGCGGTGTCCTGAGCGCGTTCTGGCGGTGACCAGTCGAACCGGAGCCCTCTTTCCTGCTGGGCGGTACGCACGCCGGACACGGGCGGCAGCAGCAGCACCGGGCCGGCGCGTGCCGGCTGCGCGCAGTGAGCCAATGCCCTGACCGAGAACACCGCGTAGTGCACCGGCGTCGCGACGGGGCAGCCCGCATCCACGAATGCATGCGCGGTGGTCTCGCCGACGATCTCGCCGTCGGCGAGGTCGAACGGCGCGTGGCCTGCGGCGCGCACCACCTTGAAGTCGTGGCCCCGCCATGCAGGCGTCATCGCCTGCGAGTGCCAGGACAGCTGAACCTGCCATCCTCCGAGCCGCACGGCCAGTCGCGTCGGCCCCGGCGGAGGAATCAAGGCCATCGCGCGCAGGGCGGGCACGTGATCGGCGACCTGCGCAAGCGCTTGCCCCAGGAGCTCGATGGCCGCATCGTGGTCGCCCCGCGCGATCTCGGCATGCACGCGCGCAGTGAGTGCTTCGGCACGCTCGATGGCCCCCACAATGACGGCGGCTCGGCGCCGTTGCTCCTCTGCATCCATGGCGCGCGAAAGTTGCGCAAGCACGCCGCGCGCCGCGTGCATCTTGAGCTCGACGACCAGGCGGTCGAGCTGCGCCAGGCGTTCGGCAAGCTGCCGGCGCGCCGCATCGATGGAAGTGGCCAGCGCGAGCACGTCTTTTGCCCGGGGCGTCGCGGTGCGCGCGGTGTCGAGATGGGCCTGCGCGTCGGTTATCTCCAGGGCTTCGAGGTGGGCTCGGCCCATGGCGAGCGACGCGCGCGCCGCCGCACATGACGCATCGTCGGTTCCGCACGACGGGCACCGGCGGGCCACGGCCGAATAGATAGAGCCGCAGTTGAGGCATTGCTCGAACAGATTTTGCTGGCAGCTCGTGCATTGTTTCGCATCGCCGCGATTCAGCGCCGCGCAGCACGCGCACACCTGGAACCGCTCCGAAAGCTCCGTCACGGCCAACGGCTGCGCGATCTTCCACACCTTGCAAAGCGCCCGGAAGTGCCTGCGAACGGTCTCTTCGTCCAGGCCCGTGTGCTTGCGTGCCAGCGCACACAGGCGATCGAACTGTCCGACGTCGATGCGTTGCAGCTTCCTGAAGGTGGCGGCAAGAAAAAGCTCGAGATGCGCCGCCTTGCCGAAAGGCTGAAGTTCGTCGAAGAGGCGCTTGGCAGCCGACACCTGGCCCGGGGACGCATCGTCTTTCTGAACCAGCGGCGCCATTGCGTCGTAGAGCGCATTTGCCACATTCTTGCTGTCCATCTTGCCCGGGTTGCGCTTGAGCCTGTCGAGGGCCGCATTCAGCGCCAGCACGGGGGTCATGCTGTTCACCGCCACGCCGCTTTGCGCGCTGATGAGTTCATACACCGTCTCGTGGCCCAGTCGGTCGAGGATCGTCGCCAGCGTCTGGCGTATCTGCATCACGCGCTTGTAGGTGGCTTCGTCGAATTCCGATGCCTCGTCCTTGGCGACGGTGACCTTGCGCATCGACACGATACGGTCGACCAGTTGGCGATCGCCCACGAGCTTCACGATGGAAAGGCGTGTTTCCTCATCCAGCGCGACGTCGCCCAGAAGATCGAAGTACTCGGTTGCGGCGACGGCTTGCTGCGCTGCCGTCGAGGCAAGCTCCTTCTTGCGCAAGAGGGCATGTTCCCTCCACAACACCGGTGGTGTTTCGCCAAGAGATGCAGTCATGCGCCGGACCAGCGTCAAACCCAGCTTGGCGTCGAACTGCATAGCGGGGTCGCAGCTGTTGTCGGCTGCCGACCTCTTCCATTCCTGCTGCCGCTGTTCGATCTTCTTCCCGATCAGGGCGGCATGGGTCACCGCATCGAGCGCCGAGTCCAGCCCCAGCAATGCGTAGTAGTTGACCGAGAACTCGGTGTCGGCCATTGCCTAGGCTCCGAAGGTCATTCGATGCCCATGAGGCTGCTGCCCGCCAGCCGGTTCATCTCGCCCTGCGCCGCACGCAGCTCGTCTGGCGTGCGAAGGCCCTTGCTCGTGAACTCGCCCTGGATCTCGTTGCCGTGTGTCAGGTCCTTGCCCCGGACGCGCACGCGGCCGGTGGCGTCGAAATCGATCGACATCTCTACCGGCGCATTGGCCGGCAGCGTGCCGTTCAGGCGCAGCTCAACCTCGCCGATGACTTCGTCCGGATCGAAGGGCACGGCTTCGTCGTCGACACCAAGGTCGCGCTCGTTCTCCACGCAAACGATGCGCACCGACGCCTGTTTGTCGTGCACCGTTCCGAACACCTTGTTGCCTGATGCGGGCATCGGCTGCTGCACCTTGACCAGGTTGGTCGTGAACATCTCGTCCTTGCGTCCGGATATGAGGTGCTTGACGCCGAAGCTGCGTGGGGACACATCGACGAAGGTCGGCGCGATGATGTCCGAGATAGCGTCCGCCGCGCGGCCGAACTGCACGGCGGTCTCTGCCAGGATACGGCTTTGCTCGGCCGCTGGAAGGTCTTCAAGGGTTGTTGCCGAGTAGCCGTTGCGGTCGGCCGTGAGCTCTACCATTTCCTTCAGGTAGGCTTTGATCTGCATCTGGTACGCATAGTTGGCCGCGCCGAGCGACACCGCGAGGTGCGGCTCGGTCTGGCGCATGGGCATATCGGCACCGAACTTTCGCAGCAGCCGCTCCCTCACCTGCGGCATCAGCGTGGAACCGCCCACCAGCAGGACGGTGTCGATGGACAGTCCGGACCGCTTGTTGCGCGCGACTTCCAGAGCCTGGTCGACCAGCAGTTCGCATCGCGACAGCAGATGCTCGGTGATCGAGTCGAAGGTCCTGCGGTCCATGGGCAGGGTGTAGTTCTGCCCATCGTGGCCGAGCATGGCCTTGGTCGCGCCTGCGCTGGTCAGTGACTTCTTGACCTTTTCCGCCTCGAGCATCAGGCTTTCGCGCAGTTGCCCGTCCTTCCACAGGCTGGCGAGGTCGACGTTCTGCTTCTCGGCGATCTGCTCGGCCCAGTAGCGCGCCAGCGCGGTGTCCCACAGGAACCCGCCGAGGTCGTGGTCGCCCTTGGTGGCGAGCGACTCCTTGCTCCTGGCAGAGAACGCCATGACCGTGACGTCGAAAGTTCCACCGCCCAGGTCGAAGACGAGCACGGTCTTGCCGGTATCGGTCTCGTCGAGACCATAGTGCAACGCGGCCGCCATGGGTTCAGGCAACACGCCGTGTACCACGAGTCCAGCGATCTTGCCGGCTTCGATGGTCCGCTCGCGTTCGTATGTGCCGAAGTAGGCCGGCACCGTGATGACGACATCGCTCACCGTCTCGCCGATACTTTTGGAGGCTTCGCTCGCCAGGTGCCGCAAGATGCGTGCGGAGATGAAGGCGGGGTCGTACTTCTTCCCGTCGACCTCGAAATGCCAGTCTTGGTCGTGCATGTGCCGCTTGACAACCTTGGCGACGCGGTCGGGCGCTATCTTCGCGATTTCCTTGGCGTAGCTGCCCACGATGGTGGCGCTTTCTTCCGGATTCGACGCGTCGGCGTCGGGATCGAAATAGACCACCGACGGTGTAAGGAGCTCGCCGCTGGCGTGGTCCTTGATGGTGGTCGGCACGCCGTATTCGTTGATGCAGCTGACGCAGCTGTACGTGGTTCCGAGGTCGATGCCGAAGATCTTCCGGGTGACGGGCGTGTTCATGATGCGGACTCTCCTGAAGTAGGGGGCTCGGGCTTTCGGTACCGGTACACGTCGACTCTTTCGAGCAGCAACGGCTTTCCCTCCAGATGGAACGCCGGCATGACCACGCGCGCGATACATTGGTGAAGTTCGGGGTCGTCCACGCCGACGGCGCGTTCGATGACCTGCCGGCGCGGATCGAAGCGCAACGGCGCATCGAGTTCGCTGGGTGGCTGCGCGAACAGGCCCGAGCCTTCCATGCCGAGCAGCAGGCGCTGTCGGTAAAGATCGAGCAGGGCCGTCGTGTCCACCGGATCGCCTCGGGCGGCACGTGCGAGCTGCAGTTCGATGTCCATCACGATGCGCGTGTTCTCCTCGAAGATGGGCCGCAGGATCGCACCGACGAAGCCACCGCGGGCGTTCTGCAATTCACGGCTGATGTCCGCGATGATTTCGTCCTTGCGCTGCATGAGCGCGGCATCGGATTCGGTGCGCGCGGCCAACCGGGCCATGCTCTCGCGAAGCCGGGTCATCTCGCTCGCCAGCGCGCCGAGTTCCGGCGCGGGCGCAGGCGCCTCGCGCGGTTCCGCGGACGGGGCTTCGGTTTCTGGCTCATGCATGCGTGACACTCTCCTTGGAAACATGGGCGTCGAGGCGCAGGTCGGGCATCGTGCGGGCCCAGAGCGCCGGCATCAGGTCGTCGATGCCGCCGCTCGCCGGCTGGCTTTCATCGGGGACGAGCGCGAGCGAGGTGCGGTAGTCGATCGTGCGGAAATTGGCGTCCAGCACGCTGACCACGTCCTCGGCGCCGTGGGTCTGCAGCCATTGCCTGATTGCTGCGCCGTCGGGTCCGATCTCGCGCCGCAGGTCGAGCAGGTCGGTCTTCGTCACGATCACCATCAGCGGCACGTCGAAGCGGCCTTCGCTGCGCTTGGCTTGGCCGTCGTCGAGCAGGTTGATCATGCTGGAAGCGATCTCCCAGGCGGGCATCGCGCTGGGCGAGGCGTCGCTGATCGACTGCCATTGCGGGGTGTCCTTCAGACCGGCCGTGTACGTCGTGATGCCGAACGGGTCGAGCGTGAACAGAATGACGTCGGCCATCGAGAAGTAGCTGTGGCGTTCCTTGAGTGCGCGGTTGCGGAACATCTCGCCCGAGGTGTCGAAGAAGTACAGCGAGCGCAGCCGCTGTCTCGGCGCCTCGACCAGGAAGGTCAGTGCGCGGTGCCGCACCGTGCCCGTCTTGGGCGGGGCGCGGCCGCGTTCGAGCGACTCGATCCATGCCGTCATCTGCGCGCGTTGCGCAGGTTCCTCTAGGTCCACGTGGATCCCGGCATCGGCCGGCGTGCGGCGCAGCCACCGCGCGATGCCCACGAGCAAGGTGGTCTTGCCGCTGTCGGGCCCGCCGACCACGGCGACGTGGACGTTGCTCGCCTCCACCAGCGAGCGTCCGATCGGATGCTCGCAGTGCGTGCAGTAGGCGCGTTCGTTCAGTCCGCGCCCTGTCAGCACGTGTGCCGCAATGCGGCCGTCGCACCCGCCGCAGCGATGGAACAGCGCCCCCGCGCGGTTCACGCGAAGATGCTTGTGGCGCATCGGCACGCCGCTGCAATGCGGGCAGTCGTAATGCAGGTGGAACAGCTTGCGGTCGCACATGGGGCAGTAGGCGAACAGCCCCCGCGCCGCGAGCCAACCGTTGTCTAGCAGGTAGAGCAGCGCCAGCACCGCGGTCAGCATGCCCGCCGTGCCGCCCAGCACAACACCGATCACCGACGAAACGACCAGGGAGGCGAGCAACCCGAAGGTGGCGACGAACACGAGTGTGAAGGTCCTGAACGTCCGGCGTAGCGGACCGACCGCAGCGGCCAACGCCGCGCGCTGCCCGGCAATGCCCTCGAAGGCCCGCCGGTTGCATTCGGCGAAGAACGCACGCAGGTCCCACCAGGCCGGCCCCAGCAGGTACGCATGGTGGGCTTCGCCATGAATCAGCACGGGCGCGGCGTTTCGCCGTCGGCCTGCCACATCGATGGCGGCTTGCGACGCATAGCGAACGGCCAGACCCAGCGAGAGCATGCCCGCGCAGGCCGCCAGCACGGACAGCGTGACCACGAGCGCCGGCAGTACCACGAAGACGACGATGGCGGCGCCAAGGAAGAAGGCCAGCAGTTGAGGC
Organism: Variovorax sp. OK605; assembly: GCF_900115445.1. Lineage (NCBI taxonomy): Bacteria > Pseudomonadati > Pseudomonadota > Betaproteobacteria > Burkholderiales > Comamonadaceae > Variovorax > Variovorax sp. OK605. Next base: position 30,982 of record NZ_FOWL01000014.1, read on the forward strand.
ATTCAGCGTCCCTTTCCGCGGCGGTCGCCGGGGCGGCCCAGCACGCCTTGGACAAAACGCCCGATGGTCGCAGGCAGCCGGCGCAGGCTGGTGGCGCGGCGTGCACGCAAAGCCTGTCGAAGCTGCGGATCGATGCCGCGCACCGACATGAGCCGCTCGAACTCCGGCTCGTCGAACCGCGGCGCCAAGTGAAGCGCCAGCGCTTCGACGATGGCCAGCCAGGCGCGAACGGCGGCAGCGTTACCGCGAGGCCCGCCCAGCGCCTGTTCGATGTAGGCGGCCGCGCCGTCCCGCGCCATGTCGCTCGACAGGCTGCGCCTCACCGTCTCGGAAAGCTCGGCGGCGACGTCCGGCTTCCAGAGCTTGCAGTACAGCTGCCGTGCCGCGGCCGCGTCCATCAGGCCGACTTGCGCGGCTTGCCACGCCGCTTCCACCACTGCCTGATACGCCGGTGCGCTCGCCCTCTTGCCCAAGGCATCGAATCGGGCGTCGTCCTCGATCAGGCGCAGCGCGTTGCGCGGGTCGCGTGCGGCGTCGAGAAGCATGCAGTTGGCGAGGGTGTTGTCCGCTGACTGCCGTTGCTGCGGCATGCGCTCGTGAAGCCGCACCAGCCGAGTGGCCAACTCGCCGCGACGGGCCTTGTCGCTGTCCTTGGCGATCTGCGCATCCAGCCGCTCCAGCAGTGCCGCCAGGGGCAGTTTTTCGTCTGCTGCGAGTGCGGGCAGTGCGTCGACGCACCAAGTCAGCTGCGTAGCGTGCGTCGAATAGATGTCAACGAGGCACGCCACGAGACGCGGGGAGCTCTGACTCTCGAAGTCGGGCACCTCGCGCCGCAGGCCAGTCCGAACAGCGTCGAACCAGGCGCCGCCCGCGACTTCCGCCTGGCCGAGCCACAGTGCCGATGCGATCGGCCGATGCCGAGGCGTCCGGGCCAGGCGCGCGAGAAACCCTACCCATCCGGCAGTGCCAGTGGTGGCCGAAAAAGATGCATGCAGAAAGGCCTGCAATGCCTGGACGAATGCACCGGCATCCTTGCCCGAGTCCAGGTGCGGAGCAGCGGCAGCGACCGCTGCAAGCGAGGCATTTTCCGCGGCGAGGCCGCCGAATGAGGCCTCGCGCAACGCCGCCGCCAACGGTCGGGGATCCGGGGGCGAGGCGAAGCAGGTCTGCAGCATCTGCGCATCAGCCGCGCAGCGGGAAACGGCCTCGCTCCAGCCGTCTTGGCCGGACCAATCGGAGAGTGCCTTGGCTTCGTTGAACGCGCTCACGATGCCCGCGAGGTTGGTCATCTTCTCGGATGGACAGGCTTGGTCGAACAGGCGGCGGGCCTGTGCGACCAGGACTTCGTCGGCGGGTGCCGACCGCAGCGTTGCCAGCGTTTCACGAACCAGCGACGCATCGGTCCCTTCTGGCGAGTCGCAGGTCTTCAGTATCGACAGTGCGCGCTTCAGGGGCCCGGGCTCGAACGCAGGCCCCGCCATGGCCTCGACCAGTCGCCAGAAACGAGCGGGATCACGCGCCGCCTCGCTGGCCGCCCAAGTGGCATCGGCGGGCGCCGGCGTCTCGCCCGGCTGGAAATAGCCGCCAGGGCTCATGGACAGCTGGGTGCGGCCGGCCGTCGCCACCACGTCGTAGCCGCTGGCGCCGTCGAACTCGTAGCTCGACCAGGACAGCCTCAGCAGTGCCGCCAGCGGCAGCAGCGGCTGCACGCGCGCGTAACGCGCCAGGGCAAGTTCATGGCCCATGTCTGCCAGCAGCACGGGAGGTCCGCCGCACAGCCGAAGGATCACGCCTGCGAGCAATGGAAGGTCGTGTGCGTACGCAGGGTCGCCTGACTGCGGCACCATGAACGGCAAGCCGTCGAGTTCGAGTGCACAGGCAGCCGCATGCTCGCTGCCGCTGAGCCCCGTGCGCCACGGAACTTCGAGCGCCAGTGCCGCCAGGGAAGGGGGCGCAGCGGTCGCGTCGAGCAACAGCGCATGAACCCAGAAGTTGCCCCACTTGCCGCGCTGCCCGTCGGCCCGGTAGACGCGGCCGGCATACCGGCTCGAGACCAGAACGGCCTTGTGGCCCGCATCGGGATACAAAAGGCGTGTGCTTACCGGAAATTGCTGCGCAATTGTCGCGTCGTCGGGGTCTGCGGGCATGTCGAGCGGCGCGGCGTAGCCGACATGGCGTTCGATCTGCTCCAGGTCGTCGACCGAAGCACCGCGCGCCGGAAGGCCGACGAACTGGAAGCCCTCGCTGCCGGCGTTGCCGAACGACGCGGCCGTGTAGAGAAACTGGTCGGCGACGGCTCGCTGGGTCATGGGCTGCCCCGGCGCTGCACGACACCATGGCGGGATAGCAACCAGATGAACGGCTCCGCGACACGCAGCGGCGCGATCTCCGACATCGGCGAGGTTCCCTCGGCCGCCTGGCCCAGAGCGGAGAACGCGAAGTAGCCGACGTGCTCGCGGCCGAACATGTTCTCGGCAATGTTGCACAGCGTGCCTCCTCCTCGGGAGCGCAGCAGCCGTTCGACCTCGTTGCTGACCAGCTGGAAGTCGATGTCGTCGTAGCCGCCGGCGTGTGTCGGCTCCTGCCAGAAGCGCTCGGGGAGTTCTCCCGTGTCGCGCAGCAGGTCCGCCTTGGAGACCGCAATGGCGACGTAGGGCATCGAACGGGGCCGGCCGCCGTGCTGCGCCTCGAGCTGGCGGATCGCGACTTCGAGCGCGCGGTTGGCATCGCTCAGGTGGTCGCCGAAGCGGCCCGACGCCATGAGCTTCTCGGCGTCCACCAGCAGCACCAACCCGGCGCTGTTGAACACGAACTGATGAAACTTCTCCACGTGGCTGTCGTTGATCACGCCCTCGCCGGGAGGGTCGAAGAGCGACAGCGTCACCATCGGCCGTGCGCTGTCCGCGGCGAACTGCAGGCCGAAAACCAGCGGCGCAATAACCGCGCTTCGCTTTGTGACGATGGCCGTGCCGCCCACCAGTCGCCGGTGTTCGAATACCGGCCTGAAATAGCTGTCCGTGTAGCGCGGGCCGGTTTCGGCATCGAGCGGCCGCACCGCGAACCCGAAGCGGGCGCCCTTGGCGCGGCGCAACTCGTCGATGAGCACCGCGATGTAGTTCGACTTGCCGGCGTTGGCACCGCCAATCAGTGTCATACGCAGGTCCGAGCCGTAGCCGATGAGCGGATACAGCTGCTTGTGGCAGGCCGGGCAGAGCTTTTCGGTGGTGCGCTCTTCGCTCAGAGGACATATCGCGCGGGTGCGCGGCTTGCCGAAGAGAGGCAAGCCTTCGAGTCCAGGGACGGTGAACGAATGATTGAAGAGCCGGTTGTCTTCCCAGGCCGAGGTCATCACCGGATCGGCCCGGCGCGACAGCGTATCTCCGCGCGCGAACTTGAGCGGGCTGCCGTCGATGATGGCCTCGCCGGCATTGCGGGCCGTGCAGTTGTCGGCCTGGCAGCGAAAAACGGCACTGCGCAGCGAGAAGGTCTCGAAGCAGTGCGGGCAGGTCGCGCTGGCGGGGCGGGCCATGGTTTCGACCTCAGGGGTCGCGGCCTTGCCGCCCGGACGGTCGCGACGCGCGGCCTTCGCCGGGCGAAGATGCAGGCGGGTCGATGCGCCACAGCTTGAACAGCAGCGCGGGACCTTGTGCAGGCAAAGGAAAGAAGAAGATGAGAAGAAGACCAGCCATGTAGCCGATAAGCCGGTTGTCAAAAAGATAAAGCCAACCGAAATAGCCCATCAGAAGAGCTATGCAAACAGTCACTGCGCCGAGTGCGTGTCGAAAGCGTGCCCGATCCCAGTAGATGCACTTTCTCCGGGTTTCGTAGTAGTAGTTCTCTCCCCTGTACCAGCCCCAAAGCGAACTTGCAAGACGCCAGCCAGCCAGCGGGAAAAAGCCCCACGCAGCGCCTTTCAAGAGCTCTTGAATCAGAAGTTCTTCAGAGGTCACTAACGGACTCCCCCGGGTATGCAACATCGGCCGATGGCAGTGTTGTCTCTGGTGGTGTTTAAGTATTAAATCGATGATCGTTGAAGCGGAGATTGAGAACAATAGGCCGAGATGTAAATCATCGCGCTGTGGTTAGGTACCCTCCCCGTGCAAAGTTGCCCTGCAGGCAAGAACCAAAGGACACTGAACATGACAGACGTGTTGACCCGAGGCTTGGAAGGCGGCGACACCCGCTTGGCTACGGCGCGCTGGTTGCGTGGCGAGGAGCTCACCCAGATGGCGCGCGACAAGGACTCGGAGTTCTACTTCTCGACCGGGCGGCAGCGTGGCCGTCCGTCGGATCTGGGAACCATCTACCTCGGGCAGACGGAGGAAGCCGGCGGCAAGCCGCTCGGCTGGTGCGACGACCGGCACTTGGTGACGGTGGCGGGCAGCCGTGCCGGCAAGGGGCGCTCGGCCATCGTTCCCAACCTGTTGCTGTATCCGGGCTCGGTCATCTGCATCGACCCGAAGGGCGAGAACGCGCGCGCCACCGCGCAGCATCGCGCGAAGGTGCTCAAGCAGGACGTGTTCATCCTCGACCCGTTCGGTTCCGTGGGACCGGACCACCAGCAGCACCTGGCGTACTTCGATCCGCTGGCCGTGCTCGACCCGGGCGATCCGGAGCTGCACGAGAAGATCGCGTTGATCGCGGACGCCATCGTGGTCGTCGCGCCCGACGCCAAGGAGCCTCATTTCGACGATACCGCCCGCGCGTTGATCGGTGCCCTGATCGGCCACGTGCTGACCGAGCCCGCACTGAACCGCCCGCGCACGCTCATCACGGTGCGGGAGTTGCTGATGGAAGGCGACTCGGATGCCGCGCAACGCTTCAGCGAGGAACTTCTCGCGAACGACGAAGGAACGCTGTACGGGGCGCACGACGGCCTTTTCATTGCCATGCAGCGCAATACCGCGCTCAACGGAATGATCTCGGGCCAGGCCCAGTTGGTGCTTTTCATGGGCACCGAGGAGCGCGGCAGCGTGCTGAGCACGACCGACAGGCACACCAAGTTCCTGGAAGGCAGGAAGATGCCGATGGTGCTGGCGAAGTCGCTCACGCGCGCGCGCCTGGACCTGTCACGGCTCAAGCGCGACAAGCGCCCGATCACGGTCTACCTGTGCCTCAAGCCCAGGTACATGGCCACCCATGCGCGCTGGCTGCGCCTGATGATCAGCGCCATCATCGCGGCTGTCGACGAGGTCTCGGAGGCGCCCGCCTCGGGCTACAGGATCCTTGCCATCCTCGACGAGTTTCCGGTACTGGGGTACTTGCGCTCCATCGAGACGGCGGTCGGGTACATCGCCGGCTATGGCCTGCAGATATGGACCGTGCTGCAGGACTTGAGTCAGCTCAGGCGTGACTACCCCGCGAGTTGGGAGACCTTTCTGGGCAACGCCGGCATGAAGCAATTTTTCGGCAACACCGACCACACGACGCTGGAATACATCGCCAAGTCTCTTGGGGAAACCGAGTTGGAAGTTGTAACTCGTAATATTTCACAGGGTACCCAGGCGCAACGAGAACATCGAAAAGGGGAAACGAAGACCGAGCGCATGTTCGTGGATGCGGACTCCTTCCGTTCGGTGCAGCACAGCCATCAACTCCAGAAAGTCGCGTTGCTGACTCCGGGAGAAATTGCCATTGTGTTTCGCCGCAGTTCCGGCCGGCAGCTGTTGTTGTCGGCCGAGACGCCGCCGATCGTCGGCTTCAGGTGCAACTACGATGAGTTGCAGGCGCGGCGCGGCATCGAGAGCTTGCTGTCGATCGCCTGAGCGGGCAGTTCAGCGCGATCGTCCCTTGGAAGATGTGGTGGACATCGGCTTGGGCGCGCTTGCGGCATTGAAGGTCGGCTGGATGGACTTTGGCGCCGGTGCTTGCGCCTTCACCGGCGTTGCGGACTTGGCGACGGCCGCGTTGTGCCTGGCCCGCTGCTCTGCAAAGGTTTGCGTCGCGGCGGCTTTCCTGTAGGGGCCTGGCATCGGCATGCCGGTTCTTTCCGGGGAGGGCGACATGACCTTGGGGCCGATGGCCGGTGCGACGGAAACCTGCGGCGAAGCCGTCGCGCTACGGGTCGCCTTGTTGAAGTCGGTGCTGCGTGTGCCCGAGGCCCACTTGTCCGTGCCCTTGGTCGTCATGCGATGCCTCGTGAGCGAATGGAGTGAAGGTCATCGTATCGCCAGACCCTGCCCCGTGGGTGGATCATTCCGTCGCTTTACGCGCTCAGTCTCGCGGCGGTGCACCAACTGGGGCGCGACATGGCGCATTTTTTTCGCGGGTCCGAATCTGCGTAATGCCTGCGCTCCGTTCGCTCGAGGTTGCATCGTATGACCACTGTCACTGTGCCGCGTTGATCGAGCGCGCCGCCAATTCAACACGAAACCGGCTCGGCCGCGGTGGCCTGCGGGCTGCGGAAAATCTGGGTCCGTTGGTATTTCAGACGCACTGACTCGGCCTCACCCGCCCAGCAACCGCGCGCTGCCCAGCATCTCGTGCGTGTCGTGCGCCATCACCGCGAGGAACGCGAGCAGGCCGATGTAGTACACGCTGTACGTCAGCCGCGTCTCGCTCGACACCGCGTAGTACTGCTGGTTGGCCGGGTCCTTGGGGTCGTACTTCCATGCGCGCACGACCTGCGGCGCGGCCAGCACGGCCACCAGGATCAGCATCGGGCTCGGCCGCCAGAAGAACAACGCCACCAGCACCGGCACGCCCAGCAGCCACACGCGCGGCGTGAGCACCGCGGTGATGCGCCCGCCGTCGAAGGGAGACAGCGGGATCAGGTTGAACAGGTTGATGAAGAAGCCCGCGTACGCGAGCGCCAGCAGCAGGCGGCTGTCGGTTTCGCGCGCCGCGAAGTAGCAGGCCAGCGCGGCCAGGCTGCCGAGCAGCGGGCCGCCCAGGCCGACCCAGGCTTCGGTCTCCACGTCGTGCGACTGCTGCTTGAGGTCGATCCATGCGCCCACGAACGGAATGAAGGTGGGCAGCCCCACGTCGAGGCCGCGCTGCCTCGCGGCCAGGAAGTGCCCCATCTCGTGGATGAAGATCAGCGCCACGAAGCCCACCGCGTAGCGCCAGCCGAACACGAAGGCATAGGCCACCACGGACACCAGCATCGTGCCGCCCGACAGCAGCAGCTTGCCGAGCTTGCCGGCGCTCAGCAGCAACAGCAGCAGCTTCACCATGGCGCCTGCTTGCGTGAGGCCATGCGGCTGTGTCTCAGGCCGTGGGCGGCTTGGGCGGTTCGTTGAAGGCGGGGGTGTCGTTCGCGGGCGGTGCCACTGCGGCAGGCATGGCCACCACCGCCGGTTCCTTCTTCTTGAAGAGCTTGGAGACGCCCCACAGCGCCCCGCCCACCGCCACGATGGCCAGCTTCGCGAACTTGGCCACGAAGGCCAGGATGATCGCGAACAGCCCCAGCTTCTTCACCGCCACACCGGCCACCAGCGCGGCCAGGCCGTAGGCGGCGACCTTGTCGGTGGACGAGTTGAAGTCGGCGTACTTCTTGCCGTCGTCGTACTGCAGCGCGCCGAGCAGCTTGGCGGCGTCGGGCTTGTACTTGTCGAGGTCCTTCGCGTTGGTGATGAGGTTCAGGCTCAGGTAGCCGTCGCGGCCCAATGCGTAGGTGTTGTAGTTGACGCCCTGGTTGTCGTCCGTGCCGCCCTTGCGTTTGGACAAGGCCGACCACACGAGGCGGTGCGCGCCGGCTTCGTACTCGGGCTTCTGCGCCCAGCCCGTCACCTCGATGGACGGAATGCCGCGCTTGGCGCGTTCTTCGTTCGCGGCCTCGGTGCCTTCCTTCAGGCTCTTGAGCAGGTCGTCGGCGTTCCAGTCCTTGGCGTCGTCGTCCTTGATGTAGCCCTCTTTCACGAACTTCACCACCGCCATCCAGTCGGCGTCGTCGGCGGGGAAGACCGCGCCGAGGAAGGTGTCGTCGGTGCGGTTGCCCATGGCGCGCATCAGCTGCGCGGCGGCGGGCATGGGCACCCACACGTAGCCTTCGGGCAGCTTCAGGTGGGCCTGGTCGCGCAGCGTGATGTCGGCGGGACCGGCCTTCTGCGCGGCCTTGGCGGCCTTGAAGGCCGCCTCCTGCTCGGCTTCCACCGAGTCGGCGGACGGGCCGGGTGCGGCCGTGGTCGAAGGGGTGGTCGGCGATGCGGCGTGAGCGGTGTGGGCCACGAAAGCGGCGCACGCGAGCAGCAGGCCGGCCGTCAGGCGGGCGGTTTGAATACGCAAGTTCTCTCTCCTCGGTTGTTATCGGTTTGGCGAGTCAAGAGAGTGTAAATACCTAGGTGTCGCTCCACTTGCGCAGGAGGTTGTGGTACGTGCCCACGAGCGTGCGGCGCGCCGTTTCGTCGGCGCCGCTCTGGTTCAGCCGCTGGATCGCGTTGTCCATGTCGAACAGCAGCGCGCGGTCGCCCGCGTCGCGCACGAGGCTCTGCACCCAGAAGAAGCATGCGACCCGTACACCGCGCGTGATGGGCGTCACCTGGTGCAGGCTGGTGGCGGGGTACAGCACCATGTCGCCGGCCGCGAGCTTCACGGTCTGCATGCCGTGCGTGTCTTCCATCTGCAGCTCGCCGCCGTCGTAGCTGTCGGCGTCCGACAGGAACAGCGTGGCCGACAGGTCGGTGCGCAGCTTGCGGCCGCTGCGCGGGTCGATGCGCACGCCGCCGTCCACGTGCAGGCCGAAGCGCATGCCTTCGCTGTAGCGGTTGAACATCGGCGGGTACAGCAGGTTGGGCAGCGCCGCGCTGATGAAGGTCGGGTGGCGCTCCAGCGCGCTCGCCACGATGGCCTGGCACTCGTGCGCCACCGCCGAGCCTTCGTCGATCTGCTGGTTGAACTTGACCGGCGCGCCCTGGTGGCCGGCGGTGACGCGGCCGTCGACCCACGCGTCGCCCGCGGCCTCGAGGCGCGCGCGCACCGCGGCGAGCGCTTCGGCGTTGAGCACGCCGGGAATGCAGACCAGCATGTCGAAGCCTCCTCTCGAACTCAGAGCCGGTAGGTGAACGACAGCGTGGCCGCCCGGCCCGAGCCCGGCACCGCACGGCCGCCGTCCGATGGAATCAGCGCGTCGTAGTAATGGCGGTTGGCCAGGTTGAACAGGTTCAGGCGGATGTCGTACTTGGGCTGATGGTAGGCCACCATCGCGTCCAGCCGCGCGTAGCCGCCGACCTGCACGAGGTCGGTGTTGTTCGCGAAGCGCTTCGCGCTGTAGGTGGTGCCGCCGCCGATCTCCCACTCGGGCGTGATGGCGTAGGTGGCCCACAGGCTGGCCGCGTCCTTGGGCGTGTTGGCGGGCACCTTGCCGAGCGTGCCGGGCGCGATGCCGTCCACGATGGTCGCGTCCAGGTGCGTGTAGGCGCCGAACAGCTGCAGCTTGTCGGTCACGCGGCCCGCCACGCCGGCGCGCGCGCCGTTCACGCGCACCGTGCCGGTGGCGCTGTAGGTGCCGTCGCTGTTCTGCGAGCGCGCGTTGGTCTGCGTGATCTGGAACGCGGCGGCCGTCAGCGAGAGGTTGCCGTCGTTCATGTCCCACTTGCCGCCGACCTCGTAGGCCTTGTTCTTCTGCGGCGGCAGCGGCTGCGTGGCGCCCGTGGTGGCCACCAGCTGCTCGAGAGACGGGTTGAACGACGTGCTGTACGACACGTAGTACGACTGCTCGGGCGTCGGCTGCCAGATGGCGCCGGCGCGCACGCTGGTGAAGTCGATGGTCTGGCTTTCGGCGGCGAGCGTGGTCGCGCTCGAAATGCTGTTGGCGATGCTCGCGCGGTAGTGGTCCTGCCGCACGCCGCCCACCAGCTTCCACTGCGGGCTCAGCTCGATGGTGTCGTTCACGTAGCCCGCCACCGTCGTGGCGCTGGCGGTGGCCAGGTTGCCCGGCAGTGCGGGTGCGGTGCTCGGCGTGTTGCCCTGGTAGGGCGCGAGCAGCGGCGAGCAGGTGGCGTAGCCGCTGGTGCTGCCCGCCGGGTTCAGCGCCACGCCCGCGCAGGTGCCGTTGCGGTAGTAGGCCTGGTTGTCGTAGGTGTCGTGGCCCAGCTCCAGGCCCGCGAGCAGCGTGTGCTTGATGGCGCCGGTCGTGAACTTCGTGTTGAGCTCGGTCAGGTTGAACAGCGACTTGTCGTGGATCGTGCGGTCATGGCTTTGCTGGCGCACCCACAGGCTGCTCAGCGGCAGCGAAGAGAAGGCCGCGGCGGGCACGGCGGTGGTGCCGGTGGAGAAGGGCGTGAACACGCCCTTGGCCGACAGCGTGCCAATGGCTTGCGGCGCGGTCTCGCGCGCATCGGTGGTCACGTCGTTGTACTGCGTCTGGTTGCGGATCGACGTGTCGGGCGTGAGCTTGTGCTGCACCACCGCACTGAAGGCCTGGATGTCGGAAATCGTGCGGTCGTCGCTGAAGCCGAAGGCCGTGTTGCGGTCGACCTTGGCCGGGTGGCCGTTGAGCGGCGGCACGCCGTAGTCGGGCTGGTCGCGGTTGTGCTGCACCAGCGCCGACAGCGTGACCTGCGTGGGCGTGTTGATGCCGAACTTCAGCGAGGCGTCGAGGCCGAAGTCCTTCAGCCTGGTCTGCTCGCGCGTGCTCGCGTCGCCCTGCTGGCCCATGGCCGCGATGCGAAAGGCCGAGGTGTCCGACAGCGGCCGGTTGATGTCGATGGTCGAACGCACCAGCCCCGTGGTGCTGGCCGACACCGAGATTTCGCCCGCGGGCGTGAGCGACGGCTTCTTGGTGACCTGGTTGATCACGCCGCCCGTGGAGCCGCGGCCGAACAGCATCGACGACGGGCCCATCAGCACCTCGACCGATTCGAGCGCGAAGGTGTCGCGGTAGTACTGCGCGCGGTCGCGTGCGCCGTCCAGGTAGATGTCTGTGCGCGCCGAGAAGCCGTTGAGGTTGATGTTGGTGCCGATCTGCCCGCCCTCGGCGCCGCCGATGGTCAGGCCCGGCACGTTGCGCAGCGCGCTCGCCAGCGAGGTGGCGCCTTGCGACTGCATCACGGCCTGGTTGATCACGGTGATCGACTGCGGCGCGTCGCGCAGGTCGGCGGGAAGGCGGTTGAGCGACGAAGGGTTGGCGCCGAAGCTGCTCCTGTCCTGCGCGCCCTGCACCTGCACTTCGCGCAGCGTGCCGGGAACGGAGGTGCCGGCCGCGGCGCTGGGGGCACTCGTTGCCGTGGCAGGCGCGTCGGCCTGCTGGGCGAAGGCGGTGGGCAACGAAGCGCAGAGGCCGAGCAGGGCAAGGGCCACGGGGGTGTGGCGCGAGAAGCGGGAAGCGGGGAGGGAAGGGGAGGAACGGGTCATTGCGGCGGCTTTCCGAAAGGTGCGCGGGGAGTGCCCCGGCGTTGCGGTGCAAACCAAAGCAGCACCGGCGGAAATTCTCACCGCGAATGACTCTTATTTGGAAAATTTGCCGAGGGGTGTTTGGCCGGCGAGACACGCGCGTGTCTTTACGTGAAAAGTCAGGTGGCAGGCAGGTTCGCGGGCGCATGCGACTGCGAAAAACTGCGCATGCAGCGACGCGAAATCGCCGTGCGCCGTCCAATTGTCTGTTGATGTAACCGCACTTTGGCACACTGGCGGCCCTGTCAACACCCGGCCCTGCGCGCATTCCGATGACTCTCTCTTCGCTCCAGACCTCCGCAGAACACGTGCGCCAGGCGATCCGTGCCGCCACCACAGGCCTTGTCGGCCGCGAGCAGCTGGCCGAACTCATCGTGCTGTCGGCGGTGGCGCAGGAGCACCTGCTGGTGGTCGGCCCGCCCGGCACCGCCAAGAGCGCGGTGGTGCGGCGCGTGGCGCAGAGCCTGGGCGGGCGCTACTTCGAATACCTGCTGGGGCGCTTCACCGAGCCTTCGGAACTGTTCGGCCCGGTCGACCTGAACAAGCTGCGCGCCGGCACCGTCGAGACCGACGTGAGCGGCATGCTGCCCGAGGCCGACGTGGCCTTTCTCGACGAGGTGTTCCTCGGCTCCACCGCCATCCTGAACACGCTGCTGGGCGTGCTCAACGAGCGCCGCTTTCGCCGCGGCCACACGCAGCTGAACTGCCCGCTGCGCGTGTGCGTGGGCGCGGCGAATGCGTTGCCCGACGACGAAGGCCTGGCCGCCTTCGGCGACCGTTTCCTGCTGCATGTGTTCATCGAGCCCGTGCCCGATCACCAGCTCGAAGCGATGCTCAGCGGCGGTTGGCAGTCGGACCACACGGCCGTTACCCCGGGCGGCGCGCTGGCCGATCTCGACGTGCTGTGCCGCCAGCTGAAGCAGGTCGACCTGGGCGGCGTGCAGCCCGCGCTGGCCAACGCCATCCGCAAGCTGCGCCAGGCCGGCGTGCAGCTGTCGGACCGGCGCATCGTGAAGTCGCAGCGCCTGCTGGCCGCCGCCGCCGTGCTGGCCGGCCGCCTCGAGACCACCGAAGCCGACCTGTGGCCCCTGCTCTACGTGCTGCCCACGCAGGAGGCGCAGCAGAGCGCGCGCGACGTGCTGCGCGACGCCTTTGCCAACGCCACGCATCCGCATCTGCTGAGCGCGGTGGAAGAGGCCACGCTGCAGCCGCTGTCGCGCGCGGTGCGGCTGGCAGAGACCGCGCGCGCCTGCCTCGCGGCGGAGCCCGCATCGGGGCGCACGCAGGCCGAGAGCGTGCTGCGCGAGATCGACGCCAACTTCAGCAGCGAGCTGCTGCCGGAGAACTTGACTGCCTTGCGCGGCCAGCTCGTCGAACGCCTGGCTGCCGCCGCATGAGCGTCGCGGTTCCGCTCGAATGGCGCTGGCGGCCCCGCGCCGAGCCGCTGCCCGCGCAGGCGGCCGTGGCCTGGGGCGCGGCGGCGCATGCATTGCACGCGCGCTTGCTGCAACTGGCCCCTGAGCAGCATGCGGGCCTGAGCGCAACCGCCGGCCCCGACCTGCTCGTGGTGACGGGCGAGGCCGATGCCTTGCCCTGGGTCGACGGCGTGGCCTATGCGGGGCCGGCCGCGGAGGCGCACGGCCTGTGGCTGCCCACCGTCGAGGCACCCGACCTGCCGCTGGACCTGGTCGCGCGCAGCCTGCAGCGCGAGCACCCGAACCGGCAGCCGCTGCTGCTGTGGCCGCGCCCGGAATTCGTGCTGCCGCTCGACCGGTTGCTGCCGCTGTCGGCCGCGCTGCTCGCACGCATCGGCACGCAGTGGACCGCCGCCCGCGCATGACGACGAACACCACCGAACTCCCCGACGCGCTGCAGCCATGGGGCTCCTGGCTTGCGTGGTTCGCGCCCGACATGGCGGCCGAACTCGGCGCGCTGGTGCAGCGCATGCAGCCGCTGTTGGGCCGCTTCCGCGGCCACACGCGTGGCGGCGTGCCCGAGCCCGACGGGCTCGACGACCTGCGCCGCCGCGGCCCCTACGAACGCCTGCTTGCCACCGAATGGCTGCTGGCCGACGAGCTGCCCGACGAGTTCCTGCGCCGCGCCGCGGCCAGCGAGCACCTGTTCCTGGCGCCGCGCCCGCGGGCGCGCGAGGCCGAGAAAAGCATCGTCGCGATCTTCGACGCCGGCCCGCTGCAGTTCGGCGCGCCCCGGCTCGGGCAGATCGCGCTGTGGATCCTGCTGGCCCGCCGCGCCGCGCAGATCGGCGGCGTGTTCCAGTGGGGTGTGCTGCAGCTGCCGGGCGGGCTGGACGGTGGAAACGAGGCGAAGAACCTGCGTTCGCTGCTCAAGGCGCGGGACTTCGAAGTGGCGAGCCCCATGCACGTGAGCGGGTGGCAGGAGGTGCTGTCCAGTCTCGAGAGTGCGCCGGGCGAAACGTGGCTGATCGGTGCGGCGCCGGCGGAGCAGCCCGCCGGCGAGCGCTGGACCAGCCACCGCGTATGCCTGCAGCGCGCGGTGCTGGGCGACGTGCTCGAGGTGTCGCTGGGCGAGCGTGGCGGGCTGCGTCGCGCGCAACTGCCGCTGCCTTCGGCGAAGGCCGGCGCGCTGCTGTTGCGCGGCGAGTTCATGGAGCGTGTGCCGCAGGCGGTGCACCGGCAGCACCGCGGGCGCATCTCGCTGCAGCGGCCACCTGTCATTTCGCACTCCGGCCAGCACGTGGCGGTGCAGTTGCTCGACGAGGCGGGTTTGCTGGTGTTTCCCGTGCCGGTCGAGGGGCAGCGCAAGGCCGCCAGGCCCAAGTACCAGCATTGGGGTCAGTCGCTGGTGCCGCTGTCGGTCATGTTCCTGGGCAAGCGCACCGGCGCGCTGTTGAGCAACGCACACTCGATGCATGCCGGCGGCCAGCGCTCGATGCATTTCTGGCAGATGCCCGGGCTCGGCAGCTTCGCCGCACCCGAGCCCACGGAATTTCGTGCGCCGCCCGGGCTGGCGGTGTGGCTGCCTTCCGCATGGCTGCGCGATGGAAACAGCCAGCGCGTCTGCATGCTCGACCGCGACCGCCGGCTCGTGGCGTGGAACCTGCAACCCGGCGTCGCGCCGAAGCCCGAAGAAGGCGCGCCGACGCTGGTCGACGCCGAGGTGCTCGGCATGTCGCAATGGTCGGAGTCGCACCTGGTCTACGCCGCCGTGCACGGCAACCAGCTGGTGCTGCGGCGCCTGGGGGCCGCGGGTGGGCAGGGGTCCGAGACGGTGCTGTGCGCGCGCCCTGACGAAACCGCGGTGCTCTTTGCCAGCGGCTGGCAATGGAAGAGCGGTGTGGGCGGTGTCGCCGTGCGCACCACGGCCGAACCGGCGCGGTCCGCCGAGACCTGGCGAATCCACGAGCCCGACCCGGCATCCGCCGGTGGACGGCATGGCGCGTTTCCGCAGAAGTGGCGCGTCTTCGATGTGCGCGCCTCGCGTGCGCTGGCACTCATCGACGACTTCAAGCACTCTCGCCATGCCTTGCTGAGCCTCTCGCCTTCGCTCGACGGGCTGGACCTGCATTCGAAGGACGGCACCGAAACCGTCTACAAGGCGCCCGAGCGCATCGAGAAGGTCAACGTGAGCCCCTCCACGGGCCTGGCGGTCATGCTGACCGTGCACAAGAAAATCATCGTCTACGCGGTGCCCGAGCGGGCCTTGCGCGCGGTGCTGCATGGCGAAGGAGCAAGCGATGCCGACGCCGCCTGAGGTCTCCGCGATGCCGGCCGCGCAGGTTCGCCACCCCTTGCTGAAGGGCCGGCAGCAGGTGGCCGCGCTCTGGTTTCCGTCGGACTGGTTCGACGAGGCCGCGCGTGCCCGCCGCATCGTCGATGCATGGCGCACGGGCGCGCAGGCGTTGCGGTTTGCCGAGGGCGATCTGCTTCGCTTCGCGGACCCGATGGCGCTCGACTGCGACCATGCCACCGGCTGGCCCCTGCGGCGTGAAGGACAGTCGCTTTGCTCCGCCGAACTCGACCGCGGCGAACGCGCCGCGCTGCCGCCGGCCGACATCTGGCTCGTGAATGGCGGCGAAGTGCTGGCCCTGCGCCTGGCGCAAGCCACGCCGCTCGATCCTTCGCAGTGGCTGGCCCCGGGCCCGCCGCTGTTCGACACCTTCGATTGCCGCGAGACGCTGCCTGAGCCCGTGGTGCTCGATACCGACGGGCGCACGCTGCGCGAGGTGCTCGGTGACGCCGTGCCACCCGCCAGCGCCGAGCAGGCCGCGTTCCTCGAGACCTTGCGCGAGCGGGCGAAGCGCGAGGGCGCCCTGAAGCAGCAGACGCGGCCCGGCACGCCTTCGGGCGCGCGCGACAGCCGCGGCAACACAGGCGTTTCGTCGACCGTGCGGTGGGTCCTGGGTGTCGGCGCGTTCGTGCTGTTTGCCAGGATGCTGTTCGAGCACCTGGGTGCGCCGGGCCCGTCGGGTGTGGCGGGTGCGGCGTGGCCGACCCGGTCCGCCTCGGCGTCGCATGTCGACGCGTCCGCGTTGTGGCTTTCGCTGATCGTCTTCGCGCTCGTGGTCCTGATCGCCTGGGGAATGCGGCGCTTCAACTCGGGGAATGTGGGCAGGGCGTCCCGCCGCCCTGGCAGTGGCACGTCGGCGACCAGGCCCGCACCCGCGCGCCCGGCCGCAACGCCGCTGAAGCAACGCGGCACCGCGCAGCCGGGCCGCTCGCGCTGGCGCGACTGGGTGGCGCGCCTTGCCATCACCTCGCGCCTGTCGAGGCTGCTGGGCCGCCAGCAGGCGGCCTATGTGAACCGCATGCTCAAGATGTTCGAGGACGGCGATCTCGAGCAGGCGCTGCGCCACGCGATTCCGCTGGGCGGCGACGTGCAGTCGCTCGGGCAGGCCTTCGGCACGCCGGGGCCGCGCGGCGACCTGTCACTGAGCGGTTCGCTGGCGCAGGGGCCGAGCATCAACCTGGGCAACGACTTCGAGGCGCACCTGCGCCAGCTCTACCGCAAGACCTTCGAGAAGCTCGACCGCGAAGGCCGCATCGACGAGGCCGTGTTCGTGCTGGCCGAGCTGCTGCAGGCGCGCCAGGAAGCGCTCGACTACCTCGAGAAACACCAGCGCCATGCGCAGGCCGCCGAGCTTGCGCTGTCCTGGGACTGGCCGCCCGCCACCATCGTGCGCCTGCTGTGCCTGGCCGGCGACTGGCGCCGCGCGCTGGCCGTGGCGCGTCGCGACAACGCCTTTGCCAGCGCCGTGCTGCAGCTGCAGGAGCGCTGGCCCGACGCCGCGAACCGCCTGCGCGAGGAGTGGGGCCAGGCGCTGGCGCAGCAAGGCGAGTGGTTGAAGGCCGTGGACGCCGTGTGGCCGGCCGCCTCGTTGCGCGAGCAGGCCACCGCATGGTTGCTGGCCGCGGAGACTTCAGGCGGACAACTGGCGGCCCGTGCGCTGGTGCAGCGCGCGCTGTTGCTGCCCGACACGCTGCAGGCTTGCATGGCGCGGCTGCAGGCGCTGCGCGACGACGCATCGCTGCACGGCGAACGAGCGGCGCTGGCGTTCGCGTTGAATGCGGTGACGGGCCATACCGATGCGTCGCGCGGGCTGGTCGCGGTGTTGCTGCCCGCGCTGCTGGCCGATCAGGCCCGAGGCGTGGGCCGGCTTGAAAAGAAGGCATTGCAGGCCTTGCTGCGGTCGAGCGTGGATACGTTGCTGCAGGCCGATCTTCCAGGCTCCGAGTTGCCGGCCGTCGAGGCCAGGCCGCTCGCGAAGCAGTCCGCGGCACTGGCGTTCGAAGCACCGGAGGCGGGCGCCCACGCAGTGCTCGATGCCGCACTGCTCGACGAAGACCGCTACCTCGTCGCCATCGGCGAGGCCGGCGCGCTCATGACCAACAGCGCCGGCCGCGTGCTGGCCCGCTTCGCCGTGCCGGCCTACCGGCTGGTGGTGGCGCACAGCGGGCAGGTGGCGCTGGCACTGGCGCAGCGCGACGGTCTCTGGCGCGTGAGCCGCATCGACCTCGTGCAGCGGCAGGTCAGCGACCTGGGCCTGGGCGCGTTCGATCATTTCGCCACCGCCTTCGACGGCATCGCGTGGACGGTGGCGCGCGGGCGCCGCGTCCAGGTGATCGATACGGGGCGCTCGCTGCAGGACGTGCTCTGGCAGGTGAACGACCTGCCGGGAGAGGTGCAGGAGTTCGCGGCCACGCAGCACCTGGAACAGTTCGTGGTGCATGACGACGTGCTGGGCCCGTGCCTCTGGCGCTACCAGTGCCCGCAAAGGCGCTTGCTGAGCCGTGAACAGATCGACGTCAGCGCGATCCCGCGGTCGACGCACCTGCTGCATCCGCAGCACGGCCCGTTCCGCCTGATCTGCGCGGCGCCGGAAGAGCGCGGCGTGCACATGACGTGGAAGGTCGTGCATGGCGTGGAAGGCGATGCCTGGCTGTCATCGCGCGATGGCGGCGCGTTCCAGCTGTGGGCCGACCAGGAATGGCTCGTCGTCGCGCAAGCCGCGGCCGTGGGCTGGCGCGTGCGGTGGCTGTCGCTGCGCGGCGGCGGCCTTGCCGCTTCGGTCGACTGGCCCGGCGATGCGCCGCCGGTGGCGCGTCCCGTGCGCAACGGCTGGCTGCTGCACGACGGCGAAGGCCGCGTGCTGCACCTCGACGTCGAGCGCAGCGTGACAGCGGGCTTTGCCGTGCGCTGAAGGCGCTACTTCCAGGGCGTGGCCGGCGGAATCTCGCACACCGGCTCGACATCGATGCTCTTGAAGTCCGCCGGCGAGACGATCTCCAGGTACTCCATGTCGGGCGAGTAGTCGAACAGGAAGTGCCGGATGCCGGGGCGCTGGTGCACCACGTCGCCGGCCTCCACCAGCGTCTCCTTGTCCTCGTACATGAAGCGGGCCCAGCCCTTGACCATGATCACGATCTGGAAGTCCGCCTCGTGGCGGTGCCAGCCGGTGCCCGTTTCCGGTGCCATGTTGGCCTTGACCAGATGCGCGATGACCTTGCCGTTGGTCGCCTCGGCAATGCCCAGGTCGCGATAGAGGAAGAAGTCGCGCAACCCGCCCGAGACGAATTCCGTGTCGCCGGGTTTCACATGGGAGAACTGGGTGGCCGTACGGTCCAGCATGGGGCGCTCCTTCGCAGGGGTGGTGGTGCGGTGCGGCACGCATAAAGCGTTCCCGCCGCACGCGCCCCTCGTGCACCCCTCGTGCGCCCCTCGCGCACTTTCCGTGCGCCCTGCGGCTCAGCGCCCCGCGAAGCCGTCGGTCGCGCGCACCAGCCGGTCGAGGATGCCGGGCTCCGAGTAGGCGTGCCCCGCGCCTTCGACCAGGTGGAACTCGGCCGCGGGCCAGGCCCGGTGCAGCGCCCAGGCATGGCGCGCGGGGCAGGGCATGTCGTAGCGGCCGTGCACGATCACGCCCGGAATGCCGTGCAGCCGGTGCGCGTCGCGCAGCAGCTGGCCCTCTTCGAGCCAGGCGTCGTGCACGAAGTAGTGGTTCTCCAGCCGCGCGAAGGCCAGCGCGAAGTGATCGTCGGCATGCGTGTCGGCCAGTGCCTGGCTCGGCAGCAGCGTGATGGTCTCGCCCTCCCACACGCTCCAGGCGCGCGCCGCCTCGATGCGCGCCACCGGGTCGTCGCCGGTCAGGCGCTTGCGGTAGGCCGCGATCATGTCGCCGCGCTCGGCCTCGGGAATGGGCGCCTGGAACTTCTCCCACTTGTCGGGGAACATCTCCGACACGCCGAACTGGTAGTACCAGCGCAACTCGGCCCGCGTCACGGTGTAGATGCCGCGCAGCACCAGCTCGCTCACGCGCTCGAGGTGCTTCTGCGCATAGGCCAGGGCCAGCGTGGAGCCCCACGAGCCGCCGAACACCAGCCAGCGATCGACGCCCGCCAGTTCACGAAGCCGCTCGATGTCGGCCACCAGGTGCCAGGTGGTGTTGGCCTCCAGCCCGGCGTGCGGCAGCGACTGCCCGCAGCCGCGCTGGTCGAACAGCATCAGGTCGTAGCGCGCGGGATCGAACAGCCGGCGGTGCTCGGGCGAGATGCCGCCGCCCGGCCCGCCGTGCAAAAACACCGCTGGCCTGGCACCGGGCGTGCCCACGCGTTCGTAGCGGATGCGGTGGCCGTCGCCCACGTCGAGCATGCCGGTTTCGTAGGGTTCGATGGGGGGATACAGCTGGCGCAGTTCGGTCATTGGCGGGTCCTTCGTCGGTAGATCTGCATATCGTCGGTGCGTGCCGTACGGTAAGCGATGCGCGGCTCAGGCCGGCCCGCGTGCCAGTGCGCGCTCCACGTCGGCCGCGAGCGCGAGCAGGGCGGGCGACAGCTCACGCACCACGCTGTCGAGCGACTCGGTGCTCGAAACGCTGAGGTTGAGCACGTAGCCTGACGCGCCGGGCGCGGCGCCGCCCGGCGAGCGGGTGGGCGCGGCGTCCCCTGGCGCGCGGATGGGCGCCGCGAGCGCCACCACCTCCGGCTGCCACGAGGCCGCGCAGAAGCCCCGCTCGGCCACGCTGGCCATGGCCAGTTCGATCTCGTCGCGCAGCGCGGGCCATTGCGCGCGGCGGCGCTGCTTGAAAAGCGCGTACAGCGCCTTGCGCCACGCCTCGCCCGCGGTCGCCAGCCAGGCGCGGCCGAGCGAGGTGAGTTCCATCGGCACGCGCTGCCCCGACACCACGTTGCGCAGTGACACGCGGCGGTTGTAGCGGATCGATTCCAGGTAGACCATCTCGTCGCGGTCGGGCGCGGCCAGCCCGACGTTGATGCGGCGGGCCTCGGCCAGCGCGCGCATCTTCGGCGCGGCCAGCGCCAGCACGGTGGAGCCCGAACGCATCGCATGCGCCAGGCTCAGCACCGCGGGCGCCAGCCGGTAGGCGCGCTGCCCGGCGTCCACCTGCAGCATGCCGGCGCCCACCAGCGTCTGCGTGAGCCGGCTCACGGTCGAGCGCGAAAGGCCGGTGCGGTCCGCCAGCTCGGCATTGCCCAGCAGTTCGGAGCCGGGGCGAAAGGCGCGCAGTATTTCCACGCCGCGTTCCAGCGAGCGGTTGGCCGGCGAGAGGCCGGGTTTCTCGTCGAGCGAGGGCGTCATCCGGGCCATGGCTGTCTCCGTGCGGCCGCTGGAAGGGCCTTTGTTTGATTCCATTGGTTGGAATTTGGGGAGTGTATGCCGGGCCCTGAAAACCTATGCTTTTCCCATGGCGCGATGACTTCCTTTCGCGCCCCACAGGAGACAAGTCAATGAAGTTCCCCATTCGATTCCACGGGCGTGCGCGGCGGGCCCTCATGAACGTCGCCGCGGCGTTCGCCGGCGCGGCGCTCACGCTGGCAGCGGGCGCCTCGATGGCGCAGGAGTTCCCCAAGAAGCAGCCCATTCGCCTCGTGGTGCCGTTCGCGGCCGGCGGCGGCACCGACGTGATCGCACGCGTGCTCGGCGCGGGCATCGGCGCCGAGCTGCACCAGTCGGTGATCGTCGAGAACAAGCCCGGCGCCGGCACCATCATCGGCAGCGACTACGTCGCCAAGAGCGCGCCCGACGGCTACACGCTGCTGATGGCGACCTTCGCGCATGCGGTGAACCCCAGCCTGCAGCCCAAGCTGCCCTACGACCAGGCCAAGGCCTTCGCGCCGTTGAGCCTGGTGGGCCGCTCGCCCAACGTGCTGGTGGTGCGCAGCGACCGCGACTTCAAGTCGGTGGCCGACGTGCTCGCGTTCGCCAGGGCCAACCCGGGCAAGCTCAGCTACGGCTCGTTCGGCAACGGCACCTCCGCGCACCTGGCGGGCGAGCTCTTCAAGCGGCTGGCCAAGGTCGACCTGACGCACGTGCCGTACCGCGGCTCGGCGCCCGCGCTCACCGACCTGCTCGGCGGCCAGATCGACCTGATGTTCACCACCGCCGCGAGCGTGGCGCCCTACGTGGCGAGCGGCAAGCTGCGCGCGCTGGCCGTGACCTCGCCGCAGCGCTCGCCGGCGATGCCGTCGGTGCCCACGGTGGCCGAGAGCGGCGTGCCCGGCTACGTGGCCGAGAGCTGGTACGGCCTGTACGCGCCGGCCGGCACGCCCGCCGACGTGGTGGCGCGGCTCAACGCCGCGATCCGCAAGTCCGCGGCCTCCGAGACCTTCCGCAAGCGCATTGCCGACGAAGGGATCGTGGTGATCGCCTCGCCGCCCGAAGAACTGGCGCGCTACGTCGCCGCCGAAGAGGTGCGCTGGGGCCAGCTGGTGCGCGAGGCGCACATCACGCTCGACTGACCCCTTCCGCTTGCTTGTTCCCCTTGCTTGTTCCACCGGACTCCCGACATGACGAACCCCACCCCCTACGTCCAGCTGCGCACCGAGGACGGCGTTGCCGTCCTCACCCTCGACCGGCCCGACGTGCGCAACGCCATCAACGACGACATGCGCGGCGAGCTCATGGCCGCGCTGGAGCGCGTGAACCGCGACGACAGCGTGCGCGCGCTGGTGCTCACCGGCGCGGGCAAGGCCTTCTGCGCGGGCGGCGACATCCGCGCGATGCAGCAGCGCATGCAGGCGCCAGCGGGCGACGTGGCCTACAACGGCTGGGCGCGCCAGCAGCGCACCCACCACGCGCTGACGGCGCTGCGCGACCTGCCCAAGCCGACCATCGCGGCGGTGAACGGCGCGTCGACCGGCCTGGGCACCGACCTGGCGATGGCCTGCGACTTCGTCGTTGCGTCGCAGCCGCATGCCAGCTTCGCGTGGAACTACGTGCTGCGCGGGCTCATTCCCGACGGCGGCGGCATGTACTTCCTGCCGCGCCGCGTGGGCCTGGCCAAGGCCAAGGCGCTGATCTTCACCGGCCGCACCGTGCGCGCGGACGAGGCCATCGCACTCGGCGTGGCCGACCGCCTGAGCACGCCCGACGCGCTGGTGAGCGACGCCGTCGCATGGGCGCGCGAACTGGGCGCGGGCTCGCGCACCTCGATCGCGCTGGCCAAGGGCATCCTCAACCAGAGCTTCGAGCTGCAGGCCGAGCAGGTCTTCAGCATGGGCAGCCAGGCGCAGGCCATCTGCTACACCTCGAACGAGCACCGCGCGGCGGTCGAGGCGTTCCTGTCGAAGTCGGCGGCGAAGGAGTGACGGCCATGCGCAACCCGAGCGAAGACAACGCGGTCGGCGCCACCCGCCCGATCTCCCGCCTGATCTGTCCGCGCAGCGTGGCCGTGATCGGGGCCTCGGCCGACATGGCCAAGACCTCGGGCCGGCCCGTGGCCTACCTGCAGAAGCACGGCTTCACCGGCGCGATCTACCCGGTGAACCCCAAGGCCGACACCATCGGCGGCCTGCGCTGCTACCCCGGCATCGGCGCACTGCCCGAGGCGCCCGACGTCGCCATCGTGCTGCTGGGCGCCGAGCGCGCGCTGGGCGCGGTGCGCGAGCTGGCCGCGCGCGGCACGGCGGCGGCGATCGTGCTGGCGAGCGGCTACGCCGAGGCCGGTGCCGAGGGCCAGCAGCGCCAGCGCGCGCTGCTGGAGGCCGCGGGCGCGATGCGCCTGCTCGGACCCAACACCATCGGGCTGGTGAACCTCACCGACCGCATCACGCTGTCGGCCAGCGGTGCGCTGGAGGCCGACGACCTCGTGCCGGGCGGCATTGCGGTGGTGTCGCAAAGCGGCGGCATCCTGGGCTCGCTGCTGTCGCGCGGCGCGGCGCGCGGCATCGGGTTTTCCAAGTTGATCTCGACCAGCAACGAGGCCGACCTCGACCTGGCCGATTTCATCGATCACCTGGCCGACGACGAGGCCACGCGCGTGATTGCGCTCTACATGGAAGGCGTGCGCGATGTCGCCAGGTTCCGCGCTGCCGCGGCCAAGGCCGCGCGCGCGGGCAAGCCGCTGGTGGTGTTCAAGATCGGGCGCTCCGAGTCGGGTGCGCAGGCCGCGGCCTCGCACACCGGCGCGCTGGCCGGCGCCGACCGCATGTACGACGCGCTGTTCCGCGAAGTGGGTGCGATCCGCGCGCGCGACTTCTCCGACCTGCTCGACCTGCCGGCCGCGCTGGCCACCGGCCGCCGGCTGGAAGGCCGCCGTGTCGCGATCCTCACCTCGACCGGCGGCGCCGGCACGCTGGTGGCCGACAGCCTCGGCGTGGCCGGTTTCGAAGCGCCGCCGCCCGACGCGGCCACGGCCGAGACGCTGCGCGCGCTGCAGGCCGACGGGCCCTCGGTGCTCGACCGCAACCCGATCGACGTGACGCTGGCCGGCCTGCAGCCCCAGCTGCTGCGCCGCGCGCTCACGGCGCTGCTCGACAGCCCGGGCTACGACGCGGTGGTGGTCATCGTCGGCTCGTCCGCGCTGGCCATGCCCGACCTGGTGGCCGATGCCATTCGCGACTGCCTGCCGGGCACGGCCAAGCCGGTGCTGGCCTATGTGAGCCCGCATGCGCCGGCCGTGGCTTCGCTGCTCAACCGGCGCGGCGTGCCGGCCTTCAGCGCGCCCGAGAGCTGCACCGTGGCGTTGCAGGGGCTGCTCGCACGGAGCGCGGCCGTGCAACACGCGACCGCCGATGCGGGGCCGCTCGTGCGGATCGACGACCTGCCCGCGGGCTCGCTCGACGAGGCCGAGGCCAAGTCGCTGTTCGCGCGCTTCGGCGTGCGGGGCGTGCGCGAGCTGAAGGTGGCCGATGCGCAGGAGGCCGCGCAGGCCGCGCGCACGCTGGGCGAGAAGGTGGTGCTGAAGATTCTTTCGCGCACCGTCACGCACAAGACCGAGGTTGGCGGCGTGGCCGTGGCCGTGCCCGCGGTGCAGGTGGCGCAGCGCGTGGCGCGCATGCACGACGACGTGGCGGCCGCCACCGGCCACGCGCCCGAGGGCTACCTGGTGCAGGAGATGGTCGCGGGCGGCACCGAGATGATCCTGGGCCTGCACCGCGACGCGCTCGGCACCGCGCTGCTGGTGGGCATGGGCGGCGTGACGGCCGAACTCGTCGGCGACACCGTGCTGCGCATGGTGCCGCCGGGCGGCGCGCTGTCGCGCGGCGAAGCCGCTGGCATGCTGCGCGAACTCAAGACCTGGCCCCTGCTCGACGGCTACCGCGGCCGGCCCGCGGCCGATGTCGATGCGCTGGTCGACGCGATGGTCGGTTTTGCGCGCATGGCCGGGCAGCTCGGCGCGCGGCTGGAAACGGCGGAGATCAACCCGCTGTTCGTGCTGCAGAAGGGGCAGGGCGTGCGCGCGGCGGACGGGGTCGCGGTGTTGAGCTGACCGAAGCATTCAGGCATCAACGGTGAGATCTCGCGCCACTTTGTACGTTCGCGTATCAGGCATCGGGCCCGACACACGCACGTACAAGACGGCGCCGGTTCGACACACCGTGGATACGTGCGGCGACTTCAATGGCTGGCACCGGACGGGCCGACTGCGCGCATCCGGCCCACCCGCATGTTGAAACCCAAAAGGATGCTTGAATGAAAACGACGACCCGACTCTTCGCAATGGCCCTGATGGTCGCCGCGGGCGGCCTGGCCCAGGCGCAGCAACCGGACATCGGCCGCACCGAGGTGGCACGGCACGACATCGGCGCGCCCGGGCGCGAAGCCCTCCAGGTGCGCGTCGACTTCGGCCCGGGCGCCGGCTTCGGCCAGCACACGCACCCCGGCGAAGAAATCGCCTACGTGCTCGAAGGCACGCTCGAGTACCAGTTCGCGGGCAAGCCGCCGGTCACGCTCAAGTCGGGCGAGGCGCTGTTCATTCCGGCGGGAACGCCACACTCGGCGAAGAACGTGGGCGGCGGCAAGGCGTCGGAGCTCGCGACCTACATCGTCGAAAAAGGCAAGCAGCTCGTCGTGCTGACGAAGTGAGCGGCTGCGCCCGGGTTGCGCTGCCGGCGGCTAGAGTCGCCAGCAGCAACCCGAGGAGGCGCCATGAACATCGGCCCGTTCGACGAGAGCCTGGAGCACCGCAATATCCTGCCCTACGACGCCGCGTACGCCGAGGTGTTCGCGCGGGTGCAGCGCCACGTTCAGCAGCGCCTTGGCGGCGTCGAGCTCGTTCACATCGGCAGCACGGCAATCGTCGGCCTGCGGGGCAAGCCGATGGTGGACATCGCGGCCCTCACGCCGCGTGGCGACCTGCGCGCTGCGCAAGCGGAATTCGAAGCGCTCGGCTTTCACCGGCGCCCCGTGTGGGTCGACAAGGACGAGAAGCCCTACGTCTGCGCCAGCGTGCGGCACGGCGGGCGCCGGTTCAACCTCAACCTGCACATCTGCCATCGCGGCGATCCGGTGCACAAGGACTCGCTGGCGTTCATGGACATCCTCGAGCGGCGGCCCGACCTGCGCATGAAGTACGAGCAGGCGAAGGACCGCGCGCACGCGATCGACCCGGTCAACCCGGAGGTCTACAACCGCGAGAAGGAAGCGGTGATCCGCGAGATCCATGCGCTGATCGGCGCGGCTTAGCCCGGGCACGGCCTTGGCATGCCGGCCCTCGGGGCTTCTGGAAACCCAGCTTGACGGGCGCGAAAGCCTTCCAGATACTCAACCGCATGGTTCACCCAAGCGCCCCAGCCAGCCAGACCGAGCCCACGCTCCAGCCTGAGACCGAGCCCGGTATCAAGCCCGACACCGCGACCCTCGACGCCATCTTCGCCGCGCTGTCCGATTCCACGCGGCGCACCGTGCTCGAGACCCTGGGCGAGCGCAGCCTCAGCGTGACCGAACTCGCGGAGCCGCACGGCATGTCGCTCACCGGTTTCATGAAGCACCTGCGGGTGCTGGAAGACGCCGGCCTGATCTCGCGCACGAAAGCGGGCCGCATCGTGCGCTGCGAGCTGTCGCCCCGGCCCATGCAGGAGGCTGCCGTGTGGTTGTCGCGCTACGAGAAATTCTGGACCGGGCGCCTCGATGCACTGGCGCGCTTTCTCTACCAGCAGGAGCAGACCGAATGGCGAAACCTTCCCCCGGAGGCACCACCGAGCGCCCCTCGCTCACCCTCCGCAGGCACTACCGCATCAGCCCCGAAAAAGTCTGGCGCGCGTGGACCGACCCGCAAGCGCTGAAGCTCTGGTTCGGCCCCGAGGAAATCGTCTCCGTCCCCATTGCCGAGGTCGACCTGCGCGTGGGCGGGCGCTTTCGCGTGGCCATGCTGGCGGCCGACGGCGAAACGCACGACGTGAGCGGCACCTACCTGGAGGTGGAGCCGAACCGCAAGCTGGTCTTCAGCTGGGCCTGGCACAGCACGCCGGAGCGCGAGTCGCGCGTGACCTTGCGGCTTGCACCTGACGCGGGCGGCTGCGAACTGGTGCTGCTGCACGAACAGTTCTTCGACGAGGCCGCGCGCGACGCCCACACCCGCGGCTGGACGGGCGCGCTGGTCAAGCTCGAAAGCTGGCTGCTGCTGACGGCCTGAGCGCCATCGCCTGCAACGGCAGGCGCGACAACGACAATAGCTGCGCCAGCAACAGCAAGAACGAATGAGGACGATGGGCCGCACACGGAACACGCAAGCACCCGCCCGGGCCACGGTGCGCGAATGGACCGGCCTGGCCGTCATCGCGCTGCCGTGCATGCTCTATTCGATGGACCTCACGGTGCTGAACCTGGCGATCCCGGCGATCAGCGAAGACCTGAAGCCCACCGCCTCGCAGCTGCTGTGGATCGTGGACATCTACGGTTTCTTCGTGGCCGGCCTGCTGGTCACCATGGGCACGCTGGGCGACCGCATCGGCCGGCGCCGCCTGCTGCTCATCGGCGCGGCGGCGTTCGGCGTGGCGTCGGTGCTGGCGGCGTTTTCCACCAGCGCCAACATGCTCATCGCCACGCGCGCGCTGCTCGGGGTGGCGGGCGCCACGCTGGCGCCGTCCACGCTCTCGCTGATCCGCAACATGTTCCTCGACCCGGCGCAGCGCACCGTGGCCATCGGCGTGTGGATCTCCAGCTACTCGGCCGGCGCCGTCATCGGCCCGGTGCTGGGCGGCGTGCTGCTGCAGTACTTTGCCTGGGGCTCGGTGTTCCTGATCGGCGTGCCGGTGATGGTGCTGCTGCTGGTGCTCGGGCCGATGCTGCTGCCCGAGTACCGCGACCCCGATGCGGCCCGGCTCGACCTGGCCAGCGTGGCGCTGTCGCTGGGCGCGGTGCTGCCGGTGATCTACGGCGTGAAGCAGATCGCCGAGCACGGGCTGCATCCCGTGCCGCTGCTGTCGATGGTGCTGGGGCTGGTGCTCGGCGCGTTGTTCGTGCGCCGGCAGAAGCGGCTCGCCAACCCGATGATCGACCTGGGCCTGTTCGGCCTGCCGGCTTTCACCGTGTCGCTCGGCGCGTACATGCTGGCCTGCTTCGTGATGTTCGGCATCTTTCTGTACAACGCGCAGTACCTGCAGCTGGTGCTGGGCCTGTCGCCGCTGCATGCGGGCCTGTGGAGCATGCCGAGCGCGGGGGGCTTCATCGCCGGCTCGCTGATGGTGCCGGCGCTGGCGCGGCGCATGCGGCCGGCCTTCGTGATGGGCGGCGGGCTGGCGGTGGCGGCGCTGGGTTTCGGCATGCTGGTGCTGCTGCCCGGGCCGCACGCGCAAGGTGGCCTGGCCTGGATGGTGATGAGCGCGGTGGTTTCCTCGCTCGGCCTGGCGCCGGTGTTCACATTGGCCACCGACCTCGTGGTGGGCAGCGCCCCGCCGGAGCGTGCCGGCGTGGCCTCGGCCATCTCGGAGACGAGTTCGGAATTCGGTGGCGCGCTGGGCATCGCGATCCTCGGGAGCATCGGCGCGGCCATCTACCGCACTGCCATGGCCGACGCGGTGCCGGCCGGCCTCGCGGGCGCGGCCGAGGTGGACGCGGCGCGCAGCACGCTGGGCGGTGCGGTCGCGTTGGCGGCCCAGGTCGGGGGGAGCGCGGGCGCGGAACTGGTGGAAGCAGGGCGCGAGGCCTTGCTGAGCGGGCTGCGCCTCACGTCGGGCATCTGCGCGGCGGTGCTGCTGTTCGTGGGCGCGCTGGTGGCGGTGCGCCTGCGCGGTGCCGGGGCGCAGGCCGCACCTGCTGCAAACCCGGGTGCCGCCGCATTGCCGGAGCGCTGACGAGCCCCCATACTGGGGCTTCCACGACGCGTTTCAACGGAGCCTCCCATGAGCAACGAACTGCGCAAGAAGCTGCACGACCTGGCCGAACTCTGCGAGAACGCACCCGACCCGCAGACCAAGGCCATCATCGAGGCGATCCGGTTGCAGACGGCGGTGCTGAACGAGCGGCTGTTCTCCATCGAGCTGCAGGTGGGCGCCTTGACCAAGCGCCTGGAAAACACGTCCGAAAGTACGACCGGCTGAGGGGCCGCCGCTTTGTAGGGATAATCCCAGCCATGAGCGGCAACACCTTCGGAACACTCTTCGCGGTCACCAATTTCGGCGAGTCGCATGGCCCGGCCATCGGCTGCGTCATCGACGGCTGCCCCCCGGGCATGTCCCTGAGCGAGGCCGACATCCAGGGCGACCTGGACCGTCGCCGCCCCGGCACCAGCCGCCACGTCACCCAGCGCAACGAGCCCGACGCGGTGCAGATCCTTTCCGGCGTCTTCGAAGGCAAGACCACCGGCACCCCCATCGCGCTGCTGATCCAGAACACCGACCAGCGCAGCAAGGACTACGGGCAGATCGCCCAGCAGTTCCGCCCCGGCCACGCCGACTTCACCTACTGGAAGAAGTACGGCATCCGCGACCCGCGCGGCGGCGGGCGCTCCTCGGCGCGGCTGACCGCGCCCATGGTCGCGGCCGGCGCGGTCGCCAAGAAATGGCTGGCCGAAAAGTACGGCATGGTGTTTCGCGGCTGCATGACGCAGATCGGCGAAATCGCCATTCCGTTCGAGAGCTGGGACCACGTTGCGAACAACCCCTTCTTCGCCCCCATCGCCGACGTGAGCGCGCTGGAGGACTACATGGACCGCCTGCGCAAGGCCGGTGATTCGTGCGGCGCGCGCATCCGCGTCACCGCCACCCAGGTGCCCATTGGCCTGGGCGAGCCGCTGTTCGACAAGCTCGACGCCGAGATCGCCTACGCCATGATGGGCATCAACGCGGTGAAGGCAGTGGAAATCGGCGCGGGCTTCGACAGCGTCACCCAGCGCGGCACCACGCACGGCGACTCGATCACGCCCACCGGCTTCGCCACCAACAACGCCGGCGGCATCCTGGGCGGCATCAGCTCGGGCCAGGACCTCGAGGTAAGCATCGCGATCAAGCCGACCAGTTCGATCATCAGCCCGCGCCAGTCCATCGACATCCACAACAACCCCGTCGAGGTGGTCACCAAGGGCCGCCACGACCCTTGCGTGGGCATTCGCGCGACGCCCATCGCCGAGGCGATGCTGGCGCTGGTGGTCATGGAACACGTGATGCGCAACCGCGCGCAGTGCGGCGACGCGCAGCCCGCCGGCGGCGCCGAGCGCACCGAAGCCACGTCGCCCCAGGCGTCCTTCCTGTAGTGTCATCGCCGGCGCCAGTGGCCGCCGGGCGCGGCCACCTGCTGGCGTTCGCTGGCCTGTCGGCCAGCTATTTCGCGCACATCGGGTTCTTCAACCCCTACCTGCCGCTGTGGCTCAAGGACCTGGGGCTGCCGATCTTCACGATCAGCCTGCTGGCCTCGGTGCAATCGATCACGCGGGTGTTCGCGCCCTATGCCTGGGGCGCGCTCAGCGACCACACCGGCCAGCGCGTGAAGCTGCTGCGCTTCAGCGCGGCGGTGGCGCTGGCGAGCTCCTTCGGGCTGTGGTGGCACGGCGGCGCGTGGTGGCTCGCGCTGGTGCTGCTCGTGATGTTCACCCACACCAGCTCGATGATGTCGCTCACCGAGGCGGCCATGGCGCAGCTGGTGGCCGGCGACTGGGGCCGCTACGGGCGCATTCGCTTGTGCGGCTCGGCCGGCTTCCTGCTCACGGTGTTCGTGGCGGGCGAGTGGTTCGAACGCTTCGGCATGAAGCACTTTCCGGCCTGGGCCGCGGGCACGCTGGCCATCGTGCTGGTCGCCACCATGAAGCTGCCCGACGTGCGCGAGCCGCCCGCCGCCCACGGCACGGTGAAGGAGCCCATCGGCCCGGTGCTGCGCAACCCGGTGGTGTGCTGGTTCTTCGCGGCGCTGTTCTTCCAGGTGATGTCGCACTTCTCGGTGTACGCCTTCTTCTCGCTGTACCTCGACTCGATGGGCTACACCAAGAGCACCATCGGTCTCTTGTGGGCGTTGTCGGTGGTGGCCGAGATCGTGTGGTTCTTCCTGCAGGGCCGGCTCATCGGCCTGATGCCGATGCCGCGCTGGATGCTGGTGTGCGGCATCGCCGGCGTGGCACGGCTCGGGCTCACGGCGGGGCTCGGCGGCTGGATCGCGGCGCTCATCGTCGCGCAGTGGCTGCACGCGCTGAGCTTCGCGGCGCACCACACCACCTGCATCGCGGTGGTGTCGCGCCGCTTCCCGGGGCACATGCGCGGCCGCGGGCAGGCGCTGTTCACGGTGATCGGCTACGGCTTCGGCGGCGTGCTCGGCGTGCTGCTCGGCGGCGCGGTGGCGCAGGCCTTCGGCTACCGCACGATGTTCGCCGCGGCGGCGTTGCTCGCGGTGGCGGGCAGCCTGTGCGCGTGGCGCGTGGTGAAGCTGGAACGCGTCGAGCGCATGGCCGCCGCCTGATGGCGGGGCTGCTGCAAAGCAGCTAGGGCCAGGCAGCGAGGGCAAAGCAGCGCAGGCGAAGCTGCGCGAGCGAAGTGTCATGGGCTTTACACGCCCGCGTCACCGCGACTTTCTACGCTGCGCGCTTCGCAACGTTTCGCTCCTTCTTCATGTCCGTTTCCGACGACCCGCGCGGCACAAGCACGCCGCGCACCTCTTCGCAGATTTCTCCGGCCACCGATTCCAACACCGCGTCGACCGTTGCATCGAACGCACCCGCACGCCGGCAGATGCTCAAGCTCGGCGCATCGTTGCTGACCGTCGGCGGCAGCAGCGCCTTGCTGGCCGCCTGCGGCGGCGGTGGCAACGGCACCACGCCCGTGCTGGGCCCGCTGCCTGTCCCGGCGGCGCCTGCGCCGGCACCCGCGCCGGCCGTTGCGGCCAAGATCTCCAGCTTCGCGCTGGCCGTGATGCCCGACACCCAGTTCTACGCGCGCTACGCCACCGCGGCCGAGAGCGACCAGTACGACAACCGCTTCGGCAGCGCGCCCTTCGCCGCGCAGACGAAGTGGATCGCCGCCAACGCCCGCGCGCTGAACATCCCCTTCACCATCCACCTCGGCGACGTGGTCGACCAGGTCGGCAAGCCCGACCAGTGGAAGGTGGCCGATGCCGCCATGAAAGTGCTCGAGGATGCCAAGCTGCCCTACAGCGTGCTGGCCGGCAACCACGACGTGCTGAACGACGTCGACTACGGCGCCGACCCCGTCGGCGGCACCGATGCCGACCGCATCTCCGCCAACGAACCGTACATCCAGTGGTTCGGAGCCGAGCGCGCGAAGAAGCAGGCCACCTTCGGCGGGCGCGACCCGAGCGGCTTTCACGAATACCACGTGTTCGAGGCGCAGGGCCAGAAGTTCATGGTGCTGTCGCTGTCGTGGCGCATCTCCACCGCCGGCATCGCATGGGCGCGCCAGGTCATCGCGCAGAACCCGACGCTGCCCGTGATCCTGTCCAACCACCAGTTGCTGAACATCGACCCCGACGGCACCAGCCCGCTGGAAACCGACTACGGCAAGATGCTCTGGGAGAAGCTGATCCGCGACAACGACCAGATCTTCATGACGCTCAACGGCCACCACCACGGCGCCGCGCACCTCACGAAGACCAACGACTTCGGCCACAAGGTCGAGGAGATGGTGGTCGACTACCAGATGGCCTACCAGGGCGGCAACGGCCTCATGCGCCTGTACGAGTTCGACCTGACGAACAAGCAGATCAAGGTGCTGTCGTTCTCGCCGTGGGTGCCGCAGAAGCCCGCCAACACCCTGAACAGCTTCGACCAGGCCGTGCTCACCACGCCCAACGAGGCCTTCGTCATCGACATGGATTTCGCGCAGCGCTTCGCCGGCTTCAACAAGAGCTTCGGCACCGGCAGCGCCACCATCGACAGCTCGCTGGTCGACCAGGCCCGCGCAATGATCCTCGCCAACTACAAGGACCCGGCCACCATCGAGCAGCGCGCCGCCGCGGACTCCGAGGACTACCCGAAGGTCGCGAACACGCTGGCGCACTGGCGCTTCTTCGGCGGCGCGGTCGACCAGCCCTTGCTGCCGGGCGCGGCGGTGGCCGACGTCACCGGCAACAACCCGCTGCACCGCGACACGCTCGACCAGGGCGGCGTGGCCGGTGCCGCCGACGGCGACATCGTGTGGAGCGACGACCGCCATCACCTGTCGGCCGCGCCGGGCTCGGTGCGCTTCCTGAACACCAACAAGAACACGCCGCGCCTGAGCTACTTCCTCACCGATGCGGCCGCGCCGATCAACGCGCAGACGCTGGGCAGCGGCTACACCGTCGAGGCCTTCGTCAAGATCGACAAGAGCTGGACCAGCGGCAACCAGGCGTGGATGAACATCATGACGCGCGACGGCCGCCGTGGCGACCTGGCCGGCTACACGGGCGGCGACCCCGAAGCCCCGCCCATGCTGTTCGCCATCTCGAGCCTGCGTGAAGTGCAGTGGGAGGTGGTGCCGGAGCAGGCCGGCAACCGCTCGGCCAAGACCAACTGGTCGGGCGAGGTGCTTGCCGACCGCTGGGTGCACATCGCGCTGGTGAACGACCCGGTGTCGCACGACACCACCATGTACGTCGAAGGCGCGCCGGTGCTGCGCAACGCCGCGGCCGTTCCGGGCCTGGCCACGCTTTCGGCCGCCTCGCCATGGGTGGTGGGCGGCGGCTCGTGGAATGGCGACCGCGCCGACGGCTTCTTCGGCAACATCGGCGAGGTGCGTGTGGTGGCGGCGGCGCTGACGCCGGCACAGTGGCTCACGGCGCGCAAACCGGCTTGAGTCTTTCGGCTTCCCGCGCCCATGGCGCGGGAAGCGCATGCCGTCCGATGGCGTTCGGCAGCCGTCGTCAGATGAAGCGGACGCCCAGCGCAACCACCGCTGCCGCGAACAGATGGCCGGGGCCGGTCGGCAAGCCCGGTTCGGCCAGCTTCCTGCGCAGCACACGCAAGCCGAGGGCCAGCGCGAATGTCGTGAGCAGGAACACGCCGTAGACGGTGGGCAGCGCCGACCAGCCGAACCATGCGCCGGCGACGGCGAAAGCCTTGAAGTCGCCGTGGCCCATGGTCTCCTGGCCCGACTTCATGCGCACGACGGTGGAGATGGTCCAGGGCACGAGGTAGCCCGCCGCCGCGCCGATCACCTGCGCCGAAGCCGATCCGGTGTACGCGTGGTAGAGCAGGCCGATCCACATCAACCGGTAGACGATCCAGTCGGGCAGCACCCGGTGCCGCAGGTTGATGACGGTCAGCAGCAACCAACCCAGCAGCAGCACGCAGACGAAAGTGGTTTCGAGCAAGGCGCCGCGCGCCAGCGCCATGCCCACGCACAGCAATGCGCCCGCAACGATCAACGCGATGCGCTGGCTGCGGGGCATGTCGAGGTCTTCGGCCGTGTTGAGCAGCGGCCGGTAGTTCTGATGATCGAAGGCCCAGGCGCGATGCAGTTCGAGCGGTATTCGCCGCGCCCACGGCAGCAGCAGGAACCCGGTGGCAGCCCCGCCGGCAATGGCGTAGCCCACGAGGGGCTCGATGTCGAATGCGTTCATGGTGTGCGGTGGGTTGCGGGCGATGTGGCCGGCGCGATGCGTGTCATTGAACCTTGGGCCGCAGCGCCAGCACCATCTTCGGCGGCACCGTGCCCTGCTCGGTCAGCGGCATGTGGCCGGTCTTCTGGATGGCGCGCAGCGCGGCGGCGTCCCATTCGGGCACGCCGCTGGCCCTGGAGAGCTTCGCGGCGACGATCTTGCCGTCGGCCGCAAGGTCCAGCGTGTACTCGACCAGCGGATTGCCTGGAACATCCTTGCTGAACAGGATGTTGGGTCTCACGGCGGCGGTCACGGTGTCGCCATAGCTCGGCTTGCTCCCCGGCTTCGTCGAAGTGGCCGGCCCCGAGGCGACGTCGCTCAGCAGGAAATTGATCGAGGCCTTGTACCAGGCCGCCACGGCGCGCCCGTTCATGCTCTTCATCGGAGCGACCTGGGCGCCTCGCACGGCGTCGATGGCCGCGGCATCGAGCCGCTCGAATCCGGAGCTTTGCAACACGGTGGCGTCGCTGACCGAGCCCGTGGGCTGGACCATGATCCTGAGCACCACGAGGCCTTGTTCGCCGAGCCGCCTGGACATGGCCGGGTAGGCGACATGAGGCTGCCTGGTGTATTGCGCCACCGGCGGATCGGGTTCGATCGCCGGGCGTTGAGCGCTCGGGGCAGCGGCGCCGGTTTTCCCGTTGAGAGGTGCCTGCAGTGCTGGCAAGCGGCCGGTTGCGTCGTTCGCGCCGGTGTCCGGCAACTCGGAGCGCGATGCAGGCGAAGACTGCGAAGTCGGCAGCTTGCGTATCGCTTGCGCCATCGCCGCCGCCCCCGCGCGGCCTGCTGCGGTACTTGCTGTCGTGGCGCCCTGGTTTGCCTCCCCGGTGACCACGGTCTTCAGCAGAAAGATCAGCACCACCGCCCCGCAGAAGGCCACGAACCACGCCTTCATCTGCGAAGGGGTGATCGAGCCGCTGTGCGCGCTCGCCATCGACGGCTGGTTCTGCGCCGTCGACCGTGCGAGGTCGGCATTGCGTTCGCGCCAATGCTCGATGTTGGCCGTGTCCATCGTCAGCCGCAGCCACGTCGGGTAGGTGTGGGCGGCGTGCATCACCCGTCCCAGGCCCAGCGCCAGGGCTTGCAGCCCGGGGTCGGCGGTGCGGCGCAGCAGCTCGAGGTATTGACGTTGCGTATCGCGATCGGCCGGCGGTTGCTGGGCCTGCGCGTCCTGCTCGACGATGGCGCGGTCAACCACCTGGCCGGCCTGCCCCAGGCGCAGCAGCCTGGCCGAATCGGTGCGCCAATCGAAGACCCCGAGCGCCGCTTCGAACAGGTACTCGTGCCCCGGCCGCCAGCCGCAGGCGAGCAGGTGGGCGATGTTGGCCTCGAAGAGGACGCGCGTGTCCATGTCGAGCAGGCGAGGGTCTTCGAGCGTGGCTTCGAGCAGCGCGGTGGCTTCGCGGACCGTCTGCAGCGGGTCTTCCCGCAGCCGGGTGTCGAGCGCGACCATGAGGTCGCGCACGTTGTCATGGCGCGCCACGGTGCGATCGTCGACGGCGGCCAGCGGCGGCGAAGGGGCGTGTTCGCCGTGCGCTGCGGGTGCGGGGGAGGGGATGGCAACGGGTGCGGGCGCGGGGACGGGCTCGGGCTCGGGCTCGGGCTGCGCAACATCGCCACTCGGCTGCGCGCTCGCCGCCGCCGGAGCAGTCTGGACTTCCTGCGCTGTTTCGGTCTCGCGCGCATGCCGGGCCCAGTACAGCGCCGCTTCGTACGCCTCTCGCAGCCGCTGGAACTGCTGCGCTTGCGTTTCCTGGTCGATCTTCTTCAGTTCGACCGCATAGGCGCGCCGCACCGCGCGCTCGTCGGCGTCCGGGCGCAGCCCGAGTTCGAGCAGGAAGCCGGGGACTTCGGTCATGGTGTCGTCGCTCCCGGCTCAGTCGGCCAGATGGCTGTCGCGTTCGATCTGCTCCAACTGCTCCTGGAACTGGCGGTGCACCGGGGCGATGACACGCTTGTCCTGCGTGGCAAGCGCGCTCTCGAACTCCGAGATGCGCATGCCGAGCCATTCCCGCACGTCACCGCGCAACTGCTGGTAGACGCGCTCCGCGCGCGCCAGCAGTGTGCGGTTCTCCATGCGGTCGCGCGGATGGATCTTGAGTTCGCTCAAGGCCGCCAGGCGCTCCTTGATCTCTGCCTCGCTCAACAGCCCCGGATTGCCTTCGATCAGCAGGCTGAAAGTCTCCTGGGTCTTCTGGACCGTGGCCTCGATCTGCAGCAGGCCGTTGACGTCATAGGTGAAGCGCACGTCGACCGCTGCCTCGGACACCGGTCCGCGCGGCAGCGGCACGTGCAGCGTGCCCAGGTGCACGTTGTCCCGCACCATTCGCGACTCTCCCTGGAACACGTGCAGGTCGACCGAGGTCTGGCTGGCGGAGTTGGGAACGTAGCTCTTGGAGCGACTCACAGGCACCGTGCTGTTGCGCTCGATGATGGGGTCGAAATGCCCGTGGGTGGCGGTGGTCTCGCTGAGCCAGCGGCTCACCGCCACGCCGAGCGAATAGGGCGCGACGTCGGTCATGACCACTTCCTTGAGCGCCGCGTCCCGGGCCTTCAGCCCCGCCTGCACCGCCGCGCCCAGTGCAACGACTTCGTCCGGGTTGAAGTCGATCGACGGGAAGCGCCCGAACATCGTGGTGACCAGCCGCCGGATCGCGGGCATGCGCGTGGCACCCCCCGCGAGCACCACCGCATCGAGCTCGCCGGCACGCAGGTTGGCGTCGCGCAGCGCGCGTTCCACCGGCGTGCGCAGGCGCTTGAGCAAGTGCGCGCACGCCTGTTCGAGCGTGGCTTCGTCGATCTGCAGGCGGTGCTGCGCCGACCCGTGCGCAACGCTGATTTCGGCGCTGGGCTGGGTGCTGACCAGGCGCTTGGCCGCTTCGGCCTGTGCGGCCAGGCGCTGCATGAAGTGGGCATCGGCGCGCAGGCTCGCGGGCAAGCTGTTGCGCTCGAAGAAAAGCGTGATCAGCGATTCGACGAAGTCCTCGCCGCCCAGGAAGTTGTCGCCCGCCGACGCACGCACTTCCATCACGCCCTCGAACATCTCGAGGATCGACACGTCGAAGGTCCCGCCGCCCAGGTCGAACACCAGGAAGCGCGTTTCTGCGCCCAGGTTGTGCAGGCCGTAGGCCAGTGCGGCGGCGGTCGGCTCGTTCAGCAGCCGCTCGACCTTCAGGCCGGCCAGTTCGCCGGCCGCTCGCGTGGCCTTGCGCTGTGCATCGGAAAAATACGCCGGCACCGTGATGACGGCCTCGACGACGGGCTCGCCCAGCATGGCCTCGGCATCCGCCTTCAGCGAGCGCAGCACCAGCGCCGAGAGCTCCTCGGGCCGGAACTCGCGCTTGCCGAGCCGCATCGTCTTGTTGCTGCCCATGTAGCGCTTGAAGACGGCCGCGGTGCGCTCCGGATGGGTTTGCAGCCGCTCTCTCGCGGCCTTGCCCACCAGCACGGAGTCGTCTTCGTCGATGCTGACGCACGACGGCGTCAGATACTCCCCCAGCCCGTTCGGCACCAGAACGGACTTGCCGTCCCGCCACACAGCCACCAGGCTGTTGGTCGTGCCCAGGTCAATGCCTACGATCATTTCTCGCCCCTTTGCGATCCCTCTTTTATGCCCTTGATCCTATGTCAAAGGCATGCATTCCGGGATCGGGCAAGGGGTGAGCCGACGCTACTTTTTATCGCGCTTCGCTGGTTTGACAACAGTGGTCTTGCGGATGCCGTCCTTGGCCGCCTTGCCGGCCTTGGCCGTCTTGCCTTCCTTGCCGCCGCCGTCGCGCTTCTCGAACACCGCAAAGTACTCCGAAGCCAGCTTGCGCAACGAGCGCCCGATGTTCGCGTAGTCGTACTCGTTGAGGTTGGCCAGCGACACGCGCCCCGACGCATGCTTGCCGCCGAAGCCGCGCCCCGGCAGCAGCACGATGCTGGTCTCCTCGGCGATGCGGAACAGCGCCTCGTTCGGCTGGAGCTGGGTCACGATCCATCGGCCGAACTGCTCGCCGTGCATCTGCGTGGCGATCTCCTGCAGGTCGAGCAGGTGGTAGTAGCTCACCGAGTTCGGGTCGGCCTGCAGCGGCAGGCCGAGCTCGCGGTACAGCGCCTCCTTGCGGCGCGCGACGATGCGCTTCATCGACTTCTTGTACGCCTCGGGCTCGTCCATCAGGCAGAACAGCGAGAACATCACCATCTGCGCCTGCACCGGCGTCGACAGGCCCGCCGTGTGGTTCAGCGCGACGGTGCGGCTGTCGGCCACCAGGCGGTCGATGAACTTCAGCTTGCGCGGCTCGGTGGTGATGGAGCTGTAGCGCGCGTCGAGCTCCAGCAGCTTGGCCTCGGGCAGCGCCGCGATC
Source organism: Variovorax sp. OK605 (assembly GCF_900115445.1). Taxonomy (NCBI): domain Bacteria; kingdom Pseudomonadati; phylum Pseudomonadota; class Betaproteobacteria; order Burkholderiales; family Comamonadaceae; genus Variovorax; species Variovorax sp. OK605. The sequence goes on from NZ_FOWL01000014.1 coordinate 69,396, forward strand.
TGGCGGTCGAGGATGTTGTCCTCGTGCGTGGCCACCACGCCCATGCGCCAGCCCGTGGCGCCGAAGTACTTGGAGAACGAATACACCAGGATGGTGTTGCGCGGGCACACCGCGAACAGCGACAGGAAGTTGTCCGCGAAGGTGCCGTACACGTCGTCCGTGAGGATGATGAGGTCGGGCCGCTGCTTCACGATGTCGGCGATGTAGCCCAGCACCTCGTCGCTGATCTTCACCGAGGGCGGGTTGCTCGGGTTGCACAAGAAGAAGGCCTTGACCTTCGGGTCGAGCAGCTTCTGCAGCTCCTTCTTCGTGAACTGCCAGTTGTTCTCGGGCGGCGCGTCGATCAGCGCCTCGATCAATTGGTAGTCGTTGAGGTGCGGGATCTCGATGTACGGCGTGAAGATCGGCATGCCCAGCGCAATGGTGTCGCCGGGCTGCAGCAGGTGGTTCTCGCGCAGGCTGTTGAACAGGTAGGTCATGGCGGCCGTGCCGCCTTCCACCGCATACATGTCGAACTTGCCCACGAAGGGGTGCGTGCCGATCATTTCCTTGTGGATGTACTGGCCCACGATGATCTCGCTCAGGCGCAGCATGCGGTCGGGCACCGGGTAGTTGCAGCCCAGGATGGCCTCGCACATCTCGTAGATGAAGTCGCCCGCCGACAGGCCGAGCTGGTCGCGCACGTACGACACGGCGGCTTCGATGAAGCGCACGCCGGGCTCGCCCTCATGCGACTTGGTGAAGATCTCGAAGCGCGCCTCGATGCCCTCGCGCTGCGGGAAGCCGCCCACCCCGTCCATGTAGATGTAGGAGCGCTCGCTCTCCGTCATGGCGAACAGGCCGAACTGGAAGAAGCCGTGCCGCGGCGTGGTCGCCAGAAAGTTCGGGTTGCCGCGCCCCGCGTTGAGCATCAGGCGGTCGCTCTGTCGGGCCACCTGGATCAGTGCGTCCTTCAGTTCGAAAGGGCTCAGGCCGCCGAGTTTTTTCACGTCGCCGAAATCCATTGGATGCTCCTGGGTTGAAAAAGAGAAAGCAAAAACGAGAACGAAAAGAAGAGGGAAGGACAGCAGTCAACACGCTGCGATGCGGGTTGCACGCACCGCGCGCCGCATTCAGACGAGCGCCACGATCAGCGGGCCGAGCAGCGTGAGGAACACGTTGGCCAGCGCATAGGTGATGGCGAAGGGCACGGTGGGAATGGCGTTCTCGGCCTTGTCGAGCACTTCGCCGAAGGCCGGGTTGGCGCTGCGCGAACCGCTCAGCGCGCCCGCGAAGATGGCCGTGTTGCCGTAGCGCAGCACGTAGCGCCCGAACAGCATGGTCAGCAGCATCGGCACGATGGTCACGACCACGCCCACGCCGAAGATGGTCAGCCCCAGCTGTTTGATGGTCTGCACCGCCTGCAGGCCCGACGACAGGCCCACCACCACCACGAAGCCCGCCAGGCCCAGGTCTTTGAGCAGCTGCACCGCGCTCGGCGGCAGCGCGCCGAAGGTCTGGCGCCTGGCGCGGTACCAGCCGAACAGCAGGCCGGACAGCAGCGCGCCGCCGCCGGCGCCCAGCGTGAGCGGGATGTTGCCGAGCTTCACGCTCAGGAGGCCGACCAGCAGGCCCACCACCAGCCCCGCACCGAGGTAGACGAAGTCCGTCTTCGCGCTCGGCACGATCACGTCGCCGACGATGGCGGCCACGCGCTTCACGTCCTGCTCGGCGCCGAAGATCGACACCAGGTCGCCCGTCTGCACCACGGTGTCGGGGCGCATCGGCAGCACCTGGCCCATGCGGCTGATCTGCACCACGAAGATGCCGTGGCGCACGCCGCCGGCCGTGGCCTGGCGGATCTCGTCGACGGTCTTGCGGTCGAACTGCTTGTTGGTCAGCACGATCTCGCGCTTCTGCATGGTCAGCTCCATGCCCTCGACCGCGTAGACCTCCTTGCCCAGCAGCGGCGCGCTGGCCACCACCGCGTCGCGCCGGCCGACGGCCAGCACGATGTCGCCCTGGCGCAGCTGCAGCTCGGGGCTCACCTCGATGAACTTGCCGTCGCGCTTCACGCGCTCGATGGTGATGGTGGTGGCCGGGTTGGCGTTTTCGATGCCGGCCACCGCGCGCTTGGGGTCGGCCACGAGTTCGTAGATGCGGCCCACCAGCGAGGGCGCCGCTTCTTCCTGGTCGGGCCCCAACACCTTCACGCCGGCCTGCATGGCCGTCTCGGCCGCAATGGCGTCGTCGCGGATGGTGCGGCCCATGAACTTGGGCAGGATGTTGACGCACACGATGATCGCGCCGAATGAGCCGAACACATAGGTCACCGCGTAGCCGATGGCCACGTTGGCCTGCAGCCGCGCGGTCTCGGCCGCCTCGAGCCCGAGCTTGCCGATGGCGTCGCCCGCCGTGCCGATGATGGCCGACTGCGTGAGCCCGCCGGCCGCCACGCCCGCGGCCAGGCCCTTGTCCAGGCCGCACAGCTTGGCCATGATCACCACGGTTGCCAGGCCGGTGATGGCCATCACCGCGGCCAGGACGATCTCCTTGACCGACTGCTTGCCCAGCGAGCTGAAGAACTGCGGTCCGCTCTCGAAGCCCACCGCATAGATGAACAGCGCGAACAGCACCGCCTTCACGCCCGCGTCCACCTGCACGCCCACCTGGCTCACCAGCACCGCCACCAGCAGCGAGCCGGCCACGCCGCCGAGCTGGAACTTGCCGAACTTGATCTTGCCGATCCAGTAGCCCACCGCCAGCGAGAGAAAGAGCGCCATCTCCGGCGATTTCTTGAAGAGTTCGTGCAGCCATTCCATGGGTCGAGGTCCTTTCAGGTTCAGCTTGCTTGCAGATTCATTTCGCGCCGTGCGCCACCAGCCCGGCCAGCGCCACGATGAGCGGGCCCATCAGCGGCAGCACCACGTTCGAGATGGCATAGGTGATCGTGTAGCCCAGCAGCGGCGTGGCGTTGCCCGCGGCGTTCTGCACCGCGCTGAGTGCGGGCGTGCTGCATTGCTGGCCCGCGATGGCCCCCAGCAGCACGGGAGCCTCCAGCTTGAGCAGCCGGTGCCCCACGAACAGCGAAATGGTCGCCGGCACCACCGCGATGGCCACGCCCACCAGCGGCAGGGCAATGCCGAATTTCTTGATGAGCGACAGCGCCTGCGGGCCCGAGGCCAGCCCCACGCACGCAATGAAGGTGGCCAGGCCCAGGTCCTTCATGAGCGCGAGCGCCTCGGGCGGCACGCTCAGGCGGTGCGGGTTCTTCGACTGGTACCAGCCGAAGAGCAGCCCCGTGACCAGCGCGCCGCCGCCGGTGCCCAGCGAGAATGGAATGCCGCCGAGCTTCACGCTGAAGCTGCCGATGAACACGCCCAGCAGGATGCCCGCCGCCGCGTAGCTGATGTTGCTGTGCGTGGAGGCCACCACGCGGTCGCCGATGAGCGGCAGCGCGCGGGCCACGTCGAGCACCGGGCCGTAGAGCTTGAGCACGTCGCCGCGCTGCAGCGTCATGTCGTGCAGCAGCGGCATGGGGTTGCCGTCGCGCGCCAGGCCCACGATCTGCACGCCGGGGGGCAGCGGCGTGCCAAGGTCGTGCAGCTCGTGCAGTTCGTACAGCTTGCGGTTGAACCACTCGCGCCGGTTGACCACCACCTCGGTGGTCTCGACCACGGCATCGAAGGCGCTGGTGTTGGCGAACTCGCGGCCCAGCAACTCGGCCACGTTCACCAGCACGCTGCGCCGCCCGATGGCCAGCACCTCGTCGAAGGCCTGCAGCCGCAACGTGGGTGCCACGGCCAGGCTCTGCCCGCGCCGCATCACCCGCTCGATGCTGGCGTGGCCGCCGAAGATCGCGGTGAGTTCGCCCACCGTGCGGCCCCGGCCCACCGTGACCAGGAACACGCGCCCGACCATCTCGGGCGTGGCGCTGGCCGCGTCCAGCGATTCGCCGCCGCCGCCCATCGTCTTCCAGAGCCGGTCGGCCTCCGCGCGCAGGTCGACGCGCAACAGCAGCGGAAACACCTGGCTGGTGACGATGACGATCGCGATCAGCCCGAACACGTAGGTGATCGAGTAGGCCGTGACCACGTTGGCCTGCAATTGCCGGATGTCCGCCAGCGGCAGCGCGAGCTTGGAAATGGCGTCGGTCGCCGTGCCCACCACCGCCGATTCGGTGGCCGCGCCGGCCATCAGGCCCGCCGCCGTGCCCTGGTCGAGCGAAAGAAAAACAGTGGCGGCCAGCACCAATGCCAGCACCACCACCACTTCCACCAGGCAAAGCAGGCCGAGCCGCAATCCCTTGGCGTCGAGGTTGGCAAAGAATTGCGGGCCGCCGGCATAGCCGAGCGCGAAGATGAAAAGCATGAAGAAAACGTTCTTCACGCTGTCGTCCAGGCGGATGCCGAGCTGGCCGACGAACAGCGCGGCAATCAGCGTGCCGCAGATGCCGCCGAGCTGCACCGGCCCGAAGCGGATCTGCCCCACCGCATAGCCGACCGCCAGCACGAGGAACAGTGCAATTTCGGGCTGGCGCCCCAGGACTTCGGCTATCGCTGAGATCACCAGGCCATTTCCTCCGCTGCGCGGTTGTTGTTGCTTATTTCTTCTTAATTAGAGAGAACTTTTTTCTAAGCTGCTCGATTTCCAATTATTCGAATTGTTTCTTACGATAAATCAACATTTAAAATAATTGTGAAAACATGCAAAGGGAGGTGGGCATGAAGCTCATTTTGCAAACGATATTCGTATTGAATCAATTTCAATTAGGCGGTTTGTCTTATAGGCAGGCGCTGGTTCCGCAATGAACCGCCGCGTCACCATCCAGACGCCGCTGGGCGAGGCGTTGCAGTTTCGCCAGCTGGTGGGCCGTGAAGCGCTCAGCCAGCTCTACGCGTTCGACATCGAACTGCTGGGCAACAGCAACGCGCTCGACCCCAAGGCGCTGCTGGGCAAGGCCGCGACCGTGGCGGTGGAAACCGAAGGCGGCGTGCGCCACCTGGGCGGCATTGCCACGCGCTTCGGGCTGCAGCAGGAAGACGCGCGCCACTCGTTCTACCGGCTGCGCTTGCGCCCCTGGCTGTGGCTGGCCACGCGGCGCAGCGACTTCCGCATATTCCAGGCGAAGAGCGTGCCCGACATCCTCACGGAGGTGCTCGCCACCTATGGCTACCCCGTGGAGAAGAAGCTCACGCGCGCCGACTACCGCCGCTGGGACTACTGCGTGCAGTACCACGAGAGCGACTTCGATTTCGTCGCGCGGCTGTGCGAGCTCGAGGGCATCTACTTCTACTTCCGGCACGAGGCCGCGCAGCACGTGCTGGTGTTCGCCGACGACATCGCCGGTTCGCACAGCCCGCTGCCGGGCGGCGAAGAGGTGCGCTACCACCCGCTGGAGAAGTCGGGCATGGCCGGCGGCCCCGGCCAGCGCGAGCGCATCTACGCGTGGGAGACCGCGGAGGACGTGCGCCCGGGCCATCACTACAACGACGACTACGACTTCGAGAAGCCCAAGGCCGAACTCTCGCACCTGCGGCAGATGCCGCCGGGGCACGACCACGACAGCCACGAGCAGTACGAATGGCCCGGCGGCTTCACGCAGCACGGCGACGGCGAGACCTATGCGCGCATCCGCAACGAAGAGCAGTTGAGCCAGCGCAGCCGCGTCACCGGCCGCTCGAACCTGCGCGAGCTGGCCACCGGCCACACGCTGCGCCTGACCGGCCATCCGCGCGCCGACCAGAACCAGCAGTACCTGCTGGTGGGCGTGAGCTACCACCTGCAGGAGACCCTGCAGGCCAGCGAAGGCAAGGAAGGCACCGAGGGCTCGGTGCAGCGCTTCGCCTTCGACGCGCAGGCCACCAGCTACCCCTGGCGCCCCGCGCGCACCACGGCCAGGCCGCGCACGCGCGGGCCGCAGACGGCGATGGTGGTGGGGCCGCAGGGCGAGCAGATCTGGACCGACCAGTACGGCCGCATCAAGGTGCAGTTTCACTGGGACCGGCTGGGGCAGGACAACGAGAACTCCAGCTGCTGGGTGCGCGTGTCGACCGCGTGGGCGGGCTCGACCTTCGGCATGACGTCGGTGCCGCGCATCGGCATGGAGGTGATCGTCGACTTTCTCAACGGCGACCCCGACTACCCGATCGTCACGGGCTGCGTGCACAACGCCGACACCATGCCGGCCTGGGAGCTGCCGGGGCAGAAGCACCTGTCGGGCATCCGGAGCCGCGAGCTCGGCGGCGGGCGCAGCAACCACCTGGTGCTGGACGACACGCAAGGCAAGATCCAGGCGCAGCTGCGCAGCGACCACCAGGCCAGCCAGCTGAGCGTGGGCCACATCGGGCGCATCGAGGACACCGCGGGGCGCCAGGAGCCGCGCGGCCAGGGCTTCGAGCTGCGCACCGACGGCCACGGCGCGCTGCGCGCCGCCAAGGGCCTGCTGGTGACCACCGAGCCGCGCGCCAACGCGCAGGCGCACACCACCGACATGGGCGAGACGGTGGCGCGGCTCACGCAGGCCAGGGACCTGCACGAAGGCCTGAGCGAAGCGGCGCAGGAAGCCAAGGCGCACGAAGCGGGCGACCAGGACGAAGTCACGCAAGGCCTGAAGGAGCAGAACGACGCCATCAAGGGCCAGGGCGGCGGCAACAGCGCGCAGGGCGAGTTCCCGGAGCTCCAGGAGCCGCACCTGGTGCTGGCGAGCAAGGCGGGCATCCAGAGCACCGCGCAGGGCTCCACGCACATTGCGAGCAACGAGCACAACGCGGTCACCAGCGGCGGCCACACCAGCGTGAGCGCGGGCAAGAGCTTCCTGGTGAGCGCGAAGAACGCGGTGCGGATGTTCGCGCACAAGGCCGGCATGAAGCTGGTGGCGGCGAGCGCCGACATCGACATCTCGGCGCTGAAGGACAGCGTGAACGTGCTGGCCAAGCTCAACATCACGCAGACGGCCAACAAGATCACCATCAGCGCGAAAGAAGAGGTGGTGATCAACGGCGGCTCCAGCTACAGCCGCTGGAATTCGGGCGGCATCGAGCACGGCACCTCGGGCACCTGGCGCGAGCATGCGTCGGTGCACAGCCTGGTCGGTCCGGCCAGCGAGGGCAAGCCGTCGCTGCCCAACCCCACGCCGCTGCCGCGCGGCCAGCTCGACCTGTACCACCAGTACATCAAGCAGACCGGCGAGAAGCGCCAGGGCGTGGCGCAGGGCGACTACACCGTGGTCGACTCCGAAGGCGGCACGCACGCCGGCACGCTCGACCGCAACGGCTTCGCCAGCGTGGCGGGCCTGCCCATCGGCACGGCCAAGGTCACCTTCGGCAAGGACCCGCGCGACCCGTGGGACGAAGGCAGCTACTTCGGCACGCCGGACGAGTGGAAGGCCAAGGGTGCGACCGTGGGCGGGGGTGGCGAGAGCGGCAGCGGCGTCTCAGGCATCGGCGCCGAGGGTGGCATGGGCAGCGCGCTGGGCGCCGTCGGCACGGGCGCCATGAACGGCGCTCAGGGCCTGCTCGCGGGCGGCGGCAACGCGCTCGGCGCGGCCGGTGCGCTGGCCGGCGTCGCCGGCCTGAGCAGCAAGGCCGCCGGCGCGATCGGCCAGGTGACGCAGGCCGCCGGCGTGGCGCAGCAGGCGGTGAGCGCCGCGCAGGCCGTTCAGCAGGGCGGCGCCAAGGCGCTGCTCGGCCAGGCCAGCCAGGCGGCGAGCGGCATGGCGATACAGGCCGCGGGCGCGAAGCTGGGGCCGATGGGGGTGCCGATCACCGGCGTGATGAGCGGTGCGGTGAATGGCGGGATGAATGGCGTGGTGAACGGTGCAGTGAACGGCGCCGTCAATGGCGCGGTGGGTGGCGCCGCAGGCGCCCTGAAGCCGGGTGTGTCCACGGTGGCCGGCAACGCGCTGCCGGCCGGGCGCACGCCGGGCTTCATGGGTTGAGCGGCCGATGTCTTCGCAAGTCATCATCCTCGCGCACGACCTCTGGCGCAAAGGCGCCGGCGGCGCGCCGGCCGGGCTGGCGGGGCAGGCCGACAGCTTCGCCTACGCCGGCCTGGACCTCGGCCTGGCGCAGTTCGCGGGCTCGAGCTTCAACGGCAGCAGCTTCACCGCCGTCAATTTCAAGCAGGCCGGCTGGAGCGCGTGCCGGTTCACGGGCTGCAGCTTCACGCAGTGCGACTTCGAAGCCATGGCCATCACCGGCTGCACCTTCGTCGACTGCAGCTTCGCGCAATCGAACTTCGACCGCAGCCAGCTGAGCCACACGAGTTTTCGCCAGTGCCACTGGGACAGCTTGAGCTTCGCGCGCGGGCAGTGGTCGAGCGTGGAGGTGCTGGACTGCAGCGGCACGGTGGTCACGGGGGAGGGGCTGCAGGGCCATTGCGTGGATTTCACCGGAAGCACCTTCGAGCGGCTCGAGTTCCGCAACGCACAGATCAACTGAACCGACCGAATCGTTTGAATCGACTGGACGAGACCCGCCGAACGGCGGGCTGAATTCGCAGAGACCGCGCAGCAGCGCAAGAAAGACCTACAAGAATGTCAGGGACGCAAGGACCGCCGCAACAGCCGGCACCGGCCGCGGAGGAGCGCGAACCGCAGACGGCGGTGGCGCCGTTGAACACCATCGTGAAGGAAGACGTCGCCGCCGCGAGCAAGGCGGTGGACGACTGGCTGCGCTCCTTCTCGGGTGGCTATGTCACGCTGGAGCGGCTGACGATGGTGCTGGGCAGCATCCCCATCGTCGGCAACATCATGGCGCTGGTGGATGTGTTCCTGGACATCATCAACATCGTCGAGAAGAAGGCGAAGGACGGCATCGAGACCTTCCTGCTGTGGGTGAGCCTGGGCATCAACCTGATCGGGCTGATCCCGTTGCCGCCGAGCATGGCGGCGGCGCGCATGAGCCTGAGGCCCACGCTGCACCTGGTGAAGCAGGAGCTGAGAAACGCCGCCTCCAACCTCGGCGAGGCCGTCGTCACCATCCTGGTGGGGCACCTGAACGCGACCATTGCCGGCGAGCTCGAGACCTTCATCGACGGCGCCATCGCGAAGCTCGGCGAGATGCTGCAGAGCTGCGCCAAGCTGGCCGACGACGTGGTCGACAACCTGGTCGACGTGCTGCGGCGCGTGCTGGGCCAGAAGGACATGTTCGACACCGGCACCCCCGCCGCCGCCGAGACCAACGTGCACGACCCCAAGACCCAGAGCACCTGGAGCCGGCTCTGGGGCAGCGCCGTGAAGTACACCAAGGAGTCGGCCAACTACGTGGCCAAGGCCGCGTCGAACCGGCTGCCGCCGAGCCTGGCGGGCCGCGTCAACGAGGTGATCGAGAGCCTGCTGAACTTCAAGGTCTCGTTCCGCGCCACGCTCGGGCGGCTCGCGAGCCAGGAAGAGCAGGCCAGCATCCGGTGGCTGCTGAACAAGCTGAAGGCGGCGCTGCTGCGCAAGAAGGGCCAGCGCGGCGCCATCGTGCCGCCGAGCACCGGCGCGGTGGCCGACAAGGACAAGCCGGGCGCCCAGCTCGAGCACATCAACAAGCAGGCGCCGGCGCAGAACACGGCCGGCTGCAAGAACTGCCCGGCGCCCGCGCGTGTGGGCGGCTCCATCAGCCTGGCAACGGGTTGCGAGAGCTTCATGCACCTGGACTTCGTGCTGGCGGCGCCGTTGCCCATCGAGTGGGCGCGCAGCTACAGCAGCCAGCTCGACGCGTACGACCGCGGCAGCCTCGGTGCACGCTGGATCACGCCCTACAGCGCGCGCGTGGACATCGTCACGCCGGCCAAGGGCGCACGCCAGGGCCAGCCGAGCCTGGTCTACCGCGCGGGCGACGGCCGCGAACATGCGTACCCCGTGCTGGCCGTGGGCCAGGTCTGGCGCGACGCCATCGAGGCGGTGACGCTCACCCGCCTGAGCGAGACCCTGCTGGCGCTGGACTTCGGCAAGCCGCTGCCCGCTGGCGAGCAGGCCGACTGGCGCGAGGTCTACGAGCGGGTCGAAGGCCGGCCGCACTACCGGCTCGTGGCCCAGCAGGCCAGGGACGGCATGAGCATCGGCCTGCGCTACGACCACGTGATCGCCTCGACCGGCGAGCAGGTGCTGAGCGACGTGATCAGCAAGCAGGGCGAGCTGACCGTCGCGCACGTGGGCACGCTGCCCGATGCGCAGACCGGCCTGATCAAGTCGCTGTGGGAGCTGAAGGACGGGCAGGTGGTGCGCCAACTCGCCGCCTACACGCACGACGCAGAGCGCGACCTCGTGGCCGCGCAGGACGAAGACGGCGCGAGCTGGAGCTACACCTACGCGCACCACCTCGTCACGCGCTACACCGACCGCACCGGCCGCGGCATGAACCTGCAGTACGACGGCACGGGCGCCAATGCGAAGGCCGTGCGCGAGTGGTCGGACGACGGCAGCTTCGCGCTCACGCTGGAGTGGGACCGCAACATTCGCCTGACCTACGTGACCGACGCGCTGGGCGGGGAGACCTGGTTCTACTACGACATCCAGGGCTACACCTACCGCGTCATTCACCCGGACAAGCTGCAGGAATGGTTCTTCCGCGACGACGCGAAGAACCTCACCCGCCACGTGCATGCGGACGGCAGCACCGACGACTACAGCTACGACGCCGACGGCAACCTGCAGATGCACACGCGCGCCGACGGCAGCCGCGTGCATTTCGAGTACGACAGGCTGAACCGCATGACGGGCCTGCGCGACGCCGAAGGCAACATCTGGAAGCGCGACCACGACGCGCAGGGCCACGTCACCGAAGAGACCGACCCGCTGGGTCACAAGACCGAATATGCGTACGACAAGGCCGGCCGGCCCGTGTGCATCACCGATGCCAAGGGCGGCACGAAGCTGCTCAGCTACACGCCCGCCGGCCAGCTCGCCAGCTACACCGACTGCTCGGGCAAGACCAGCCGCTGGGCGTACGACAGCCGCGGCCGGCTGACCAAGACCATCGATGCCGCGGGGCAGGCCACGCGCTACCGCTACACCCCCACGGGCGAGGCTGCCTCGGGCAACGAAGCCAATCACCCGGGCCGGCTCGAAGAGGTCTCGCTGCCCGACCAGACCCGTGAACACTTCGCGCACGACGCCGAAGGGCGCCTGCTCGCCCACACCGATGCTTTGGGCCGGCGCACCCGCTACAGCTACAACCGCGCCGGCCTGGTGGCCGGCCGCACCGACGCCGCGGGCCGGACGCTGGGCTACCACTGGGACTTGCTGGGCCGACTGAGCGAACTGCGCAACGAGAACGGCAGCCGCTACAACTTCCGCTACGACCCGGCGGGCCGGCTGCTGGAAGAAACCGGCTTCGACAGGCAAAGCAGGCAATACCTCTACGAGGAGGCCTCCGGCGCGCTGGCGCAGGTCGTGGAGGCCGGCGGGCACACCACGGTCTTTCACTTCGACCCCATGGGGCGGCTCGTCGAGCGCAATGCCGGCCAGGGGCAGGCCGAGCGTTTCGCCTTCGATCGCAACGGCCGGTTGATAGCAGCCGCCAACGGCGACGCCAAGCTGCAGTGGTTCTACGACCCCGCGGGCAACCTCACGCGCGAGCACCAGCACCACCTGGCCCGTTCGCAAACGGCCGTGTGGCAGCACCGCTACGACGAGCTCAACCGGCGCATTGCCACCGTGCGCCCCGACGGCCACGTGACCCAGTGGCTCACCTACGGCTCGGGCCACGTGCACGGACTGCTCGTCGACGGACAGGACATCCTGGGCTTCGAGCGCGACGATCTTCATCGCGAGGTCGGCCGCGCGCAGGGCAACGGGCTGGACCAGCGCCTGCGCTACGACCCTGTCGGCAGGCTGCTGGAGCAGCACATCTCGCACGCCAAGGCGGGTACTGCCGGGGCGGCCAGGACAGCCGGTACGGCCGATGCGCTGAGCCTTCGCCGCAACTACGGCTACGACAAGGCCGGCCAGCTGACCGCCATCGGCGACACCCGGCGCGGCAACCTGAGCTACCGCTACGACCCCGTCGGCCGCCTGCTCGAAGCCAACGGCCGCCTGGGCCGCGAGACCTTCGCCTTCGATCCCGCGGGCAACATCGCCGACGCAACCGGCAACGACAGCCGCTCGGGCCTACATGCCGTGAACCGGCTGCTCGACAACCTGCTGAAGGAATACGCGGGCACCACCTACCGCTACGACCAGCGCGGGAACATGACCGAGCGCGTGAGGAACGGAAAGAAGACCGCGTTCGAGTGGGACGGCTTCAACCGCATGGCCGCCGCCACCAGCGAAGAGGGCAGCACCCGCTTCAGCTACGACCCGCTGGGGCGGCGCATTGCCAAGCGCTCGCGCGACGCCATGACGCTGTTCGGCTGGGACGGCGACACGCTCGCGTTCGAGAGCACGCAGAGCATGGCGGGCGACAGCGAGCGGCAAGGCCGCGGCTCGAGCGTCCACTACATCCACGAGCCCGATTCGTTCGTGCCGCTGGTGCAGATCAGGCAGGCCAAAGCCATTGCGCTGAGCGCGAGCACCGACGTGAAGGCGCTGATGGAAGCCAACGGCGGGCGGTACGACATCGCGCAAGACCCGCTGTGGAACGGCGAGCAACTGCCCGCGCCGGCCGGCTTCGCGAAGGAAGAGATTGCCTTCTACCAGTGCGACCACATCGGCACGCCGCAGGAACTGACGGACCACAACGGCCAGGTGGCCTGGTCGGCGCAGTACAAGGCGTGGGGCGAGGCGAAGGAGGTCATCAGCGAGGCCGGAAGAAGGGCCGGCTTTGCCAACCCGATCCGCTTCCAGGGCCAGTACCTGGACGACGAGACGGGGCTGCACTACAACCGGCATCGCTACTACGACCCGCAGGCCGGCCGCTTCGTCAGCAGCGACCCGCTGGGCCTGGGCGGGGGCATCAACACGCACGCGTACGTGCCCAACCCCGTGGCGTGGGTCGACCCGCTGGGCCTGCAGGCCGCGCCGGCGTGCAAGAAGCCCAAGAGCGGACGCTTTGCCACGTCGGACGGCGCGGCCAAGGCGGCGGTGATGCGCTACAACGACAAGTCCATCCGCGACAACGTGGAGTACGGGGGACTGGTCTACAGGACGCCCGACGGCAAGTACGACTACACCAAGGCGACCCGGGGCGAGAAGGACACCGTCAATCCCTGGGATCCGTCGTCCCCGAGCATTCCGAAGTGCGCGCAGGAAGTGGCCTATTGGCACACCCACGGCGACCACTCCGACCGGAACGGAAACCGCACCACGCGGGCCAAGGACTACTACGCGAGCAACGACTTCTCTCCGGAAGACAAGACGGCCGCCAAGACAGGAATGAAACATGATGATCCCGACTACCGGGCCTATCTCGGCACGCCGAGCGACGGCTACAAGGGCTACAGCCCGCAGACCAATCAAACCTACAGGCTCTAGGGGCCTGATCATTGCCATAGCGCTGGGAATCTGTATGAACCTCAATGCCTCTGCCGCGCCGATCTTCGAGGTCGAGTCGCCGGACCAACTGCTGCTGAACACGCCGGTGGTCGTTGCCCTGAACCACGCGTACAGGCTGTTCGCGGCGACCGGCCAGGACCTGAACAACTTCAACGTTCACATCGCCGAGCGCAAGAAGGAAAACGGCGAAGACGAGAGCGGCGTCAACACCATCGGCATCGCGTTCTCGGCCAAGCTGCCGCCAGGCCAGAAGGGGATCGGCAACGCCAGCAAGCTGGGGCGATCGGTGCTGTACATCGCCTCCATGACGTCGGGCGAGATCCTCAGGGAACAGGGAAGCCGCTAGCGGCCGAGGCCGGCATCGGTCGAGCGAGACCGTGGGACGGCCTGTGACGGCCTTTTTGCCGACTGGCCTTGCCGGTCGAGATGCCATTCATCCGAACAACAAACCAACCGACAGATTTCCTGCACATGAAGACCACCAGGACCACCAGGACCGCCAGGGCCGTCACGACCGCCTGCATCGCCGCTTCGCTCGTGGCCGCCGCTTCGCTCTGCGCCGCGCAGCAGGAAACGAAGACCACGCTCACCAAGCTCCACCAGAGCTACGAGAAGCAGGGCCGGCGTGCGCACGGCATGCCCGAGTACGGCAAGCGCGTGCAGTTCGCGGCGGTGGTCGTCGAGGCGTCCGACTCCTTCGGCGGCAGCGCGGTGATCCGCGCCGCCGACGTGCGCGGCAACGAGGAACTGGCCCGGCTGACCCCGGCGGACGATGCGCAGAACCGGAAGATGGGCGAGATGCGCAGCGGTGCGAAGTTCACCGCGAGCTGCGAGGTCGGCTTTGCGATGGGGTCGGCGTATTTGACGATGAAGGACTGCGTGATCAGGCCTTGATCCGGTCCTGACGATCGACCGCGTCCACGACAGGGCAACGCAACGGAGCGAGGGAGAAGAGATGGCAGGCAACGAAGGAGCGCAACAGCAGGGGCAAGGCCAAGGCCAGGGCCAGCAGCCGGCGCAGCGCGAACCGCAGACGGCGGTGGCGCCGCTGAACACCATCGTGAAGGAAGACGTCGCCGCCGCGAGCAAGGCGGTGGACGACTGGCTGCGCTCCTTCTCGGGCGGCTACGTCACGCTGGAGCGGCTGACGATGGTGCTGGGCAGCATCCCCATCGTCGGCAACATCATGGCGCTGGTGGATGTGTTCCTGGACATCATCAACATCGTCGAGAAGAAGGCGAAGGACGGCATCGAGACCTTCCTGCTGTGGGTGAGCCTGGGCATCAACCTGATCGGGCTGATCCCGTTGCCGCCGAGCATGGCGGCGGCGCGCATGAGCCTGCGGCCCACGCTGCACCTGGTGAAGCAGGAGCTGAAGGCCGCTGCGTCCAACCTCGGCGAGGCGATCGTCACCATCCTGGTGGGGCACCTGAACGCCACCATCATGGGCGAGCTCGACAAGTTCATCGACGGCGCGATCGCCAAGCTCGACGGCATCCTCAAGAGCTGCGCCGACCTGGCAGACCAGCTCATCGACAACCTGGTGGACATCCTGCGGCGCGTGCTGGGCCAGAAGGACCTGTTCACCGTTGCCAAGCCCGTTGCGGCGGAAACGCGGGCCTACGACCCGAAGACGCAGAGCACCTGGAGTCGCATGTGGGGCACTGCGGTGCGCTACACCAAGCAGTCGGCGAACTACGTGGCCAAGGCGGCGGCCAACCAGCTGCCCGCGGGGCTTGCCGGCCGCGTCGAAGGCGTCGTCACACAGATGCTGGACTTCAAGCGCCTGCTGCGCAGCCAGCTGTCGGCGCTGGCCAACAAGGAGTCCCAGGCCAGCATCATGTGGCTGCTGCACAAGCTCAGGGACGCGCTGCTGCGCAAGAAGGGCAAGCACACGGTGACCGTGCCGCCGAAGGCCGGCGCCAAGGCTGAAGAGGTCAAGCCGCCCGGGCAGCTCGAACGCATTTCCAAGCAGGCGGCAGCGCAGGGAACCGGCGGCTGCAAGAACTGCCCCGCGCCGGCGCGCAAGGGCGCGTCGATCAGCCTCGCGACCGGCAACGAGAGCTTCATGCACACCGACTTCGTGCTGGCGGCGCCGCTGCCGATCGAGTGGGTGCGTACCTATGCGAGCGACCTCGACGCCTTCGACCGCGGCAGCATGGGCGCGCGGTGGATCACGCCCTACGGCATCCGGGTGGACGTGGCCACGCCGGTGCGCGGCGCACGCCAGGGGCAGGCCAGCCTCGTGTACCACGCGGCCGACGGACGAAGCCATGCCTACCCGCTGCTCGAGGTCGGCCAGACGTATTTCGATCCCATCGAGGAGGTCGGCATCTCGCTGCTCAGCGCGAACCTGCTGGCGCTGGACTTCGGCAAGCCGCTGCCCGCTGGCGAGCAGGCCGAGTGGCGCGAGATCTACGAACGCGTCGACAGCCGGCAGCCACACTTCCGGCTCGTCGCGCAGCAGGCGAAGGACGGCAAGTCGATCGGCCTGCGCTACGACCACCTGATTGCCTCGACGGGCGAGCGCGTGCTGAGCGACATCGTGAGCAAGCAGGGCGAATCGATCATGGCGCACGTGGGCACGCGGCCCGACATGCAGACCGGCCTGATCCAGTCGCTGCATGAGCTGAAGGACGGCCAGGTGGTGCGCCAGCTTGCGGCCTACACGCACGATGCCGAGCGCGACCTCGTGGCCGCGCAGGACGAAGACGGCGCGAGCTGGAGCTACACCTACGCGCACCACCTCGTCACGCGCTACACCGACCGCACCGGTCGCGGCATGAACCTGTTTTACGACGGCACCGGCGCCAATGCGAAGGCCGTGCGCGAGTGGTCGGACGACGGCAGCTTCGCGCTCACGCTGGAGTGGGACCGCAACATCCGCCTGACCTACGTGACCGATGCGCTGGGCGGAGAGACCTGGCATTACTACGACATCCAGGGCTACACCTACCGCATCATTCATCCCGACCGGCTGCAGGAGTGGTTCTTCCGCGACGACGCGAAGAACGTCACGCGCCATGTGCACACCGACGGCAGCACCGACGACTACAGCTACGACGCCGACGGCAACCTGCAGATGCACACGCGCGCCGACGGCAGCCGGGTGCACTTCGAGTACGACGCTGCGCACCGGCTCACGGGCATCCTCGACGGCGAGGGCGGCGCGTGGAAGCGCGACCACGACGCGCAGGGCCGCCTCACGGAAGAAACCGATCCGCTGGGCCACAAGACCGCGTACGCCTACGACAAGGCCGGCCGGCCGGTGCGCATCACCGATGCGAAGGGCGGCGTGAAGGCGCTGGCCTATTCGCCTTCCGGCCAACTGCTCAGCTACACCGACTGCTCCGCGAAGACCAGCCACTGGGAGTACGACGAGCGCGGCCGCCTCGCCAAGGCCACCGACGCGGCGGGCGGCGCCACCAGCTACCGCTACGCCGCCGGCCATCTCGAGGAACTCGTGCTGCCCGACGAGACCAGCGAGCACTTCGTGCACGACGCCGAAGGCCGCCTGCTGACGCACACCGATGCGCTAGGCCGTGCCACGCGCTACAGCTACACGCGCGCCGGCCTCATCGCCGGGCGCACCGACGCCGCAGGCCGCGCGCTGCGCTACCACTGGGACCTGCTGGGCCGCCTCGCGGAACTGCACAACGAGAACGGCAGCCGCTACAACTTCCGCTACGACCCGGTGGACCGCCTGCTCGAGGAGACCGGCTTCGACCGCAAGACCACGCAGTACCTGCGCGACGAGGCCACCGGTGTGCTGGCCGGGGTGGTCGAGGCGGGCGTGCGCACAGAGCTCGAATTCGATTCGATGGGCCGCTTGGCCGAGCGCCGCGCCGGCGGGCAGTCGGAGCGATTCGCCTACGACCGCGACGGCCGCCTGACCGAGGCGGTCAATGCCGACGCGCGCCTGCAGTGGTTCCATGACGCGGCCGGCAACCTGACGCGCGAGCACCACCACTACCTGGCGCGCAAGCGCACGGCCGTGTGGCAGCACCGCTACGACGAGCTCAACCAGCGCGTCGCCACCGTGCGGCCCGACGGCCACGTGACGCAATGGCTGACCTACGGCTCAGGCCATGTGCACGGCCTGATGCTCGACGGGCAGGACATCCTGGGCTTCGAGCGCGACGACCTGCACCGCGAGGTGGCGCGCGAGCAGGGCAACGGCCTGAGCCAGCGGCTGAAGTACGACCCCGCGGGCCGGCTGCTCGAGCAGCAGATCTCGCGCACCCGGCCCGGAGGCATCGAACTCACCGGCATCCAGCGCAGCTACAGCTACGACAAGGCCGGCCAGCTCGTCGGCATCGGCGACAGCCGGCGCGGCGCGCTCGGCTACCGCTACGACCCGGTGGGGCGCCTGCTCGAAGCCAACAGCCGTGTCGGGCGCGAGGTGTTCGCCTTCGATCCGGCGGGCAACATCGCCGAGCCGCCAGCGGCCGGCGACGCGCTCGGGCACCCGGCCGGCAAGCTGCTGGACAACCTGCTGAAGAACTACGCCGGCACCAGCTACCGCTACGACGAACGCGGCAACATGACCGAGCGCGTGCGCAACGGCTGGCGCACCGTGTTCGCGTGGGACGGCTTCAACCGCATGACCGCAGCCACCGACCAGGGCGGCGTCACCACCACCTTCAGCTACGACCCCATGGGCCGCCGCATCGCCAAGCAGTCGGGCGATGCCACGACGCTGTTCGGCTGGGACGGCGACCTGCTCGCGTTCGAGAGCACGCAAAGCCGCGCCGCGCAGGACGAAGGGCGCGGCCAGGGCTTCGGCGTGCACTACATCCACGAGCGCGATGCGTTCGTGCCGCTGCTGCAGGTCCGCCAGGCGCATGCCGTGCTGCTGGGCGAAACCACGGACACGAAGGCGTTGATGGACGCCAACGGCGGCGTGTACGACATCGAGCAGGACCCGTTGTGGAACGGGGCGCAGCGACGGGTGCCCGCGCCCTTCGACCGGCGCGAGATTTCGTTCTACCAGTGCGACCACCTGGGCACGCCGCAGGAGCTGACCGACCACGAGGGGCAGGTGGCGTGGTCTGCGCAGTACAAGGCCTGGGGCGAGGCGCGCGAGGCCATCACCGAGGCCGGCCGGCGGGCCGGCGTGCGCAACCCGATACGGTTCCAGGGGCAGTACTTCGACGAGGAGACGGGGCTGCACTACAGCCGCTACCGCTACTACGACCCGGAGAGCGGGCGCTTCGTGTCGCAAGACCCGATCGGGCTGGCCGGCGGGCTGAATGCCATGGCCTATGCGCCGAATCCGACCGCGTTCATCGACCCGCTGGGCCTGAAGAAGTACGTGATCCTGGGCGAAGGGCAGACCTCGGTCGAAGCTTATGCTGCGGCCATGCGGCTCAAGTTCCCCTGCGACGAATTCCGGACCATCAAGAAAGACTGGATCCCCATCACCACTGCCTCCGGCGCGACACAGGAGAAGTTCGGCAGCAAGGCCTGGGAGCAGAAGGCCGTGGCCGCCAACGCGCTGTGGGTGCGGCAGCGTGCGGCCGAAGGCTACGACTTCATCGACATCGGGATCGATGGCGCGGCCAACCGCAGCCCGTTCTATGCGGCCGAGAAGAAGGCCCTGGGCCGGGTCGGCGCGAAGGTCTACAGGTCGAACCAGTGCGCCACCGTGGCGGCGCGCGACGGCGCCAAGGAAAGCTCGCGGCCCAAGGCAAAAGGACGGTACGGAAGATGAAGCCATTGACCATTCACATTCCGATGCTCCGCAAGAAGGACATGCCCGAGCAGATGAACACCTTCTACGAAGATGTTCTGGGCTACGAGCGCGACGCGGAGCTCGGCGTTTTGAGGGTGCCGGGGCACGCGAACCTGGCGGTCTGCTTCAAGTACGCCGACCGGGGCGAGAAAAGAAGCGGGGCGCTGTACGAGTTTTCTCTGGAGAAGAACTTCCCCAGCTTCTGCGCGCGCCTGAAAGACAAGGGTGTCGCGTTCGACATGCTGGCGCGCACGCCCGGCTTCTATTTCGCGAGGTTCCTGGACCCGTCGGGCAACTTCATCGAGGTGATCTCGGAAAACTTCGAGGACGAAGCCGGGGTCGATGTGTCGGGGTGGAGCGGCTACCAGGACATGGATTGAGCGCAGCAGGCGCAGCAGGCGCAACTGGCGCGGCCATCGCGGCGGCCCGCGAGCGCGCCATCGCGCGCCGTCGCGCGTCATCGAGGGCTGGCCCGCGCCGGTCCTCACCGTCGGCAAGGCCTCCGGCGCCACCCTCGGGCAGCACTTTGCCCGCGGAGCCTGCTACTTCCGACCTCCGGGTTTTCGATAACTAAATCATCTTGATTTAGTCGCTTTCCTGGCCGATAGTCGCCCTGCGCCCGGACGTCGAGGCTTTCAGTTTCAGCAAAGCCCGAGCGATCCGGTTCCAAAAGACCGCAGGCGCCTCGCCGCCCGCTCAAGGAGACAAACCATGTTCGGCACCCGTTCCATTCTGGCCATGGCGGCCATGTCCCTCGTCGCAGTGGCTGCGTCCGCTGCCGACCAGCCCGTCATCGGCCTGGTCACCAAGACCGAGACCAACCCCTTCTTCGTGAAGATGAAAGAGGGCGCGCAGGAAGAGGCCAAGAAGCTCGGCGCCAAGCTGCTGTCGGGCGCGGGCAAGGCCGACGGCGACAACGCGGGGCAGATCACCGCGATGGAAAACATGATTGCCGCGGGCGCCAAGACCATCCTCATCACGCCCAGCGACGCCAAGGCGATCGTGCCGGCCATCAAGAAGGCGCGCGACAAGGGCGTGATGGTGATCGCGCTC
This sequence comes from Variovorax sp. OK605, assembly GCF_900115445.1. NCBI lineage: Bacteria > Pseudomonadati > Pseudomonadota > Betaproteobacteria > Burkholderiales > Comamonadaceae > Variovorax > Variovorax sp. OK605. The sequence continues at coordinate 89,585 of NZ_FOWL01000014.1, forward strand.
GACAGCCCGGCCGATCCGCCGGACGCGACCGACGCGCTCTTCGCCACCAACAACTACACGGCCGGCGTGCTGATCGGCGAATACGCCAAGGCGGCCATGGCCGGCAAGACGCCCAAGATCGTCGCGCTCGACCTGCTGCCGGGCCACCCGGTGGGCGCGCAGCGCCACAACGGCTTCATGAAGGGCTTCGGCCTGCCGGCCAACGAGGCGAAGTCGAACGAGCTGTCGAAGTCGCCCGAGATCGTCTGCATGGCCGACAGCTACGGCGACCAGGCCAAGGCGCAGACGGTGATGGAAAACTGCCTGCAGAAGGCGCCCGAGGTGAACCTGGTCTACACCATCAACGAGCCCGCCGCGGCCGGTGCGTACAACGCGCTGAAGCGCGCCGGCAAGGAGAAGGGCGTGCTGATCGTCTCGGTGGACGGCGGCTGCCAGGGCATCAAGGACACCAACGCCGGCATCATCGCCGCGACCTCGCAGCAGTACCCGCTGAAGATGGCCGCCATGGGCGTGGCCGCGGGCGTGGAGTTCGCGAAGACGGGCAAGAAGGCCTCGGGCTACGTCGACACCGGCGTGACGCTGATCGCCGGCAAGAGCGTGGCGGGCGTCGACAGCAAGGACACCAAGACCGGTGCCGAGCTGTGCTGGGGCAAGAAGTGATCCGGCGCACCGGCACCGGCATCTAGAACCAAAGCCCCCGCATTCAAGTACCCAGGACCCGCCATGGCCAAGTCTTCCAAGCACCACATCCCGTGGGGCGCCCTCGGGCCGTGGCTGGCCCTGCTCGGCGCGTGCATCTTCTTTGCAACCCAGTCCGACCGCTTCCTCACGGGCGGCAACCTCTCGCTGATTCTTCAGCAGGTGATGGTGGTGGGCGTGATCGCCATCGGCCAGACGCTGATCATCCTCACGGCGGGCATCGACCTGTCGTGCGGCATGGTGATGGCGCTGGGCGGGATCATCATGAGCAAGTTCGCCACCGAGCTCGGCCTGCCCGTGCCGGTGGCCATCCTGTGCGGCATCGGCGTGACCACGCTGTTCGGCCTGCTCAACGGCCTCTTGGTCACGCGCATCAAGCTGCCGCCTTTCATCGTGACGCTGGGCACGCTGAACATCGCCTTCGCGATCACGCAGCTGTACTCGTCGTCGCAGACCATCACCGACCTGCCCGCGGGCCTCACGGGGCTGGGCACCACCTTCACCATCGGCAGCGCCGAGGTGGCGTGGGGTTCGGTGCTGATGGTGGCGCTCTACGCGCTCGTGTGGTTCGTGCTGCGCGAGACGGGCGCGGGCCGCCACATCTATGCGGTGGGCAACAACGCGGAGGCCACGCGGCTGGTGGGCATTCCCACGCAGCGCGTGCTGCTGGGCGTGTACGTGGCCGCGGGCGTGCTGTACGGCATTGCCTCGCTGCTGTCGGTGGCGCGCACCGGCGTGGGCGACCCGAACGCGGGCCAGACCGAGAACCTCGACGCCATCACGGCGGTGGTGCTCGGCGGCACCAGCCTCTTCGGCGGACGCGGCGTGGTGCTGGGCTCGCTGATCGGCGTGCTCATCGTGGGCGTGTTCCGCAACGGGCTCACGCTGATGGGCGTGTCGTCGATCTACCAGGTGCTGGTCACGGGCGTGCTGGTGATTCTTGCGGTGGCCGCCGACCAGCTTTCGCGCAGGGGGGCACGCTGATGAACACCGCTGCAAACCCGCGGTCCGCCAAGATCGTGATGCAGGCCAAGGGCCTGGTGAAGCGCTACGGCCAGGTCACGGCGCTCGACGGCGTCGACTTCGAGCTGCGCGAGGGCGAGATCCTCGCGGTGATCGGCGACAACGGCGCGGGCAAGTCGTCGCTCATCAAGGCGCTGTCGGGCGCGGTGGTGCCCGACGAAGGGCAGATCCTGCTCGACGGCAAGCCGGTGCAGTTTCGCAACCCGCTGGACGCGCGCCGCGCGGGCATCGAGACCGTGTATCAGGACCTGGCCGTGGCGCCGGCCATGACCATCTACGAGAACCTGTTCCTCGGCCGCGAGCTGCGCCGCCCGGGCTTCCTGGGCAACGTGCTGCGCATGCTCGACAAGAAGAAGATGCTGCAGGAAAGCGCCGCGCGCATGGCCGACCTGAAGGTCGGCATCCAGTCGATGACGCAGGCCGTCGAAACGCTCTCGGGCGGCCAGCGCCAGTGCGTGGCCGTGGCGCGCAGCGCGGCCTTCGCGCGGCACGTGGTCATCATGGACGAGCCGACCGCCGCGCTCGGCGTGAAGGAGGGCAACATGGTGCTGGAGCTGATCCGCCGCGTGCGCGACCGCGGCCTGCCCGTGGTGCTCATCAGCCACAACATGCCGCACGTGTTCGAGGTGGCCGACCGCATCCACGTGGCGCGGCTGGGCAAGCGCGCGGCCGTGCTCGACCCGAAGAAGATCAGCATGAGCGACACCGTCGCCGTGATGACCGGCGCCATGACGGCCGACCAGTTGCCCGCGGAGGCGCATGCCTGATGCGGACACCCCTGTGCGCATGCCCGACCTGTTGCGGCCCCGCGGGTCCAACCAGGTCGGCATGCGCCAGTTCAACGAACGCACGGTGCTGCAGGCCCTGCGCGTTCACACCAGCCTGCCCAAGGCCGACCTCGCGCGGCTGACCGGGCTCAGTGCGCAGACCATCGGTCTCATCACCGCCCGGCTGGAGGAAGACGGCCTCATCGTCAAGCAGAGCCGCGTGCGCGGACGCATCGGCCAGCCGTCGGTGCCGCTGGCGCTGAACCCCGACGGCGCGTTCTCCATCGGCATCAAGGTGGGGCGGCGCGGCGCCGAATGGCTGTTGATCGACTTCACCGCGCAGGTGCGCGAGCGCCATGCCATCAGCTACGATTTTCCCGACGTGGACGAACTGCTGCCCGCCATTGCGCAACACATCCACCGGCTGCGCGACGGCCTTGGCCCGCTGGCCGTGCGCAACGTGGGCGCGGGCCTGGCTGCGCCGTTCCAGCTCGGCGGCTGGCACCGCACGCTGGGCCTGTCGAAGGCGCAGGCCGACCTGTGGAACCAGATGGACCTGGCGGGCGAGGTGCGCGCGCGCACCGACGTGCCGGTGAGCTTCGCGCGCGACACCGTGGCCGCCTGCGTGGCCGAACTGGTGGGCGGACGCGGGCACGACCTGAAGAGCTTTCTGTACATCTTCGTCGACACCTTCGTGGGCGGCGGGCTGGTCATCAACTCGCACCTGCACACGGGCGTGCACGGCAACGCAGGCGCGCTGGCGTCGCTGCCGATGCAGCCGCCGGGCAACGGCGGAACGTTGCCGATGCAACTCATCGCGCAGGCCTCGCTCTGGGAGCTGGAGCAGCGCCTGAGCGCCGAAGGCCTCGACGCAATGGCCGCTTATGACGAGCGCGCGTTGCAGCCGCCGCACGCGGCCATCACGCTGGCGTGGCTGGACAGCGCCTCGCAGGCGCTGGCGCATGCCATCGTGAGCGGCACGGCCATGCTCGACCTGGCCGACGTGGTGGTCGACGGCTCGATGTCGCGCGTGCTGCTGCAGGCGCTGCTCGAACGCACGCGCGCCGCGCTGGACCGGTGCAACTGGGAAGGGCTGTGGCAGCCGCAGCTGCACGGCGGCAGGGCGGGGGCGCAGGCCTGCGCGCTGGGCGGCGCGATGCTGCCGCTGCATGCCAACTTCGCGCCGGACCACGACGTGTTCTTGAAGGCAGCCTGAAGACCTGTGGGGGCGGGGCGCATGTTCAGGGCGTGGGCCGGGGCGGTCCCGATAATGCAGCCCTGTCATTCGGAACCAGGAACCCATGAGCGCCGCAGATTTCCTTCTTGCCCCTGAGGTGCAAAAGATATTGACGGTCGTCTACGCGGCGCCCGGTCAGCAGTTTTCTTCCAGTGAGCTGGCGCAGCGTTGCAAGCTGCCTTCCGAGGATGTGGCGCGCACGGTGGCGCATCTGGTGGGCAGCGGCATTCTGAAGCTGCACAAGCCGAAAGCGGACGAAGCCGAGGCCGTGTCTATCGACCCTACGTTTGTCTTCCATGGCGAGCTGCGCAGCATCGCGTTCAAGTCGTTCGCCGCGGCAGAGCCGGTTCGCGCGATGCTGCGCGGCAAGTTCAAGGACTCGGTGGTGCGCGCTTTCATCCTGGGAGAGGACGCGGATGGCACGCTGGAGCTGCTGGTCGTGCACGGGCAGCTGATGCCTGACGAAGTTGCGATGACGCTGGCGTGCCAGAAGCTGTCCAAAAACATCCATCGGCATCTGAAGATGCAGGTGATCTCGAACATCAGTTTCAATGGACTGACGCCGCGCGATGCGGTGATGGCGAAGCTCGCGTCCGGGTCGGCCATCGAGGTCATCGCGCCGGGGGATACGAAGGCGCAGCTGGCTGTCGAGAAGGTGGGGCTGCTGCAGAGCGCGAAGAAGAAACTGGCCACGTTGGGGCGCTCTGCGGGCTGAGTTCTTTACATCGCTGTTCGGGGCGCGTGCGCGGGCCACCGGGTGCTCCCCGCGCGAATGTCCCCCGGGGCTTCGCCGCTCCTCCTTTTTTTCGCCGCCGGGAGCACCCGGTGCCCTGCGCACCAAGGGGCGCTGCTGCAGTGCGAGCGCCTCGGGTGCTTTGCGATGGCATCGCCAACCGGCATTTTTTAAGGCGCTGGCGGGCTCTGGAGCACCGGGCGCGGCCAACGGCACCGGCACCGCCGCGTCGTTCGCCTTTCCCCGCGCCTGCGCCATGGCTCGCCAGGTCTTGATCGCGCAGTCCGCAATGCCTTCGGTGCCCGCCTCCGCCTTACTGCTTGACGTGCGTGTTGCCGGATGAGTCCGCCGGGGCCCGCTGGGCGGCGGCAGCCGCTTCCGCTTCCTTGTCCTTCTTGTTGGCCATGTGCCGCCCGACCACGCAACCGCCCGCGGCGCCGATCAGGCCGTGGTGCCCTGCGACATGCCCGCCCACACCGCCCACGACGGCACCCTTGATGCAGCCTTTTGCGTCTGCGGCGACGGGCATGGCGAGGAATGCGGCGGCGGTAGCCGCCGCGAGTAAAGCGAACGAAGTCTTCATCGGAGGTCCTTGTCTTTGAAGCTTGGGGACACTCAGGCTAGCCGTCTGCGCGCCGGCGAGCGTACGCGGCGGGTGGCTCCGTCTGTAGGCGCGTTTCGGTTGTGTCGGCGCAGCAGAGGCTGGGCATCCCCCACGTGGTGCGGTGGTGCGGTGGTGTGGTGGTGCGGTGGCGAGGCGGTACCGAACGCGGGCGGGTCGTTTGCCGTGGCCGTGTGGCGGACACCGGCAGCAACCTGCTTCGCAAGACCACCTCGGCGGGCGCTGTCCTCAAGCGCTCGCGGGCGCTGCGCGGACTGCGCTGGTCAATTCGGCGTGAGCCGATACAAGCCGCCCTCGTGCTCGTCCTCGATCAACCACAGCGCGCCGTCCGGCGCCTGCTCGACGGCGCGCACGCGAAAGCCGACCGTCCAGTGCTCGGCCGGTGTCGCGACGGCGCCTTGCACATCGATCCGGTGCAGGGCACGGCTGACCAGGCCAGGCGCGAACGCCGAGCCCTTCCACTGCGCAAACATCGCGCCGCTGTAGAACATCAGGTTGCCGGGCGCCAGCACAGGGGTCCAGTAGATCGCGGGCTTGGCGAGGTCGGGGCGGGTGTCGGGGCTGGCAATGGGCACACCGTCGTAGTTCACCGCATAGGAAACGAGCGGCCAGCCGTAGTTCTTGCCCGGCTCGATCAGGTTCAGCTCGTCGCCGCCGCGCGGGCCGTGCTCCAGCTCCCAGAGGCGGCCGTCTGGCGCGAACGCAAGGCCGTAGGGCGTGCGATGCCCTGATGTCCAGGTCTCCGACGGCGTCAGGTTGGGGCCGTCGAAAACATGGGTGCGCACGACGGGGGCGGTCTTGGCGGCCTCGGTATCTCTTGGCGGATCGATCACCGGAACGGACCGTGCGCCGGTCTTGCCCTCCATGGGGTTGCCGGGCGCGGGCTTGCCATCCAGGGTCAGTCGCAGGATCTTGCCGGCCGGTTGGTTCGGGTCCTGGGCGGGGGTGAAGCGCTGCCTGTCGCCAGCGGCAAGGAACAGAAATTTCTGGTCCGGCGAAAAGGCCACGGCGGCGCCGACCTGGCCCCCTTTGCCCTTGATCGGGTCGCGCCAGACGACCTTCAGGTTTTCCAGCGACGCGGTGCCGGTGCCGAGCTTCAGCGTCGCACGGGCCAGCGCCAGGCTCGATGTGTTCGGCTGCTGTCCGGGCTCCGAATAGGTGAGGTAGATGGCCCCGTCGCTCGAATAGGACGGGGCCAGGTACACGCCGAGCAGGCCGTTCTGGCCTTGGTAAAGCACCGGCGGCACGCCCGTGACCTCGAGCTTCTGCCCCGCTGGCGTCGCCAGAAAGAGCTTGCCGCTCTTCTCGGTGATCAGCATGCGTGCGTCGGGCAGGAAGGCGATGCGCCATGGCAAGTCGAACTGCGCAACCTTCGTGAGCTTGAAGGGAGGCGTTGGGCTGGCGGGAAGCGCTCCGGCGTTGATCTGCGCAAGCACGGGCGTTGCCGCCACAAGCACGCAAGGGATGAGACCCGACTTCGGCAGTTGCATGCTTCGCTCGTCAGCCCGTTGCCGCGATCAGGCCAGTGCCTGGTTGAATGTCGCCAGCAGGCGCGTCCATGCGCGCTCGGCCTGGGCTGCGTCGTAGACCCGTGAGTCGGGCGGGCACCAGCCGTGGGCTGCGGGGTACACCTCCACCTCGGCGGACAGCTTCGCGCTCTCGAACGCGGTGCGCAGCGTGGTCTTGGTTTCGGGCTCCTTGGCGTCGTCGTTCTCGGCCACTGCAATCAGGTAGCGTGCCTTCGTCTGGGCCAGCAGGCGATGGGGGCTGTCGGGCGACGCGTTCACCATGGCGGCACCGTGGAAGGTGCCGACGGCGCCCACGCGGTCGGGGGCCACGGTCGCGGTACGCACCGCAATCGGCCCGCCCATGCAGTAGCCGGTGGTGCCGAGCTTGCGCGCCTTGTCCACCTCCTTTTGGGCATCGAGCCAGGCCACGAAGGCTTTGGCGTCGCTCAGGTGCATGGCCGGGGTCAGGGCCTGCATCAGCGGCATCACCTCGGCGATGGGCGTCTGGCCGCCCTGCGCCGCGGTGGGTGCTTTCTTCTGCCGGTAGAAGGGGTTCACCACCAGCACGCTGTAGCCCGATTCGGCCAGGCGCCGCCCCATTTGCCTGAAGGCCGGGCGCAGGCCGAACACGTCGGGCCAGATCAGCACGCCGGGTGCCGCGCCCGCCGTGGGTGCGACAAAGTAGGCGTCGCAGCTGCCGTCCGCCGTGGCGATGGTCACCTCGCGTTCGGCCACGCCCACCGCGTTGGCCACGCCGGGCAACGCCGTCAGCAGGCCGGCGGATGCGGCCCACGTGCCGAAATCGCGGCGGGTGTACTTCTTGAGCTCTTCCTGGTCGTTCAGATCACACATGTCGGGTCTACCTTGTCGGGGTTGCGTCAGGGGTCCGCTTTTCCCACGAATCGCGACGGGCAGCAAGCAAGGGGTCTTTCCCGGTCGCTGAGCGTGGCTGCACCGGCCGGGAAGCGACGGGGTCCGCGAGCGTTCGTCCGGCGACGCGCTCATGCCGGCTCATTTCGATCCTTCGGAATCCCGAACAGGCACATCAGGCTTCCCGCCAGCAGCAATGCAACGGACACACCAAGGCCGGCACAAGAACAGAAAGTCCGCGAGGGCTCGAGCTCCGTGCTCGAACCGAGCGAACCCCATCCGCTATGTGCCCTTGCCCTGCGAGGCCAGCAGGTTGCGTGCTTCCACGAGCAGCGGCTTCACCGCTTCGAAGGTTTTCGCGCTCGGGTTGATCACGCTCACCCAGTGCGTGTTGGTCTCCGTCGGATGCGGCATGAGCCGGTCGAGCGCGGTGTAGTCGATGCCCGCCTGTTCCTGCTCGCCGAAGAGTGCATGAAAGGTTTGCTCGCCTGTGCGGATGTCGAGCCGGAACACGCCGGGGCGGTTCAGGTTCGAGGCGCTGTCGGCGTCGCTGTCCTTCGTGACGAGGGTCGCGAACGGCAGCTTGTTGTCCGTCCCGTGAAAGAAAAAGCTGTTGTCGCCGGCAACCACGAAATGGCCGCCGCCGAGCATGTCGATGAGGTGTTGGGTGATGTCGTCTTCGGTCATGTGCTGCAAAAAAAGCGCTGTCGCTCTGTCGCCCCGTGGCTCTGTCGAACAGCCAGATGCGCATGATGCCTGCATACCGCCAATGGCAGATGGAGCAACGGCCTGCGAAAGCTCACACTGCCGCCCATGACCGAAGCCGAAATGCTCGCCACGCAGAAGCAACTGGGGCTCGACCGCGAACGGCTCGAGCGCGAGAAGCTGGAATTCGAGCAGAAGAAGATGCAGCGCGTGACCATCGCGATCTCGATGGTGGCACTGGTGGTCTCGCTGCTGCAGGTGGCCGTGGCCTTCATGCAGAGCCGCCTGAGCACCGCGCAGACGGTGGAGAAGTTCATTCCGCACCTGCAGAAGCCGGAGACGCGCGACGCCGCGCTGCTGACCATGGCCGCCTTCACCGACCAGGAGTTCGTGACCCAGCTGGCCGAGAAGCTCAAGGCCACGAGCGTGCTCGAGACGCTGCAGGCCAAGGGCACCGACCAGGAGAAGGCGCGCGCCACCGAGGCGCTGTCGTCGCTCGACGTCAAGCGCAAGCAACTGCTGGAGCGCGCCTTCGACGACAACAAGCAGACGCGCATCCAGGCCACCACCGAGCTGGTGCGCCAATGGTCGAGCGACCCGAAGGTGGTGCCCGAGACCATCGCCGCGGCCGGCGGCAAGGCGGGCAACCCGAGCGGCGTGGTCAACGCATTGGTGGTGCTGCGCGAGGCGCAGCCCGAAGCCCTGCGCGCCAACTCGGCGGAGCTGCTGCCGTTCCTCGACAAGGTGGAGGCGAACGGGCCGCAGACACGCGCGCTGACGGCGCAGGTGCGCGAGCGCGCCGGCCTGCCTGCGAGCACGCCGTAGCGATCCAGTGACCCGGCGACTCAGGGCCCCGCCTCAGGGCTTCCAGCGGCGCAGCCCGAGTTCTTCGGCGAGTTGGCGGTAGCGCTGGATCTGCGCCTGCACGTAGTCATCGAGCGCGGCACCGGTGAGCGCGAAGGGGTACAGGCCGTGCTGCTCGCGCAGCGCCGCATAGCCGGGCGCGGCGCTCGCTTCGCGAAAGGCCGCGACCCACGCGCGCGCGGCCGCCTCGGGCACGTCGGCGCTCAGGTACAGGCCGCGCACGGTCGGCCATACCAGGTCGACGCCTTGCTCGCGCGCGGTCGGCACGCCGGTGAGCGCGCCGCCCAGGCGGTTCTCCGACAGCACCGCGAGCAGCCGCACCGCCGCGCCGCCCGCCATGGCCTGCAGCGCCTCGGCCGCGTCGCCGGGGAAGGCATCGACGTGCTTGCCCTGCAGCGCGCCCAGCGCATCGCCGCCGCCTTCGAAGGACACGAAGCGCATTGCCTTGTGGTCGCGCCCCGCGGCGCGCACCAGCAGCGCGGCCTTCACCCAGTCCTGGCTGCCGACGGTGCCGCCCGCGCCGAAGGCGATGCGCGAGGTGTCCTGGCGCAGCGCGGCGACCAGGTCCTGCAGGCGCTTGCAGGGCGAGTCGCGGTGCACGGCAATCACGCCGTAGTCGGTGCCCAGCGTGGCGATCCATCGCACGGCGGACGGCGGGTGCGGCCCGAAGCGGCCCTGCGCCAGGTTGAGCAGCGAGCCGCTCGAAAAAGCCACCAGCGTGCCCGGCCCGCCGAGCTTTCCGGTGGCGATGCGGTCGAACGCGACCGCGCCGATGCCGCCCGGCAGGTAGCGCTGGGCCAGCGGTGGGCGCGCGGGCCGCACGGCCTGCAGTGCGTCGCGCGCCAGGGCGCAGGTCAGCGCGAAGCCGCCGCCGGGCTTGGCGGGAATCACGCAGTCGGCGGCGTCTTCGGAAGGGTCGCCCGCGGCCGTCGCGCGCGTGCCGGCCAGCGGCGTCAGCAGCGCGGACAGCGCGCGAAGTGCGTGGCGGCGGGTGAATGGAATTTGCATGGGGCGGGCCTGTCAGGCGACAGCCGGGCGCGGCCACCAGATGATCGCATGCAGCCCCGGGCCGGCCTCGCGCGCCTCGAGCCGCAGCTCGCCCTGGTGCCGCTGCGCGATGGAGCGCGCAATGGCCAAGCCGAGCCCGAAGCCGCCCTTGCCCGCGCGCGCGCCGCGGCGAAAGCGCTGGCCCAGCGCGGCGCGTTCTTCGTCGCTCAGGCCCGGCCCGTCGTCCTCGACGTTGAGGCTCCAGCCCGCCGCGTCGCCGGCCGCAAAGAGCGTGATGGTGCCCTCGGCCGGCGTGTAGGTGATGGCGTTGGTCACCAGGTTGCTCAGCGCTTCGCGCATCAGCCCGCGGTCGGCCACGGCGAGGAACTCCGGCGTCGGTGAATGAATGCCCAGGTCGATCCGCTTGGCGCGCGCCAGCGGCAGCAGGTCGACCGCCACTTCGCGCAGCAGCGCGGCCATGTCGAACGCGGCGGGCTCCACCAGCACCGTGTCGCTGCGGCCCAGCGCCAGCAGCTGCTGCGCGCTGCGCGTGGCGCGGCCGATCTCGGTGCCGAGCGCGTCGAGCGCCACCTGTACCTGCGCCGGGTCCTGCTCGCGACGCGCGTAGCCGGCCTGCATCTGCAGCGTGGTGAGGTGCGTGCGCAGCTGGTGCGAGGCGTCGTCCAGGAACTGGCGCTGCTGCGTCACCAGGTCCTGCGTGCGCGACATCTGCTGGTTGACGGCGGCCACCAGCGGGCGCACCTCGGCGGGCAGGTCGGTCTCGGCGATGCGCGTGAGGTCGTCGGGCGTGCGCGCCTGCACCTCGCGCGCAAGGCGCGACAACGGCCGCAGCGCAGTCGCCAGCGCCACCGCGGTGCCGCACAGCAGCATGGCCAGCACCAGGGCGTCGCGCAGCGCCGCGCTGCGCACGAAGCGCGCGCTGAACTCCTGGCGCGAGCGCGTGCTCTCGCCGACCTGGATCAGCACGCTGCGCCCGGTGCTGCCGGCCGGCGCGCGGTCCAGGTCGCGCCGGTAGGCGGCCAGGCGCACGGCCTCGCCGAAGTAGGTGGCGTCGTAGAAGGCCGGCACGCCCATCGCCAGTTCGGCGGGCGGCGCGGGCAGGTCGGCGCTGCCCAGCTCCACCAGTCCGTCGGAGGTCGAGACGCGAAAGAACACCTGCCCGCTGGCCGTGAGCTCGAAGAACTCGAACATGGTGTACGGCAGCTCCACCGACAGGCCGCCCGAGGCGGTCGAGATGTTGGCGTCGATGGACTTGAGCGCGCCCAGCAGCGAGCGGTCGTAGGCCGCGTTGGCGGCGGCGAGCGCGTCGTGGCGCGTCATCCACAGCTCCAGGCCGGTCACGATCAGCAGTGCAGGGAACAGCAGCAGCGCAAGGCGCTGCCACAGGCTCGCGCGCTGGAGCCGCTCACGGCATCGCAAGGTCGGCGGGCGCACGCTCACTCAGTCGGCTTCCAGCACATAGCCCAGCCCGCGCAGCGTCACGATGCGCACGCCGCTGCCGTCCAGCCGCTTGCGCAGCCGGTAGACGAAGACCTCGACCGCCTCGGGGTGCACCTCTTCGTCGTCGGAAAAAACGCGCTCCAGTATCTGTTGCTTCGACAGCGGCTCGCCGCTGCGCTGCACCAGCACGCGCAGCACGGCCAGCTCGCGCGGGGAGAGCGCCAGCGCCTCGCCGTTCAGCGTGAAATGCCGGCGCGCGCCGTCGTACACCAGCGCGCCGCAGGCCAGGCGCGGATGCTCCACGCCGCGCGCGCGGCGCACCAGCGCATGCAGCCGCGCTTCGAGTTCGGCCAGCGCGAAGGGCTTGGCAAGAAAGTCGTCCGCACCCGCATTGAGCGAGGCCACGCGTTCGTTCAGCGAATCGCGCGCGGTGAGGATCAGCGCGGGCAGCCGCTGGTCGCGTTCGCGCAGCCGCTGCAGCACCGTGTGGCCGTCCATGCCCGGCAGGCCCAGGTCGAGCACCAGCGCGTCGTGGTCGCGCTGCTGCAGCGCCCGGTCGGCCAGGCGCCCGTCGTCCACCCATTCGACCTGGATGCCCGCGTGCTCGAGCGCCTTGCAGAGCCAGGTGCCCAGGGTGTGTTCGTCTTCGGCCAGCAGGATGCGCATGGCGCGATGCTAGGGCCTGCGCCCATCAATCCGGCTTGATGTTTGCCCTTGCGATCACCTTCTGCCAGCGCTTCTGCTCGGCCGCGATGAACTGCGCGAACTGCTCCGGCGTGCCGCCCACGGCTTCGGCCGCATCGGCCGTCAGGCGCTGCATCGAGTCGGGCGACTTGACCGCCTTCATCGTCTCGGCCGAGAGCTTGCTCATCTGCGCGGGCGTGAAGTTGGCCGGCGCGAGCATGCCGTACCACTGCGTCATTTCGAAGCCCGGGAAGCCTTGTTCGGCCACGGTCGGCACGTCGGGCAGCTGTGCCAGGCGATGGGCCGAGCCGGTCGCGATGCAGCGCACCTTGCCGGCCTTGATGAACGGAATGATCGCCGCCGCGCCGATGGCCGAGGCGTCGAGCCGTCCCGAGAGCAGGTCGGTCACCATCGGGCCGGTGCCGCGGTAGGGCACGTGCAGCATGAACACGTCGGCCGTCATCTTCAGGTACTCGAAGGCCAGGTGGCCTGCGCTGCCGTTGCCCGCGGACCCGTAGCTGAGCTTGCCGGGCTTGGACTTGGCGTAGGCGATGAACTCCTTCAGGTTCTTCGCCGGCACGTCGGGGTGCACCACGTAGAGGCTGGGCACCTTGGCCAGCAGGCTCACGGGCTTGAAGTCCTTGTTGGGGTCGTAGGGCAGCTTGGCAAAGATGTACGGGTTGACCGCCAGCGTGCCGATGTGGCCCAGGATGACCGTGTGCTGGTCGGTGCTGCGCGCCACTTCGCTCATGGCGATGTTGCCGGCCGCGCCGGGCTTGTTGTCGACGAACACGCTCTGGCCGAGGGTGCGCGAGAGTTCGGCGGCGGTCGAGCGCGCGACGATTTCCGAGCTGCCGCCGGGCGCGAAGGGCACGACGAAGCGAATCGACTTGCTGGGCCAGGTGTCTTGCGCCGAGGCCAGCGAGGGCAGCAGCCCGCCAAGGGCGAGGGCGCCGCCGGCCTGCAGCCAGTGGCGGCGGTTGTGGGCGGCGTCGTTCGGGACATCGTGGGGAAAGAGGTCGGACATGGTGTGTCTCCAGCGCTTTTGGTTTGAAAGGGCGCATCGTGCCCGGGCGATGCTGTCGGAATGCTGTCAGTCGGGCTGGCCGTGCGTCCAGTGGTCCCGGCCCAGCGCGTCCGTGAGCCGGGCGATGAGCGCCTCCGCCCGCGCCAGCACACCGTCGACCTGCGCGCGCACCGGCGCGTAGGCGAAGCGCAGGTTGTGGAAGATCGTGCCCTCGTCGGGGTCGTCGTTGCGCAGGTACAGCGTGCCGTCGTGCAGCCGCAGGTCGAGGTACCAGCCCTGCTCGTAGTCGGAAAACACCTCGCCGGGCGTGCCGGGTGCCAGCGACTCGAGGAAGGCCCGGGCATCGCTGAAGCGGTCGTGCCACGGAAACTCCACCAGCAAGCGTCCGGGGGCATGGACCACCGGCCGGCTCCAGAAATGCATGCCGTCGGCCGGGTCCTTGCCGTGCCGCGCGGCCTTGGCCAGCAGGTCGCGGTAGTGGCGGCACAGCGCGTCTTCGCGGCCCGTGCAGTCGGCCGACAGCACGAAGCCTTGTGCCGCGCCCGGAATCTCCGGCATGTACAGCGGCTCGCGCAGGGTCTCCCACTGTTCGGGCGAGATCTGCGACGACGGGCCGTAGTAGAACGAGGGTTCGACGATGAAGGCGACGTCGATGCGCACGTCGTCCACCGGCTCGGCTTGCGCGGCCCAGTCGGGGGGGTCGGGCACGTCGGGCATCGTGGACACCCCTGGCGGATGGGCCATGCCGCGCGTCAGATCAGGTTGCGCATCGCCTGCGCCGTCTCGCGCAGCACCGGCAGCACGCGGGCCACCGCGTCTTCCGAGCTCTCGTGCCCCATCGGCATCGTGATGTTCAGCGCGCCCACCAGCGTGCCGTGCCGGTCGCGCAGCGGCACCGCGATGCCGCGCGAGTTCAGGTCGAGCTGCTGTTCCGACAGCGCCCAGCCCTGCGCGCGGATGCGCGCCAGCTCGAGCTTCATGCGCTCCATGCTGGCGATGGTGTGCGAGGTGAACACGGTCAGCTGTCGCGCGGTGAGCCAGGCGTTGAGCTCGGCGTCGCTGCGCAGCGCGAGCATCAGCATGCCCGAGGCCGTGACCTGCGCCGGCACGCGCGCGCCCAGCACGTAGCCGGTGCTCATGCTGCGGTTGGGGCCGTTGCGCGCGATGTAGACGACCTCGTCGCCGTCCATCACGCTGAGGTACGCGATCTCGTTGGTGCCGGCCGCCACCCGCTGCAGGAAGGGTTGCACCACGCGCGGCAGCCGGGCCGATTCCAGGTACGACTGCCCCAGGCGCAGCACGCGCGGCGTGAGCCAGAACAGCTTGCCGTCGCTGGCCACGTAGCCCATGTGCTGCAGCGTGAGCAGGTAGCGCCGCGCGGCGGTGCGGGTCATGTTCGTGCGCTGGCCGGCCTGGCTGGCGGTCAGGCGCGGGTTGGCGTCGTCGAAGGCTTCGATGATGCTCACGCCGCGCTCCAGCCCCGCGATCCAGTCGCGCTTGTCCAGGCCCGCGGGCGGGGCGGAGTCGTCCAGGGTGTCCTTGGCGGCGGGGAGGGCGGCGACAGTGGCAGTGGCAGTGACGGTCATGGGCGGGAAGTGTGCCTTCGGGCGGGTCTGCGGTGAACGCCTCCGGCATCCCGGAAAACCCTAGATTTGAACGATTGACGATTTTTGCAGTTCGATAATCGCACGTTCAAGCGCCCCGCAGGCTGCAAGGATCAAGCGAAGAGACTATAAAGCTCGGCATCCGGCCTCGAAACGAGCGATTGACGAACGGAAGCAAGCACATGAGCCATTCCATCCGCGGCAGCACCCAGGCATACCTGATTCCGGGCGACCCGGTTCGCAATGTGCGGCTGCCGCGCATGTTCAACGCCGCCTTCGAGCGCTACGAGATCGACGCGGTGCTGCTGCCCATGCAGGTGCCGGTGCGCGACTTCGCGGTGTTCTTCAAGTCGGCCTTTCTCGCGCGCAACGTGCGCGGCATGGTGATCGCGCCGCCGCACAAGCCGCTGGTGGTCGACCTGCTCGACGGCTGCGGCCTGTTCGGGCGCGTGGCCGGTTCGGTCAACGTGGTGCGCCGCACCGAGGGCGACCAGCTCGAGGGCGACCTGTTCGACGGCGAAGGCCTGATCGGCGCGCTCGACCACTGCAACGTCCCGTTCCGCGGCAAGCGCGTGCTGATCCTCGGCGCGGGCGTGAGCGCCGCGGCCATCGGCGTGGCGCTGGCCGAGGGCGGTACCGTGAACGGCGCGGAGCACATCGCCTTTCACGACACGGCCGCCGGCAAGGCGGCCGGCGTGGCGGCCAAGCTGAATGCCTTCTTCGACGCGACGGTGGTCGCGGTGGAAAGCAACGCGCCCGAGGGCTACGACCTCGTCATCAACGCCACGCCGCTCGGGCTGGTCGAGGGCGACGCGCTGCCGGTCGACGTGACGCGCATGGACGGCCATGCGGCGCTGTTCGACATTCTTCTGCGCAACCAGCCCACGCCGCTGGTGCGCGCGGCCCGCGCGCGCGGGCTCAACGCGCAGGCGGGCTTCGAGATGCTCATTCAGCAGATGCCGCATTACTTCCGCTACTTTGGCCACCTGGACGCGGCCGAGGCGATGCAGGCCGACGCCGATTTCCTGCGCGAAATCATCTACCCGCCGGCCATGCAGGCCGAGATTGCGCAGCCCCTGCGCTACCACTCGCCCAGCGTGGCCTGAGCCCCTTCACCAAAGAAACGACCGACATGATCTCCGGCAAGACCACCCTCATCGCCCACCTGGGTTTCCCCACCGAGGCCTTCAAGGCCCCGATGATCTACAACCCCTGGTTCGACCAGAAGGGCATCGACGCGGTGGTCGTGCCCATGGGCGTGAAGCCCGAGGACTACGCGGCGTCGCTGCCGCAGATCTTCAGATTCAGCAACCTGCGCGGCGCGCTCGTGACCATGCCGCACAAGGTCACGACCATGTCGCTGGTCGACGAGGTGACGCCCACCGCGCGCGTGGCGGGCGCCTGCAACGCCATCCTGAAGCGGCCCGACGGCACGCTGCTGGGCGACCAGTTCGACGGCGCGGGTTTCGTGCGCGGCGTGGAGCGCAAGGGGCGCCTGTTCAAGGGTGCGCGCGTGCTGGTGTCGGGCACGGGCGGCGTGGGCTCGGCCATTGCCGCGTCGATCGCCGCCGCCGGCGCGGCCGAGCTGATGCTGTTCGACATGAGCGAGGCTTCCGCCAATGCACTGGCCGCGCGGCTGCGCGAGAACTATTCGCAGATGAAGGTGAACACGGGCTCCAAAGACCCGGCCGGCTACGACGTGGTGGTCAACGCCACGCCGCTGGGCATGAAGGAGGGCGACCCGCTGCCCTTCGACATCGACCGCATCGACCCCGCCACCTTCGTTGGCGAGGTCGTGATGAAGACCGAGTTCACGCCGCTGCTGCAGGCCGCCAAGGCCAAGGGCTGCGCGGTGCAGGTGGGCACCGACATGCTGTTCGAGATGATTCCGGCGTACCTGGAGTTCTTCGGCTTCGGCACCGCGTCGCCCGACGAGCTGCGCGCCGTGGCCCAGCTGAAATACTGATTGAAATATGGATGAAGCCCAGGCCAGCCCTGCCTTGCCTTGCCCCTCTCCCCGGGGGGTGAAGGCCGGCGGCCTCATCACCGGTCGTGGCCTCGCGAAGGCTGCGGCCCCTCACCCCAACCCTCTCCCCAAGGGAGAGGGAGAAAGAAAAAAGACCTGACATGAGCATCTTCGAAGGCTTCCTCTCCACCTCCGAAACGCTGGGCGCCTTCAGCGACCGCGCGTTCGTCGACGCCATGCTGCGCTTCGAAGCCGCGCTGGCGCGCGCGCAGGCCGCCGAAGGGCTGATTCCCGAAAGCGCCGCCCACTCGATCGTGAGCAGCTGCAAGGTCGAGCTGTTCGACGTGGCCAAGATCGTGCGCGAAAGCGGCCGTGCCGGCAGCGTTGCCATTCCGCTGGTGAAGGCGCTGCGCGAAGCCGTGGGCCTGTTCAATGCGGAGGCCGCGCCGTTCGTGCACTTCGGCAGCACCAGCCAGGACGTGATCGACAGCGCCATGGCGCTGGTCACGCGCGAGGCCGTGGCGCTGGTCGAGACCGACCTGGCCAAGGCCGCCGACGCGCTGCTGCGCCTGGCCGTCACGCATGCCGAAACGCCGATGCTCGCGCGCACGCTGATGCAGCCGGCCTCCGTGACCAGCTTCGGCTTCAAGTGCGCCGGCTGGGCCGCACCGCTGGTGCGCAGCCGCATCCGCCTGCGCGAGGCCGCAAGGCACGCGCTGCAGCTGCAGCTGGGCGGTGCCGTCGGCACGCTGGCGCAGATGAAGGGGCAGGGCGCGGCGGTGCGCAAGCGCATGGCCAAGGAACTGGGCCTGGGCGACCCCGGCGCCACCTGGCACACGCAGCGCGACGAATGGGTGGCGCTGGGCTGCGAGCTCGGCCTGATGACGGGCAGCCTCGGCAAGATCGCGGTCGACATCGCGCTGCTCGGCCAGTACGAAGTGGCCGAGGTCGCCGAGCCCAGCGAGCCCGGGCGTGGCGGCTCGTCGGCCATGCCGCACAAGCGCAACCCGGTGGCCTCGATGGTGGCCATTGCCGCCGCGCACCGCGCGCCGCAGCGCGTGGCCGCCTTGCTCGGCGCCATGCCGCAACAGCACGAGCGCGCGCTCGGCGCCTGGCAGGCCGAGCTGGGCGAGTGGCCCCAGCTGCTGATGTCGGCGCACGGCAGCGTGCGCGCCATGGCGGGCGCGTTGCCCGGCCTGCAGGTGGACGCCGCGCGCATGCGCGCCAACATCGACCGGCTGCGCGCCGAACTCCCGCGCGACGCGGCCGACGAATGGTTCGACCCCGCGCTCGCGCACAACGCCGGGCAGACCGCGCTCGCCGAAGTGAAGGCGCTGCAGGCCCGGCTGACCGAACACGAAGAACACAGAGAACACAAGGAACCCTCGAAATGACCGCCCCCGAATTTCCCGCAACACCCGACGTGCCGGCCGACGGCTACGAATCCGGCCTCCTGAACCGCCGCCGCGTGCTGGGCGACGCCTGGGTCGACAAGTCGCTCGCCAACCGCAACGAGTTCAACGCCGAGTTCCAGGAACTCATCACGTGCCACGCGTGGAACGACATCTGGGGCCGCCCCGCGCTGGGCGACAAGACGCGCCGCTACATGGTGCTGTCGATGATGCTGGGCATCCACGCCTACGAGGAGTTCGCTATGCACGTGCGCGCCGCGCTCGACGGCCCGCCCGAGTCGCGCCTGACGCCCGAGGACATCAAGGAAGTGATCATGATGGCCGCCATCTACTGCGGCGTGCCGGTGGCCAACCACGCCTTCGGCATTGCCACCGGCATCCTGCGCGAGAAGGGCCTGCTGGCGGCGGCCGCACCCCAATCACCCCAGCCCGCCTCCAGGTGAGCGCGCCGGACGCCCGCAAGAAGGGCCGGTTCGACGTCAGCTTCACCCTGATGCTGCCGCTTCTGCTGGCGGCGCAGCCGGTGGCCACCGACAGCTATCTTCCCGCGCTCCCCGCCATTGCGAAGGAGCTCGGCTCGGCCAGCACCAGCCTGACGCTGTTCGTGCTGGCCTTCGGCTTTGCGCAGCTGCTGTGCGGCCCGCTGGCCGACCGCTTCGGGCGCCGGCCGGTGCTGCTGGCGGGGCTGGGCTGCTACGCCGTCGCGGCGCTGGGCGGCGCGTTCGCGGGCAGCGTGGCGCTGCTGGCGGGCTGGCGCACGCTGCAGGGCTTCTCGATGGCGGCCATCCTCGTGTGCTCGCGCGCGGCCGTGCGCGACCTGTACCCCGCGCACGAAGGCCCGCACGTGATGGCGCGCGGCCTCACCGGGCTGGGCGTGGTCGGCCTGGCGGCGCCGCTGCTGGGCGCATGGCTGGTGCAGGGCGCGGGCTGGCGCTGGGTGATGGTGGCGATGGCGCTCTACGCCTCGGTGCTGTTCGCGCTGTGCTGGCATGCGTTCGGCGAAACGCGGCAACCGCTGACGGGTGAATCGTCCGCGCCGCGCGGCAGCACGCGCGCCGTGTTCGCCAGCCGCTCGTTCCGCGCCTGGGCCTCGGTGGCGGCCACCACCTACGGCGGGCTTTTCTGCTTCCTGCTGCTGTCGCCGATGGTCTACATCGGCTACCTGGGCTGGTCGCCCGCGTGGTACGGCTGGATCCCGGCGGGCGGCTCGCTGGTCTACATCTTCAGCACCACCATGTGCCGCACGCTGCTGCGGCGCTACGGGCCGGTGCGCACCGTGCGCCTGGGCGCCTCGCTGAGCCTGGCGGGCCCGGTGATCCAGGCGCTGGGCTGCCTGCTGCTGCCGCTGAGCGCGGTGCCGCTGCTGGTGGGCCACGCGGTGTACTGCCTGGGCCACGGCATCCACCAGCCCTGCGGGCAGGCCGGCGCCGTGGGCGACCTGCCGCACCTGGCGGGGCGGGCCGTGTCGTGGTCGGGCTTCGGCATGATGATGGTCGCGTTCTGCGTGGGCCAGCTGGCCGCGCGCTTCGTCGACACCGAGTATTCGAACGGCGCCTGGCCCATGGTCCTGCCGATGCTGCTGGCCGGCTGCGTGCTGATGGCCATCGCGTTCTTCTGGCTGCCGCGCCTGCAGCACCCTCAACCTCCTTCACATCCTTCACCTCCATCAAAGGAACCCGCACCATGACCCGTTTGAACGTCGTTCGCGAGGGCTCAGGCCCCTTCGTCGTGCTCAGCCATGCGCTGGGGTGCGACCTGCACATGTGGGACGGCGTGGCCGCGCAGCTGGCGCGCGCCCACACCGTGCTGCGCTACGACCACCGCAACCACGGCGCCTCCGAGGTGGTGCCCGGCGCGCTGCGCATCGAGACGCTGGCGCAGGACGCGGCCGAGCTCATCCGGCGCGAGACGGGCGGCGAGCCGGTGCACTTCGTCGGCCTGTCGATGGGCGGCATGACCGCGCAGGCGCTGGCCGTGCGCCACCCCGAACTGCTGAAGACGGTGGTCATCGCCAATTCGGCCGCCCACTACCCCGACCAGGCCCCCTGGCGCGCGCGCGCCGAGACGGTGGCCGCCAAGGGCGTGGCCGCCGTCGCGCCCGGCGCGGTGGCGCGCTGGCTCACGCCGGCCTACGTGGGCACGCCCGAGGGCGCGGCCGCCGCCAAGGCGCTGCACGACACGCTGGTGCGCACCGACGCGCAGGGCTACATCGAGAGCTGCAACGCCGTGGCCGCCATCGACTTCCGCGAGAGCAACCGCCGCTTCGCCGTGCCCACGCTGGTGGTCGGCGGGCTGCAGGACGAGGCCACGCCGCTGGCCATGTCCGAGGCCATGGCCACCGCCATTCCGGGCGCGCGGCTGGCCACCATCGACGCGGCGCACCTGAGCGCCGTGGAGCGGCCGGTGGAGTTCTCGCAGCTGCTGATCGACTTCTGGCGCAGTCTTTGAGGGGCCTGGGCCGGCCGGCGGCCCTAGGTGTATCCCGTATTTCGTACGAATGATGAACGCGCGTGATCGATGATCGATCAAATGACCCCTGAATAGATTGTGGCACGGGCCGGGTGTTTCTAAAGTCCACCCATGCACCGCTCCATCGCCACCGTGTCGCTCAGCGGCACCCTTCGCCAGAAGCTCGAAGCCGTCGCCGCCGCCGGTTTCGACGGCATCGAGCTGTTCGAAGCCGACTTCATCAACTTCAAGGGCACCGCCGCCGAACTGCGCCGAATCACGGGCGACCTGGGCCTGTCGATCGACCTGTACCAGCCGTTTCGCGACTTCGAGGGCATGCCCGAGCCGCAGTTCCGCCGCAGCCTGGACCGCGCCGAACGCAAGTTCGACCTGATGGAAGCCATGGGCGCGCCGCTGGTGCTGTGCTGCTCCAACACCTCGCCGCTCGCGGTGAACGACCCCGCGCTGGCCGCCGCGCAGCTGCACGAACTGGCCGAGCGCGCCGCGCGCCGCAACCTGCGCGTGGGCTTCGAGGCGCTGGCCTGGGGCCGCCACACCTCGCTGTACGGCCAGGCCTGGGACATCGTGAAGCAGGCCGGCCACGCGCACCTGGGGCTGATCCTCGACAGCTTCCACACCCTCTCGCTGAAGGACGACCCGGCCGGCATCGCCGGCATTCCGGGCGACAAGATCTTCTTCCTGCAGATGGCCGACGCGCCGCTGCTGGCGATGGACGTGCTGCAGTGGGCGCGCCACCACCGCTCGTTTCCGGGGCAGGGCGACTTCGACGTCGTCGGCTTCTTCGAGCAGGTGCTGCGCGCGGGCTACACCGGGCCGCTGTCGCTCGAAATCTTCAACGACATCTTCCGCGAGACGCCGAACCGCCGCACCGCGGTGGACGCGATGCGCTCGCTGCTGTACCTGGAGAGCGAGGCGCGCGAGCGCATGGCCACGGCAAAGCCTTCGACGTCTTCCCAACCGCCGCATCCCGTGCAGCCCCTGCAGCCCCTTCGTGTGGAGCTGTTCAACCCTCCGCCGGCACCGGCGCTCTCGGGCCTGTCGTTCATCGAGTTCGCGGCCGACGAGGCCTCGGCCGCCACGCTGGCCACGCTGGTCGAGCAGCTGGGCTTTCGCCGCATCGGCAAGCACCGCTCCAAGGCCGTGACGCTGTACCGCCAGGGCGACATCAACCTGATCGTGAACGCGCAGCCCGACTCCTTCGCGCGCCAGCGCTTCGAGGCGCACGGCACCTCGGTGTGCGCGCTGGGCGTGCGCTGCGACGACCCGCTCGCGGCAGTCGGCCGCGCCACCGCCATGCGCTCGCAGCGGCACGACAGCCCGGTGGGGCCGAACGAGCTGCGCGTGCCCGCCATCGTGGCGCCGGGCGGCAACCTGATTCACTTCGTGCCCGAGGCACTGGGCGCCAACGGCCTGTACGAGGCCGACTTCGTGCTCGACGACCGCGGCGCCGAGGCCGGCGACGCGGGCCTGCAGCGCATCGACCACGTGGCCCTGGGCCTGGCGCTCGACCAGCTCGACACCTGGGTGCTGTTCACGCGCGCCGTGCTCGGGCTGGAGCCCGGCGAGAGCCTGGAGCTGGCCGACCCCTTCGGCCTCATTCGCAGCCGCGGCGTGGCCAACGCCGAGCGCAGCCTGCGCCTGGTGCTGAACGTGTCGCTGAGCCAGCGCACCCGCACCGCGCGCACGCTGAGCGTGACCGGTGGCGGCGCGGTGCACCACATCGCGCTGAGCTGCACCGACATCTTCGACACGGCCGCCAGGCTGCGCGCCAACGGCACGCGCTTCGTGCCCATTTCGGACAACTACTACGACGACCTGGCCACGCGCATCGACCTCGCGCCCGAACTGCTGGCGCGCATGCGCGAAGCGGGCGTGCTGTTCGACCGCTCGCCGGCCGGCGACTACCTGCACATCTATACCGAGAGTTTCGAGGGTGGACTGTTCTTCGAGGTCGCACAACGCGTAGGCAACTACGACGCGTACGGTGCCCTCAATGCACCGGCGCGCATGGCTTCCCAGGCGCAGGATTGATCCGTTGGGTTTTCTGATTACTTACCCGTCAACACTGGAGACAACACATGGCCAACAACACAGCCCATGAGCCGCAAGGCAGGCACCAGTCGAAGAAGGCCGCGGCAAGCGGCTGGATCGGCTCGGCGCTGGAGTACTACGACTTCTTCATCTACGCCACCGCGGCGGCGCTGATCTTTCCGCAGATCTTCTTCCCCAAGGGCGACCCCAAGACCGCCATCATCGCGTCGCTCGCGACCTACGGCGTGGGCTACGTCGCGCGCCCCATCGGCGCCTTCGTGCTCGGCCACTGGGGGGACACCCACGGCCGCAAGCAGGTGCTGGTGCTGTGCATGTTCCTGATGGGTTTCTCCACCGTGGCCGTCGGCCTGCTGCCGACCTACGACCAGGTCGGCCTGCTGGCCCCCGCGCTGCTGGTGCTGCTGCGCCTGATCCAGGGCTTTGCGGTGGCCGGTGAAATCTCGGGCGCGAGCTCGATGATTCTCGAGCACGCCCCGTTCGGTCGCCGCGGCTTCTTCGCGAGCTTCACGCTGCAGGGCGTGCAGGCCGGCCAGATCCTGGCGGCCGCCGTGTTCCTGCCGCTGGCGCACTACATGCCCGAGGACGCGTTCAACTCGTGGGGCTGGCGCATTCCGTTCCTGCTGAGCTTCCTGGTCATCGTGGCCGGCTACATCATCCGCCGCGAAGTCGACGAGACCCCGGCCTTCGCCGAAGTCGACCAGAAGGGCGAAACCGCCAAGGCGCCGATCGTGCAGGCCTTCACCGACAGCTGGGGCGACATGCTGCGCGTGGTCTGCATGGCGCTGATGAACGTGATTCCGGTGGTGGCCACCGTGTTCGGCGCGGCCTATGCCGTGCAGGCCGCCTACGGCATCGGCTTCCAGAAAGACGTGTACCTGTGGATCCCCGTGCTGGGCAACATCCTGGCCGTGATCGTGATCCCGTACGTGGGCAACCTGTCGGACCGCATCGGCCGCCGCCCGCCGATCATCGTGGGTGCGCTGGCATCGGGCCTGCTGTCGTTTGCCTACCTGTACGCCATCAGCATCAAGAACGTGCCGCTGGCCGTGTGCATGTCGCTGCTGATGTGGGGCATCGTGTACCAGGGCTACAACGCCACCTTCCCGAGCTTCTACCCCGAGCTGTTCCGCACCCGCAACCGCGTGTCGGCCATGGCCATCTCGCAGAACGTGGGCACCACCATCACCGCGCTGCTGCCGGCCCTGTTCGCCGCCGTGGCGCCTCCCGGCTCGACCAACGTGTGGCTCACCGTGGGCGCCATCACCTTCGCCGTGACCATCCTGGCGGCCCTGGCGGCCATGACCGCACGCGAAACCTACCGCGTGCACATGAAGGACCTGGGCAAGCCCGACGCCGTGCCGGTCGACAAGCAGGAATACGACCGCCTGCGCGAGCAGACGCTGGCCACCGCGCGCATGAGCAAGGCCGTGGCCTGAGGCGGCGGTGAACTGAAGAGAACCGAAGAAAGCTGAAGAAAGCGGAAGAAGCGCGAAAGGCTGAAGACCTTTCGCGCACCAAGGGTTGTGGCGCCGTGAAGAATGGCGCCATGACCTCTTCTGCTTCTCCCTCGCACCTCAAGATCGACTTCGTCTCCGATGTGTCCTGCCCCTGGTGCGCCGTGGGCTTGGGCGCGCTCGAGGCGGCACTGAAGAAGGTGGCGCCCGACGTCACCGCGGAGCTGCACTTCCAGCCCTTCGAGCTGAACCCGCAGATGCCCGCCGAAGGCCAGGACACCTTCGAGCACCTGAACCAGAAGTACGGTTCCACCCTCGAGCAACAGGCCCAGTCGCGCGAAATGATCCGCCAGCGCGGCGCCGCCGTCGGCTTCGAGTTCAGCCCCGCAGGCCGTCCCCGCGTCTACAACACCTTCAACGCCCACCGCCTGCTGCATTGGGCCGAGCTCGAAAGCCCCGCCAAGCAGGCCGCGCTGAAGAAGCTGCTGCTGAAGGCCTACTTCACCGACAGCCAGAACCCCTCGGACCCCGAGGTGCTGGTGCGCGCGGCCACCGAAGCGGGGCTCGACGCGGCCCGCGCCCGCGAGATCCTGAACAGCGACGAGTTCGCGCAGGACACGCGCGACCGCGAGCGCATGTACACCGACGCCGGCATCCACTCGGTGCCCGCGATCATCATCAACGACCAGCACCTGATCTCCGGCGGCCAGCCCGTCGAAGTGTTCGAGCGCGCGCTGCGCCAGATTGCCGGCGCTGCACCGTCGAGCCTGTCGGTAGCCTGACCTGGGTGGCGCACGGGCGCCGTCTTTGCGCAGCGTTACGAAAGTAAAGGGCGTCAACGGGCAAGGGGTTTCAGCGGTTGAGGTGGCATCCTCGAATTGCTGTCACCCTCAGGAGCCCCGAAGATGAAGAAGAAAAGCCTCATTGCCGCGCTTGCCATCCTGGCCGCGGCTTCGCTGCCCGCGCTGGCCGACGAATACGGCAAGCATCCGTTCTATCTGCATGCCTTGTCCGACCTGCGCACCGCCGAGTGGCAGGTGACGCACCGCCGGCCCGAAGACGGCCGCGTCTCGCGCGACGAGCAGGTGGTGGTCGACGAGATCCACGCCGCCATCGGCGACCTGCAGCATGCGGCATGGCTGGACGGCAAGCCCGTCGAATGGCGCGAGCCCACCGACGCATGGCTGCCGCGAGAAGGCCGCCTGCACGTGGCGGTCGACCTGCTGCGCAAGGTGCGCTCCGACGTGGCGCGCGAAGAAGACGACCCGCGCTCGCGCCCGTTCCAGCAGCGCGGCCTGGCGCACGTGGACGTGGCGCTGAACACCGCGCAACACGCCATCGGCGACGTGCGCCACCACGACATGCGCAGGGAGTGAGCACGGTGCCGGCCACTGCCCCGGTCTTCCCGGTGCGCCGCGCGTCGATGGCGCTCGGTGCCTGCGCGCTGGCGTTGCTTGCGGCCTGCGCCGGCATGTCTGGCGCGCCAGGCGAGCGACGACCGCTGGTGTCGGTGTCGCTGCCCTCCACGCCATTGAACGAGGCCACGCGCCTGCGCTGGCTCGACCGCGTGAGCTGGGGTGCCAACGCCAGCAGCGACGCGCAACTGTCGCGGCGCGGCCTGTCGCTGTGGATGCGCGACCAGCTCAACCCGCGTGCTGTGCCGCTGCCCCCCGCGGCGCAAGCGCAGATCGACGCCATGGCCATCTCGCGCACGCCGCTCGACCAACTCGTGACCGCGCTCGACGCGCAACGCAAGGCCGCCGATGCGCTGCCCGACGAAGACCAGAAGAAGGCCGCGCGCCAGGCCTACCAGCAGCAACTCAACAACCTTGCACGCGAGGCGCAGACGCGCTTCGTGCTGCGCGCGCTGTACTCGCCCAACCAGCTGCAGGAGCAGATGACCTGGTTCTGGATGAACCACTTCAACGTCAACCTGCGCAAGGACAACATCCGCGCGATGGTGGGCGACTACGAAGAGAACGCGATTCGGCCGCATGCGCTCGGCAAGTTCCGCGACCTGCTCGGCGCCACGCTGCACCACCCCGCGATGCTGCGCTACCTCGACAACGCACAGAACGCCGGCAACCGCATCAACGAAAACTACGCGCGCGAGCTGATGGAGCTGCACACCATGGGCGTGGGCAGCGGCTATTCGCAGGCCGACGTGCAGGAGCTGGCGCGCGTGCTCACCGGCGTGGGCGTGAGCATGCAGCCGCTGGATGCACCGCCGCCCAACGTGCGCCCCGCGCTGCGTGCCGACTACGTGCGCAAGGGCCTCTTCGAGTTCAACCCGAACCGGCACGACTACGGGCCGAAGACGCTGATGGGCGAGCCCATTCGAAGCCGCGGCCTGGCCGAGGCCGACGAAGCGCTCGACCGCCTGGCACGCGCGCCGGCCACCGCGCGCTTCGTCTCGCGCAAGCTCGCCGTGTACTTCGTCTCCGACGAGCCGCCGCAGGCACTGGTCGAGCGCATGGCCGCGGCCTTCACGCGCAGCGACGGCGACATTGCCGTCACGCTGAAGGCGCTGTTCGAGTCGCCCGAGTTCGCCGCGTCGCTGGGCCACAAGTTTCGCGATCCGGTGCACTACGTGATGGCCGGCGTGCGGCTCGCGTACGACGAGCGCGTGGTGCTCAACGTGAACCCGATGCTCAACTGGATCAACCGCATGGGCGAGCCGCTGTACGGCCACGAGACGCCCGACGGCTACCCGCTCAACGAAGCCGCATGGGCGAGCGCGGGGCAGATGAACACGCGCTTCGAGATCGCGCGCGCCATCGGCGCGAACGGCGCGGTGCTGTTCCGCGCGGACGACAAGGCGCCTTTGGAGAAGCCCGCGTTTCCGCAACTGGCCGAGTCGCACGCGGTGCGAGCGATGCAGGGCGGCCTGAGCGCGGACACGCGCGAGGCGCTGGCGCAGGCGAAGAATCCGCAGGAGTGGAATACCTTCCTGCTGGCGTCGCCGGAGCTGATGCGCCGCTGAGGTTCTGGTTTTTTTCCCTCCCCTGCTGGGGGGAGGGCAGGGGCGGGGGCAAGCGGCGGTCGATGAAGCGCTGTTGTGAAGCAAGCGCCGCTTGCCCCCATCCCAGCCTTCCCCCGGAAGGGGAAGGAGCAAGACAGGGAGCGCCATGGGGCGTGGTTCTTGGTTTTTCTCCCACCCCTTCCGGGGGAGGGCAGGGGTGGGGGCAAGCGGCGCTCGATGAAGCGCTGCTGCAAAAGCAAGCACCGCTTGCCCCCATCCCAGCCTTCCCCCGGGAGGGGAAGGAGCAAGGCAGGGAGCGCCATGGGGCGTGGTTCTTGGTTTTTCTCCCTCCCCTTCCGGGGGAGGGCAGGGGTGGGGGCAAGCGGCGCTCGATGAAGCACTGCTTCAAAACAAGCACCGCTTGCCCCCATCTCAACCTTCCCCCAAAAGGCGGAAGGCGCAAGTCAGAAGAAAGGACATCGTGATGCAACGCAGAGACCTCTTGAAACTCATGGCCGCAGCCCCCTTCGCAGGCGCCGCGGGCCAGCTGATGGCCGCGCCCGCGGCCGAAGGTGCCAAGCTGCTGGTCGTGTTCCTGCGCGGCGCGTACGACAGCACCAGCCTGCTCGTGCCGACCTCCAGCGACTTCTACTACGCCTCGCGTCCCAACATCGCCATCGCACGCCCCGGCACGCCCAACGGCGCGCTGCCGCTCGACGGCAACTGGGGCCTGCACCCGGCCCTGGCGCAGAGCGTGATGCCGCTCTTCCAGCAGAAGCAGGCCGCGTTCATCGCCTTTGCCGGCACCGACGACCTCACGCGCAGCCACTTCGAGACGCAGGACTCCATCGAGCTCGGCCAGGCGCTCGACAAGCGCCGCGACTACCGCTCGGGTTTTCTCAACCGGCTGGCCGGCGTGCTCGGCGCGGGGCCCATCACCGACGTGTCGCCCATCGCCTTCACCGACCAGTTGCCGATCTCGATGCGCGGCGACGCCAAGGCGGCCAACATGGCGCTGGCTGGCAATGCGCGCTCGGGCATCGATGCGCGGCAGAGCCAGGTCATCGCGGCCATGTACCGCAACACGGCACTGGCGCAGCCGGTGGCCGAAGGCTTCCAGGTGCGCGACGAGGTCATGCGCGCCGTGCAGGCCGAGATGGACGCGGCCAGCCGCAACGCCATGACGGCGAAAGGCTTCGAACTCGTGGCGCGCCGCATGGCGCTGCTGATGCGCGACCGCTTCGACCTCGGCTTTGTCGATGTCGGCGGCTGGGACACGCACGTGGGGCAGGGCGCCGCAAGCGGCTACCTTGCCAACCGTTTTGAAGAACTGGGCCGCGGCGTGGCCGGCTTCGCGCAGGAGATGGGCGACGACGCATGGCGCCAGACCGTGGTGGTCGTCATCAGCGAGTTCGGCCGCACCTTCCGCGAGAACGGCAACCGCGGCACGGACCACGGGCACGGCACGGTGTACTGGGTGCTCGGTGGCGGGCTCTCCGCGCAGGTCGGCGGGCGCGTGGTGGGCGAGCAGCAGGCGCTCACGCAGGCCACGCTGTTCCAGAACCGCGACTATCCGGTGCTCAACGAATACCGCGCGGTGTTCGGCGGGTTGTTCCAGCGCATGTACGGGCTGTCGGCGGGGCAGCTGGCGCGGGTGTTCGACGGGGTGGCGCCGAAGGACCTGCGGCTGGTGTGACAGCCCGCGTGACGCGCAGGCCCGCCGCGCTAGCCGAGGTCGGCGCCGCCGGCGTCGAGTGAAGGCGGGCGCGTCAGGTCTTCGTCGATGCCCATGACCTCGCTGGCGCGCTCCACGGCCTGCCAGAGCGACGCCGGCATCTTCAGGATTTCCTCGGGCGAATTGGCGCGCGCGATCCACGCGCCGATCTCATGGTGCTGCTCGGCGGTAAGCAAGTCGAGATTCAGCATCTCGTCGATGGTCTTCATGTGGGTTCTACGGGTTGGCTCTCTGGCGTGAATGTGCGGCCACGAATGCCTGGTTCAAGGTGAACGGCGGGGCGTGAGCCGGAGTTTGGCACGGACCGGCCGGCGGCTCGCCGTGAGCGCGTCATGCGCGTTGAAGGGCATCAGGTCTCCTACACGATCTTGCGCAGGCGACCGGCGCTCGGGTGCGAGCCGCAGGTTCACGTTGCATCGTGTCAGCGCACCGCATCATTCAACCGCCCTGCATGCCGGAGGTACCCACATGTCCAGACTCAACGACGAATGGAAGGTCGGCAAGCACGGCCCGCTCGAAATGCTGGGCGAGGGCTTGCACACCGTGGCCGGTGAAATCGACATGCCGCTCGGCCATT
The DNA here is from genome assembly GCF_900115445.1 of Variovorax sp. OK605. Lineage (NCBI taxonomy): Bacteria > Pseudomonadati > Pseudomonadota > Betaproteobacteria > Burkholderiales > Comamonadaceae > Variovorax > Variovorax sp. OK605. Next base: position 119,003 of record NZ_FOWL01000014.1, read on the forward strand.
TCCCGCGCCGGATGACCGTGCTCACCTTGCAGGACCGCCGGCTCGCCGTGTGGAGCGCCATTCCGCTTCGTGAGCGGGAGATGGAGCAACTCGAAGCGATGGGCCCGGTGGCGTTCCTGATCGTGCCCGGCATTGCGCACCGCCTCGACGTCAAGGCCTGGAAGCGGCGCTATCCGGCCGCGCAGGTCGTCTGCCCGCCGGGCGCGCGAGAGGCGGTGTCCGAGGCCGTGCCCGTGGATGCGACCACCGACGTGCTCGGCGACCCGAGCGTGGCATTCCTCACCGTGCCGGGCGTCGAAGAAAAAGAAGCGGCGCTCATCGTCCGGCGCTCCGACGGCACCTCGCTGGTCGTCAACGACATCATCGCCAACGTGCACCACCCCGACGGCTTGGGCGCGAAGGTGATGGCGCGCCTCATGGGCTTCGGTGTGAAGGAGCCGCAGATGCCATGGGTGGGCGAGAAGATGTTCGTGAAGGACCATGCGGCGACCGCGGCAGCCATGCGCGCGTGGGCGGCCGAGCCGGGCCTGGTGCGCATCGTCGTGAGCCATGGCGATGTGATCACGGACCGGCCGCGCGAGGTGCTGGAGAGAATTGCGGGCGAAGTGGCCGACTGACCCGCGAGAAGCGATGCGCTGGCCGACCGACGCGGCGCCGATCTGCTTTGCCCCGGCCTCGACTTGACTGCCTCTCCACAGAACGCGTACATTGCCCCTGCCTCGTGATGAGCGGGGCCGGGATTGGCGTCCCGCTGACATCCTGCGACGAAAGCCGCAGTCACCGCACAGGTCTGCGGCTTTTTCGTTCGTGCTCCTTTTTAGGCGGCTCGAACGGGAGGGCTCACGCCCTGCCGGTTTCCGCAAGGATGTCCCGGTACGCCAACCTGTTCGAGCTGCCGCCCCCGATTGGCGTCGAGGGCGTCGGTTTTTGCAAATCGACATCCTCGGAGGCCCATGGCCCACGCTTCTACAGACGCGCCTTATCGCCCCACCGCCCAGTTCAAGCCCTTCGAATGGGTCCCGGGCGAGCGGCTCGATCCTTCACGGCAAAGCCGCGCCGCATTCCTCAACGACGCACGCGATGCCGTGCAGGGCGCGCACACGCTGGCCCAGTTGCTCGCGTGGGATGAAGACCGGCGCGACGCGGCGCTGTCCGATGCAGACCCCGCGCCGCTTTTCGACGCATGCCAGCGCAGCGCGCTGCAGCGCTTTCTCGCGGTGTCGCTGGCCCTGCTTCATGCCCGCATCGAGAGCCAGTGCGAGGCGCTGACGGACCAGCGGGACTAGCACTGCCCCACTGGCCCGAACGGCAGGTCAGGACTTGCGCACCGGGTCGTGCCCCCAGTTCATCAACGAATAGCGCCAGGGGGTTTCACGCACGTCGCCTTCGGGCCGCTGCGCCAGGTGCCGATGCACGTAGCCGACGACCTTGCGCATGTGCGCGACGTCGCCAGGCGTCAGGTCGCCTTGCGGCTTCTTGAGCAGGCGCACGATCCTGCGGCCTGACCTGTGTCCGACGGACTCCCGGCCGCCGCGGCCCTTGAAGCCGACCTCGCGCGAGTGTTCTTCGGCGAGCCAGTGTTCGAGTTGCGCGGGTGTCATGTTCACCGCCGCCTTGAAGTCGCGCACCGCCTCATGGGTGTCCTGTGCCTGTGCCGACATGCGGGTCACCCCTTGCCGCCGGCATGCCGCTGGAGCGCGGAGGCCTTGTGAATCGCGCGTTTGCCGCTCTTGTCGCTCTTCACCTCGTACTGGGGCTCGGCGTTCGAGGCTTTGGCCGTGTGGCCTTTGACGTGGGCGGTCTTCGTCACCTTGCGAACCACCTTGCCCGTGGTCTCGCCTTGCGACGTCTTCCAATCGACGGCGTCACCCGCTTTGGGTCTGGTTTCCATTGCTGCTGCTCCATGGTTCGCGCACGACGTTGCGTGAAATGAAGCTATGCGCACCCAGCGCAGCCGGTGTAGGTCCATGCCGCTTTGTGGCCAGGGTCGGGCGCGCTCCGGCCGCCAGCGCGCACGCGGTCATATACCCAATTTCAGCGATGGCAAAAAAACAAATAGATAACAAAAATCAACAATATGAAACTTATCTCCATGCTTTGCACAAGGTGCAGTGAGGTGCGGGTTTCTTCACCCATCAGCAAAACAAGAGGGCATTGATGTTTTCCAGTCGAATGAGTTTTCAGGTGCGCTGCGGCGCCGTGGCCGGTGCGATCCTGGTGCTGGCTTCCTGCGGCGGAGGTGGCGGCGGCGGTGGCTCGGGCTTCCTGCCGATCGTCGTGCCGCCCGCTGCCCCGGCCCCTGCGCCTGTCGTGACGCACACGGTCGGCGGCAGCGTCACCGGCCTGACCGGCAGCCTCGTGCTGCAGAACAACGCGGGCGACGACCTGAAGCTCTCGGCCGACGGCAAGTTCAGCTTTGCCACCGCGCTTGTCGAAGGCACGGCCTATGAGGTCAGCGTGCGCGCCCAGCCGTTGTGGCAGTTCTGCACCGTGACCAAGGGCAACGGCAATGCCGCGGCCGATGTTGCCGACGTGGCGGTGGCCTGCTCGGCGGCGGTGGCGCAGGTGTCCACCTTCGCCGGGACGGCTGGCACTGTCGGCGCTGCCGACGGCAACGGCGCCGCCGCATCGTTCAGCGCCCCGGCCGGCGTCGCCCTCGCCAAGAGCGGCGGCCTGCTCGTCACGGATGGCATCAGCGGTCTCCTGCGAAAGATCTCTTCCGCCCGGGATGTCGCATTCTTTGCCGGCGGTGGTGGCGCCCCCACCTCGCAGGACGGCAACGGCAGTGCCGCCACGTTCGACGGCCCGATCGGTGTCGCGATGGATGCCGCGGGAAATTCCTATGTTGCGGATTCCTCGGGCAACCGCATCCGAAAGATCAGCCCCGCGGGCGAGGTGACCACCTTCGCCGGCAACGGCACCGCCAGTTCGCTCGATGGCTACCGCACAGCCGCGACATTCAATGCGCCCGTATCGGTGGCTGTGGACGCCGCCGGAAACGTCTACGTGGCTGAGGTGGTCGCGGCTGTCATTCGCAAGATCACGCCCGACGGCGATGTGAGCACCTTCGCCGGAAAGGCGGGGATGTCCGGCTTTGCCGAGGGCACGGGAGACAACGCAAGATTCAACCAGCCCTTCGGCCTTGCGCTGGACGTGGCCGGCAACCTCTACGTTGCCGACGCCGCCAACAGCCGCATCCGCAAGATCACACCCGACCGCGTGGTCTCCACGTTTGCCGGAACGGGCCTGATCGGCTCGGCCGACGGCCCTCGCAACTCGGCGACTTTCGCCTTCCCGGCCGCGCTGGCGCTGGACGTCGACGGCAATGTCTACGTGGCCGAGCCAGGCAGCAGCGTGCTGCGCAGGATCACGCTGGCAGGCGAGGTTTCCACGCTCGCCGGCGTGGCGTTTCAGACGGGCGCGCAAGACGGCATCGGCAAGGCCGCCAGGTTCGGGCAGCCCCTGGGGATCGCGGTGGATGCGGGCGGCGCGCTGTACGTGGCCGACACCCAGAACAGCGTGATCCGCAAGGTCGAGCCGGTTCGCGCACCCTGAGCCCCGCCTGCGCTCAGCCGATCGAGAAGGTCGAGCGCATCAGCGCGATGTACGCGTCCTCCGAGGTCTCGCGCCGCGCCTTCACCAGCGGCTCGATGTCCTTCGTCGCCACGTAGCGCAGCCGGTCGGTGCCGTCGCTCGCCGCATCGAAGATCACCTGCGCCACGTCGTGCGAGGTGGCCAGGCGCGCCGAGCGCAGGCCGTCGAACACCTTCAGCGCGCCGTTCACGAAGCCCTCGTAGCCGGCGGGCGCGGAGGCCTGCGAGGCCTCCGACGCCGAGCGGTTGCCGAAGCCGGTCTCGACCACGCCGCCCGGCTCGACGATCTTCACCGCGATGCCTTGCGAGCGCAGCTCGTACGCCAGCGATTCCGAGAACCCTTCGAGCGCGAACTTGCTCGCGGTGTACAGCGAGATCATCGGCAGGCCGAACACGCCCGCGCCCGAACTCACGTTGACGACGGTGCCCGCGCCGTTGGCGCGCAGGTGCGGCAGCAAGGCGCGCGTGACGTCCATCACGCCGAACACGTTCACGTCGAACTGCTGGCGCACCTTGTCACGCGAGAAGCCCTCGAACACGCCGAAAAGGCCGAAGCCCGCGTTGTTGACCAGCGCGTCGATGCGGCCGAAGCGCGCGATGCCTTGCGCAATGGCCGCGTCGATGCTGGGCAGGTCCTGCACGTCGAGGCGGGTGACGAGCACGTTGTTCAGTGCGGCCAGCGCGGCGCCCGCGGCCGGCTCGCGCATGGTGGCGATCACGTTCCAGCCGCGCTGTGCGAACAGCTGCGCGGTCGATTGGCCGAAGCCGGTGGAGGCGCCGGTGATGAGCACGGTCTTGGCGGAGGGAGAGGACGAGGAGGAGGAAGAGGAAGAGGAAGAGGAAGAGGGGGAAGTCATGGTGAAGGAAGCCTTTTCGTTGTCGAGCAACGAAGTTAAGGCGGCCCGACTGATGAAACAATCCACCCAATCTCGCATGAAGAGATGCAGGAATCAGAACAATGCCCAAGACCCACAAGACGGCCGGCAAGGCCGGCCTGTTCGAACTGAACGCGGTGGTGGCCGTGTCCACGCACCGCAGCTTCCGGCGCGCGGCCGCCGAGCTGGGCCTGTCGCCTTCGGCGCTGAGCCATGCCATTGCGGCGCTGGAGCAGCGCATGGGCGTGCGCCTGTTCAACCGCACCACGCGCAGCGTGGCGCTGTCGGAGGCGGGCGAGCAGTTCCTGGCGCGCGTGCAGCCCGCGCTGCGTGAAATCTCCGCGGCCATGGAGGCGACCAACGAATTCCGCGACACGCCCACCGGCACGCTGCGGCTCAATGCCTCCGAGGCGGCGGCGCACATGGTGCTGGCGCCGATGGTGCTCGAGTTCATGCGCCGCTACCCCGACATGCGCGTCGACATCGTCACCGAGGGCCGCTTCGTCGACATCGTGGCGCAGGGCTTCGACGCGGGCATTCGCGCGGCCGACGGCGTGCCCGAAGACATGATCGCCGTGCCCTGCACGCCGCCGCTGCGCTTCGCCACGGTCGCGTCGCCGGCCTACTTCGCAGGCCGCAAGAAGCCGCGCACGCCCGCCGACCTGGCGGCGCACGACTGCATCCGCACGCGCTTCGCCAGCGGCGGCCTCTACAAGTGGGACTTCGCGAAGAAGGGCAAGCGCGTGTCGATCGACGCCGAAGGGCCGCTCACGCTGGACAACCACCACCTGATGATCGCGGCCGCACTGGAGGGCGCGGGCATCGCGTGGACCAGCGCGTACGAGGCCGCGCCGTACATCGCCGACGGCCGCCTGGTCGAGGTGCTGAAAGACTGGTCGCCGGCCTTTGCGGGGCAGTGCATCTACTACCCGGGGCACCGGCATGTGCCGGCGGGGCTCAGGGCGTTTCTGGGGGTGGTGAGGGAGGTGGTGGCCCGTTCGACGTGAACGGAGTATCCGCCGCATGCGTGCTGCATCGGATCTGCCGCGCCTTGGCAAAATAAGGAGCGACATGAAGAAGCCGGGCCGCGCAAGAGGCCTTGGACGCCACCAATAGAAATGCTACGGAGGGAGGACTTTGATGAAATATCTGATCTTGTGTGCCGCAACGGCACTGCTGCCGGTCGCGGCCACTGCGCAACGTGCAAGCGATCCGCAACCGAGCGCGGTTGAATTCAAGTCAATGGACGAGGCCATGACGGCCGGGGCAGCCCGCGCTGTCCAGTTGGCTGCCGGATCGGGGATCAGCCTAGACTACTCACTAGGCAGCGTTGAAATCGTGGAGCAGCAACTGGGCAAGCTGCACGAGGTCGTGCAGGCGAGCGCGAACGACCCGACGCGAAAGCTCGCGTCGCCGTCGGACCAGGAAATTCGCTTGATGTCGTATACCTTCGGGTCTTACATCGCCGAGGTCTTGAAGCGCAAGTACGGTGGTACGTGGTCCACCCAGAGCGCGCTCTATCCGGGGAAAGAAATTCCAACTTTCCACGTAGGCGCCAATCGCATGGACATCTGGCCGCAGATCAAGGTGGAGAAGCGTCTGAGGAACGGCCCGGAAGACAACGTCTGGCACTACTTCCAGTTGACGCAGCAGAAGCTTGAATCGAAGTGATGCGGCTTCGGCCGCGGCCCCTCGAGGGGCCGCACCACATCAGGCAATCATCGACTCGACCTCCGCCGCAAGCACGCGCGGCGCCGGCATCTGCTGCACGATGTTCTCGGTGATGCCGACGGCCATCGCGGGCTGGCTGGGCCAGAAGCCGGCGATGTTGCTCAGGTCCATGCCCTGGCGCTCCAGGGCCACGCGCCACACGGCCAGGTGAAGCACGCCGCCCAGGGCGTCCACACGTTCAGCCTTCGCGGGATTCACGAAGCTTGCCATTGCACCGGCCAGGTTCGAAGCGAAGTCCCAGCGCTGCGCGAGCGAGGCGCTCACGTCGCCGTAGTGATAACCGAACTCGACAAGCTCGAGTTGCGCGCGCCCCAGCGCCTCGAAGGGGTGAATGGCATTCAGCGCGGCCATGCGCCGGGGCATGGCCTGCGCCATGAGCAGGTGGCCGATGGCGTGCATGCTGCCCGCGGTGAACGCCAGGTTGGGGTCGACGCGCCGGGTCTTGGAAGCCAGGTACCGTGCGACCGACGCCACGCGCAGGCTGTGGGCCCAGAAGTCCGGGAGGTCCACGCCTTCCACTTTGCGGAAGGTTCCGGACAAACCCGAACTCACGACGAACGACCGGATGGCGGACAGGCCGAGCATCAGGATCGCGCCCTGGATCGACGAGATCTTGCGCGGAACCCCGAAGAAGGGCGAGTTGACCATCTGCAGCACCTTGGCCGCGAGCACCTGGTCGAGCTCGATGCGATGCGCGATGTCCGCGAAGGACACCTCCTCGTCGCGCATCATCTCGATCAGGTCGGACACCACCTTCGGAACGGTGGGCAGCGACTCGTCATTGGCAAAGAGGTCGTCGAGTGTCATGGCGTTGTGGTTGTATTGCCTTGGTATGCGAAAGATTCTCCTCCAGCGCGCGGTTTAGTAAACCCTTGATCGGAGGGAATCCGTCATTTCTACGGATTCCGGTGGGAGTGATGCGCCGGCAGGCCGATGCACGGCGGGGCAGGGCGAAACCCGCGGTATTGAACAGCGAGCTCACGCGAAAGGCTTGCTCAGGAACCGCGAGTTCCGCTCCCCGAAACGCCACGGCATGTCCACGGCCTTCGAGATGCCGATGCGCGGTCCCTCGACCACGTCCGGGCGCGGCGGGTCATGAGGCGCCGCGAGCAACGCGAAAGGCGCCACATCGAGGCGCATGCCATCGAAGCTCCGGTCGATGGCCAGCGCCTGTCCCACGCGGCCGGGGCCCGCGCACAGCAGGCGCGCGTCGGCCAGCCCGCGCCGCTCGCGCATGCGGTCCAGGGCGTGGGTGGGCTCGAGCGCGCGAATGAGCACGCCGGACGCATGCCCGGTCTCGCGGCAGACGAAGTTCAGGCACCAGTGGATGCCGTACGAGCGGTAGACGTAGGCGCAGCCCGGCGGCCCGAACAAGGTCGCATTGCGTTCGGTGCGGCCGTTGAAGGCGTGCGAGGCCGGCTCGTCGGGGTCGTAGGCCTCGGTCTCGACGATGCGCCCGCCGACGCCGTCGACCAGCAAGGTGACGCCGATCAGGCGCCTGGCCACGTCGAGCGACGGCGCTGCGAAGTCGATCTCTGCGTGGATGAGCGCACCGGGCGTTGCCATCGCCGGATGATAGGTGCGCGGGTGCGCGGATGTTCGGGTGTCCGCCGTGGGCTGGCCCATTTGCCACACCCCGGCACCTCCGGCATCCTTACGGCTTCGTCTGTCTTTGGACAGATGCCGGCGCCGCCACGTCGCCACGCCGCCCTGCGCCATGTGCCTTGCGACGCAACGAGGCGCTGAAACCCGGAGGCATTTCAATGGCCCGATTGATTTCCGTCAACGTCGGTCTTCCACGCGACATCGAGTGGCGCGGCAAGACCGTGCACACCGGCATCTGGAAAGCGCCCGTGCAGGGCCGCCGGCGGGTCAACCGCCTCAACGTCGAAGGCGACGGCCAGGGCGATCTTGGCGGCCACGGGGGCGAGCAGCGCGCGGTCTTCGTCTACCAGGCCGGGTCGTACCGGCACTGGGAGCAACAGCTGGGCCGCAGCGATTTCACGCACGGGCAGTTCGGCGAGAACTTCACCATCGAGGGCCTGCCCGACGACGAGGTCTGCATCGGCGACCGCTACCGCATAGGAAGCGCGCTGTTCGAAGTGACCCAGCCGCGGGTCACCTGCTACCGCGTCGGCATTCGCACCAACGAGCCGCGCATGGCGGCGCTGCTGACGTCGAGCGGGCGGCCCGGCTTCTACCTGCGCGTTCTGGAGGAGGGCGAAGTCGGTGCCGACGACGAGATCGTCACGGTGGCGCGCGGGCCCGAGCGCATGACCGTCGCCGAGGTCAATGCCTTGCTGTACTCGCCCCACCATCCGCGCGAGCGGCTCGAGAAGGCGCTGCGGATCACCGCGCTGTCGCCCGGCTGGCGATGGTCCTTCGAGGAGCTGGTTCGAAGCCAGCTCGAGCATCCAGGCGCCACGGGCAACGCGGGGCTGGTCGCGGGTGCGGGTGCGCGCACGGCAGCGCCGGGCTTCAGGCCGCTGCGGGTTGCGCGGATCGACCGCGAGTGCGCGGACGTGATCTCCTTCACGCTGGAACCCAAGGACGGGGCGGCGCTCACGAAGCCGCTCGCGGGCCAGTTCGTCGTGCTCCGCTTGCGGCCGAAGCCCGACGGGCCGCTGCTGTTTCGCAGCTACTCGCTGTCGGGGTCGTTCTCTGGCGGGCGCTATCGCATCAGCGTGAAGATCGAGCCGGACGGTGCCGCGGGGCGCTACCTGCACGGCCGCATTGCCGTGGGCGACGTCATCGACGTCAGCGAACCCAGGGGCGCCTTCGTGCTGCAGCCGGCGCAGGGGCAGGGGCCGGTGGTTTTGCTGAGCGCCGGCATCGGTGCCACGCCGGTGCTGGCCATGCTGCACGCCATGGCGGAAAGCGCTTCGGCGCGGGAGGTCTGGTGGCTGCACGGCGCACGCGACGGCAAGACGCATTCGTTCGGCGAGGAGGCGCGGCAACTGGTCGCCGGACTGGCGCACGGGCGCAGCCACGTCTGGTACAGCAGGCCCGATGCGGACGACCTGGCGGCGCATGACGACGCACATGACGACGCACATGGCGACGCACATGACAAGGTGCATGCCTACGACACGGCAGGCCGCTTCGCGGTGGAAGCGCTCGACGCGCTGCACGTGCCGCGCAGCAGCGACTTCTACCTCTGCGGGCCATCGGGCTTTCTCGGCGACGCCGTGAAGGGCCTTGCGGCCTGGGGCGTGCGTGCGCAGCGCATCCATTCCGAGGTGTTTGCCGGCGGCCCTTCGATGATGCCCGGCGTGATCGCGTCAGAAGTGCGCGCGCCGCATCGGCCCGAGGGCGCGCCCGGCACGGGCCCGCTGGTTTCGTTTGCACGCAGCGGCATCAGCGTTCGCTGGCGACCTTCACAGGACCAGAGCCTGCTCGAGCTGGCGGAGGCGTGCGACGTGCCCGTGCGCTGGTCGTGCCGCACGGGCGTGTGCCACAACTGCGAGAGCGGATTGGTCTCGGGCGGCGTCGACTATCAACCCGAGCCGCTCGACCCGCCGGCGCAAGGCAACGTGCTGCTCTGCTGCGCCCGGCCGCAGGGCGATGTGGTCATCGACATCTGATCGATGCCGCCGATGATTTCTCGAAGCCCCTCGGACATTCCAGTGCCAAGGCCCCATGCCATCATCGTTGGATGACCAACACCTCTCACAGCGCCTTCAGTACCTCCGACGCGGTCGCCAGATATGCGGAGGGCCCGAAGCGCAACGTGCCTGGGTACAGCGGCCTGTTGCCGATGACGCGCATCCTGCTGGCCGAGCGCGTGCCCCGGGATGGCCGCGTGCTGGTGGTCGGCGCCGGTGGCGGGCTGGAGCTGGAAGACCTTGCGCTGGCCAACCCGCAATGGCAGGTCGACGGCGTCGACCCCAGCGCGCCGATGCTCGAACTCGCAACCCACAGGCTCGGCCCACTGATGTCGCGCGTGGCCTTGCACGAAGGCTATGTGCACGATGCGCCGGCCGGGCCTTTCGACGGCGCCACGTGCCTTCTGACCTTCCACTTCGTGCCGCTCGAGCAGCGGCTGTCGACGGCCGGGGAAATCCATCGCCGCCTGAAGCCGGGCGCGCCGTTCGTCGTCGCGCATCTCAGCGTGGAAGATGGCGAGGGCGAACGCGAAGTCTGGATGAACCGCTACGCCGCCTTCCTCACCGCATCGGGTTCCGATCCGCGGCAGGCGGCCGCCACCCGCGAGAAGGTCGAGAAGGACCTGACGATCCTGTCGCCCGCGCAAGACGAAGCCATCCTGCGCGAGGCCGGCTTCAGCGACGTGCGCCTCTTCTACGTGGGCTTCACGTTCAGGGGCTGGGTTGCCTACGCGTGATGCGTGATGCGTGATGCGTGAGCATGCGGCCATGGCCGGCCGCTCAACAATCGCTGCAACGGTGAGCCGATGGCAGTCATCGAAGAACCGGGCTCACAGCAGTTCTGTCGCGGCACGAAGGCCGACCTGAAGTCGCCGAGGTGAGGTGAGGTGAGGTGAGGTGAAGTGCGCCGCGACGCTCGCGCCTCACAACAGCCGGGGCGCGCCCGAAGAGGCGCTGCGATTCGCCCTGAACTGTCCGGCAGCCAGCAGCTGGCGAGTGTCGACGCGCGTTTCCTTCTCCTTCGCTTCGATGACTTCCAGTGCCTGGAGTTGGGCACCGAGTTCGCAGACGGCGTGGTCGCTGTCGCCGTAGCGGTCTCGCAGCTTCACGAAGAGATGTTGCAGCTGAAACAGATGTCTGGACATGAGGAATTCCTTCGGCCAAAAGAGGAGGGGTCACCGAGCTTCGGGCTTATACGCGTCTGCCGGAAAAATGCTGTCGCAGTTTGTAGCCTCGCCGGTCTGTGCGGTCTGTGATGTGGCGCCTTGCCGAAGCAAGTTCCCTTGCCGGGCCCTCGGTGCTAGACTGGATTTCACACCCGCACAACGCGGTGTTTCGCGTCCAAAGCAAAGGCAGACGACGTACAGCGCCCCAACAACCCGGTTGGCCAAGGCTGCATCTCGCCACTGTGACCGCACGCGATGGACCTCAACGAGGGGCTCGCATGAACGCAATCAAGGAAGCACGCCGGATCATCACGTCCGATCCGGACGGCAACGAATCGCTGGTCCTCGCGCGACTCGTTCTGGCCTTGGAATCCGGGGACGAATTTCCTCTTTCCAGCCTCTACACGCTGAGCCTCGGCACCTTCGGCCTGGCGATCGAGGTGTTGAAGGAGTGGCGGCTCGATCGTTACTACGCGCGCAAGGGCAAGCTGCTGGACGTGTCCTACCAGGCACACGTCCTGGCCGCCCACTGAAGCCGCGCCGCGGCCGCACTCCGGAGGCGCCATGGTCCCGGCAAGCCAGCTTCGCGTCATCGTCGACGAGCTCGAACCTCACGCGTTTTCCTGGACGCTCCTGGAGCGCAAGGAGACGGACATCATCGATGTGCAGGTCGCACACTCGCCGAAGAGTTTCCCCGAGTTCGACCTTGCGCTGGAGGACGGTTTTCTCGCGTTGAAGGAGCTGACGCAAATGCACTGGCGTTGAAGGGCCGCGCCGGTTAACATCCGGCCCCGTAGCAGCTTCTTCGCCGCTACCGTAGGCGTTACCGTCATCCAACGCGTCCTTTGTCGAGAGGATCCCAGCAGGGAATTTCTCGATGCAAGAACGCTTTTGGCATGACGACGCATCTTTACGCCGCACTCATCGGCACCGCTCCCTTCCGGTTCATCGCGCCTGGCGCTCTGGCTGGCGCTCTACCCGGCGCTCTACCCGGCGCTCTACCCGGCGCTCTACCCGGCGCCCTGCCCGGCGCGCCGTCGCTCGCACCACGCGATGACCTGAACGACGCGCACACGCATTGCCCGCCCAGCCGCGCGCCCCCTTTGCGTGCGCAACCCACTCTCCATTTCGATGCCGCAAGGCAGATCAAGACCTTGCACATGCAGGCGGTGTTCGACCGCCTGCGGGAAAGACGCAACTCAAAGGGCAATGAACCATGAACATGACCGGCAACACCATCCTCATCACCGGCGGCAGCAGCGGCATCGGCCGCGCGCTCGCCGAAGCCTTTCACGACCTGGGCAACCGCGTCATCGTCACCGGGCGGCGGCAAGCGCTGCTCGACGAGATCGCGGCGGCCCGGCCCGGCCTGGTCGGCCTGCCGCTCGACCTCGACGCGCCTGCTTCCTTGCAAGACCTCGCCACCGAGGTTCGCGCGCGCTACCCGCAACTCAACATGCTGGTCGCCAACGCCGGCATCTCGCGCGCGGAAGACATGGCGGCGGACGGTTGGGACGCATCGGCCGCATCGGCCGCACAAGCGCTGGTGCAGACCAACATCATGGGCGTGCTGCAGGTCGTGGCGGCGTTCCTGCCGATGCTGAAGCGCCAGGCGCACGCCACGGTCATGGCGACCAGCTCCAACCTTGCGTTCGTGCCCCGTGCCGACTTCCCGACCTATTGCGCGAGCAAGGCGTTCTTGCACTCCTGGCTGCAGTCGCTGCGTCATCAGCTGCGCAAGGTGCCCGTCGAAGTGCTCGAGCTGGCACCGCCGTACGTCCAGACCGAACTCACCGGCGAGCAGCAGGCGGGCGACCCGCGCGCGATGCCTGTGGCCGTGTATGTCGCCGAGGTCATGGCATTGCTCGCGCAAGGCGCGCATGAGCGGGGCGAGGTATTGGTCGAACGCGACAAGGCCCGGCGCTGGGCCGAGCGAGACGGCCGCTACGAGGCCACCTTTGCCGCCATGAATCCGGGTTGAAGGCGCGGCAGCCGGAGTCGCCGAGATCGGGCGTGCCGGCTGTCGCGTTGTCACGCGCTCGCTTGATTCAGATCAACCGGCGGCCGGCGGCGCACATCGATACTGGGTTTTTACGCTGCAATCGAGACTCAGAAATCATGGCGCATCTTGTATGGAAGACCGAACTCAACACCGGAATCCATGAAATCGATGCCCAGCATCAACGCATCGCCCAGTACATCAACGCACTGGACGATGCCCGGCAAACGAACGACCAGAGGGCCGTCGGCAGGATCATCGAAGAGACGATCGACTACACGGCTTCCCACTTCGCTTTCGAGGAAGCGATGCTCGAGGATGCCGGCTACCCTTTCTCGACCCCGCACAAGAAGGTGCATGAGATCTTCGTGCGGCGCGTCGTCGAATTCCGCACGCGCTTCGAGCGTGGCGAGTCCGTGCTGGGCGAGCTTCACGACATGCTCTACCGGTGGTTGTTCAATCACATCCGCCACGAGGACGGTGCCTACGTGGCAACCGTCAAGGCGCACCTGCACGCCACGGACTCGTCGGCGGAAAGAATCGTCAAGGCGCAGGTCGGCAGGGAACTGCAGCAGGGCCGCGCGGGCGTGCAGGCCAAGCAGGGTTGGCTGAAGCGCTTGTTCGGCGCGTGACCGTGGCGCGAGGCGTCGGCGCACGCGCGCAAAAAACTCGCGCCTAAGCTTTCGAGTAGTCGACAAAGCCGACGATGCTCTTGTCAGACAGCTTGCGCCGATCGAGCCTGAAGACGCCCACGCCGTTGTTCGAGCCGTCGTTGTTCGTGTTGCCTTCGATGGTGGCGATGCGTCCGCTGTCCAGCATGCGCTCGACGATGAAGGTGTGGCCCGCGCCGCCGCCGAAGTCGAGGATGGCGATCAGGCCCGGCTTGATGAGGCTCGCATTCGCGAACGCGGCCTGGCGCGTGATCCTGACGGCGCCGGGAATGTTCTGCGCGCGCTTCCAGTGCCCCGCGCAACTCGCCGTCTTCGGCAAGGGATTCGGAACACCGAGCGAGGCGGCGGCGGTCTTGAAGGTCCAGTAGACGAAGGCCATGCACCAGAAGCGGTCGGCGGCCGTTCCCTGCGCGGGCGGGATGCCGACGGCGTCGAGGTACTCGTCGACCATCGGTCCGCGGTTGGAGCCCGGGGGCACTTCCATCTGGCCCACCTGCGTTCCTGCCACCGCAAGCGCGTGCAGCATCAGCGTCGACGGCGCGGTCGCGGGGAACACCGTCGGCTGGGGGAACAGCACGCTCCAGCTGATGCGCCCGACCTCGCCGTCGACCACCAGCGGGGCGCCGTCGACGTCGCTGTGCTGGGCCTGGAACAGCTTGACGATGGCGGTCATCGATGCGTCGAACACGCCGTCCTTGAACGGGCCGTAGCCTCGCTGGAGAAGGGCGCCCTGCACCTGCGAGACCAGTTGGCTGTCGGCTTCGTTCGCACGAATCGTGCGACCCGGAAATGCAGGCGATGTCGTGGCTTGGCCATCTGGCATGGAGGCTCCTCGTTATTGGATGGTTGGATCGGGCGCGTTCAGCGTGCGCAATCTACGCCTGCGCCCGAGCGAGATCCATAGGCTTGAAGTGATAGGAGCTCGCCAACGCGAGCGCTGCGCGGTGGCGACCCGGCATCGCCGTGCGGCGGGCAGGGCGCGGCGCGATGCACTGACAATCCCCGCATGCCTCACGCCGTTTCCCTTCTTCGCGCCGCCCGCCTGGCGCGAAGCGCCAAGCCCTTTCTTGCCCGCGGCGGCTTCAAGCGCGAGCGCTGTGCCGGTTGCCGCCTGCTGCCCAGCCACTGCATGTGCGCCCTGCGCCCGGTGGTGCCGACGCGCGCGGGCGTGTGCCTGCTCATGGCCGACATCGAGCCGCTCAAGCCCACCAACACCGGCTGGCTGGTGGCCGACGTGGTGGCCGACACCTTCGCCTTCGGCTGGGCCCGCACCGAAACCGACCCGGCCTTGCTCGCCCTGCTCGACGACCCGCAATGGCAGCCCTATGTGGTGTTCCCGGGGCAGTACGCGCAGCCCGAGCGCGTGGTGCTCACCGTGGCGTCAGCCGACACGGCCAGCACCGCTGCCCGGAAGCGCCCGCTCTTCATCCTCTTCGACGCGACCTGGGGCGAGGCGCGCAAGATGTTCCGCCGCAGCCCCTACCTCGACCGCTTCCCGGTGCTGAGCCTGCAGCCCGAGCAGATCACGCAGTACAAGCTGCGCAACTCCGGCCGGGAAGACCACTTCTGCACCAGCGAGGTGGCCGCCATGTGCATGGACCTGGCGGGCGAACACCTCGCGGAGCGCACGCTGGAGGCCTACCTGGCGGTGTTCACGCACCACTACCTGCGCGCGAAGAACCAGCAACCCATCGTGTGGGACGGCGAGGAACACCGGCGGCTGCGCGAGGTGTCAGCGCCGCAGCCGGCCTGAATCACGCCGGGCTCTTCATCTCTTCACGGGCTGCACGGGGTTCACGGGCGCATGCCGCGCCATCAGCTCGGCAACCCACTCGATGAACACGCGCAGCTTGGCGCTGACATGCCGGTTCGGCGGAAACGCCAGGTACAGCGGCATCGAGTCCAGCTGCCAGTCCTCGAACAGGCGCACCAGCTCGCCGCTCGCCGCGTGCGCGCTGGCCATGTAGTCGGGCAGCCAGAGCACGCCCAGGCCGGCCAGGCCCGCCGCAACGTACGCATTGCCGTCGTCGACCGAGAGCACGTAGCGGCCCTGCACCGCGACGTGCTCGCCGTCGCGGCGCATCGCATACGGAAAGGTCTTGCCGTTGCGCGACCACAGGAAGCCGACGATGCGGTGGTGCGTGTCTTCCAGTTCCTTCGGGTGCGCGGGCGTGCCGGCGCGTTCGAGGTAACTGGGCGCCGCATACACGCCCAGCTGCAGGTCGCCCACGCGGCGCGCCATCAGCGACTGGTCGGTGAGCTCGCCGCCGCGCAGCACGCAGTCCACGTTCTCGCCGATCAGGTCCACCATGCGGTCGCTCACGCCCATGTCGAGCTGGATGTCGGGGTAGCGCGCGTGGAAGGCCGGCAGCGCCGGCACCAGGATCGTGCGGGCCAGCGGGCTGGGCACGTCCACCCGCAGCCGGCCCCGGGGCAAGGCCGCCGCGCTCGACAGGCTGGTCTCGGCATCGTCCATGTCGGCCAGCAGCCGCAGCACGCGCTCGTAGTAGGCCGCGCCGTCGGCCGTGACGTTCACCTTGCGCGTGGTGCGGTTGAGCAGCTTCACGCGCAACCGCGCCTCGAGCTGCTGCACCAGTTGCGTCACGCTGGTCTTGCTCATGTGCAGCGTGGCGGCGGCCTTGGTGAAGCTGCCGGCTTCCACCACGCGGGCGAAGGCCTGCATCGCATCGAAACGGTCCATCTCTGCTCCTGCCGATTCCGTGATTGTTTGGGTTTTGCAAACAGTGATTGTTGGCCTTGCCTGTTTATCGCGACGCCTGCGCTGCCTAAAGTCCCTGCATCGTCATCAAGAAGAAGGCATTGCATTCCATGAACCAGCGCGACGTCGTGTTTCCCCCCGGGCGCCAGGCGCTCTACGAGAAGAACCGCTACTCACCGGCCGTTCGCTCCAACGGCTTCCTGTTCGTCTCGGGCCAGGTCGGCAGCCGCGAAGACGGCTCGCCCGAGCCCGAAATCGAGGCGCAGGTGCGCCGCGCCTTCGAGAACCTCAACGCCGTTCTCGCGGCCGCGGGCTGCAGCTTCGACGACGTGGTCGATGTCACGGTGTTCATCGTCGACCCCGAGACCAACTTCGAGAAGGTCTGGAAGATCGTGCCCGAATACTGGGGCGAAGCACCGCACCCGACGCTCACCGGCATCGGCGTGACGTGGCTGTACGGCTTCCAGTTCGAGATCAAGGTGATCGCCAAGCTGCCGGAGGGCAGCGGCAGCCGAGCCGGGTGAAGGGCCGGCCGGTGCGCGATGTCGCGATGCCGCGATGCCGCGATGCCTCGACGCCTCGACGCCTCGACGCCTCGACGCCGCGCAGACGCGCAGGTGCGTTTCGCATCCGCCGCCCGCGAGGTGAGAATCTGGGCGTCATGAACGTCCGATTTCTCGAGTCCTTCGTCTGCGTCGCCAAGCTGGGCAGCTTCAAGGCGGCCGCCGACATGCTGCACACCACGGCCGCCGCGGTGGCGGGGCGCATCGCCACGCTCGAGGAGCAGTTCGGCGTGCGGCTGTTCGAGCGCGATCACCGCGGCGTGCTGCTCACGCGCAGCGGCACCGAGCTGGTGCCCTATGCCGAGAAGATGATCGAGCTGCAGACGCGCATGTTCAATGCGGTCGGCCATGCCGATGCGTTCTCGGGCATGTTGCGCATCGGCGTGATCGAGACGGTGGCCCACACCTGGCTGCCCGACCTGCTCTCGCGCTTCGCCAAGAAGTACCCGAGGGCCACGCTGGAAATCGGCTCCGACCTCACGCCGCGGCTGCGCGACGACCTGCTGCGCGGCACGCTCGACTTCGCGATCCTCTCGGAGGAAATCACGCCGGGCTTCATCGACAACCGGCGCATCGCCAACCTCGCCATGCGCTGGGTGGCCAGCCCCTCGCTGGCGCAGCAGTTGCCCGCGGGCGCGCCGCTGGGCTTCGACGACCTGGCGAAGCACCCGATCATTTCGTTCTACCGCGACTCCGGCGTCTACCGCAACATCGCCCAGAGCGCGGGTGCGTCGGTGGACCTGCGCATCAGCTTCTTCTCGTCGATCGGCGCCATGATCGACATGGCGCGCTCGGGCTTCGGCAGCACGCTGCTGCCGGTGGCCGTGATCCAGCAGGACCTGCTCGACGGCCGGCTGGTGCCGCTCGACGTGGCACCGCCACCGGCCGCGCTGCCGCTGGTCGCGAGCTTTCGCATGGAGCCCGCGTCGCCGCTGGCCGAGGCGCTGGTGGACATGGCGCGCGCGTCGTGCGAGGACTTCATCGCGAACAGCCGCTGCGACGTGCTGGCGCGCTGAGCGGGCCGCGGCAAGCCAGGGCACAGGGCGCAGGGCGCAGCCCTCGCAAAAAGTTGGGGCCTCTCCCAAGAATTTCTGGTTTGCCGCAAGGTGCCGCGGCGGGAACACTTTGTCCGGAGTTCAACCCCTTCCGGAGATTCCCTCGATGCACACCCCCGCTCCCTTTCCGCCCGCCGCGGCGTTCGCGTTCGCTGCATTCGCAACCTTCGCCCCGTTGCCGGCTTCGGCCGCCGACGCGCTCACCGTCACCATCGGCAGCGCCTCTCCGCTGTCGGGCGCGCAGGCCCACCTTGGGCGCGACACCGCCAACGGCGTACGCCTGGCCGTGGACGAACTCAATGCGAAGGGCGTAACGATCGGCGGCAGGAAGGCGCACTTCGTCATCGCGGCCGAAGACGACGGCGCCGACCCGCGCCAGGGCACGGCGGTGGCCCAGAAGTTCTGCGACGCCAAGGTCAACGGCGTGGTCGGCCACATGAACTCCGGCACCGCCATTCCGGCGGCCCGGATCTACAGCGACTGCGACTTGCCGAACCTCACGCCGTCGGCCACCAACCCGAAGCTCACGCAAAGCGGCTACAAGACCAGCTTTCGCATGATGGCCAACGACAACGAGCTGGGCGCGGGCCTGGCCGCGCTGGCCGCGGACAAGCTCAAGTTCACGCGCGTGGCGGTGATCGACGACCGCACCGCCTACGGCCAGGGCGTGGCCGAGGTGTTCCGCAAGACGGCGCTGGCCAAGGGCATCCAGATCGTGGCGCAGGAGTACACGACCGACAAGGCCACCGACTTCTCGGCCATCCTCACCACCATTCGCGGCAAGTCGCCCGACGCGATCTTCTACGGCGGCACCGACTCGCAGGCCGGCCCGATGGTGCGCCAGCTGGCGCAGCTCGGCATGGACAAGGTGAAGCTCTTTGGCGGCGACGGCATCTGCACCTCGAAGCTGGCCGAGCTGTCGGGCGGCGCGCCCACGCTGGCCAACGTGGTCTGCGCGGAGAGCGGCACGGCGGCGGACCTGTCGCCCAAGGTCGCCGAATGGAAGAAGCGCTACGAAGAGAAGTACCCGGGGGAGTTCCAGATCTATTCGCCCTACGCCTACGACGCCACCATGGTGCTGGCCGCGGCGATGGTGAAGGCGGGCTCGGCCGACCCGGCGGTGTATGCGCGCGAGCTGTTCAACACCCACCTGGACGGCATCACGGCGCGCATTGCGTTCGAGCCGAGCGGCGAGCTGAAGAACCCGGCCATGACGCTCTACCGCTTCGACGCGGGCAAGAAGGTTGCGCTCAAGTGACGGGGCAATCGCTGGAGCGGCTGCGAACGCAGCGGCTCGGCCAGCTCGAGGAGCTCGTGCTTCGGCAGGACCTGCGCGCGGTGCTGATCCATGCGCAGGGCGGCGCGCTGGGCGCGGCCACGCGCTCGAATGCGTACCTGCGGCTGTTCGCGGACTGGGACGGGTTCGAAGCGTCTACGACCTTGCTGGTCGAGCGCGGCCGCCGCACGCTGATCCTGTCGAACCCGTTCCAGCTGCATGCGGCGCAGGGCATCGCCGGCATCGATGCGGTGGTCTTTTCCGCGCCGTCGAAGCTCGGCGAGGCGGTGCAAGGCCTGCTGGCGATCTCCAGCGGCGATGCCTTGCGCATCGGGCAGGCAGGCTGGCCCGAAGCGCAATGGCAGACGATCGAGTCGATGCACCGCGCGCTGCCGCGGGCGCAATGGGAAGACATCGCGCCCGAGCTGGATCGTTGGCGCATCGCCAAGGCGGCGCCTGAAGTCGAGGCGCTCGGCGCCACGGCGGCCTTGTGCGACGAGGTGTTCTCACGCTTCCCGGTGTTCCTGCGGCACGACCGCGAGGCATGGAAGACCCAGCGCGACGTCGAGCACTTCGCGCTCGTCAGCGGTGCCGAGTACTGCAAGACCTGGCTCACCATCAGCCCGGCCGCGCAGAGGCCGCAGTACCTGCCGCACGAGAACCGGCGCAAGCCCGTGCCCGGCGACCAGGTGCTGCTGGGCGTCATGCTGAAGCTCGACGGCTACTGGGGCCACGCGATACGCATGGGTGCGTACGTGGAAGCCTTGCCGGTGCACCTGCGCTTGCACGGCCTCGTGCACGAGATGTTCGACGAGGCCCTGGCGCTGTTCGGCGCGGGCGCGGACCTCGCGGGCGCCGAGAAGGCCGTGCAGGGCATCCTGTCGCGCGGGCTGCCGCATGTGCCGCCCGGCGACATCTTCCGCTTTCGCAGCGGGCACGGGCTGGGCTTGAGCTACGAAGAGCCACAGTCGGTGGCGGCCTTTCCGCAGTATGCGGACCCCTTCGACACGGGGAGGTCGGCGCCGCTGGAGGCGAGCACCGGCGCCATGTTCGAGTTGCATCCGAACTTCTTCGCCAAGGGGCTCGGCGGTGCGGCGCTCGGCGACATGGTGCATGTCACCGAGAGCGGCAGCGTGCGCTTGTTGCGCACACCGCTCGACTTTCAGCTCTGGGGTTGACCGCGCACCGCGGCCTGGACCTGGTCCAGGCCGCTGCAGTTGCCGACCTGTTCCCACTGGGCGGCGAGGGCGGCCGCGTCTGCGGCCTGCTTGCGCGCGGCGTCTGCGTCGATGCCGGCGGCATCGGTGGTGGTGGTGGTCGTGGTCGTGGTCGTGGGTTGGGCGGGGCGGAGGCGTGCGGGGTTCGACATGGTGATGGACCGTTGAGTTGAAGAGAGTCGCGGCCGAGCCGCTTGGGAATCGGTGAGCGCGTGTGGGTCGCTCACTTCGGCGCGAGCAACTTGCCGCTTGCGACGAGGTGAATCGTTCGAACCAGCAGCACGGCGATCAGCACGCTCAGGAACACCAGCAGCGCCACCGCCAGCACCGTCACCGGCAGGTAGCGGGCGTGTTCCGCATAGCGCAAGGCCGCATTGCTGAGCGCGGCGAGCGGGAAGCTCAGCGCCCACCATCCGGCCGCGAAGGGAATGCTTCGCTTGAAGATCTTGAAGACCAGCGAGAAGAAGACGAACAGGCCGAAGTAGAAGAGCATCGCGGCGAAGGTGTCGATGCGCTGGAAGAAGCTCGTGTACGCGAGAAAGCCGACCTCGAACGGGGCGATCAGGATCATCATCGACGGCACCATGTCGCTCGCGAGCTTTTCATGGTGGTGGATGAGCCTGGACATGATCATCGTGAAGAAGACCAGCGCCATGGTGGTGCCCACGGCCATCGCGAACAGGTTGACCTCCCTGGCCCATGCCATCGGGAGGGTGCCGCCAGCCACCGTGATGTCCAGCGTGGCTACGCCCGGAATGAGCCACGCCGGAACCGAGTGGCCCGCGTCGACCTTGCCGCGCAGCATGCGGCTCACGATGGTGAAGGACAGCGCGACGGTGCTGGCGGCGCCGATGCCCCAGATGATTTCCGATGCGCGCGCGCTGAGGGGCGCCACCACCGACGAGATCAGCAGCACCGCGATGGTTATCGTGCCGAAGAAGTTGCCGGCAATCGGGTGCCGGAACTCGTTGTGCACGGCGCACGGATGCAGCACGGCCTTGGCCGCGTATGCGATGCAGAGCACGGCGAAGACCACGACCGCGAGGCTTCCGATGGCGGCGTCGATCAGCGCGCTGGTGCCGAACTGGTGGCCGGCCTGGCGCCAGGCGAGGGCCAGGCCCGACAGACCCATGACCGAGGCGAACAGGTTGACGGGGAGGTACCGGATGGATGCCTGCCGCGGAATTTCCGCTGGGCTCAGCGCTTGCGTGGTGTTGATGCTTGCTCCTGAAGGGGCACGGAGAAGCATGCGAGGGTGCTCGAACCGTGGAGGTTGGGCTTCCGCACGACCCCGTTGCAGCAGGCGCGTCAGCTCGACAACACCGTCACCACAGCCCGGAAATCGCTTTGCGGAAGCGATGTGAAAAGTCTATGGGCCGGGTCTGCGGTGCAGGCCTTGGGTGTGGTGAGGTTTGCGCCATTGATGGCTGCTTTCGGGCCACTGTGGCGGATGCGGCGGCATTGCGCCGCCGTGGGAAGAAAGCGGCAGGCGCCGCGCGGCTCGCTAGGAAGCGATGGCGCCCGTTGCCGCGCCCGCTGTCGGCGAATTGGCCGCCTCGTCGCGCGCCCGCGTCGGCTCTTCGTCCCTGAACCGCCGGCGGTATTCGCGCGGCGTGGTGTCCAGCCGCTTCGCGAAGATGACGCGCATGTGGTTGGCGCTGTGAAAGCCGCAGCGAAACGCCACCGTCTTCAGCGGCAGGTCGGTCTCCTCCAGCAGCTTGCGCGAGAAGTCGACCCGCACCTGCTCCACGAAGGCCGACGGCGTCATGTTGGCGTCCTTCGCGAACACGCGCGAGAAGGTGCGCCGGCTCACACCCACCGAGTCGGCGAGCTCCTCGATGGACAGCTGCTCGCCGATGTGGTCCGTCACATGGCGCAGCACCTTCGCCACGACGGTCTCTTCCTTCGGGCCGGCCGCCAGGAACGGGCTGTACTGCGACTGGCCGCCCTCGCGGCGGATGTACACGATGAGCCGCTTGGCGATGCGCAGCGCCAGCTCGTGGCCCCAGTCTTCCGTGACCAGCGCCAGGCACAGGTCGACGCCGGCCGCGACACCGGCCGAAGTGAAGAGGGCGCCGTCGCGAACGAAGATCTTGTCGGGCCGCACGCGGGCCCTGGGGAACTGCGCGATGAGCCGGTCGACGTCATGCCAATGGGCGGTGACCTCCTTGCCGTTGAGCAGGCCCGCATGGCCCAGCGGGAAGGCGCCGTTGCACACGGAGCCGAAGCGCCGCGAGCCTTGCGCCTTGGCGCTCAGCCATTGGAGAAACTCGGGCGCGTAGGTGTTGAGCTCCGGCAGCTTGGGGCCGCCGGCCACCAGCAGCAGGTCGGGCTGGCCGGTGTAGTCGAGGTAGCCGGTGCCGACATGCAGCTCCATGCCGTTGGCGCAACGCACGCTGCCGGCGCGCAGGCCGACCAGGGTGATCTCGTAGTGCTGGTCGGCGGGAAGGAAGCTGTTGGCCTCGGTGAACACATCCATGGGCGCCGCGACGTCCAATGCCTGCACACCTTCCAACACGACGATGACCAGCTTCATGATTTGAACGCCCCGGCCCTGCGGGGCAACAGCTGCGGCAGGCGGTGGGCGGGGCATTGTAGAACGGTCTGTCTGCCTGGCGAAGTCGAGGGGACGGGAGCAGGCCGAGGCAGCCGCCGAGCGTGAAAGCCCTGTCCTCACTGCGCGGCCGGCTCGAACCCGGTGAGCCGCTTTCGGGCATTTGCCCGCAATGCCATGGCAGTTCCCCATCGCCTGGCTTGACCCGCGCCGCCGAGACCGCTTACATTGCCTTCGCCTCGTGATGAGCGGGGCCGGGTTTAGCAGCCCGCCGACATCCTGCGACGAAAGCCGCAGTGCAGCTACCGCACAGGGACTGCGGCTTTTTCGTTCGAGCTTTTTCAGGCGGCTCGAGCGGGAGGGCTCACGCCCTGCCGGTTTCCGCAAGGATGTCCCGGTCTGCTAACCCGTTCGAGCTGCCGCCCTCGTTTAGCAGCGGGTGCGTCGGTTGTTGCAAATCGACATCCCTGGAGGCCCGATGGCCCATGCTTCAGACACCGGCTGCCCTGGCCCTTGCGCGCCGTACCGGCCCACCGCCCAGTTCAAACCCTTCGAATGGGTCCAGAGCGAACGGCTCGATGCTTCCCTGCAAGGCAACGCCGCGTTCCTCAACGATGCGCGCGACGTGGTGCAAGGCGCGCACACGCTGGCCCGGTTGCTTGCCTGGGACGAAGACCGGCGCGATGCCGCCTTGTGTGCCGCGGACCCCGCGCCGCTCTTCGATGCCTGCCAGCGCAGCGCGCTGCAGCGCTTTCTGGCGGCGTCGCTGGGCCTGCTGCACGAGCGTATCGAAGCGCAGTGCGAGGCGCTGACCGAACCGACGGAGCCGACGGAACCCAGCGAATAGAGGCGTCTGGCTCGGGAAGGCTATCCCTCCATCTTCCCCGCCATCTCGGCGTTGAACGCGTACTGCTCCTCGACCGGCACCGCCTTGCGCGAGCTCTGGTGCACCGAGCCTTCCTTGCTCCAGAGAAACGGGAAGAAGTTGAAGCACTGGTCCGCGCCGATGTCCTTCATGTCGGCCTCCCAGCCGCTCCAGCGCGAGTCTGCGTAGAACACCTGCAGCCGGTCGGTCGACGCCCATTCGAGGAAGTCGCTGTAGCCGATGTCCAGCGACTCCCAGGTGAGGGTGTCGGGCGCCCAGTAGTACATGGCGCCCGCGTCTTCGCCAAGGCCGCCGCCGTTGACGGCGAAGAAGCCGCCCACCACGTCGTCCGCCACGAGCAGGAAGCCGTCGGAGCGCGCCTTGTTCCAGTCGGCGATGTTGCGGCGCAGCCTCGCATGGCCCGAGCCCAGCACGCGCAGCCAGCCGTGGTCGATCAGCAGGCCGCCGGTGTCGTACGCCACGGCGCCCATGGTCGAGCGGGTAGTGACCTGCAGGCCCAGCAGCACGCGTTCGCGCTCGGGTGAGGGCGGAAGAATCTCGAAGGAATGGGCGGCGCCTTCGGCCCATTCGCTGACGAGCGGCAATGCGGGGTCTTCGGTGTCGATCAGTTGGTCAAGCGTGCGCATAAGAAGTTGGTTGGGTGAAAAAGGCTTCGAAGCGATCCGAAGGAGTCTGAAAGCAATCGGAAGTAATGCGAAAGAATTGTTAATTCGGCGTCTTTCACTTTGAAGTTCTTACAACTTCAGCGCCGTTCATGCTGCTTTCAGACGGCAAAATGCTCGCCTGCGGTTTCGAATTGTCTTCGAGCCTTTCCCCATTCCCCCACCGCCTCCCTGTTTTCCGCTCCTTCATGTCCAACCTCATCGTGCATGGCGGTACGCCGCTGCGTGGCCGCATCACCCCTTCCGCCAACAAGAACGCCGTGCTGCCGGTGCTCTGCGCCACCCTGCTGACCTGGGAGCCCTTGCGGCTGCATGGCGTGCCCGACATCACCGACGTGCGCAAGATCCTGGACATCTTCCGCACCCTGGGCAGCGAAGTGCACATGGACCACGAGACCGGCACGCTCGAGCTGCACCACCGCGAGACCAGCTTCGACGCGGCGCGCCACCGGCTGCCCGAGGAAATGCGCTCGTCGATCATGCTGGTGCCGCCGCTGCTGGCGCGCTTCGGCGTGGCGCGGCTGGAGGACAACGTCAAGGGCTGCACGCTGGGCGTGCGCGAGATCGATCCGCACGTGGAGGTGTTCCAGCGCTTCGGCGGCGAGGTCGAGCGCACCGAAGGCTCGCTGCTGGTGCACAGCAAGGGCCGGCTCACGCCCACCGACCACTGGCTGGACTACGCCTCCGTCACCACCACCGAGAACTTCGTGCTGTGTGCGGCCACCGCCAGCGGCACGTCGACGCTGACCAACGCGGCCTCGGAGCCGCACGTGCAGGAGTTCTGCCGCTTCATGGCCATGATCGGCGTGCGCATCGAAGGCATGGGCACCTCGCGGCTCACGGTGCATGGCGGCAGCACGCTGAAGGGCGGCGAGTTCCGCTTCGACGAAGACTTCCACGAGATCACCACCTTCCTGGCGCTGGGCGCCATCACCGGCGGCGACGTGATCGTGCGCAACAGCGCGCCCGAGAACTTTCCGCTGCTCGACCGCACGTTCGCCAAGTTC
Organism: Variovorax sp. OK605; assembly: GCF_900115445.1. NCBI lineage: Bacteria > Pseudomonadati > Pseudomonadota > Betaproteobacteria > Burkholderiales > Comamonadaceae > Variovorax > Variovorax sp. OK605. Next base: position 144,582 of record NZ_FOWL01000014.1, read on the forward strand.
GGCGTGCAGATCGTGCATGAAGGCGGCTGGTCGCGCGCCATCCGCACCGGCCCGCTGAAGGTGCAGACGCCGTTCACGAGCAACGTGCTCACCAAGGTCGAGGCCGCGCCGTGGCCCTACTTTCCGGTGGACCTGCTGCCCATCTTCATTGCGCTGGGCGTGCGCGCCGAAGGCAACGCGATGTTCTGGAACAAGGTGTACGACGGCGCGCTGGGCTGGACCGGCGAGCTCTCGAAGTTCGGCGCGCACGTGTTCTCGTCGGACCCGCACCGCCTCATCACCTTCGGCGGCAACCCGCTGACGCCCGCGGTGGTCGAGAGCCCCTACATCATTCGCGTGGCGATCGCGCTGTTCATGGTGGCGGCGAGCATCGAAGGCAAGTCGGAGATCCGCAACGCCGCGCCCATTCGCCGCGCGCACCCGCGCTTCGTGGAAAACCTGCGCAGCCTGGGCGTGCAGGTGGAGTGGACGAGCGAGGAATAAGCAGCGGCTGAAGAGGGCGAAGCCGCCCCTGCTTCAGAACGGTCAGAACGACGGCACGGGGTTGCGGCCCTCGGTCAGCACGTAGGCGTCCTTGCGCCAGGCGTACACCAGCGTGCTGTCGACGGTCTCGACACGGCGGCCCTTGGGGCCGGCGGTGCGCTCGCCCTTGAAGGCGATGCGCATCTCGCCCGGCGTGCCGTCGTCGGAGCCGGCCGCGAAGGCGGGCGTGCCGTTGATGTCGTAGCAGGCACCGCGCGGTGCCTCTTCGGGCTTTTCCGACTTCAGCACCTTCTCGCAAGCCTCGTCGGCGCCTTCGTTGCTGGCCGACAGCGGAATGGCCGAGGCCACCGCGCGCACCTTGCCCGCCTCCAGCGCGTACACCGACAGCCACTGGCCGCAGTAGCCCTGCCAGCAGCTGCCGTTGGTGATGGTGAGCGCAAAGCGCTGCGGCGCGGTGCGCTCGACCTTGGTGGTGCCGAGGTTGCCCATGAACCCGAGGTAGTCGACGCCGTCTTCGCGGCTGGCGAGCTTCCAGCCTTCGGGGCCCTGTTCGAAGAAGTAGGCGCCGAGCCATGCGCCGTTGACGTGGCCGTCCATCGGCTGGCCCTGGTCGTCGACGGGCACGGTCTCGGTCAGCAGCACGGCGTGGGTGTCGTCCAGCTTCACCACTTCGCGCGGGGACACGCGGGCGTTCTGCTCGGCGGCGCTGCCGGGCACGGCCTTGCCGTCGTTGCCGATCTCGGGCAGCGACACGGTGTCGGGCTGGCCGGGCTTGGCGGCGGGGCCTTGCGAGTCGGGGAACACGAGTGCCATGAGTTCGGCGCGCTTGAGGCTGGCCGATGCGGTGGCGGGCGTGGCCGGTGCCGCGGCGGCGGGGGCAGGTGCTGCGGCCACGGCGGTCACGGCGGTCGCGGCGGGCGCCGCAGCGGCAGTTGGCGCAGCGGTCGAAGCGGAGGGCGCTTGCGCTTCCTTCTGCGGGCAACCGGCCAGCGCGAGCAGGCCGGCGGCGGCCAGGGCCACGGCGGTGCCGCGGTACAGCGGCTTCGAGAAAACGTGCGATGGCGAGGGTGGTGTCGACAGCGGTGTCGGGTGGGGTCTGAACATGGCCGCCATTTTGCCGAAGCCGCGCGGCGATGACCCTGTCGCCGCGGCGACCTCCGCGTTGGCGTGAGAATGCGCGGCATCCGAGACGACACACCAGACAAGGAGCGCTTCCCATGACCACGCTGCAGCAACTTCTAGGCACCGAACTCCCGCTCGTGCAGGCGCCGATGGCCGGCGTGCAGGGCAGCGCGATGGCGGTGGCGGTGAGCAACGCGGGCGGACTCGGTTCGCTGCCTTGCGCCATGCTCGGCGCCGACGCCATGCGCGGCGAACTCGCCGCCATTCGCGCCGGCACCGACAAGCCCTACAACGTCAACTTCTTCTGCCACACGCCGCCCGAGCCCAGCGCCGAGCGCGAGGCCACGTGGCGCGCCGCGCTCGCGCCGTACTACGCGGAGTTCGGCATCGACGCGGCGAGCATTCCCACCGGCCCGGGCCGCAACCCCTTCAGCGCCGACGTGGCCGCGCTGCTGGGCGAGTTCCGCCCGCCGGTGGTGAGCTTTCATTTCGGGCTGCCGTCGGAGGCGCTGCTGGCGCAGGTGCACGGCTGGGGCGCGAAGGTGCTGGCCTCGGCCACCACCGTCGCGGAGGCGCTGTGGCTCCAGGCGCGCGGCGCCGACGCGGTCATTGCGCAGGGCCTCGAGGCCGGCGGGCACCGTGGCCATTTCCTGTCGCACGACCTGACCAGGCAGCTCGGCACCTTCGCGCTGCTGCCGCAACTGGTGCGCGCCCTGAAGGTGCCGGTGATCGCTGCCGGCGGCATCGCCGATGCCGACGGCGTGGCCGCGGCCATGGCGCTGGGCGCGGCGGGCGTGCAGGTGGGCACGGCCTACATGCTGACGCCCGAGGCGACGACCACGGCCATCCATCGCGCGGCGCTCAAGAGCGAGGCGGCGCGGCACACGGCATTGACCAACCTCTTCACCGGCCGGCCCGCTCGCGGCATCGTGAACCGCGTGATGCGCGAGCTGGGCCCCATCGGCGCCGCGGCACCGGAGTTTCCGCTGGCCACCTCGGGCATCGCGCCGCTGCGCGCCAAGGCCGAGGCGCAGGGCAGCGGCGACTTCTCACCGCTGTGGTCCGGGCAGAACGCCACCGGCTGCCGCGAGGTGTCTTCGGCCGAGGTCACGCAGGCATTGGCGAAGGGCTTTCGCTGAGCGGCGTCAGCGCAGGTAGGCACCGTTTTTCTTGACCAGCACCGGCGCGCCGCTTTTCAGTTCGTAGACGTCCTCGACCGAAAAGCGCGCGGTGCCGCCGAAGCAGTCGCGGCCCTGGCCTTGCAGGGCGAAGCGGCTGCCGCTCCTGTTCACGGCGATGGTGTCGATGACGCAGGCGTCGCTCGGGTCGCCCAGCGACGACTTCGGCGGCGGTGCAAAGGCGCGCACCACCGTCTTGCCGTTCGCGCGGGTCAGCACGCGCAGCGTGGGGCAGGGCACGTCGGCCTCGTCGGCCTCGTCGGTGCAGCGCAGTTGGCCGGCTTCCTCGTAGCTGTGCCGTGACGCGTAGGCGCCCGCATCGAAGCCGACGCAGAGGTCCTTGCGCAGCTGCACCGCCTTGGCGTCGAAGCTGCACGCCGGCGCCTTGCGGAATTCGGCGGCCTGTGCGCCGTGAGCGCCGTGAGCGGCCTGAGCGGCCTGAGCGCCAAACACCGGCGCGCACAGCAGGAACAGGGCAGGAAGTAAGCTCGTCACTCGCGCATATCGCGGACGTTGCGGATGTCGCATGAAAAATTGCCTTCGCCTCGTTTCGTTCCAGTCTATCCAGCCGGCCTGAACCATGAACCAACTTCACCTGCCCCTCAAGTTCCTCGAGCATGCCGCGCAACCTTCGGTGCGCGAACCCTGGCTGCTGGTGCTGATGCACGGCGTCGGCAGCAACGAGCAGGACCTGTTCGGCCTGGCGCGCATGCTGCCGCCGCAGTTCCACGTGCTGAGCCTGCGCGCGCCGTATGTGCTCTCGCCCGACGCGTATGCGTGGTTCGAGTTCCAGGTGCTGGCCAACGGCGAGCGCCACATCAACGAAGAGCAGGAGCGCGAAAGCCGCTTCCTCATCGGCGAGATGGTCGCTTCTGCCGCGCAGCAGCTCGGCGTGCCGCCGGAGCGCGTGATCGTCGGCGGCTTCAGCCAGGGCGGCATCATGGCCCTGTCGCTGCTGCTGACCAAGCCCGAGACCGTGCGCGCGGCGATGGTGTGGCACAGCCGCCTGCTGTCGCAGGTGGTGCCGCACGTGGCCCCGCCCGAGGCCTTCGAGGGCAAGGCGCTGTGGGTGAGCCACGGCAGCGCCGACAACGTGATTCCGCCGAGCGCCGCACAGGTCACGCGCGACTTGGCGCGCACGCTGCCGCTGGCACTGTCGGGCGCGGACTTTCCGGGCGCGCACGAGCTTCGCCCGGCAGAGCTGCAGGCCACGGTGGCCTGGCTGCAGTCGCTCAGCGCGCCGGCGAGCGCTTAGGCAGCAGCCGCGCCATTGGCGTCGCTTGCGTTTCGTCGACCTGTCGCGACGTGAGCATGAAGGTCGCCGTGACCGTCGCCTCGTAGCCCGCGGTCAACCGCCGATAGGCGAGCACAGCTCCACCAGCGTGCCGTCGGGGCAGCGCACATAAGACACCACCTGGCCCCACGGCTTGGTGGTGGGCGGCGAGAGTTCCGAGGCGCCCGCCGCAACGGCGCGCGCATGGGCCGCCGGCACGTCGGCGGTGACAAAGCCCAGTTCCATGCCCAGCGGCTTGGCCGAGTCGGACGCAGCCACATGGCCCTGCGCGAAGTTCGATTCGGCGAGCTCGTGCGCGGCAAAGGCCAGGGTGGTTTCACCGGTTGCCAGTTCACCGTAGGTGCCGGATTCATGAAGGAACTTGGTCGTGAAACCGAAGGCCTGCTCGAAGAATTGCAGGGACTGGGCGACGTGCGGAACGTAGGCAATGGTGTAGCCGAACTTCATGGTCTTTGGCGTGTGCGGTGAGGGAGCTTGGGTAGATTCCGGGGAGGCGCATCACTCTACCCAGCCCCATGCAGATTCCCCCCGATGAACCCTTGAACGACAAGCCTTTGCTTCCCGCTTTGCCCGCGGGCGTCACGTGGCTGCCCGTGCAGCGCGGCGAGTCCGGCGACAGCGTGTACAGGCGCAGCGATGGTGCGGCATTCGCGAAGGTGTCGATGGGCGCCAACGCTGCCTCGCTCGAAGAAGAGCACCGCCGTACGGAATGGCTCGCGTCGTTCGACCTCGGCTCCGCGAAGGTGCTCGACTGGCGCACGTCGGAAGCTGGCGCCTGCCTTGTCACCCGCACGGTGCCGGGTGTGCCGGCCAGCGAGTTGCCGGCGGCAGACCTGCTGGCCGCGTGGCCTTCGATGGCGCAGCGGCTCAAGGCCTTGCATTCGGTGCCGGCCACGAACTGCCCCTTCGTGCGCAGCCTCTCGGCCATGTTCGATCGCGCGGCCGATGTGGTGGCGCGCGGCGCGGTCGACCCGGAGTTTCTCGGCCCCGAAGACCGGCACACGCCGCCGCAGGTGCTGCTCGACGCATTGCGTGCGCAACTGCCCGCGCGGCTCGCGCAAGAGGCACGCGAGCGGGTCGTGTGCCACGGCGATGCGTGCATGCCGAACTTCATGGTCGACCCCGACACGCTGCGCTGCACGGGGTTGATCGACCTGGGCAGGCTCGGCGTGGCGGACCCGCATGTCGACCTGGCGCTGTTCCTCGCGAACGCGCGCGACCACTGGACCGCACCCGCGCAAGCGGTGGCGGCGCGCACCGGCTTGTTCGAGATGCTGGGCATCGCCGAGCCGGACGATGGGCGGCTGGGCTTCTACCTGGGGCTTGACCCGCTGACCTGGGGTTGAGCTCCCTCGGCCCTGGCCCCGGCTTCAGGCGTGGCGCTGCACGCCCACGTCGACTTCCTTGCACCGGCGAATGACCTCGGCAAAGTACGGCTCGAACACGCGGTTCTTCGTTTCCCACCGGCCGTGTTCTTCCAGGTACGCGGGCAGCAACTCGTTCAGCTCGGCCCACACGTCGTTTTCGCGTGCCGTGGTGAGCTGGCCGTCGCACACCACGATGTGTCCGCCGACCACCACCAGCTCGATGGCGCTGCCGTTCTCGCAGTAGGCCAGCTGCTTCACGATGTCGTTGCGCGGGCGGAAGTTGTCGTTGTCCAGGTCGAGCAGCACCAGGTCGGCGGCCTTGCCGACTTCGATGGAGCCGGTCACGTCGTCGAGCATGGCAGTGCGCGCGCCGGCCAGCGTGGCCATCTTCAGCACCTCGAAAGCCGTGAGCCATTGCGAAGGCTCGGTGCCGTTCACGTTGTGCATCAGCGCGGCGAAGCGCATCAGGTCGAACACGCGCGCGCTGTCGTTCGAAGACAGGCCGTCGGTGCCCAGGCCGATGGCCACGCCCGCGTCCAGCAGCTTGCGCACCGGCGCCAGCCCGGAGCCCAGCTTGAGGTTGCTCAGCGGGTTGTGCACCACGGAGCAGGCGGCTTCGCCCATGCGGGCGATGTCGGCGTCGGTGATCCAGATGGCGTGCGCCAGCGTGGTGTGGCGGTCGAGCGTGCCGGTGTCGTGCATGTGCGCGAGCAGCGTCTTGCCGTGGAACATCTGGCCGGCCACGGCCTGCACCTTGGTTTCGAGCAGGTGGGTGTGCAGCGGCACGCCGTGCCGCACGGCCAGCGCGTGGCAGGCCTGCAGCATGCCGGTGGTGCAGCGCTGCGGTGCCGACGGCGTGATGGCAAAGCGCAAGCGGCCTTCGGCCTGGCCATGGAACCGGCGGAAGGCTTCTTCGCAGTAGGCGGTGTAGTCGGCCACCGTGGTGGGCGCGCCGAACTTCAGCTGAGCGCTGAGGTGCGGGGGAAACACCTCGTGGCCGAAGGGCGTGGAGTCGAGCACGGGGGTGTCGAGCACGGCGCTGGACACGTTCACGCGAATGCCCGCGTCGCGGTACGCCTGGAACACGATGCCCAGCCGGTCGATGCTGTGGGCCATGGGGTCGAAGAAGTCGTCGCACAGCGTGGTCACGCCGTTCTTCAGCGACTGCAGGGCGAGCAGTTGCGTGCGCAGGTACAGCAGGCGGTCGGAGATGGGGCTGCCCGACAGGTAGGTGTACGCATACAGCAGCCAGATTTCCAGCGGCATCTGTTCGTAGCGGCCCTTGAAGAAGGTCTCGCTCGAATGGGTGTGCGCGTTGACGAGGCCGGGCATCAGGAGCTTGCCGCGCGCGTCGATCACGTCGCACGCGGCGGGGCGTGGCAGCGGAAGGTCAAGGTCGTGGCCGATGGCGGCGATCTTGCCGTCCTCCAGCAGCACGTCGGCGCGCACCGGGCGGTCGCCTTGCGGGCCGCCCACGGCCAGCACTTCGGCGCCCTGGATCAGGATGGCGGTGGGCATGCGGGTGTTCATGCTCAGTCGCGCATTTCCGCCGTGCCGCGGATCGAGCCCAGCCCGCCGCGCAGCTTGGTGCTGAGCCACACGCCGAACACGGTGGCCAGGTAGGGCAGGGCCTGCAGCAGGTCGTTGGAAATGGCGCCGCCGTACACCAGCTGCGCGCGGATGCCCAGCGCCGACACCACCGCGAAGAACAGCGCGGCGGCCGTGGCGCCCAGTGCGCTGCCGGCGCCGAAGATCACCGCGGCAAAGGCCATGAAGCCGCGGCCCGCCGTCATGTTCTGCGAAAAGATCTGCAGGCTGCCGCCGGCCAGCTCGGCGCCGCCGATGGCGCACAGCACGCCGCCGAGCGCCAGTGCCAGCAGCCGCATGCGGCTGGGGTTCACGCCCACGCTGCGCGCGGCGAACGGGTGCTCGCCGGAAGCCGACAGGCGCAGGCCCAGCCGCGTGCGCTCCAGCAGCAGCCACACGAGCCACACGGCCACGGGCATGAACAGCACGAACACCGACAGGCCACCCAGGGCGCCCAGGTCCGCGTCGAACAGGCTGTTGAGCTTGGGAATGCCGAAGGGCGCCGTGACCGTGGCTTCGCTGTCGTACAGCGCTTGAATGGCGAGCGACGTGCCACCCAGGCCCAGTCCGGTGAGCCCCAGGCCCGCGATGATGGGGTTGGCCTTGAGCTTTTCCACCACGTACCACAAGAGCGCCGAGGCGCCCACGCACAGCGCGGCCGCGATCAGCATGGCCTGCACGAAGGAGCCGATCTGCACGATGCCCACGATCAGCGCGCAGCTGCCGATGATCATCAGCCCTTCGAGGCCCAGGTTCCAGATGCCCGCGCGCTGCGCCAGCACGCCCGCCAGCGTGACGTAGACGAGCGGCGTGCCCGAGATCAGGATGGATACCAGCGTGTCGGTCATGCGGGCTTTCGGGTGAGGAGCTTGTCGAGCCACTTGGCGCGCGACGTGATGAACAGGGCAATGGTCGCGTTGATGACCTCGATGGCCGCCGCCGGCATGCCGACCATCACCGGCAGGTACAGCGCGGCGGAGGCCAGCGCGCCGAAGAAGAGGGCGGACACGGCCGTGCCCACGATGGACAGCTGCGCCACCAGTGCAATCAGGATGGCCGTGAAGCCATGGGCCGGCAGGAAGCCGCTGGCCAGCCGGCCGTTGGGGCCGAGCAGCTCGATGCTGCCGGCCAGCCCCGCCAGCGCGCCGCTCACCAGGAAGCTGAACAGGCCGATGCGCCCGACCCGCGCGCCTTGCCACGCCACCATGGTCGGGTTGCGCCCCGCCAGGTTGGCCACGATGCCCAGCGCCGTGCGGTTGGCCAGCAGCCACGACAGCACGAACACCGCCAGCGTGAGCGCGCAGATGAGCGGCGACACGCCCAGCGAATCGGAGATGCGGTAGGCGTCCGCGATGGGCCGGCTCGACGCCTGCTGGCCCGAGCCCGAGGGGTCCTTCAGCGGGCCGGAGGTGACGTACACCAGCAGCAGGCCCGCGAGGAAGTTGCCCATGAGCGTGGTGATGACCTCGTCGGTGCCCGAGCGCAGCCGCAGCAGCCCCGGCCACATGGCCCACAGCGCGCCGCCCGCCATGCCGGCCAGCAGGCAGCCCGGCACCACGACCCACGCGGGTGCGCCGCCCAGCCATTCGGCGGTGAAGGCGGCGAGGATGGAGCCGACATAGAACTGCCCCTGCGCGCCGATGTTGAAGAAGCCGGCGCGAAACGCGATGGCCACGCCCGTCGCCGTGATGAACAGCGGCATGGCCCAGCGCAGGCCCTGGTGCACCGCGCCCTCGCGCAGGAAGGCACCGTCGAGGATGCCGGTGAACAGCTCGCCCACGGCCAGCCCGGCGCTGTAGAACGCCAGCGCGCACAGCAGCAGCGCCAGGCACACGAAGAGCACGACGCGCAGCACCGGCAGCATGCGCGCGGGGGAGAAGACAGTGGCCATCATGCGTGAGCCCCCACCATCGCCTGGCCGACTTCGCGCAGGTCGTACGGCGCGCCGTAGTCGCCCACCACCTGGCCGCGCAGCATGACCAGCACGCGGTCGCTGATGTCGAAGAGTTCGTCGAGGTCCGACGAAATCAGGATGATCGCGGCGCCCCGGCCGCGCGCCTCGCGCAGCGCCTTCCACACATAGGCGGTGGCGCCGATGTCCAGGCCCCGCGTGGGTTGCGCCGCGATGATGAGGCGCGCGCTGGCGTCCACTTCGCGCGCGAAGATGACCTTCTGCGCGTTGCCGCCCGAGAGCGAACCGGCCGGCTGGCCGCTGTGGGCATAGCGCACGTCCCATTGCGTGAGCGCGGTGTCGCACGCGGCCTGCAGCCTGGCGGGCCGCACGAAGGCGAGCAGGCCGCCTTGCAGCAGCCGGCCCATCGACCAGTTCTCCCACAGGCTGCTGTTGAGCGACAGGCCTTCCACGTTGCGCTCGAACGGGATGATGCGCAGGCCCGCCGCGCGCCGCGTGGCCAGGTCGCTGTGCGTCACGTCGCGCCCGGCCAGTTCGATGCTGCCGCTGGCGGTCTGCGCCAGCGCGGCAATGGCGCGCACCAGCGTGCGCTGGCCGTTGCCTTCGACACCGGCGATGCCGATGATTTCGCCGGCGCGGATGTTCAGGCTCACGTCGGCCAGTGCGGCGCCTTCGGCGTCGGGTTTGGTCGACAGGTTCTTCAGCTGGAGCACGGTGGGTGCGGTGAGGTCGCGGCGCGGTGATGCGGCAGATGCGGCAGATGCTGCAGATGCGCCAGATGTGGCAGGCGCGCTGCTGGGCGCGGGCGCCTTGGCATCGCCCATGATCCACTGGCTGAGCTCGGCCGCGCCGATGCTGCTGCACTGCACGGGGCCGGTCACGTGCGCGCCGCGGCGCAGCACGCTCACGGTGTCGGCGATGGCCATCATTTCGCGGATCTTGTGCAGGATGAGAACGACGGTCACGCCGCGCTTCTTCAGGATGCGGATGCGTTCGAACAGGGTCTCCACGCCGGCCGGCGCCAGCACCGCGGTGGGCTCGTCGAGGATGAGCACCTTGGCGTCGGTGACCAGCGCGCGCGCAATCTCGATGCCCTGCTGCGTCTCGATCGGCAGGTTGCGAATGACCTCGCGCGGGCTCACCGACAGGCCCAGCCCGTCGAGGTGGGCCTGCCAGCGCTTCTCGAGCTGGCGCGAGGTGAAGATGCCGCGGTGCCGGTCGGAGCCGAACTCCATGGCCTGCGCCACGGTGAACGAGGCCGGCAGCGCGAAGCTCTGGTGCACCAGCTCCACGCCGGCCGCGCGCGCGGCGTTCACGTGGCCGGTGCGGATCTCGTGCGCGCCGATGTGCACGCGCCCGTGCGTGGGCTTCACCAGGCCGGAGCACACGCGGGCAAAGGTGGTCTTGCCCGCGCCGTTCTGGCCGACGACCGCATGAATCTGCCCCTGCGCGAAAGCGATGGACACGTCGGACAGCGCTTTCACGCTGTCGTATTGCACGGTGACACCGTCCAGCACCAGCGCGGGGCGCGCCGGTGAGGTCTCGCTGTTCGGGGGGCTGGGGTTCATGGCTGCAAGGAGAGTCGAAACGTCGGAGGAATCGGCAAGGTCAGAGAACGGTGTTGAACGCCACCTTGACGGAGCCGTTCAGGATGGCGGCCTGCGTGGTGCGGATCTCGGCCATGGTCTGCTCGGCCTTGGCGGCCACCGCCTTGTCGCCTTCCTTCTGGAACACGGGCGACAGCTCCAGGCCCACCACGCCGGTGCCCAGCCCGGTGTTCAGGTGCGCGCCGCCCTTGCCGGTCTTGAGGATCTTCGACGCCTCGTCGTACAGCGACTTGCCGAAGTGCAGGCTGACGATGGAAATGAGCGACTTCGGGCCCTGCGGGTACTGCGCCGGGTCGAGGCAGCTCACCAGCCGGCCGGGCTTGTCGTTGGCCGCGGCGATGATGCCCGCGTCGGTGGCGGCGGCGTCGGTCTGGATGAAGTCGATGCCGCCGTTGAACATCTGCGTGGCAATTTCGCGGCCCTTCACCGGGTCCTGGAACGAGCCCGCGAAGGCGACGGTGACGGTGGCGTTCTTGCGCACCGACAGCACGCCCGCCTTGAACGCGTTGTAGTCGGCGTTGAGCGGCGGAATCGACATGCCGCCGATGAAGCCGATCTTGCCCGTGGTCGACATGCGCCCCGCGAAGATGCCGGCCAGGTAGGTGCCCAGGTAGTAGTCGTAGGACACGGTGGTCACGTTGGGCATGGCCGGTTTCATCTCGTCGCCGAACAGCTGCAGCCACTGCGTCTTCGGGTACTTGGGCGCCAGCGCCTTGAAGGGCTCGCTCACCTCGTTGAAGGTCGACACGATCACGGCCGCGCCGGCGTCGGCCAGCGTGCGGAAGATGGTCTCGTAGGTCGACGGGTCCTTCGCGTAGATGGCGCGCGTCTGCATGCCCGTTTCCTTGCCCAGCAGCTTCAGGCGCGCAATCATCGCGTCGACCGCGCTGGCGTCGCCCGCGGCCTGCGTGTGCACCAGCGCGATGAGGCCGCCCTTGGCATTGGCGATCAGCGGGTACAGGGCGCTCGCCATGGCGACGCCGCCCAGGCCGGCCGTGGCCTTGAGGAACTGCCGGCGGGGCGTCTTGGCGCTGGAGGATGCGTGGTGTGTCATGCGGATATCTCTGGGGTTGAGGAAGGAGGAACGGACGGCTGAAGGACTCGGAAAGAACTCGGAAGGAACTCGAGGAAGAGTTCAGGGCGTGGGCGAGCTGGGCGCGGGATTCATGATCATCACGTCCTGGCTCTGGATCGCGTCCAGCGCCCACACGCTCTTGATGAACGACTGCCACTCGGGGTCGGCGTACATCGCGGCGCGGCGCGCCTCGCGGTCGGCCAGGCTGTCGTAGGCCCACATCAGCACCGAGGTGTGCAGCCGGCCGATCTCTGAGATGTACAGGCCCACGAACCTGTTCAGGTGGCGCTGCTGCACGGGCAGGCCTTCGCGTTCGTACTTCTCGCGCCACTGGTCGATGGTGCCGGGGCGGAAGGTGTAGAGGCGGTGTTCGACGATCATGAAGTGCTCCTTGTCATGCTGCGGATGGGGCTGGGGTTCACTGGCCGGCCAGGATGAATTCGGCGCACTTCTCGCCGATCATGATGGCCGGGGCATTGGTGTTGCCGCTCGAGATGACCGGCATGATGGAAGCGTCGGCCACGCGCAGGTTGGCGATGCCGTGCACCTTCAGGCGGTGGTCGACCACGGCCATGTCGTCGTGGCCCATCTTGCAGGTGCCCACGGGGTGGAAGGTGGTCATGGCGGTGGCGCGCAGCCAGGCCACCAGGTCTTCGTCGCTCTGCTTCTCGGGGCCGGGTGCAAGTTCCTTGCCGCGGTAGGCGTCGAAGGCGGGTTGCGCGATGACCTCGCGCGTGGCGCGAATGGCATCGACCATGGTCTTGCGGTCGAACTCGGTGTCCAGGTAGTTGGGCTGGATCAGCGGCGCGTCGCCGGGGCGGCCGGAGCGCAGGCGGATGCGGCCCAGGCTGCTCGGGTTGACCGGGCCCACGCGCAGCGTGAAGCCGTGCTTGGCCTCGACGGTGGATTTCTTGAACGGGTTGGGAAAGTACAGGTTGGCCGTCTTCTCGAGCGCGGGCATGAAGTGCAGCTGCACGTCGGGGTGTTCGAGCTCGGGCCGGGTCTTGATGAACGCGCCGGCCTCGTACGGAAAGGTGGTGGTGATGCCTTCGCCGAACAGCATGCCGCGCACCACCGAGAACGCGATCTTGTCGGCGCGCAGGTCCTTGTAGAGCGTGACGGGCTGCTTGCACTCGTACGACATCACGCAGTCCACATGGTCCTGCAGGTTGCCGCCCACGCCGGGCAAGGCCTTGAGCACGGGAATGTCGTGCTTCGCCAGTTCTTCCTGCGGGCCGACGCCCGAGAGCATCAGCAGGTGCGGGGAACCCACCACGCCGGCGCAAAGAATCACTTCCTTGCGGGCGCGCACGGTGTTCATGCGGCCGAGCACCTCGTAGGCCACGCCCACGGCGCGGCCCTTTTCGATCAGCACCTTGTGCGTGAGCGCGCGCGTGACCACCTGGAGGTTGCTGCGCTTCATTGCCGGGCGCAGGAACGCGAAGGAGGCAGACCAGCGCTTGCCCTTCTTGATGGTGAAGTCGTAGCGGCCGAAGCCGAGCTGGCTGGCACCGTTGAAGTCGTCGTTCAGCGGGTAGCCGGCCTGCTGCCCCGCGAGGCAGAACACGTCGAGCAGTGCGTTCCAGCCGCGCGCGCGGCACACGGTGAGTTCGCCCTTGGCGTTGTGGAACACGCCGTCGCGCTGGATGTGGCCTTCGGAGCGCTTGAAGGCGGGCAGCACGTCCTTGTACGACCAGCCGAGGTTGCCCATGGCGGCCCAGCCGTCGTAGTCCTGCTTGCCGCCGCGCACGTAGATCATCCCGTTGATGGTCGAGGTGCCGCCGAGCACCTTGCCGCGCGGCCAGTAGATCTTGCGGCCGTTGAGGTTGGGCTCGGGCTCGGAGTGAAAGTGCCAGTTGTAGATGCCCGACTGGAACAGCTTGCCCATGAGCATCGGCAGGCGGAACAGCGGGTTCGAGTCCTTGCCGCCGGCCTCCAGCAGGAGCACGCGCGTGGCGGGGCGGGCGCTGAGCCGGGCGGCGAGCGCGCAGCCCGCGGAGCCGGCGCCCACGACGATGTAGTCGTAGGCGTTCTGGTCGTTGTTGGGGTTGTTGTGGTTCATGGGGTCGCCGGGTCTCACCAGGAAATGGGGTCGCGGGCCATCTCGGCGAGATGGGCGTTGCACAGCGCGAAGGGGTTGGGCAGGCCCAGCACCGCATCGGCATGGGCGGGGTGCTCGCGCAGGATGCAGGCGACCTTGCCGTGCAAGCCTTGCGCGATGCCGGCCGCCTCGAAGGCCTCGGCCGCGGAGGCGCCGAAGCTCATGAACACCACCGGCTCGCCGCGCTTGAGCAGGTGCGACAGCACCGCCTGGATCAGCGGCTTCCACAGCACGAGGTGGCCCTGCGACTGGTGCGGGTCGATCGCCACCTGGAAGCGGCTGAGCGTGAAGGAGGTGTTGAGCAGCAGCACGCCGTCGTCGACCCAGCGGTCGCTCAGCGCGGCGGGTGTCTCGAAGGGCAGCGCGCCGGATTCGATGGCCTGCAGCGTGCGCGGCCAGTTGGCAAAGCTGCCGCCATAGGTTGCATCACCCGTGCGTGCTTCAGCCAGCATCTGCACCCACGCACGGATGCTCTTGGTGAACATCTTGTCGAGCTCGCGCCACTGCGCCACGTTGCCTACCTCGAAGGCGCGGCCGGTGGCGATGTCGATGGACGGGTAGGGGTCTTGCCCCAGCACCACGCAGCGCACCCGCGCGGGCATCACGCTGTCGAAGGCCTTGAGCATGTGCGCGCCGTGCGGCATGCCGGCCAGTCGACGGCCCTTGCGCGCCGGAAAGATCGGCTCCCATGCCTGCAGTTCGAGCGCCGCATCGACGCCCTCGAAGTCGAGCTTCACATCGCCCAGCGCGGCCCGCCAAGCATCGGGCAGGTCGTCGGGCCAGTTCGCCAGTGTTTCTTGCAGTGCGGTGCGCAGGGCTTGGGGCATGGGTTACATTCAAACTTCAAAAAAGCTGACCAGTTCGTCAGGAAATTCTAAGGAATAAATTGACGAGTTGGTCAGAATTTTTTTGGTGCTTACCCGTGCTCCGTTTCGGGGCGCCTCTAGAATTTGAGCCCGGTCACCAGTGACACCATGCCCATGCGCGACACCTCCACTCCCCGATCCCCCAAACCGGAAACCCCTGCGGACCGAGAGATCCGGGCGGCCAACAAACGCAAGATCCTGAAGGCCGCGAGCGAGGTGTTCGCGGCCAAGGGCTTCGACGGCGCGCGCATCGCGGAGATCGCCACCGTCGCGGAGCTGCCCAAGGCCAACGTCTACTACTACTACGCGACCAAGGAAGAGCTGTACAGCGCCACCTTCGCGCCGCTGCTGGAAGAGTGGGACAGCGCGCTGCGCATCCTCAAGGCCGAGACCGAGCCCGCCGTGGCGCTGCGCGCCTATGTGGAAGCCAAGCTCAAGCTGGGGCGCAAGAACCCGCTGGAGGCGCGCCTGTTCGCCAACGAGGTGGTGCGCGGCGGCACCTTCCTGTCGGCCGCCGACCGGGCGCACATCGCGAACAGCACGGCCGCCAGCATCGAGGTGTTCGAGGCCTGGATGGCCGCCAAGAAGATCCGCAAGATCGACCCCCGGCACTTTCTCTTCATGCTCTGGGCCGCCACCCAGTTCTATGCCGACTACGAGCCCATCGTGAACGCGGTGCTGCAGGTGAAGAAACTCACCGCGGCGCACTACGACCAGGCGCTCGAAAGCATCGTGGGCACGGTGCTCGGCGGCGTGCTGGTCGACTGACCGCAGGCTGGCGATCGAACCCGCCGGACGGCCGTGACCGGCCCGGCGAAGAGCCGGGCCGAGTGAACTTCCGCGCGACGGGCGCGTCAGAGGGCATCACAGGCGTCACAGGGCGTTACGAGGATCTGGCTCGGGTGTGGTCCGAATTGGTGCACCATAGCCGCTCGCCTCCCTGAGATCCTTCCGACATTCCTCTCACAAGGAACCCGACCTCATGTCCGACAGCGACACCCGCGACACCAGCCACGCCCCCGACACCCGAGACACCGCCGATTTCCGGCCCCGCCGCGAAACGCCCACCGGCGCCATCGTGATCGCCGTGCTGGTGCTGCTGGCGGCTGCGTTCTTCGGCTGGCGCTGGTACCAGCAGCAACAGCAAAAGCCCGCCGAGCCCACGCCCGTGGCCGCGGCGCCCAACGACGCACCCGCACCGCCGCCGCCCGTCGCGGCGCAGCCCACGGGCCCGCAGAACCCGGTCGACGCGCTCGCGCCGCCGGACGCTGCGCTGCCCAAGCTGGCCGAATCCGATTCGCGCGTGATGAAGGCGCTGGCCGAGCTGCTCGGCGCGAAGAACGCCGACGCGTTCCTGCGCTCCGACGGCATCGTGCATCGCTTCGTGGCCACGGTCGACAACCTCGCGCGCGAACAGGCGCCGGCCAACACATGGCCGGTGCAGCCCACGGGCCAGCGCTTCATCACCGAAGGGCAGGGCGAGGCGCAGACCATCTCGCCGAACAACGCGGCGCGCTACAACGCCGCCGTGCTGCTGGCCGGGTCGATCGATCCGGCGAAGGCCGCGGCGGTGTACGCCAGGCTCTACCCGCTGTTCCAGCAGGCCTATGAGGAGCTGGGCTATCCGGGGCGCTATTTCAACGACCGGCTGATCGCCGTGATCGACCATCTGTTGCAGGCACCCGAGCCCGGCGGGCCGGTGCAGGTGCGGCTGGTCGAGGTGAAGGGCGAGGTGCCTTCGCAGCGCCCCTGGGTGCGCTACGAGTACGTCGACCCGCAGCTGCAGGCGTTGTCGTCCGGCCAGAAGATCATGGTGCGCATGGGCCCGGAGAACGAGCGCAAGATGAAGGCCAGCCTGCGCGGGCTGCGCCAGCAGATCGCCACGGGGGACGTGGCGAAGAAGAAGTCGTAGCCGCGTAGCCGCGTAGCGGGTCGACAGCGGGCGCTGCTGCCGCTGCCGCAGCGGCAACTGCAACTGCGCGCGCGGCCGAACCGCCGGCCGCCTCGCGCCCGCCTGCTCAGGCCTCTTCGGCTTCCTTGTAGTCGCCCACGGGCACGCAGCTGCAGAACAGGTTGCGGTCGCCGTACACGTTGTCGACGCGGCCGATGGGCGGCCAGTACTTCGCGTTCTTCAGCGCGGCCAGCGGGTAGGCGCCGAGTTCGCGCGAATACGGGTGCTCCCACTCGCTGCCCAGCAGGCTGGCCGCGGTGTGCGGCGCGTGCTTGAGCGGGTTGTCTTCCTTCGGCCAGACGCCTTCCTCGATGCGGCGGATCTCACCGCGGATGGCGATCATCGCGTCGATGAAGCGGTCGAGCTCGGCCAGCGGCTCGCTCTCGGTCGGCTCGACCATCAGCGTGCCCGGCACGGGGAAGCTCAGCGTGGGCGCGTGGAAGCCGTAGTCGATCAGGCGCTTGGCCACGTCCTCGGCGGTGACGCCGCTGGTGTCCTTCAGCGGGCGCAGGTCCAGGATGCACTCGTGCGCCACATGTCCGTTGGGGCTCGCGTACAGCGTGGGGTAGTGGTCCTTCAGGCGCGCGCTGATGTAGTTGGCGCTCAGGATGGCCGTTTCGGTCGCGGCCTGCAGGCCCTTGGCGCCCATCATGCGGCAGTACATCCAGCTGATCGGCAGCACGGCCGCATTGCCCAGCGGCGCCGCGGACACGGCACCGACGCCGTGCGACGGCACGCCGGCGGTCACATGGCCCGGCAGGTACGGCACGAGGTCTTCGACCACGCAGACCGGGCCCACGCCGGGGCCGCCGCCGCCGTGCGGAATGCAGAAGGTCTTGTGCAGGTTCAGGTGGCTCACGTCGCCGCCGAACTCGCCCGGCGCGGCCACGCCGACCAGCGCGTTCATGTTGGCGCCGTCCACGTACACGCGCCCGCCGTGTGCGTGCACCAGCTCGCAGAGTTCCTTCACGCGGGTTTCGAACACGCCGTGCGTGCTGGGGTAGGTGATCATCACCGCGGCCAGCTTGTCGCTGTGCTTCTCGCAGGCGCGCTTCAGGTCGTCCATGTCGACGTTGCCCTGCGTGTCGCAGGCCGTCACCACCACCTGCATGCCGACCATCTGCGCGCTGGCCGGGTTGGTGCCGTGCGCGGAAGACGGAATCAGGCAGATGTTGCGGTGGCCCTGGCCCTTGGCTTCATGGAAGGACTTGATGGCCAGCAGGCCCGCGTACTCGCCCTGCGAACCGGCGTTGGGCTGCAGGCTGATGCCGGCGTAGCCGGTGGCCTCGCACAGCCAGGCGCGCAGTTGCGCGTCGAGCTGGGCATAGCCCTGCTGCTGGTCGGCGGGTGCGAAGGGGTGGATGTTGGCGAACTCCGGCCAGGTGATGGGGATCATCTCGCTGGTCGCGTTGAGCTTCATGGTGCAGCTGCCCAGCGGGATCATGCTGCGGTCGAGCGCCAGGTCCTTGTCCGACAGGCTGCGGATGTAGCGCAGCATCGCGGTTTCGCTCTTGTGGGTGTTGAACACCGGGTGCGAGAGAAAGCCGCTGGCGCGGCGCAGGTCGTCGGGAATCAGCGGCGTGGTGTTCGCGGCCAGGTCGTCGAAGCGCGGCATCGCGGTGCCGGCCGGCACGAACAGGGCCCACAGTGTTTCGATGTCGGCGCGCGTGGTGGTCTCGTCCAGCGAGATGCCCAGGTGCTGCTGCAGGCGCTGGCGCAGGTTGACGCCGCCGGCCTGCGCGCGTTCGATGATGGCGGCGGTGTCGTCGCCGGTGCGAATGGTCAGCGAGTCGAAGGCGGTGGTGTTGACCGGCTCGCGGCCCATCTGCGACAGGCCCTTCGACAGGATGGCGGTGAGCACGGCCACGCGCTGCGCGATGCGCGTGAGGCCGTCGGGACCGTGGTACACGGCGTACATGCTGGCCACCACGGCCGGCAGCACCTGCGCGGTGCAGATGTTCGACGTGGCCTTCTCGCGGCGGATGTGCTGCTCGCGCGTCTGCAGCGCGAGGCGGTAGGCGGGCTGGCCGTGCGTGTCCACGCTCACGCCCACCAGGCGGCCCGGCAGCGAGCGCTTGAACGAATCGCGGCAGGCCAGGTAGGCGGCGTGCGGGCCGCCGTTGCACAGCGGCATGCCGAAGCGCTGCGTGGTGCCGCAGACGATGTCGGCATCGAACTCGCCTGGCGCCACCAGCAGCGTGAGCGCCAGCAGGTCGGCCGCGACGATGAAGGCGGCGTCGCACTGGTGCGCGTGGCCCGCGAGCGGGCGCAGGTCGTGCACATGGCCGGTGGTGGCGGGGTACTGCGCGAGCACGCCGAAGAACTCGCCGCTCACCATCAGCAGCGGCAGCGTTTCCGACACGGTGCTGACCTTCACCTCGATGCCCAGCGGCGCGGCGCGCGTCTTGATGACTTCGATGGTCTGCGGATGGCAGTCGCCCGAGACCAGGAACACGTTGCTCTTGCTCTTCACGCTGCGCTTGGCCAGCGTCATGGCCTCGGCCGCGGCGGTGGCTTCGTCGAGCATCGACGCGTTGGCGATGGCCATGCCCGTGAGGTCGCACACCATCGTCTGGAAGTTCAGCAGGGCTTCCATGCGGCCCTGCGAGATCTCGGCCTGGTAGGGCGTGTAGGCCGTGTACCAGGCGGGGTTCTCCAGGATGTTGCGCAGGATCACGCCCGGCGTGTGCGTGCCGTAGTAGCCCTGGCCGATGAAGTTCCTGAACACCTTGTTCTTCGACGCCATCGCCTTCAGCTCGGCCAGCGCGTCGGCTTCGGTCACCGGCGCGGGCAGGCGCATCGGCTTGCTCCTGCGGATGGCCGCGGGCACGATGCCGTCGATGAGCTCCGCGCGCGTCGTCGAGCCGATCACCGGCAGCATGCGCGCCTCGTCCGCCGCATCGATGCCGATGTGGCGGGCAAGGAATTCTTCGGCGTTCTCTAGTTCTTGCAAAGAGGGAAGGGCGGGCGTCGGCATGGCGGTGACTGTCTATCGGCGTTAATAAAAGAACTCAGCGGTCGCCGCCGGGCCGCCCCAAGGCGGACCGCGCCTTCCCCATGGGGGATGGAGAAGCACACGAAGTGGCAAGCCGAGGGGCAAACATCATTTCAGGATTCGGCGGCGAACTTGTCGTACGACGCGGCGTCGAGCAGGGCGTCGAGCTGCGCGGGTTCGCTCAGCTTGACCTTGAAGAACCAGCCGCTGGCCAGCGGGTCGCTGTTGGCGAGCGAGGGGTCGGCGCGCAGCGCTTCGTTCACTTCGGTGACTTCGCCCGACACGGGCATGAACACATCGGCGGCGGCCTTGACCGATTCGACGACGCCGGCGACTTCGCCTTGCGCGAAGCTCTTGCCGACTTCAGGCAGGTCGACGAACACCACGTCGCCCAGCGCATCCTGCGCATGCACGGTGATGCCGACGGTGGCCGCGTCGCCTTCGGCCGACACCCATTCGTGGTCCTTGGTGTACTTGATGCTCATGGAAAACTCCTCGTGGAAAAAATGTTTCGGGGTGCAGAGCCTAACGGGGCTCGGTGTGCATCAACCGCGTCAGCCGCGTCAACCACGGTAGTAGCGGGTGGGCACGAAAGGCATGGTGGACACTTCCATCGGCACCGGCTTGCCGCGCACGATGGCCTGCACGCGCGTGCCGGGCTGCGAGAACGCGGTGGCCACGTAGCCCATGGCCACGCAGCGGTCGGCCGTCGGGCCGAGCAGGCCGCTGGTGACGATGCCGATGTCATGGCCTTCGAAGGACTGCAGCACGGTCCCGTCGCGCACCGGAATGCGCTCCAGCGCCACCAGTCCCACGCGTTTGCGCTTGAGCGTGTCGTGGTCGGTGTGGCCGGCCGCGCCCGCGGTGGCCGCGGCCAGCTGCGCCAGGATCTTCGCGGCGCCGGGGAAGCCGCCTTCGCGCGCGCCGCCCGCGCGGCGCACCTTCTGCATCGCCCAGTTGAGCGAGGCCTCGACCGGCGTGGTGGTGGTGTCGATGTCGTTGCCGTACAGGCACAGGCCGGCTTCCAGGCGCAGCGAATTGCGCGCGCCGAGGCCCACGGGCTTCACCTCGGGCTGGGCCAGCAGCAGGCGGGCCAGCGCGTCGGCGTCCTTGGCGGCCACCGAGATCTCGAAGCCGTCTTCGCCGGTGTAGCCGCTGCGGGTGACGAAGGCGTCGACCTTGACTTTGTCATCGCCGATCTGCACCGCGCCGCCGGTCATGAACACGAAGCGCTCGATGCCGGGCGACAGCCGCGCCAGCGTGGCCGCGGCCTGCGGGCCCTGCAGCGCCAGCAGGGCGTGGTCGGGTAGGGGCTGCACGTCGCAGCGGCCGCCGATCTTCTGCTGGATGTGGGCGATGTCGGCCACCTTGCAGGCGCCGTTGACGATCACGAAGAGCGAGCCGTTGCCTTCGTTGAAGAACATCAGGTCGTCGAGGATGCCGCCTTCGTCGTTCAGCAGCAGGCCGTAGCGCTGCTTGCCGGCGGGCAGGTCGACCACGTCGACGGGCATCAGGGTTTCGAAGGCGGCGGCGGCGTCGGGGCCCACCAGGCGCAGCTGGCCCATGTGGGAAATGTCGAACAGGCCGGCCGCGTCGCGCGTGTGCTTGTGCTCGGCCATCAGGCCGGCGGGGTACTGCACCGGCATCGAGTAGCCCGCGAAGGGCACCATGCGGGCGCCGAGCGCCACGTGGAGGTCGTACAGCGGCGTCTTGAGAAGGGTGTCGGAGGCGGAAGAAGCAGCCACGGGGCTCTCCAGAGGGCAAAAGGGGCAGACGAAATCCATGACGCAAGCCATGGGCCACCCCTGCTGTCCGCTTTACCTGAGAGATTCACCCCACGATCGGGGTTTGCTCCTTCGGTGGGCCGGTGCACCGTTTCGGGTGCCGCGGCCTCTCTCCAGCAAGGAAACGCCGGTGTTCACCGGCGCCTTGTCAGTCCTTTTGCCTGAGCGTTCGGGAATCCCCTGCGCCTTCGGCGGCCCCGTCGTGCGGGGCTCTCTCCTGACCCGGGCGAGTGTAGTGGATCGCGCGGGGCCCAGGTTTTTGTTTCAGTGAACGATCTCGGCCGGCGGCAGCAGCCGGTCGATGCGCTCGCGCAGCGATTCGGCGCGCTCCGGACCGGCGGTCTTCTCGACCTCGCTGAGCATCAGCGCGGCGATGGTCAGCATCGCGTCGCGGTCGCGCGCCTCGCGCAGGGCGTCGCGCATCTGCAGCGCGAACCTGGGGTCGCGGCGCACGAACATGCGCTCGCACATGTCGAACAGGAACATGCGCGTGGTGGCCAGCGAGCGCTTGCCGTCGAAGCTGTCGGCCGAGGTGCTGACCTGGATCGGTTCCGCGACCGGGGCGGCCGCAGCCGCAGCCTGGGCCTGGGCCTGCGCCGCCTGCGCGGCGGCTGCTGCCGCGGCGGCGGCCGCCTGGGGGTCCTGCAGGTAGCCGCGCTGCACCAGCGCCAGCAGCGCCTGCTCGGCCTCGTCCCGGGTGGTGAACAGCGGACTGAAGTCGGTCAGCGAGCGCCGGCCGTCGGCCATCAGCAGCAGCGCGCGCTCACGCTGGGTGAGCGTGCGCTGGCCGCCCTGCAGTTCGTCGCGCGCCTTGTCGGTCTTGGTGGGAAGCATGCAGCCACAGCCTTGGGGAATCGAGGACTGCAGCATCGTTGCAAGTGGTGACACCTTCATGAACCATTCGACTTACAGGGCCACAAGCTCAGCCGCCTGCGCTTTCCTTGCGGATGAGCCAATGGTTGCGCGCGCGTTCAACCCATTCAACCCATTCAACCCGTTCAACCCGTTCAACCCGTTCAACCCGTTCAACCCGTTCAACCCGTTCAGGCCGCGGCACCCTCCACGCCCGCGCCCATCGGCTGCATCGACCGGTTGCGCAGCCGCAGCGCGAGCACCGTGGCCACGCACAGCACGCACAACACGGCGGTCAGCGTGACGCCCAGGCCGCGCGCGTCCGACAGCATGCCGAACAGCGGCGACACCAGCCCGCCCACCGACAGCGCCAGCCCGAGCGTGATGCCGCTGGCCGTGGCCGGGTTGCGCGGCAGGTAGTCCTGCGCCAGCGTCACCTGCGCGGCGAAGGGCAGGAACATGCTCATGCCGAGCAGCGCGGTGCAGGCCAGCGCCCAGCCGGCCGAGGGCGCGAGCACCAGGCCGGCCAGCGCCGGCAAGGCGAGCAGGTAGCCCGCGCGAATGGTGCCCATGCGCCCGATGCGGTCGCCCAGCCAGCCGCCGAGCAGCGTGCCCACCGCGCCCGCGGCGGTGAAGGCCGTGAGCGCCGCGGCGCCCTGGAAAGCCGTGCCGTGCAGGTCGCGCGTGATGCGCAACGAGAGCATCGACAGCACCGTGACGTACGGGATCGACCAGCCCACGATGGTCGCCACCAGCCAGCCGAAGGCGCGCCAGTCGTTGGGCGGCTTCGCCACTGCGGCGCCGGCCTTGCGCGCGGCGGCCGAAGCGGCCGCCGCGGCGCTGCCCGCGCGCCCCGTGCTGGCCAGCAGCCAGACCACCCCCATCACCACCGCCGGCACGCCCAGCAGGTAGCTGCGCGACAGGCTGCCGCCGCCCACCGCCGTGGCCGCCAGCACCGGCGCGAATGACGCGCCGATGGTGCCGCCCACCGAGAACACGCTCATCGCCTTCTGCGACGCACCGCCCGCCGCGCGCGCCGCCACCGTGGCCGGCGGGTGGTAGGCCGCGATGCCCAGGCCGCACAGCGCAATGGCGATCCAGGTCAGCAGGTAGCTCTGGCTCAGCCCCGCCAGCACCACGCCCAGCGCGGCCACCAGGAAGCCCGTGGGCACCAGCCAGCTGCGCGGATGGCGGTCGGCGTACAGGCCGAACAGCGGCTGCACCACGCTCGACAGCCCGGTGGCCGCCAGCATCAGGCCGGCCGCGGCCGTGTAGCTGTAGCCGCGCTCCAGCACCATGAAGGGCAGCAGCGCGGGCACCAGGCCCTGGTAGAGATCGTTGACGGCATGGGTGCCGGTGAGCAGCCCGAGGCGGCGCTTGTTCATGGCTATCGTTTCTTTCGTTTTCTTGTGAAAAAGCGATCGTAGGAAGCCGTGCGAAGATCTTCTCGCTACGAATTGGCAAACATCGTCGAGAAATGGACAAAGACATCAACCTGCGGCCCGAAGAGGGCGAGTCGACCCCGCGCGCCGTCGCGGCGCTGGCGACCGACCCGGCGGGCGACGCCTTCATTCCGTCGCATGTGCACCGGCGCGGGCAGCTGATCCATGCCATTTCGGGCGTGATGCTCGTGGGCGCGGCGGCCGGCAGCTGGGTGGTGCCGCCGGGGCGCGGCGTGTGGGTGCCGGCCGGCATGGCGCACGAGATCCGCATGGCCGGCGTGGTGAAGATGCGCACCGTTTTCGTGGAGCCCGGCACGCGCGCCGACCTGGGCGGCGAATGCCGCGTGATCCACGTCGGCGAGCTGCTGCGCGCGCTGATCGTCACCGCCGTGGCGCTGCCGCGCGATTGCGCGCCGGGCGGGCGCGACGAGCGCGTGATGGAACTGCTGCTCGACGAGATCGAGGCCGCGCCGGCCCTGTCGCTGCACGTGCCCATGCCGCGCCACGCGAGGCTGGCCGCGTTGTGCGAGGAACTGGTGCGCGACCCGTCGCGGCCCGCGTCGCTCGACGCGTGGGCGCGGCGCCTGCACATGAACAGCCGCACGCTCGCGCGCCTGTTCCAGCGCGAGACCGGCATGAACTTCGGCGCCTGGTGCCGGCAGGCGCGGCTGCTGCTGAGCCTGCCGAAACTGGCGGCGGGCGCGTCGATCCTCGAGGTGGCGCTGTCGCACGGCTACGAGAGCCCGAGCGCTTTCACCGCGATGTTCCGCCGCACGCTGGGCGTGCCGCCCAGCGCGTACCTGCGCCGGGCACCGTCCTGACCCGCCGGCCTGTTGCTCAGCAGCGCTGCGCGGCGTCCGTCGCATCCGCGGAAATCTCTTCCACGGTCACGGCCATATCGCCCATTTCCAGCGGCCCGTAGTTGGAGAGAAAAGCCACGTCCGCCGCGTCGCGCCCGTAGGCCAGCACGATGCGCCCGCCGCGCGGTTGGTCCTGCGTGGCGTCGAAGGTGTACCAGCGCCCGCCCACGAAGGCTTCGAACCATGCGTGCATGTCCATCGGGTCGAGTTGGTGGAGGTAGCCCACCACCAGGCGCGCCGGAATGCGCAGCGCCCGGCACATGCCGATGGCCACGTGCGAGAAGTCCCGGCATACGCCCGCGCCGTCGTTCAGCGTGTCCAGCGCGTCGGTCGAACCGTCGCTCACGCCGTACCTGTATTGAAGGTTGGTGTGGATCCATTGCCGGATGGCCTCGACCTGCGCATAGCCGGGCCTGGTATCGCCGGCGATGCGCCGGGCCCGCTCGCCCATCTTGTCGGACGGGCAGTAGCGGCTTTGCAGCAGGTACTGCAGCGCGTCGGAAGGCAGGTCTTCGACCGGCACCGCCGCGGCGTCGGGCGCAACGGCAATGGCGGCGTCCGCTTCCATGATCATCTCGACCTCGATGCGCATCTCGCCTTGCGGGATCTTCAGGCGCTGGCACAGGTTGCCGAAGCTGTCGACGTATTCGGTGGTCGTGACCCAGGGGTGCAGCTCGTAGCGCTCGCTGACCATCCATTGCGCGTCGCCGCTGCGCGGACGAAGCATGGCGACCACGGGGCAGTCGCTGCTGGCGTTGACGGTCATCCTGCAGGTGGCGTGAAGCCTCATTGCAAATCCCTTCAATGGTCGGACGGAGTGCCTGTGCGTGCCGGTCGGTTCACATGCAAGCGCCGCGCCACCCGGCTGCGCGGCCGCGGGAGGGCCTTGGCGATTCTGTTCAGCGGCTCGGAAACACCGGCCCCGCAGGTGCCACGGCCGGCGGGCGCTGCGGATAGACGGAGGTGCCGAAGGTGTTGCCCATGCGGTGTTCCGTCGCGGCGCGATTGAACAGCCCGAGCTGGTTGGACGGCCGCTGCACGATGGCTTCGGAGGCCAGGCCCTGGGTGGCCGTGCCCGGCGGCGGTGCGGCCGGACGCAGCTTGTCCGTCATGCAGGCATAGGAGGGCGCGCGCTCGCCGTTGACGGTCACCTCGACGCAAGCGGCCTCGGCCTCGGCGGCCCGCGCCGGTGCGGCGAGGCTGCATGCCAGCGCAACGGCAGCAGAGACAGCGGCGAAACCGCACAGACGACACCTGCCCATCCCCACCTCCATCGTGTCCGGCCCGCCACCGCCGACGCAAGGCACGGCAAGGCAGGACGGAAAAAGCGAAGAGTCTATGCAGCGCGCATGTCAATCGGAAGACGCACGCCGCGCCAGGCGGCGCATGGAAACCAAACGTCACATGTCGGTCATGCGCCCTCGCTAGTCTCGCTGCGGCCGCCGGGCGCCCGGCCATTTCTCCGACCACCTACGCCGTTTCGATTTCCGCCCCATGACAATTCCTTCCACCCCCGGCGGCGCGCTGACACTGTCCTGGTGTCTCATGATGGCGCTGATGCTGGGGGCGCGCTGGTCGCCGGTGCACGCCGCGCCGCAGGAAGAGGCCATGGTCCGCTTCGACCTGCCGGCCCAGCCGCTGGCCGCCTCGCTGGCCGTCTTCGGCCGCATCACAGGCCACTCGGTGCTGGTGGCCGGCAGCCTCATGGCGGACCGGGAGGCCGCGGCCGTGCATGGCGACTTCGCGCCGCAGGAGGCGCTGAGGCGCCTGCTCGCGGGCACCCGCCTGGCGGCGCGCTACATCTCCGCCAATGCGTTCACGCTGGTGCCGCTGCAGGACGACGCGGCGGCGCCGCATGCGCCCGAAGCTTCCGAAGCCCCCGCACCTGAAGGCGCGGGCCGCGCCGACACCGCGCTCGCCCAGGCCGCCTTCGGCGCCGTGCTGCAGCGCGCCATCACGCGCGTGCTGTGCATCGCGCAGCCCGACGCCTTCGGGCGCTACCGCCTTGCCGTGCAACTGTGGATCGACCCCGGCGGCCTGGTCAGCGCGGCACGCCTGCTCGAAGGCAGCGGCGTGCACGAGCGCGACGCGGCGGTCATCGAACGCCTGCGCACCCTCGACCTCGAGGCGCCCGTGCCGGCGGCGCTCGCGCAACCGGTGACCATTCTGTTGACCCCGCGCGCCAATCCGCAGCGCGACTGCCGGCCGTACCGCGGCGGCGCGGGCTGAGCGGCATGCCGGAGTCGATCAAGGCGGCGCTGCGCGCGCTCTTCCTCGCGCGCTACACCCAGTTCCGCAAGCACCTGCAGATTCGCCTGGGCTCGGAAGACCTGGCCAACGACGCGCTGCAGGAGGCCTACCTGCGCGTGGAGAACACCCACATCCGCGATGTGGTGCGCTACCCGTCGGCCTACCTGTTCCGCATTGCGCTCAACGCGGCGGAAGACCAGCGCAAGAGCAACGCGCGCCTGCTGAATGCCGGCGAGGTCGAGGAGCTCTACGACATGGCCGACGAGATGGCCGACCCGGCGCGCGGCGCCGAGGCGCGCAGCGAGATCGAGGCGCTCGAGCGCGCGCTGGCCGAGCTGCCGCGCCGCCGCCGCGCCATCGTGTTCGCGGCGCGCGTGGACGAGATGCCGCACAAGGACATCGCCACGCGCTACGGCGTGTCGGTGCGCACGGTCGAGAAGGAATTGCGCGCCGGCCTGGAGCATTGCTGCGAAAGGCTGGGCAGGGATTTCATCCAGCGCTTCGGTCCCGGCGCGGGAAAACAGTCTAAGCGTGATGACAGCTGAACGCGGGGAGTCCGAAGCGATGAAAACCATGCAACGGGAAGCGCAGGCCTGGGTCGTGCGGCTGGGTTCGCAACAGGCGAACGAAGACGACGCACGCGCCTTCCGGCGCTGGTGCACGCAGAGCACGCTGCACGCGCAGGCC
Source organism: Variovorax sp. OK605 (assembly GCF_900115445.1). Lineage (NCBI taxonomy): Bacteria > Pseudomonadati > Pseudomonadota > Betaproteobacteria > Burkholderiales > Comamonadaceae > Variovorax > Variovorax sp. OK605. The sequence goes on from NZ_FOWL01000014.1 coordinate 171,995, forward strand.
TTCGTGCGGGCGCGCGAGGTGTGGCAGTCGATGGCGCCGGCCGCGCAGCGCGTGCGCCAGCAGGAAGAACGCGCGGCGCGCCAGCGCACCCCGCTGCTCGCGCCCCGGCCCATGCCCGCGGCGGGCCGCCGCGCGCTGCTGGGCGGCGCGGTGACGGCCTCGCTGGCATCGGTGGCCTACCTGGCGGTGTCGCCGCCGCTCGGGCTCTGGGCCTCTGTGACCGAATGGGGTGCCGACTACCGCACCGCGACCGGCGAGCAGCGCGAGGTCGACATCGGCGGCGGCGTGGTAGTGCAGATGAACACGCAGACGCGCGTGAACACGCTGCCGGGTGGTGGCAGTAGTGGCAGTGGTGGCAGTGGTGGCGGCGAAGGCGCGGACGCCGGCGAAGGCATCGAGCTGGTGGCCGGCGAGGCCGAGGTGCTCGCCGGCGCGCCGGCCGCCGGCGGCGGCGCCCGCGTGCGCGTCGCCGCGGCGGGCGGCATGGTGTCGGCGGTGCGCGCGCGCTTCAACATCCGCAACCTCGGCGGCGAGGTTTGCGTCACCTGCCTGGCGGGGCAGGTCGAGGTGGCGCGCGGCGCGCAGCGCGCGCAGCTCGTCGAAGGCCGCCAGCTGCGCTACGGCCCCGACGGCCTCGGCCCGGTGACGGCGGTGGACACCGGCGCCGCCAGCGCCGTCAGCGCGTGGCGCCGGCGCCAGCTGGTCTTCGACCAGGTGCCGCTCGCGGAGGTGGTGGCCGAGGTCAACCGCTACCGCCACGGCCGGCTCGTGCTGACCAGCGAGGCGCTGGGCCGCAGCAAGGTGCAGGCGAGCTTCTCGATCGACCGGCTCGACGACGTGGCGGCGCTGGTGCGCGACGTGTACGGCGCCGAGCTCACGCAGCTGCCCGGGGGCATCGTGCTGCTCGGCATGGGCAAGGCGTGAATGTGGGATGGCGGCCGGCAGCCGCCGCGGACGCCTTTTGTGAAGATTTCGTGACATGGTGCAGTCGCTCGCGTTCTTCGCTGTCATAGCTCGGTAGACCACGCGCCGTCCGCTGTCCGGACGTGTGCGCGTGGCATCGATTCGAGCAATGAAACACGAACCCATGGAAGTCCGCATGCAACGCAGCAGCACGGTGTCCCGGCGCAACACGCACCCTTCTTCTTTCTTCTCGCCGCAGCCTCGGCTCACGCCGCTGGTGCATGCCATCGCGCTGATGCTGGCCACCGGCGCCGCGGTGCAAGGCGCGCATGCGCAGCAGGCCTTCAGCCCCGCGTGGATGGCGCAGAAGAGCATGGCGCAGAGCACCGCGGCGGCCACCGGCCGGCTGCCCAACGGCATGCCCGCGTCGATGCTCACCAGCCCGCAGGCGCAGCAGCAGCGCGCGGGCGAGCAGCTGCAGCGCTCCATCGGCAACCTGAACATCGCGGCGCGCGGCATCGCGGCGCAGCAGGCCGCGCAAGAGGCCGCGCGCCGTGCGGCCATCGAAGGCGGGCAGGGCGTGCCCGACGGCCTGGCCCAAGGCGGCCTGCGCGTGGACACCGCCAGCCTCACGGCGGGCTGGGCCAATGCCAATGCGCCGGTGCAGACGCAAGGCGAAGGCCGCACGCAGGTCACCGTTGCGCAGACCGGCGCGCAGGCCATCCTGAACTGGGAGACCTTCAACGTCGGCAAGAACACCACGCTGAAGTTCGAGCAGCAGCCGAGCTGGGCCGTGCTCAACCGCGTGAACGACCCGAACGCGCGGCCCTCGCAGATCCAGGGGCAGATCCAGGCCGACGGCACGGTGCTGGTGGTCAACCGCAACGGCATCGTGTTCAGCGGCAGCAGCCAGGTGAACACGCGCAACCTCGTGGCCTCCGCCGTCGGCCTCAGCGACGCGCAGTTCAAGAAGGGCCTGTACAGCGACGCGCAGGGCTCGGCCTTCGTGCCGACGCTGGCCAACGACCTCGCCGTGAGCGCGACCGGCTTCACGCACGGCGCGGCCACGGCCGACGTGACGGTCGAGGCCGGCGCGCGCATCGCCACGCACCGGCCCACCAGCGTCACCGAAGGCGGCGGCTACGTGCTGCTCGCGGGCCGCGAGAGCATCAACCGCGGCCACATCGAAACGCCGTCGGGCCAGGCCGTGCTGGCCGCCGGCGACGCTTTCGTGATCCGCAAGGGCATGGGCACCGACGCCAACCAGACCTCCAGCACGCGCGGCAACGTGGTCACGCCGCTGTACCTGGGCGACTCGGCCGCCGGCCGCGTGGTCAACAGCGGGCTGGTGCAGGCGCCCACCGGCGACATCACGATGGTGGGCCGCCAGGTGCGGCAGGAGGGCGTGCTGGAAGCGACCACCTCCGTGCACACGCGCGGCACCATTCATCTGCTGGCCGACCAGAAGCAGGCTGGCGCCACGGTCACGCTCGCCCCCGGCAGCATCAGCGCGATCCGGCTCGACGCCGACCCCGCCACCGCGCTCGACGTGCAGCGCGAGTCGCTGCTGACGGACAGCGACAAGGCCGGCGGCGACGGCTTCAACCGCCGCGACCAGTCGCTGGTGCGCATCGTGAGCGGCGGCAACGTCGACTTCCAGGGCGAGTCGCTCACGCTCGCCACCGGCGGCCAGGTGATGGTCGACGCGGCGCGCCGCAGCCAGGTGGCCAGCGGCGCGCGCATCGACGTCTCGGGCGCGGTGGGCGTCAACGTGGCGATGGAAGCCAACAACGTGCAGGTCGACGTGCAGGGCAACGAGCAGCGCGACGCACCGGGCAACCGCGACAGCAAGCGGCTGAACAACAGCAAGCTGTGGATCGACCGCCGCACGCTGGTGCGCGTGCCCAAGGACGCGCAGCAGGGCTACGACACCGACCGCTGGTACACGGCAGGCGGCCTGCTGGAGGTGAGCGGCTACCTGGGCACCGACGGCCACGGCATCGGCGAGTGGGCGGCGCAGGGCGGCACGGTGCAGTTCGCGGGCCGCGAGCTGGTCACGCAGGGCGGCTCGAGCATCAACCTCTCGGGCGGCACGCTCGACGTGCAGACCGGCAACATCCGCCAGAGCTACCTGAAGGGCCGCGACGGTCGCCTCTACGAAGCCTCGAAGGCACCGGGCGACCTGCTGTACGACGGCGTGTACAAGGGATTCGAGTCAGCGCACAAGCGCTGGGGCGATTCGGCCACCGACTTCTTCTACAACCCGCTGATCGCGCCGCAGCAGCGGCTGGAAAGCGGCTACACCGTGGGCCGCGACGCCGGCCGGCTGGTAGTGGCCACGGACGCCGCGGTACTCGAGGGCGAACTCACCACCGCCGCCTTCCAGGGACCGCGCCAGCAGCGCGCGCGCGACGCCGGCATGGAGGGCTACCTGCAGTCGCAGACCGCCGTTGCGAAGCAGGGGCAGCTCGTCATCGGCGCGCTCACGCCGTACCACGACAAGGCCCTGCGGAACCTGCGCAACAGCCCCGAGGCGGTGGTCGAGAAGGTCGACATCGGCACGCATGCGCGCCAGCTGGCCGACGGCCTGGCCCTCGCGCAGCCGCTGCCCGAGGCGGCCGCGAAGAGCCTGCTGCTCGACGCCGGCTGGCTCAGCAGCCTGGGGCTGGGTGAGCTGCGCGTGTACGCGGCGGGCGGCATCCAGGTGGACGGCGCGGTGAGCGTTGCCCACGGCGGCACGCTCGCGCTGCACGCGACCGAGGTGAAGGTCAATGCCGACCTCACGGCGCGAGGCGGCAGCATTCTGCTGGGCAACATGATCGAGCGCCGCACGTCCTCCGCGGCCCAGCCCTGGCTGGAGTTGCCGATCGAGAAGATGCCACCCGGCGGCTACTTCGCCCAGACGCGGGTGGCCCCCGGCGTGACGCTCGACGCGCGCGGCCTCTGGACCAACCTGAAGATCGACCGCAGCGACATTGCCGGCCTGCCGTACGTGGACGGCGGCAGCGTGTCGATGCGCAGCACCGGCAGCGTGGCGCTGGGCACGGGCAGCCTGATCGACGTGTCGTCGGGCGCGGCACTGATGGAAGACGGTTCGCTGCGCGGCGGCAAGGGCGGCAACGTGACGCTGGGCGCCAGCCAGAACCTGGGCGCCGGCGCGCTGGCGATGGACGGCGAGCTGCGCGGCTACGGCGTGCGCGGCGGCGGCAAGCTGAGCGTGGAACACGGCACCACCATCAGCATCGGCGGCATGCCGACCGATGCCGACAAGGTGCTGCAGGGCGGGCTGGCCAGCGCGCAGCCGCTGCGCCTGGCCAACGACTACGTGATTGGCGCGGGCGCGTCGATCCCGATGGACTTCTCCGTCACCAGCGACAGGTTGGCGCCGGGGCAGGTGGTGCGGCAGAACTCGCAGCCGCGGCTGGACGACCAGAACCCCGTGATCACCGCCGCCCCGTGGGTGAGCACGTCGACCGTGCAACTGGCTTCGGGCAAGCTCATTGCCGCCAACCAGGTGGTGCCGGCGGGCAGCGCTCTGGTCGGCATCTCCAACATTCCCGCGGGCTATGTGTTGCCGGCCGATGTGTTTCCGAATGGCCTGCCGACCTTCGAGCTGGTCGCCGTCTACAAGGCCGGCACTGCCTCCAGGTTTCCGGTCACGGTGCCCGCAGGCACGCGCATTGCCACCGGCACGGTGTGGCCCGACACGGTGGCTGTGGTGCCTTTTCTCGCGCTGGACCCCAGCCTGTTCCAGCGCGGCTTCAGCCGCTACGCGGTGAATTCGCCCGACGGCATTTCGGTGGTCGACGGCGCGCAGCTGCAGGTCGTCATGCCGGTGTTGCGCTTCGACCCGGCCGCGGGCCGCATGCTGGCCACCGGGGGCAATACCTCGCAGGCGCTGCAGGCCTGGCTGCCGCCGCTGCAGCAGGAGAACGCAGTGCGTCGCACGCTCACCATGCGCGACGGCGCCGACCTGTCGCTGAAGGCGGGCACGCTGGAAGCGGAAGGGGCGCTGACCATCGGAACCGGTGCGCGCATCCAGGTCGACCCGGGCCGCGCCATTGCGCTCGAAGCCAATGCGCAAACCACCATCGACGGGCTGCTGCAGGCCGCGGGCGGACGCATCTCGGTGCTGCGCGGGGCCTACAAAGAGGCCGGGCCGGCGGACACTGCCAATGGCCTCGGTGACAACCGTTCGATCTGGATCGGCGAACACGCCGAACTCGACGTCTCCGGACGCGCCTTCACCGCCACCGACTCGCTCGGCCATGCCTACGGCAAGGTCAGCGCGGGCGGCACCATCGAGATCGGCGTGCCCTTCGACCTGGACACCCGCAAGTCGGCGCAGGCCGACGCCTTCGTGGTGGTGCGCCCCGGCGCGCGACTCGACGCCTCGGGCGCCACGGCCACGCTGTACCAGCCGGGCGCGGGGCCCCTCGAAGCGCCCAGCCAGGGCGGCGTGATCTCGCTGACCTCTTCGCGCGGCCTGTACCTGGACGGCCAGATGCGTGCCGCTTCGGGCGGTGCTGGCGCGGCCGGCGGTACGCTGGCCCTGACGCTGGAGACGCCGATCTACGGCCCGGTCGCCAACTTCACCTACGCAGGCCCCACTGTGACCGACACGGTGCGCAAGACGCGTGAACTCGTGCTGGCACAGACGCAGGGAGACGGCGTGCTGGCGGCCGGCCTGCAGGCCGGCGCGGCCGATCCCGCGCTCACCTACGGCCACGCGCGCGTCGGCGTGGACCGCATCCAGGCCGGCGGCTTCGACAACCTGGCGCTGGGCGTCAACGGCGTGCTGAGCTTCGACGGCTCGGTGCAACTTCGGCTGGGCCAGAGCCTGCGCCTGACCGCCAGCAGCCTGGGCCTGGTCGAGAACGCCCCCATCGACAGCCGCATCGTGCTGAGCGCCCCCTACGTGCGCCTTGGCGGCTCGGCCAACCGCCAGGTCGACAACACACTCATGCCCAACCCCGTGACCGGCGCGCGCAACTTGGGCCAGGGCAGCGGGGAACTGGGCGTTCCGAAGGTGGCGGCGGGCAGCAGCCTGCGGGTGGACGCCGACCAGATCGACATCGCCGGCGACGTCATGACCGGCACCCGCGGCCTGGTCTATCTGAACAATGGCAAGAAGGTGGCCGTGGAGCGCCTCGCCTTCGACGACATGCGCCTGGCCAGCCAGGGAGACATTCGCTTCCAGGACCGGGGCGGGCTCTATGTGCCCGGCAACCTCACGCTCGCGGCGGCGCAGATTTATCCGGCCAGCAACGAAATGGCCACCGTGGTGGTCGGACGCTACAGCACTCCGCGGCCTGAATTCGGCACCGTGGACGTCGCGTTCGACCCCCAGCGCACACTCACCGTGGAGCGCATCGGCAACGCATTGCCGGACATGCCGCAGAGTGTGTTCGGCCAGCTCACGCTGTCGGCGGCCAAGGTGGTGCAGGGCGGCGTGCTGCGTGCGCCGCTGGGCGGCATCACGCTGGGCAGTGCAACGGGCAGCGGCTACACCGGGCTGGTCGAGCTGATGCCGGGCAGCGTCACGTCGGTCAGCGCGGCCGGGCTGCGCATGCCCTATGGCGGCACGTCGGACGGGCTGAACTATGTCGTCAACGGCAAGGACGTGGAGTACCGGGGCGTCGGGCGGGACCCGTCGGTCAGCCTGGTGAGCCACGCGGTGGACGTGCACGCGGGCGCGGTGGTCGACCTGTCCGGCGGCGGCGAACTCACAGGCACGGCCTTCCTGCCGGGCCGTGGCGGCTCGGTCGATGCGCGCATGAACCCGCTGATGCAGCGCAGCGCCGACGGCCACGGCTTCGTGCTGCCGGGCCTTGCGACCAACCCGGTGTACGCCATCGTGCCGGGCGTGCCGGCGGCCTATGCGCCGGTGAACGGCGAGAAGGGCGCGAGCAGCGCGGCCGTGGGCCGCCAGATCACCATCGGCGCGGGCGTGCCGGGCCTGCCGGCGGGCACCTACACGCTGCTGCCGTCCACCTACGCGCTGCTGCCGGGCGCGTTCCGCGTCGAGCTGAACGGCCTGGCGCCCAGCGTGGGCGCCATGGGCACCGCCGGTGCCATGCGCAACGGATCGTGGGCGGCCTCTGGGCAGCTCGGCACGGCCGGCACCGCGTTTCGCGATGCGATGCCCACGCAGGTGATCCTGACGCCGGCCGACATGCTGCGCACCTACTCGCAGTACAACGAGATGGGCTACAGCGCCTTCGCACAAGCGCAGGCGCTGCGCGAAGGCGTGCCGCGCGCGGTGCTGGAGCGCGACGCCAAGTCGATCCGCGTGGACCTGGTGGCGCCCACGCAGGCCGGCTCGTTCGAGCGGCCGCAGCAGCTGCGTTTTGCCGGCAGCGTACTGGCCGCCCCGGCCGAAGGCGGGCGCGGCAGCACGGCGTCGGTCGGCGGCGGCAGCGACGTCGAGATCCTGCCCGACGGCGCTTCGCGCACGCCGGGCTTCACCGGCGTGTCGATCCACGCTTCCGAGCTCAACGCCATCGGCGCGGCGCGCCTGGTCATCGGCGGCCAACTCACGGCCTCCTACACCGACAACAAGGGCAGCCTGCAGCAGGCGAACATGGTCAATGCCACCACGCAGTCGCGCGCCGTCGTGCTGCGCGCCGGCAGCGAACTGCGTGCGGCGGAGGTCTTTCTGATCACCAGTTCGCGCGCCGGCGGCACCACCGTGGAGCAGGGCGCGAGCATCAATACGCTGGGCCGCGGCAACGCCGCCTACGACTCGAAGGAAGGCTTCGTCTTCGCACCCGGTCCCAACAGCCTGGTGGCCGTGTCCAACGGCTGGCTCGACATGCTGGCGCCCACCTTGCCGACCGAAGGCGACGGCAAGGGCGCGGGCGCGATCCAGATCGGCGTCTGCACGCTCACGCCATGCGCCGGTGTCACGCGCCTGTACTCCGAAGGCACCATCACCGCTGCGACCGACAACGCCTTCAACCTCGGTGAAGCGGTGCGCTACGGCACGCGCAACCTGGTGCTGGCCGTGGGCGGCGTGAACGTGGGCAGCGAGAAGTCGCTGGCCGATGCCACCGCGCGTGGCGTGCTGCCACCGGGCCTCACGCTCAACCAGGGCGTGCTCGACCGTTTGCTGCGCGGCGACACCGAGGCCGGCGCGCCCGCGCTGGAGAACCTGGTTCTTACGGTGCGCGATTCGCTCAACTTCTACGACACGGCCACGCTGTCCACCATCGACCCCGCCACCGGCCGCTCGTCGGTCGAGCGGCTGGTGCTGGGCACGCCCGCCATCTACGGCCACGGCAGCGCCGACGCGCTCGCGCGCATCCAGACCGACACGCTGGTGTGGAACGGAGCGAACACGCCGGCCGGCAACGTGGTGGCCGGCGGCGCGGGCACCGGCAGCGGGCGCCTGGCGATCGACGCGCGCCGCATCGAGTTCGGCTTCGGCCCCGGTGCGCGCGTCGATTCGGTCCACACCTTCGATCGCACGACACTCGGCTTTGCCGACGTGAGCCTGAACGCGAGCGAGCGCATCACGGCCAACCGCAGCGGCTCGCTGTCGGTCTACCAGAGCCGCGGCCCATGGGACCAGACGCTGAACGACTTCAGCTACAGCGGCGGCACGCTGCACCTGCGCACGCCGCTGCTTACCGGCCGCGCGGGCTCGGTCAACAGGATTTCGGCGGGCGGCGACATCGACGTGGCGGCCTTCCCCGGCGTGCGCGCCGGTGCGCCCGACAACGCGGCGCTGGCCGACGCGCTCGGCGCCGAGCTGTCGCTCGACAGCCGCAAGGGCAACCTGCGCCTGGACACCGCGGTGCTGCTGCCCAGCGGCAAGCTCAGCCTCGCGGCGCAGGGCGACCTGCTGCTGGGGGCGGGCGCGCAGATCGACATGGCGGGCCGGCGCATCGACTTCTTCGACAGCGCCAAGCACAGCTGGGGCGGCGACGTGCTGCTCGAAAGCCGCGCGGGCAACATCGCGCAGGCGGCGGGCTCGGCCATCGACGTGTCGGCGGTGGAGAACCGCGCCGGCAAGATCGTGGCGATGGCGCTGGGCGACACCGCGGGCACGGTGTCGCTCGCGGGCACCCTGCGCGGCGCCAGCAGCGGCCACTACGACGCGGGCGGCACCGACGTGCCCTACGCGGCGGGCCGCGCCGACATTCGCGCGCAGCACATCGACGACTTCACCGGCCTCAACCAGCGCCTGAACGACGGCGGCGTGGTCGGCGGCCGCAGCTTCCAGCTCAGGCAGGGCGACCTGCTGGTGGGCAACGAACTGCGCGCGCGCGAAATCAACGTGTCGGTGGACAACGGCCAGCTCACCGTGGCCGGCACTGTCGACGCCAGCGGCGAGCAGGTGGGCAGCATCCGCCTCGCGGCGAAGAACGGCGTCACGCTGGCCGGCAACGCCGTGCTCGACGCGCATGGCAGCGTGCTGCGCGTGGACAGCTACGGCCAGGCCATCGACGCACCGAACCGCGCGGTGATCGAGATCGATGCGGGCAGCGGACGCCTGCGCATCGAGCCCGGCGTGCGCATGGACCTGCGCGCGGGGGGCTCGGGCCGCTCGTTCGGCACCGTCGCGCTCAACGCACCGCGCCTGGGCGGCGCGACCGGCAACGACATCGGCATCGACGCGGCGGGTGGCATCGCCATCGACGGCGCGCGGTCGATCATGCTCAACGCCTTCTGGCGCTATGACGATGCGCCGGTGGGCACCGACGTTGGCGTCGACGGCCGCAGCTACCAGTCGGTCACGCAGGCCTACCTGAATGCCAAGCACGCCGACAGCACGGTCTTCATGGCCAACGCGCTGGGCAACGGCACGCTGATGAACGCCCGGCTGCAGGGCCTGCGCGCGTACGGCGATGCCTTCCACCTGCGCCCGGGCATCGAAATCGCGAGCCGCACGGCCGATGGCGACCTGCACCTGGACGGCGACATCGACCTGTCGGGCTACCGCTACCAGAGCGTCAACCCGCACACGCAGCGCACCGGCGTCGCGGGCTCGGGCGAGGCCGGCGCGCTGGTGCTGCGCGCCAAGGGCCGGCTGGACGTCTTCGGCAGCCTGAGCGACGGCTTCGACGGTGCGCGCCTGCCGGTCACGCCCGACGACAAGGGCTGGATGCTGCCGAGCGGGCGCATCCCGCTGGGTGGCGACATGGTGCTGCCGCAGGGCGGGCGCGTGACGCTGGACACCGGCACCTTCTTCCAGTCGGGCCGCGTGCTGAACTACGACCTGCCGATGCAGGCGATGAGCCTGGCGCGCGGCACCTTGCTGCCCGTCACGGCCACGCTGAGCCAGCCGCTGGCACTGGCCAAGGGCGCGGTGCTCGGCGGCGCGGTGCGGGATGCGGCCGGCAACGAGCTGTACGCCGCGGGCACGGTGCTCCCGTCGGACGTGACCTTGCCCGCTGGCGCCCAACTGGGCGCGGGCTTTCGCCTGAACAACGTCGCCAACGTGGCGGCCATGACCTGGCCGCGCGGCGTGGCGCTGCCTTTCCCCGACGGCGTCATCCACGACCAGTCTTTCCCGGGATCGCCTCTCAACGGCGTGCAGCTCGCGCGGCCGCTCGCGCTGGCCAAGGGCGCGGTCATTCCCAGCGAAACCCTGGTGCGCCTGCCGGGCGGCATCAACTTCGTCGACCTGCGCGACCGCGAGGCCGACGGCACCCAGGGCCGCACCTGGGCACTGGCGCCGTTGCTGGCGCAGGGCTCGCAGTCTTGGGACCTGCGCCTGGTCGGCGGGGCCGACCTGTCGGCGGCGGACTCGCGCCTCACGCAGCCGCATGCCAATGCAGGCATCCGCCTGTCCGACACGCACTACGGCTCCAGCTTCGTCAGGATTGAAATTCCCGGCACCGCCACACCCGGCGAGTTCATGTGGGCGATCGACGCCGACGTGGCGCTCTGGAACGAGCAAGGCCTGGGCTTCGACATTCACCCCGGGCAGGCGTTGACACCGGCGCAGGTCGAAGAGGTTCTTGGCTGGGGCGGCCTGGAGCTCAACAACTTCGGCGTCGGCCCGCTGCTGGTGCAGACCGCGCCCGGCAAGCCGCCACAGACCCGGCTGGAAGAAAAGCCGCTGCGCGAGCCGATCTTCAGCGTGCTGCGCACCGGCACCGGCGACCTCGACCTGGTCTCCGGCGGCGACATCCTGATGACTTCGCCGTATGGCGTCTACACCGCCGGCACGCCCTCGGCCTCGCTGGCGCAGCCGGGCAAGGCCGATCTCCACAACCTGCCCCGCGGCCAGCAGGCCGACGGCAGCATGCTCGGTTCGCTGGGCACCACGCTCGCGCCCTTCGTCGACGGCAGCAGCAGCCAGAGCCTCTACCAGGCGTGGTACCCCGAGCACGGCGGCAACCTGCTGCTGCGCGCGGGGGGCGACGTCATGGGCGACCAGGTCGGCAGTGCCGCCGCGTTGCTCCGAACGGACCCGCTGGGCGTGCGCGGGACAATGACGGGCACCAGCTCCGTCGGGCAATGGCTGTGGCGCCAGGGCGGCGGCGCCGTGGCCCAGGACGTGCCGACGGCCTGGTGGATCAACTTCGGAACCTATGTGGCCGGTGCCGGCAAGGACAGCGCCCCCTACCTGATGGGCTTCACCGGCTTCGGCACGCTGGGCGGCGGCAACCTGGTCTTCGAGGCGGGCCGCGATGCCGGCATGCTCAACCTCGTCAGCGACTGGAACGCCGCCTTCGTCTCGCGCAGCCAGGGCCTGAGCCTGGCCGTGGGCAGCACCGGCCGCGTGACCTCCGCTGGCGAGCTGGTGCTCACCGGCGGCGGCGACCTCGACATCCGCATCGGCGGCGGCCTCAACCCCGTGGCCGAGACGCGCAGCTTCGCGCCCTACGGAGGCAGCCAATTCGCGACCGACCTGCGCCGCACCGAGCAACGGCTGGACCTGAACGGCACCTTCACCAACTTGCGCGGCGCATTGCGCGTGGACGCGGGCGCGGTGGGCGGGATCGAGCTGCGCTACGACCGGGCCGACCCGACGGAGTCGCGCGCGCTGCGTGTCAACGTGTCGAGCTCCGGCATTGCCGGCGGCGGTCCGGTGCTGGTGCTGGGCGACAGCGGCCTGCGCGTGGAGGCGCGCGGTGACCTGGTGATCGGAACCGTGACCGACGCCGGGCGCGTGCCTCAGTTCAACGGCGGCGTGCCGTTCACCTCCGGCGGCTCGCATTTCGCGGGCGGCGGCATCGGCTGGTTCTCGCTGTGGACGCCGGCGACCGCGGTCGACCTGTTCTCGGCCGGCGGCAACCTGACACCGGGCATGGCCTGGACCGACAACCGCGAACGCAGCGACCAGGTAGCGAGCGGCGACCGCTTCATCTACCCCTCGGTGCTGCGCGCGGCATCGGCCAACGGCAGCCTCTACTACGGCAACGCCGTGACCGGCACGTTCAACCGCAGCAACGTGCCGGACCAGTCGAGCACCGGCATCCTGCTGGCACCGACCCCGGTCGGCGCGCAGTTCGTGCGCCAGGGCAAGCCGCAGCTCGAACTGCTGGCCGGCGACTCGATCTACGCGAGCGGCTATGCGGTCACGCCCTCGGGCGTCGATCCGGCGATGCTGCCCACGCCGTTCAACCCGGGCTTCGTCGGCCTGGGCCAGGCCGTCTGGTACGGGCCGCTTCGCATCACCAACGTGCACCCCGATGCGATCGCGCCTTCGGTGCTGCTGTCGGGCAGCTCGGCGCCCAATCTCACGGCGCAGAGCTATCCGCTGTTCAGCTTCGTGCCGCCCACGGCTTCGGGCTACAGCGTCACGGGCCAGGCGCCGTCGCGCTTCTACGCGGTGCAGGGGGACATCGTCGGCCTGCGCACCGGTTCCATCATCTCGCGCTCGGAGGTCTTCGGCCCGACTGACACCTGGTACGAAGGCAGCGGCCCGGTCGCGATCCGCGCCGGGCGCGACATCGTGAATGCCGGTACGCCGCTCGGCGCCCCCGAGGCCCTGCCGGCCAATGCCCTGGGCTGGACGCGCACCCGCGGCCCCGACAGCAATGCGCCGTACCGGCCGGAGCCCTCGCTGGGGAACGGTTTTGCCACGGGCAACCTGATCGTGCACAACCACGTCGACGACGTGTCGGTGGTGGAAGCGGGCCGCGACATCCGCTACAGCAGCTTCTACGTGGCCGGGCCCGGCCAGCTCGAACTCACGGCGGGGCGCGACGTGTACATGGCCGACAAGGCCGAGCTGCGCAGCGTCGGTTCGGTGGCGCGCGGGCCCGGCGTGGTGCCGGGCGACCGCCGCAGCGGCGCCGGCATTGCGGTGACCGTGGGCGCGGGTCGCGAAGGCGCCGACTGGGCGGCCTTTGCCGCACGCTATCTCGATCCGAAGAACCTGGCGAACGCCGATCAGTCCTTCGCCGAGCAGCCGGGCAAGGCGCTGCGCACCTACGAAGGCGCGCTGTCGCTGTCGCAATGGCTGGCGCGCGAGTTCGGCTATGGCGGCGACGAGGCGGGCGCGCCCGCCTACCTGGCGGGCAAGCAGGCCGAGCTCGACCGCGGGCGGCAAGGCAGCGGCACCGGCGGCGGCGCGGCCATCCGCACGCTGGAGCGCGAGTACCGCCTGGAGAGCGGCCTGCACCTGGTCAACTGGCTCGCCGAACACTTCGGGGGCGCCAACGGCCTGGGCCTGCACTTCGACGCGAAGACGATGGACGCGCGCGCCTTCTTCGACGCCTTGCCGCAACCGCAGCAACGCGCCTTCCTGCGCAACGTGTACTACGCCGAGCTGAAGGCCGGCGGGCGCGAGTACAACGACCCGAAGAGCCGGCGCAGCGGCAGCTACCTGCGCGGGCGCGAGGCCATCGCCACGCTGCTGCCGTCGCAGGACGCGCAGGGCAACGCGCGCAGCTACGCGGGCGACCTGACCATGTTCAGCAGCGCCCGGTACTTCGAGCTGAGCGGCGCGGAGCCGACCAAACGCCCCTTGCCCGGCAAGACCTACATGCGCTACGACGAATGGCTGGCCATGGGCGGCACGGGCACCGACCTGCCGTACTACAAGGTGCTCGACGCCGGCATGCACACCGACTTCGGCGGCGACATCAGCCTGCTGGTGCCGGGCGGGCGCGCGGTGGTGGGCGTGGACGGCGGCTTCACGCCGGGCGAGGGCTCGGGCCTGCTCACGCAGGGCGAGGGCGACATCAACGTCTACACGCATGGCAGCCTGCTGCTCGGCCAGAGCCGCATCTTCACCACCTTCGGCGGCAACGTGCTGGCGTGGTCGGCGCAGGGCGACATCAACGCCGGGCGCGGCGCCAAGACCACCATCGTGTACACGCCGCAGCGGCGGGCCTACGACAACGTCGGCAACGTGGCGCTGTCGCCGAACACGCCGAACACCGGCGCGGGCATCGCGACGCTGAACCCGATCCCGGAGATCCCGCCGGGCGACGTGGACCTGATTGCGCCGCTGGGCACGATCGACGCGGGGGAGGCGGGGATCCGGGTGTCGGGCAACGTGAACCTGGCGGCGCTGCGCGTGGTGAACGCGGAGAACATCCAGGTGAAGGGGCAGTCGGTGGGCATCCCGGTGATCGCGGCGGTGAACGTGGGGGCGCTGACCAACGCGAGCGCGGCGGCGTCGCAGGCGGCGGCGGCCGCGCAGGA